>NZ_JBNHGI010000004.1:0-314592 GCF_059091125.1 Arthrobacter sp. Y3223151 | reverse complement strand
GCAGGCGGCCGGCCCCGGCGGGCGCCCCGGAGGGCGGCCCGGAGGACTTCCGCAGGCCGCGGCCGGCGCCCCGCGGCTGATGCAGCGCGGCGGCAAGGAAATCCTGATCGGCGCGGCCCTGGTCCTCGCGGGCGGCGCCGTCGTCGCCCAGCTGGCGGGCATCAACCTGCCGTGGGGGACCTGGCTGCCCGTGCTCGCCATTGCGGCCGGCGCGGTGATCGCGTGGATGCAGCTGGACGATTCCCGGCGCAGCGGACTGATGGACCGCGCCGGGGCAACCGGGGCCCAAGGCGCCGTGCGGTTGCTGGCCGGGCTGGTCCTGGTGGTGGCCGGCATCGTCACCATGGTGTCCGGTTCGATTACCTGGGAGGCCATGTGGCCCACGCTGTTCGCCTCGCTGGCCGTGCTGGCCGGGGTCCTGCTGGTTCTGGCGCCGTGGGTGCTGAAGTACTGGCGGGACCTGGAGACCGAACGCTCCGGCCGGATCCGGGAAACCGAACGCGCGGAGATCGCCGCGCACCTGCACGATTCGGTGCTGCAGACCCTGGCCCTGATCCAGAACCGCGCCGGTTCGGAACACGACGTCACCCGGTTGGCCCGCGCCCAGGAACGGGAACTGCGCGAATGGCTCTACCGGGACAGGCGGCAGGAAGAGGGCAACCTGGTGGACCGCGTGAAGGCGGTGGCCGCCGAAATCGAAGACGCCTACGGGCATCCCGTGGACGTGGTCGCCGTGGGCGACAGCGCCATGACCGACCGGCACGAGGTCCTGGTGCACGCCACCCGGGAGGCCGTGCAGAACGCGGCAAAACACGCCGGCGGCGGCATCTCCGTCTACGTTGAATGCACGCCGGGCGGCAGCGAAATCTTCGTCCGGGACCGCGGTCCCGGGTTCGAGCCCGCCGCCGTGCCGCCGGACCGGATGGGCGTGCGCGAATCGCTGATCGGTCGGATGGAGCGGCACGGCGGCCAGGCAAAAATCCGCAACACCGGCAGCGGCACCGAAGTCCACCTCAGCCTGCAGCACCCCCAGGAAGGAACCGCATCGTGACCGAACCCATCCGCGTGGTCGTCGTCGACGACCACGCCATCTTCCGTTCCGGCTTGAAAGCCGACCTGGACGGGCGGATCGAGGTGGTCGCCGAGGCCGCGACCGTGGAGCAAGCGATCGCGGCCATCCGCGAGCAGCGGCCCGCGGTCGTGCTCCTGGACGTGCACCTGCCCGGAGGCCGGGGCGGCGGCGGGGCCGAGGTGGTCGCGGCCTGCGCGGACCTGCTGGCGGAGACCAAATTTTTGGCGCTGAGCGTTTCCGACTCCGCCGAAGACGTCGTCACCGTCATCCGGGCCGGCGCCCGCGGGTACGTCACCAAGACAATCTCCGGCGCCGAAATCTCTGACGCCGTGGAGCGGGTGGCCGGCGGCGACGCGGCCTTCTCGCCGCGGCTGGCCGGGTTCGTCCTGGACGCCTTCGGCACCGCAGCCGTAGCCAACGTGGACGACGAACTGGACAAGCTCTCCGCGCGCGAACTGGAGGTCATGCGGCTGATCGCCCGCGGCTACCAGTACAAGGAGGTGGCCAAGGAACTGTTCATCTCCATCAAGACCGTCGAAACCCACGTCTCGTCCGTGCTGCGCAAGCTCCAGCTGTCCTCCCGGCACGAACTGACCCGCTGGGCTGTTGACCGCCGGATCCTGTAGCAGGGGGGCCGGGCCCTGTTGTACCCCCAAGCGCCGGTGGTAGCTTGGTGGCACTGTCAGGACGGACCGCGGTCCCGCACCGGAGCCGGAATCGGTGACATCCCCCGGAACTGCAGTACAGCAGCCGGTGCCAAGGCCTGCGGCCGGTGTCTACGAGCGCAGGAGGATCCATGACCGACTCCCCACGGCACGACGAATTGCCGCTGCCGGACTACGACCACATACCCTTGGGCACGTTTCCGTCCCGGATCACGGGGCTGGACGAGCAGGGCATGACGCAGCTCCTGGCCTACGAGCGGGAGCATGGGAACCGGCTCCCGGTCGTCCAGGTCCTCGAGCGCCGGCTCGAGGAGCTGCGCGCCGGAGCGGAGCCAAGCGGCACCACGGTGCCGGACATGCCCGAGGTCGGCCGGAGCCAGGGCGGCTCCGCGGCGCAGCCGGAAACCTCGGGCCCGCGGGTCGTGCCGCCGTTCCACGGCAATCCGGCCCACCAATCCCAGCCGGAAAAGTAGCAGGCACGACACGGCCGGCCGGGCTGCCTCTCGGCAGCCCGGCCGGCACCGTTTCCGGCACCGTTTCCGGCGGTTACTTGGCCTTCGCCAGGAAATCCTGCAGCCGGCCGACGCCGACGGCGAGGTCCTCGTCGCCGAGGGCATAGGACAGCCGCACGAAGCCCGACGGCCCGAAGGCCTCGCCGGGCACGACGGCGACCTCGACCTCGTCGAGGATCAGCGAGGCGAGCTCGGCGGAGGTCGCCGGACGGACGGTGCCGCCCGCCGTCGGGAACTCCTTGCCCAGCAGCCCGCGGACGTCGGCGTAGGCGTAGAACGCACCCTCCGGCGTCGGGCATTCGACGCCGGCGATGGCGTTCAGGCCCTCGACCATGGCCTTGCGGCGGCGGTCGAAGGCAACCTTCATCTCGTCCACCGCGGTCAGCGGTCCGGACACGGCGGCCAGCGCTGCCATCTGGGACACATTGGCCACGTTGGAGGTGGCGTGGGACTGCATATTGGTGGCAGCCTTGACCACGTCCTTCGGGCCGATCATCCAGCCCACCCGCCAGCCGGTCATGGCGTAGGTCTTGGCCACGCCGTTGAGGATGACGACCTTGTCGCCCAGCTCCGGGGCGGCCGTGGCGATGGAGGTGAAGGGCACGCCGTCGTAGGTGAGGTGCTCGTAGATCTCGTCGGTGATGACCCACAGGCCCTTCGAGGCAGCCCACCGGCCGATCTCGGCAACCTGTTCCGGCTGGTAGACGGCACCGGTCGGGTTGGACGGGGAGACGAAGAGCAGCACCTTGGTTTTGTCGGTCAGCGCGCCCTCGAGCTGGTCGACGGTGACCAGGTAGCCCTGCTCCGGCCCGGCGAAGACCTCCACCGGGAGGCCGCCGGCCAGCCGGATCGCCTCGGGGTAGGTGGTCCAGAACGGCGTGGGGACCAGGACCTCGTCGCCCGGATCCAACAAGGTGGCGAAGGATTCGTACACCGCCTGCTTGCCGCCGTTGGTCACCAGCACCTGGGCCGGGTCCACCCGGTAGCCGGAATCGCGCAGCGTCTTGTCCGCGATGGCCTGCTTCAGTTCGGGCAGGCCGCCGGCGGGGGAGTAGCGGTGGAAGCGCGGCTGGCGCGCGGCCTCGATGGCGGCCTCCACGATGTAGTCCGGGGTCGGGAAATCCGGTTCGCCCGCCCCGAAGCCAATCACCGGGCGCCCGGCAGCCTTCAGCGCTTTTGCCTTGGCATCGACGGCGAGGGTGGCGGATTCGGCGATGGACGCAATGCGCCGGGAGACGCGGGCGTTGGCAGGCATGGGATTCCCGTCTTCAGTAGCGTGTAGGACTGTTCCATAGTCTAGGTGCAGCCCGAGTCCGGGTGCAGCCCGTCGGGCGTACGGCCCGTTGCCCGGTGCCCGCCCGGCCCCCTTGGTCAGCGGGCCGGCGGAAATGTTGCATAATGGATCAGTCGCCTTTTGGGCGGCAAACGGGGTTCGGTTCGACGTCGGCGCATCGCTGGCGTAAACTGGATCTTCGGTGTTGAAAACGCCATGATGTTCCATGCCCGCGCGGCGGGGGCATCCGGCAGTATTCGGCTCCATAGGGTAGTGGCGCAATTGGTAGCGCAGCGGTCTCCAAAACCGCAGGTTGCAGGTTCGAGTCCTGTCTGCCCTGCGCAGAACCGCCGCAGGCATAAACTGCAGCAGTTCAGCATCCCAGCACGAAGCAGCGGTCCAGGCCGGCCGAGGCCGTCCGGGGGCCGGACACCGGACAGAATGAGTGAGGCCAGGTTGACCGATACGTCTTCCAGCAGTCCCCAGGGACGCCCCACCGGACGAAAGACCGAGAAGCGCGGTCTCTTCGCCCGGATCATTTTGTTTGTCCGCCAGGTCGTTGCCGAACTCAAAAAGGTCGTCACGCCGACCCGCAAGGAACTGCTGAACTACACGCTTGTGGTGATCGCCTTTGTGGCCATCATGATGTTGATCGTCACGGCACTGGATCTGGTTTTCGGCCAGGGCGCGTTCTTCGTCTTCGGAGACGGCATACCCGAACAGTAACGTCCGCGTTGCGGCAGCCGTACGGATGGATACGACGACGGCGCAAAGCCGCCGCGAGTCAAGTGAGCTGAAGAAGAAAGCAGGAAGCTAAGTGTCCGACCAGGAACTCGAAGCCCAGAACTCCGAAGAGAACGCGGAGCTGGAAGCCGACGAGCAGGTTACCGTGACCGGCACCGACGAGGTGCCGGCTTCTGGCGTTGACGCCGCAGAAGAGGCTGCCGGTACCGATCTGGCGAGCGAGCTTGACCAGGCCGCCGACGACGCCCCCGTCCTCGACGAGGCCGCCGAAGCCGCCGCCGAGGCGGACGTGACCGAAGCCGTGGCCGCCGACGGGGCCCCGGAGGAGACCGGGCCGGCCGAAGAGGCCGAAGAGGTTGAGCAGACCGAAGAGGAAGCCCTCGAAGCATTCCGCGCCAAGCTGCGCCGCCAGCCCGGTGACTGGTACGTTATCCACTCCTACGCCGGCTACGAAAACCGTGTGAAGGTCAACCTGGAGACCCGCATCCAGACCCTGAACATGGAAGACTTCATCTACGAGATCCAGGTCCCGATGGAAGAGGTCGTGGAGATCAAGAACACCACGCGCAAGCTGGTCAAGCGCGTGCGCATCCCGGGTTACGTGCTGGTCCGGATGGACCTGACCGACGCCTCATGGGGCGCCGTCCGCCACACTCCCGGCGTGACCGGGTTCGTCGGCAACGCGCACAACCCGGTGCCGCTGAGCCTGAAGGAAGTTGCTTCCATGCTGGAGCACACCATCACGGGCACCAAGACGGAAGCCGGCGGCAAGGCTGCGGGCAAGGCGACGGCAGCGAGCACACCGATCACCGTCAACTTCGAGGTCGGCGAGTCCGTCACCGTCAACGACGGGCCGTTCGAGACGCTGCCGGCAACGATTTCCGAAATCAAGCCGGAATCCCAGCAGCTCGTGGTGCTGGTGACCATCTTCGAGCGCGAAACCCCGGTGACGCTCTCGTTCAGCCAGGTCACCAAGATCCACTAACCAAGACTTCGTGCGGATACGGACCCGCTTTGTCCGAACCCGCACGGCCGGCCGCCAAGCCATGGCGGCCAACCACCGCCGGCACGCTCCTGTGCCGCCGGTACGTAATGTGAGAGAAGGACCCGATATGGCCCCCAAGAAAAAGGTCACCGGCCTCATCAAGCTCCAGATCCAGGCAGGCGCCGCCAACCCGGCCCCGCCGATCGGTCCGGCGCTTGGTCAGCACGGTGTCAACATCATGGAATTCTGCAAGGCGTACAACGCCGCCACGGAATCCCAGCGCGGAAACGTGATCCCGGTTGAAATCACGGTCTACGAAGACCGTTCCTTCACCTTCATCACCAAGACCCCGCCGGCCGCCGAGCTGATCAAGAAGGCCGCAGGCGTGCAGAAGGGTTCGGCTACCCCGCACACCAACAAGGTTGCGAAGCTGACCCAGGCGCAGGTCGATGAGATCGCCGGCACCAAGATGGCTGACCTCAACGCCAACGACATTAAGGCTGCCGCCAAGATCATCGCCGGCACCGCCCGTTCCATGGGCATCGAGGTCGAGTAGCGAGGAGCTCGCGTACGGTGAGGGCCGAGGAACGAGGCACTCGCCGGAAGCAAGCACCGCAGCTGCTCGACAATCGAGCACTGTCGAGGGCTAAGCACCTCAACCCCGGTGGTCGTGCCAGGACACAAGTCCTGCAGGACCCCACCAAGACAATTCAAAAAACGACGGCGACACAGCTCGCCACAGGTGGGAACACCGCCGTCGTTGTGGCAGGGCCGGGCGCGGTCCGCAGACCACAACTGCACAAGGAGAAAAAGCAGATGGCAAAGCGCAGCAAAGCATATGAGGCAGCTGTAGCCAAGATCGAGGCGGACAAGGTTTACGCCCCGGTCGAGGCAATCACTCTCGCCAAGGAGACCAGCCCGTCCAAGTTCGACGCGACCGTTGAGGTGGCTTTCCGCCTCAGCGTCGACCCGCGCAAGGCCGACCAGATGGTCCGCGGCACCGTGAACCTGCCGCACGGCACCGGCAAGACCGCCCGCGTGCTGGTCTTCGCCACCGGCGACAAGGCCGAGGCCGCGATCGCCGCGGGCGCCGACTTCGTTGGCTCCGACGACCTGATCGAAAAGATCCAGGGCGGCTGGACAGACTTCGACGCCGCCGTGGCGACCCCCGAACTGATGGGCAAGGTCGGCCGCCTGGGCAAGGTCCTCGGTCCCCGCAACCTGATGCCGAACCCGAAGACCGGAACGGTGACCCCGGACGTCACCAAGGCCGTCAACGACATCAAGGGCGGCAAGATCGACTTCCGCGTCGACAAGCACGCCAACCTCCACTTCATCATCGGCAAGGTGTCCTTCGACGCCAACAAGCTGGTGGAGAACTACGCCGCCGCCCTGGAAGAGGTGCTGCGCCTGAAGCCGTCGGCTTCCAAGGGCCGGTACATCGCGAAGGCGACCATCACCACCACCTTCGGCCCGGGCATCTCCGTGGACCCGAACGTCACCAAGGTGGCCGTGGAGGCCTAACCGGGACTTCTGGTTCGCCGGCGACGGCGAACACTTAGGCTATGGCCGCAGCAGATGCTGCGGCCATAGCCCGTTTAAGCGGGAGATAGTGCGGCGCGGCGGGATGCAGTAATGTGATTGGTACTACTCAATCACTGCCTCAGTGCCGAGGAGCCCGCATGCCCACGACCTCGATCACGATCGCGCCGCTGCCCATCCCGCCCGCCCTTCAGGGCCCGGGCGGTGCGGACTTTGCCGCATCCGCCGAGCTGGCCAATCTGGTCAACGGGCTGATCTGGGGCAACAACGATTTTTGGGTGAGCCCGGCGGTCAGGCTCGAGGGGGCGCGGCCGAACGACTACTCGGTGACGTATCTCTGGGCGGCCAGAGACGGGGACCGGCACGTCGGGCGTGCCCTGCTCGAGCTGTCGCTGCGGGACAACCCGCGGAACGGGTACGTCTTTGTGGCCGTCCATCCCGACTACCGGCGGCGGGGCGTGGGAAGCAGGCTGCTGGCCGAAGCCGAGGCCTGCGCCGCCCGCCGCGGCCGGACCACCCTTCAGGCCTGGAGCGAACATCCCGCCGGATTCGATCCAGCGGGCCCGGACATGCTCCGGCCGACGACCGGGGCCGGGGCCCTGCCGGGGTCCGCGCCGGCGGTGCGCTTCGCGCTGGCCGGCGGCTTCCGGCTCGAACAGGTGGAGCGGTGCAGCAGGATGCCGCTCCCCGCCGACCAGGACAGGCTGCAAGCCCACGCGGCAGCGGCTGCCCGCAAGGCCGGCGCGGACTACCGGCTGGTGGAGTGGGCCGACAGCTGCCCGCCGGACTGCGTGGACCAGTACGCGGCCCTGCGGCAGCGGATGAGCACGGACGTCCCGCTGGGTGAACTCGACTACGAGGAAGAAGCGTGGGACGCCGCCCGGGTCCGCCACCAGGAGGAAGAGCTGCGGCGCAAGGGCGGCCGCTGCCTGGTGGTCGCGGCCCGGCATGTGCCCAGCGGCCGGCTGGTGGGCCATACCGTGCTGGAATTCTTCCCGGAGCAGCCCGAGGTGGTCTTCCAGGAGGACACGCTGGTGCTGCGGGCCCACCGTGGCCACAGCCTGGGCCTGTGGATCAAGGCCCGCAACCTGCAGCGGGTGGCGGAAGCGTGGCCGCAGGGGCGCCGGCTCTACACCTGGAACGCCGACGAAAACAGCCACATGCTGGACATCAACATCGCCCTCGGTTTCGCTCCGGCGGGGTACGAGGCCGCCTGGCAGAAGAAGCTGGGTCCGGGGCCGCAGGCTGGGGGGACCGGCCCGGGCGGCGCCGTGTGACGGCGTGGATCGGGGCGTGTCGCCGGCGCGTCATGCTACGCGCCGGTAACCGGCAGCGGCGGTTACGATGTCAGCGCGCCGGCATGCTGCCGGGTGTGGCGGGAGGGCCGATGGAACGCAGGACGCTGGTTGACATGGTGGCGGAAGACCTGCTGGAGCAGATCATCGCGGGCCGCATGGCGCCCGGCGACGCGCTGCCGACCGAAGCCGAAATCGCCGCCCGGTCGCAGGTCAGCCGGCTGACCGTCCGGGAGGCCCTCACCATGCTGCGGGCGATGAACGTAATCAGCATCCAGCGGGGCCGCGGCACGTTTATCAATCCGCCCGGGAAGTGGACCTCGGTCGAAGCCATCGTCCGCGCCGCGGCGCACAGCATGAGCGACTCCGCCGCCTCGCGGCAACTGCTCGAAGTGCGGCGCCTGGTCGAATCCGGGGCCGCCGCGCTGGCTGCCCTCCGCCGCACCGCTGCGGACCTGGAGCTGCTGCGCGGGCACCTGGAGTCGATGGCCGCGGCGGACGCCGCCGGTGACGCGGACGCCTTCGTCGAAGCCGACCGGTTGTTCCACACGGTGGTCCTCAAGGCGTCCGGCAACATCCTTTTTCCGGCGGTCTTCGTGCCGATGGGCCGGGTGCTGGCCGACGCGCGGCGGGAAGCGTTTGGGGCGCGGGCCGTCCGCACGCGCACCCTCGCCATGCACCGCAGGGTGCTCGCCGCCGTCGAAAGCGGGGACTCCCAAGGAGCCCGCCAGGCAATGGAGGACCACGTGGACCAGGTCCAGGACGACCTCGACGGCAATGCCGCCGGCCCGGCGAAGGCGCCCGCGGTGCGGTCGGCCGCCGGCTGACCCGTCCGGGGTGCGGACGCGGATCGCGGTGCGGGCCGCCGATTTGGCGTCCGGCGGCAGGATCCCGTACCCTTGAAGAACCAAAGACCGTCGGTCGTTGAAAGCCTCCACGTTTTCAACCGAAAGTCCCATGCCTGGGACGGCCTGCGCAGGTGAACGAAGCATTGCCCCGCCACCGGAACGCCGGAGCGGGAACGAAGCCCCGTGCGCCTGCATGGGGCGTTTTTTATGCGTGCGACCCGAACCACCGGCACTATTCCCCGGAAGGAGGGTTATGGCAACGCCAACCAAGGTGGCAGCCGTTGAAGAAATCACCAGCGATTTCAAGGAATCCAGCGCTGCAGTCCTAACCGAATACCGCGGGCTTACCGTTGCACAGCTCAAGGAGCTGCGTGTTTCTCTCGGCCAGGACACCAAGTTCTCGGTCGTCAAGAACACCCTGACTGGCATTGCAGCCAAGGAAGCCGGCATCGACGCGTTCGAAGGCCAGCTCTCCGGACCCACTGCTATCGCCTTCATCAAGGGTGACGCCGTTGCAGCCGCCAAGTCCCTGACGGATTTCGCAAAGTCCAACCCGCAGCTCATCATCAAGACCGGTATCTTCGAGGGCAAGGCCCTGGATGCAACCGCCGTTGCTGCGCTGGCCGCTCTCGAATCCCGCGAGCACCAGCTGGCCCGCGTCGCCGGTGTCCTCAAGGCGCCGATGTCCGCACTGGCCCGCACCCTCGATGCGCTGCGCATCAAGCAGGAGGAGAACGGCGGCGCCGCTGCCGAAGCTCCGGCCGAAGCTGCCGAAGCCGAAGCTCCCGCTGCCGAAGCAACCGAGGCCCCGGCCGAGGCTGCCGCCGAAGAGCAGTAAGACTCTTCACCAACCAACTCTTGGTGCGGACACACCAGCCGCATCACCTATCAGGAAGGACGCCAACCATGGCGAAGCTCACCAACGAAGAGCTCATTGAAGCTTTCAAGGAACTGACCATCATCGAGCTCTCCGAGTTCGTCAAGCTGTTCGAGGAGACCTTCGACGTCACCGCTGCTGCCGTTGCCGTTGCAGGCCCCGCAGCCGGCGCCGGCGAAGCCGCTGCCGAGGAGCAGACCGAGTTCGACGTCGTCCTCGAAGCTGCCGGCGAGAAGAAGATCGCAGTGATCAAGGAAGTCCGCGCGCTGACCTCCCTGGGCCTCAAGGAAGCCAAGGACCTGGTCGACAGTGCTCCGAAGGCCGTCCTCGAAGGCGCCACCAAGGAAGCTGCCGACAAGGCCAAGGAAGTTCTCGAGGCTGCCGGCGCGACCGTCACCCTCAAGTAAGCTCTCTTTAGCTTCTGCAAAGCCCCGCCGCCCCACCGGGCGGCGGGGCTTTGTGCTGTGCGGGCCGGACGCCGCAGCCGGTGCCCCGCCGGCTGAGCGGGTCGGGCGGCCTCAGGCCGGGTCGGAGATGTCGGCGACGGTGGCGCCGAGCGCGGACGTCAGCGCATCGGCGTCGACGAAGGCGGAGTAGCCGTGTTCCCCGGCGCCCAGCGAGATCCGCCGGCCGCGGATGGACTCGTCGGCGTACACCGGCCAGGCCGTGCTGCTGCCCAGCGGGGTGATGGTGCCGCGCCGGTAGCCCGTCGCCGCGTAGGCGATATCGGCGTGCGGCAGCGAAAGTTTGTTGACCCCCAGCAGCGAGCGGAGCTTGGGCCAGGAGATCTGCCGGTCGCCGGGGACGAGGGCGAACAGGAACGAGCCGTCCTTGTGCTTGATGACCAGGGTCTTGACGATGTCGGCCTCGGCGATGCCCAGCAGCTGCGCGGCCTCCGCGAGGCTGCGGGCGCCGGCGCGTTCGGCGACGTCGACGTTCAGCGAGTGGGCTTCGGCGCCGGCCAGGAAACGCTGCAGCCCGGCCGGCAGGGCAGGGGCACCGGAGTCGTTGCTCATGTCCGGTTCAAGCGCCGGCGGCCGCCCGGTATTCCCGGCCGCGCCGCCGGGGCCGCCCGGAACTCCTAGTCACGGTAGAGCAGCAGCGCCTCGCCCTGGCCGCCGCCGCCGCACAGGGAGACCGCGGCCTTGCCGGTGCCGCGCCGGCGCAGTTCCAAGGCGGCCGTCAGCGCCAGCCGGGTGCCGGAGGCGCCGATCGGATGGCCCAAGGCGATGGCCCCGCCGTGGATGTTGCACTTCTCCAGCGGGTAGTCCAGGTCCTGGAGCGACTGCACCGCCACGGCGCCGAAGGCTTCGTTGATCTCGATGAAGTCCAGGTCGGCCGTGGTCCAGCCCGCACGCTTGAGCGCCTGGGTGATCGCGTTGGACGGCTGCGACTGCAACGAGGTGTCCGGTCCGGCCACCTGCCCCGGACGGCCGACGACGGCGAGCCAGTCCAGGCCGTTGTCCTCGGCAAAGCCGCGGGTCGCGACCACGACGGCGGCCGCGCCGTCGGACAGCGGGGAGGAGTTGCCGGCGGTGATGGTGCCGTCCTTGGCAAACGCCGGCCGCAGCGGGGCCAGGCTTTCCACGCTGGTCTGCGGGCGGACGCCCTCGTCGCTGTCGACCACCAGGTCCTCGCCCTTGCGCTGCGGCACCGCGACCGGGACGATCTCGTCGTCGAAGACCCCGTTCTTGGCGGCGGCGGCGGCGCGCTGGTGGGAGGCGGCGGCCACTTCGTCCTGCGCTTCGCGGGGGATGCCCAGCTCGGCGTTCCGGCGCTCGGTGGAGACGCCCATCGACTCGTGGTCGAAGGCGTCGGTGAGGCCGTCGTGGGCGGTGGCATCGAGGGCGGTCAGGCTGCCGTAGGTCCAGCCCCGGCGGGAACCGGGCAGCAGGTGCGGGCCGTTGGTCATCGACTCCTGCCCGCCGGCCACCACCACCTGCGCCTCGCCGCAGCGGATCAGCCGGGCGGCGTCGATGACGGCGGCCAGCCCGGAGAGGCAGACCTTGTTGATCGTCACGGTCGGCACGTTCCAGCCCAGTCCGGCCGCGATGGCCGCCTGCCGGGCGGGGTTCTGGCCGGCGCCGGCCTGGATGACGTGCCCCATGATGACCGCGTCCACCTGCTCGGGGGCGACGCCGGAGCGCTCCAGCGCCGCCGCGATCGCCTTGCCGCCGAGCTGGACGGCGGTGAAGGATGCGAGCTGGCCGTTCAGTCGTCCCGTGGGCGTGCGTGCGCCGTTCAGGATGACGACGTCGTCGCGGCTGCTGTTGTTCTCGGCCATGGTCTTCGTGCCTCTTTTCCGCGCCCGGTGGCCTGCGCAAGCGGGGGCCACCGGGCTGCTGCCGTCGGTATGATCTGCTTCACAGATTACCCGTGTTAGGCAACTCGCCTGAAGCGCGGGCCGGAAAGTGGCGGCGGCGCGGTATATGCTGGTGGCGTTGTCCCGGGGAAGACAACCGCGAAGACGCCCCTTTCGCACCGCGTTTCGCACCGCAGGCCGCTCGCATCCCGATGGCGGGGGAGCGGTGGCTGGTGCCTGCCCGGCATGTTGGACATCCCGCCGCGCGGTGCCGTACACTAAGTATTTGCGTCTTCCCTCAAAACCTTTGGCCTTCATATAGCGGTGGGCTTCGCCACGCCCTATCTGTGTTTAACTGCAGATCGTGCGGCGGGCAAGGATCATATAGCGGATCCAGGTGATGTCCGGACCCCATTCGGGGTGCCGGCGGTGCGGAAGCGCAGGACAAGCCTGAAGGTCTGTGGAAGGATCCCTCTTGGTCGCCTCGAGCACCTCTAATACCGATACCGCTAACAGCCTGCTGGACGCCTCGTCGAACGACGGAGCAACCCGGCGGCTCTCATTCGCCAAGATTCACGAACCTCTTGACGTTCCCAATCTGCTCGCCCTTCAGACCGACAGCTTCGACTGGCTGGTCGGCAACGAACGCTGGAAGGCGCGCGTAGCCAAGGCCCAGGAAGAAGGCCGCCAGGGTGTGGCCGGCACCTCCGGCCTCGCCGACATCTTCGAAGAGATCTCCCCGATCGAAGACTTCCAGGGCACCATGTCCCTGAGCTTCTCGGAGCCGGAGTTCGCCGATCCGAAGTACACCATGGCCGAGTGCAAGGACCGCGACGCCACGTTCTCCGCGCCGCTGTACGTCAAGGCCGAGTTCATGAACAACAACACGGGCGAGATCAAGCAGCAGACCGTGTTCATGGGCGACTTCCCGCTGATGACCGACAAGGGCACCTTCGTCATCAACGGCACCGAGCGCGTCGTCGTCTCCCAGTTGGTCCGCTCGCCGGGCGCCTACTTCGAGAAGACCGCCGACAAGACCAGCGACAAGGACATCTTCACCGCGAAGATCATCCCGTCCCGCGGCGCCTGGTTCGAGCTGGAAATCGACAAGCGCGACCAGGTCGGCGTCCGCCTCGACCGCAAGCGCAAGCAGTCCGTGACCGTGCTGCTCAAGGCCCTGGGCTGGACCGAGGGCCAGATCCTGGAGACCTTCGGCGAGTACGACTCCATCCGCGCCACGCTGGAGAAGGACGCCACGCAGACCCAGGAAGAAGCCCTCCTGGACATCTACCGCAAGCTGCGTCCGGGCGAGCCGCCGACAGTCGAGGCTGCCCAGTCCCTGCTGGACAACCTGTACTTCAACCCCAAGCGCTACGATCTGGCCAAGGTCGGCCGCTACAAGATCAACCGCAAGCTGGGCATCGACAAGCCGCTGACGGATCCGGACGCCTCGGTCCTGAACAATGACGACATCGTCGCCATGATCAAGTTCCTGGTCGCCCTGCACGCCGGCGAGACCACCATCCCGGGCAAGCGCGACGGCGCCGACCACGACATCCGCGTCGAGATCGACGACATCGACCACTTCGGCAACCGCCGCATCCGCGCGGTCGGCGAGCTGATCGAGAACCAGGTCCGCACGGGCCTCTCCCGCATGGAGCGCGTGGTCCGCGAACGCATGACCACCCAGGACGTCGAGGCGATCACGCCGCAGACCCTGATCAACATCCGCCCCGTGGTGGCGGCGATCAAGGAATTCTTCGGCACGTCGCAGCTGTCCCAGTTCATGGACCAGAACAACCCGCTGGCCGGCCTGACGCACAAGCGCCGCCTGTCCGCGCTGGGCCCGGGCGGCCTGTCCCGCGACCGCGCCGGCATGGAAGTCCGTGACGTGCACCCCTCGCACTACGGTCGCATGTGCCCGATCGAGACCCCTGAAGGCCCGAACATCGGCCTGATCGGCTCGCTGGCCTCCTACGGGCGGATCAACGCGTTCGGTTTCATCGAGACCCCCTACCGCAAGGTCATCGACGGCCAGGTCACCGACCAGGTCGACTACCTGACGGCCGACGACGAGATCGAGTGCGTGATCGCCCAGGCGAACGCCCCGCTCACCGAGGACCTGCACTTCGAAGAGGACCTGGTCCTCAGCCGGGAGCGCGGCGGCGGCGGCGAGCCGGTGCTCGTGCCGGCCAACGAGGTCGACTACATGGACGTCTCCCCGCGCCAGATGGTGTCGGTGGCGACCGCCCTGATCCCGTTCCTGGAGCACGACGACGCCAACCGCGCGCTGATGGGTGCGAACATGCAGCGCCAGGCCGTGCCGCTGCTGCGTTCGGAAGCCCCGCTGGTCGGCACCGGCATGGAGCGCTACGCGGCTGTCGACGCCGGCGACTCCGTGGTTGCCGCCAAGCCGGGCGTGGTCACCGAGGTCTCCGCGGACCTGGTCACCGCCCTGAACGACGACGGCACCGAGACCCGGTACCCGATCATGAAGTTCGCCCGCTCCAACCAGGGCAACGCGTACAACCAGCGTGTCCTCGTCTCCGAGGGCCAGCGGCTGGAAACCGGCAGCATCATCGCCGACGGTCCGTCCACCGACCAGGGCGAACTGGCGCTGGGCAAGAACCTGCTCGTGGCGTTCATGTCCTGGGAGGGCCACAACTTCGAGGACGCGATCATCCTGTCGCAGCGCGTGGTCTCCGACGACGTGCTGACCTCCATCCACATCGAGGAGCATGAGGTTGATGCCCGCGACACCAAGCTCGGTGCCGAGGAAATCACCCGCGACATCCCGAACGTGTCGGAGGAAGTGCTCTCCCAGCTGGACGAGCGCGGCATCATCCACATCGGCGCCGAGGTCGACGCCGGCGACATCCTCGTCGGCCGCGTGACCCCCAAGGGCGAGACCGAGCTGACCCCGGAAGAGCGCCTGCTGCGTGCGATCTTCGGCGAGAAGTCCCGCGAAGTGCGCGACACCTCCCTGAAGGTCCCGCACGGCGAGTCCGGCACCGTGATCGGCGTCCGGATCTTCGACCGCGACAACGACGACGAGCTGCCCCCGGGCGTGAACCAGCTGGTGCGCGTGTACGTGGCGCAGAAGCGCAAGATCACGGACGGCGACAAGCTCGCCGGACGCCACGGCAACAAGGGCGTCATCTCCAAGATCCTGCCGGTCGAGGACATGCCGTTCCTGGAAGACGGCACCCCGGTCGACGTCGTGCTGAACCCGCTGGGTGTTCCCGGCCGCATGAACGTGGGCCAGGTGCTGGAAATCCACCTCGGCTGGGCCGCGAAGCAGGGCTGGAACATCGAGGGCAACCCGGACTGGGCCAAGGACCTGCCGAACCTGCCCCGCCAGTCGGGTCCGACGACGGTGGCCACGCCGGTGTTCGACGGTGCCAGCGAGTTCGAGATCACCGGGCTGCTGGATGCCACCAACCCGACCCGCGACGGTGAGCGCCTGATCGGCGCTTCCGGCAAGGCCCGTCTGTTCGACGGCCGCTCCGGCCAGCCGTTCCCGGATCCGGTGTCCGTGGGCTACATGTACATCCTGAAGCTGCACCACCTGGTGGACGACAAGATCCACGCGCGTTCCACCGGCCCGTACTCGATGATCACCCAGCAGCCGCTGGGCGGTAAGGCGCAGTTCGGCGGCCAGCGCTTCGGCGAAATGGAAGTGTGGGCCCTGGAGGCCTACGGCGCCGCGTACACCCTGCAGGAACTGCTCACCATCAAGTCCGACGACATCCACGGCCGCGTCAAGGTCTACGAGGCGATCGTCAAGGGCGAGAACATCCCGGAGCCGGGTGTTCCCGAATCCTTCAAGGTGTTGATCAAGGAAATGCAGTCGCTCTGCCTGAACGTGGAAGTACTCTCCACCGACGGCACCGCGATCGAAATGCGTGACTCGGATGAAGAAGTCTTCCGGGCCGCGGAAGAACTGGGCATCGACCTTTCCCGGGCCGAGCCGAGTTCCGTCGAAGAGGTCTAGCCGCGCCGGCCGGCCGCCGGTGCCTTGGAGCACCGCGGCCGGCCCGCGCACGGCGCCCCTCTTTCCGTAACCCGACAGACTTTCAGATTTAGAGAACAAGAGAGAACAGGGACCATATGTCCAGCGAATCCTCCTTCGGCCTCATGCGCATCGGCCTTGCCACCGCGGACGACATCCGCGACTGGAGCTACGGCGAGGTCAAGAAGCCGGAAACAATCAACTACCGCACCCTGAAGCCCGAGAAGGACGGCCTCTTCTGCGAGAAGATCTTCGGACCTTCCCGCGACTGGGAGTGCTACTGCGGCAAGTACAAGCGCGTGCGCTTCAAGGGCATCATCTGTGAGCGCTGCGGCGTCGAGGTCACCCGTGCCAAGGTCCGCCGCGAGCGGATGGGCCACATCGAGCTGGCCGCCCCGGTCACCCACATCTGGTACTTCAAGGGTGTCCCCTCCCGCTTGGGCTACCTGCTCGACCTGGCGCCGAAGGACCTGGAGAAGGTCATCTATTTCGCCGCCTACATGATCACCAGCGTGGACGAGGAGCGCCGCCACGAGGAACTGCCCAACCTGCAGGCCGAGCACGACCTGGAGAAGAAGCAGCTGGCCGACACCCGCGACTCCGACATCGCGGCGATCGCCAAGGACCTCGAGGACGAGCTGACCCGCCTGGAGGGCGAGGGCGCCAAGGCCGCCGAGAAGAAGAAGGCCCGCGACTCCGCCGACCGCCAGATGGCCAACGTGCGCAAGCGCGCCGACGCCGAGATCGAGCGCCTCGACATGGTCTGGGACCGCTTCAAGAACCTCAAGGTCGCCGACCTCGAGGGCGACGAGGGGCTCTACCGCGAGCTGCGCGACCGCTACGGCCTCTACTTCGAAGGCGCCATGGGTGCCGAAGCCATCAAGAACCGCCTTGAGAACTTCGACATGGCCGCCGAGGCCGAGTCGCTGCGCGACATCATCAAGAACGGCAAGGGCCAGCGCAAGACCCGCGCCCTGAAGCGGTTGAAGGTGGTCAACGCTTTCCTGACCACCACCAACTCGCCGCTGGGCATGGTGCTGGACGCCGTTCCGGTGATCCCGCCGGAGCTCCGCCCGATGGTGCAGCTGGACGGCGGCCGCTTTGCGACCTCCGACCTGAACGACCTGTACCGCCGCGTGATCAACCGCAACAACCGCCTGAAGCGCCTGCTGGACCTGGGCGCGCCGGAAATCATCGTCAACAACGAAAAGCGGATGCTGCAGGAAGCCGTGGACTCGCTGTTCGACAACGGCCGCCGCGGCCGTCCGGTCACCGGACCGGGCAACCGTCCGCTGAAGTCGCTGTCCGACATGCTCAAGGGCAAGCAGGGCCGCTTCCGGCAGAACCTGCTGGGCAAGCGCGTTGACTACTCCGGCCGTTCCGTGATCGTGGTCGGCCCGCAGCTGAAGCTGCACCAGTGCGGCCTGCCCAAGCAGATGGCGCTGGAGCTGTTCAAGCCGTTCGTCATGAAGCGGCTGGTGGACCTGAACCACGCGCAGAACATCAAGAGCGCCAAGCGGATGGTGGAGCGCTTCCGCCCGCAGGTGTGGGACGTGCTCGAAGAGATCATCACCGAACACCCGGTGCTGCTCAACCGTGCACCTACCCTGCACCGGCTGGGCATCCAGGCGTTCGAGCCGCAGCTGGTCGAAGGCAAGGCGCTGCAGCTGCACCCGCTGGTGTGCGCCGCGTTCAACGCCGACTTCGACGGCGACCAGATGGCCGTGCACCTGCCGCTGAGCCCCGAGGCCCAGGCCGAGGCGCGCATCCTGATGCTCTCCTCGAACAACATCCTGAAGCCGTCGGACGGCCGTCCGGTGACCCTGCCCTCCCAGGACATGATCATCGGCCTGCACCACCTGACCACCAAGCGCGAAGGCGGAACCGGCGAAGGCCGTGTCTTCGCCAGCCCGGCGGAGGCCATCATGGCCCACGACGCCGGCGAGCTGCACCTGAACTCCGTCGTCAAGATCCGCGTGCCCGGCTTCGTGCCCAGCGCGGACCAGCCGGCACCGGAGGGCTGGGAAGAGGGCCAGGAAGCGCTGATCGAAACCTCGCTCGGCCAGGTCATCTTCAACGACACGCTGCCCGATGACTACCCCTGGGTGGCGCGCGTGGCGGACAAGGGCCAGCTCTCGGCGATCGTGAACGATCTGGCCGAGCGCTACCCGAAGGTCGTCACCGCGGCGACGCTGGACAACCTCAAGGACGCCGGGTTCTACTGGGCGACCCGTTCCGGCGTGACCGTGGCGATCTCCGACATCGCGGCACCGGCCGAAAAGGCCGCCATCATGGAGGGCTACGAGACCCAGGCCGCCCGCGTCGAGTCCCAGTACAACAAGGGCCTGATCGCCGACGACGAGCGGCGCCAGGAACTGATCGACATCTGGAACAAGGCGACCAATGAGGTTGCCGACGCGATGCGGAAGAACCTGACCAAGGAGAACACCATCAACCGCATGGTGTCCTCCGGTGCCCGTGGCAACTGGCTGCAGGTCCGCCAGATCGCAGGTATCCGTGGTCTGGTGGCCAACCCGAAGGGCGAGATCATCCCGCGCCCGATCAAGTCCTCCTACCGTGAGGGCCTGTCGGTGCTGGAGTACTTCATCGCCACACACGGTGCCCGCAAGGGCCTGGCCGATACCGCGCTGCGTACCGCCAACTCGGGTTACCTGACCCGCCGCCTGGTGGACGTGTCGCAGGACGTGATCGTGCGCGAGATGGACTGCGGCACCGAGCGCGGCCTGACCACGGTCATCGCCGAAGCCGACCACAACGGTGAACTGCGCCGGGCCGAGGAAGTGGAGAACTCCGCTTACGCCCGCACGCTGGCCACCGACGTGGTGAACTCCGAGGGCACCGTGGTGGCGCCGGCCGGATCCGACGTCGGCGATGTGCTGATCCAGGAACTGATCGACGCCGGCATCACCGAGATCAAGGTGCGCTCCGTGCTCACCTGTGAGTCCGCCGTTGGTACCTGCGCGCTCTGCTACGGCCGCTCGCTGGCCACCGGCAAGACCGTGGACATCGGCGAGGCCGTCGGCATCATCGCCGCACAGTCGATCGGCGAGCCCGGTACCCAGCTGACCATGCGTACCTTCCACACCGGTGGCGTAGCCTCCGCGGAAGACATCACCCAGGGTCTGCCCCGTATCCAGGAGCTCTTCGAAGCCCGTACCCCCAAGGGTGTCGCGCCGATGGCCGAAGTGGCCGGACGCGTGTCCATCGAGGACGGCGAACGCCAGATGCGCGTCATCGTCACCCCCGATGACGGCTCGGAAGAGATCGCCTACCCGGTGCTGCGCCGTGCACGCCTGCTGGTCGAAGACGGCCAGCACGTGGACGTCGGCCAGCAGCTGGTCACCGGCGCCAAGGACCCGAAGCAGGTGCTGCGTATCCTCGGCCCGCGCCAGGCGCAGAAGTTCCTGGTGGACGAGGTCCAGACCGTGTACCGCAGCCAGGGCGTCGGCATCCACGACAAGCACGTGGAGGTCATCGTCCGCCAGATGCTGCGCCGCATCACCGTGATCGAGTCCGGCGAGACCGACCTGCTGCCGGGCGAGCTGGCCGAGCGGAGCCGCTTCCAGGCGGAGAACCGCAAGGCCGTCTCCGAGGGCAAGCAGCCGGCCAACGGCCGTGACGAGCTGATGGGCATCACCAAGGCCTCGCTCGCCACCGAGTCGTGGCTGTCGGCCGCGTCCTTCCAGGAGACCACCCGCGTCCTGACGCAGGCGGCCATGGAGGGCAAGTCCGACCCGCTGCTGGGCCTGAAGGAGAACGTCATCATCGGTAAGCTGATACCGGCCGGCACCGGCCTGGACCGGTACACCCAGGTGTCGGTGGAGCCGACGGAGGAAGCGAAGGCCAACCTGTTTACCGGCCCGAGCGCCTTCGGCGACTTCGACTACGCCGGCGCCGACGGATCGCTGACGCCCGAGTTCCACGCCATCCCGCTGGATGACTACGACCTGGGCAGCGACTACCGCTAACCGCAAGCACGGAACCGCCTCCTGCTCCCCGATACCGGGGCAGCGGGGGGCGGTTTCCGCGTTTAATGGCCCCGGCGGCCGCGGCGCACGTGAGATTCTGGGAACATGGCCAATTCCCCGTCCGGTGACTCGATGCTGGACCGGCTGGTGCGCATCCTGTCTGCGTTCGAGCCGGACAAGCCGGCGATGACCGTCGCCACGCTCTCCCGCCGGGCGGAGGTGCCGCTGGCAACGACCTACCGGCTGGTGGAGGCGTTGTCCCGCCACGGGCTGCTGACGAAGGAGGGCCCCGGTGAGATCCGGCTCGGGCTCCGGCTGTGGGAGCTGGCCAACCGGAGCTCGCCGGCCGTGGACCTGCGGCAGGCCGCCATGCCGTTCATGGAGGACATCCAGTCCGTGGTGCGCCAGCACACCCAGCTGGCGGTGCTGCGCGAGGACGAAGTCCTGGTGATCGAGCGGCTCTCCAGCCGCGGCTCCGTGGTGAACCAGGCCCAGATAGCCGGCCGCATGCCGGTGCACCGGACCTCGATGGGCATGGTGCTGCTGGCCTATTCGCCCAACCACGTCCAGGAGTCCTACCTGACCCGGCATCCGGAGGCCGTGGCGTCGGCCGACCCGGTGTCCTTCGACCTGCGCCGGCACCTGGCCGACATCCGCAAGCGGGGCTACGCGGCGTTCGACGGGCGGATCGACGTGGACACCACCGGCATCGCCGTCCCCGTGCTCGGCCCGGCCGGCCGGCCGCTGGCGGCCCTCGGCGTGGTGGTGCCGCTGGGATTTGAGAACTTCCACGCCGTGGTCCCCGCGCTGATGACGGCGGCGCGCGGGATCTCCCGGGCCATGGGCGTGGCGCTGTGACGGCGGCGGCAGGCACCGTCGTCGTAATTCTCATTCAATAAGAACGCCGGGGCGGAACGTGTGTCGCCGGGCTCACACTGGTGAAGAGACGGCTTCCTCTTTGACCCAGGAGACTTACCCATGGCGCAACCGCAGATCATCAAAACCAAGGTTGGAATCGTCGGCGGGGGACCGGCCGGCCTGATGCTCAGCCACCTGCTGGCCCGGCACGACATCGACAACCTCGTGGTGGAATCCCGTGACCACGACACCATCCACAACACCCACCGGGCCGGCATCCTGGAGGCAGGCTCGGTCAAGATGCTCACCGACACCGGCGTCGACGGCCGGGTGCTGACCGAGGGCGACGAGCACGCCGGCATCGACCTGCGCTTCAACGGAGAATCGCATCCGCTGGACTTCAAGGACCTCGTGGACGCCACCGTGACCCTGTACGCGCAGAACGAGGTCTTCCTGGACCTGGCCGCTGCCCGCAGGCGCGACGGCGGCGACGTGCGCTACGAGGCCGAGGTCACCGAGGTGCTGGACCTGGAGACCACCACGCCCAAGTTCAGGTTCACGGACAAGGACGGCGCCGCGTTCGAGGTGCACTGCGACATCCTGGTGGGTGCCGACGGCTCCCGCAGCTTCTGCCGCCGCGCGGTGAAGGGGGAGCAGGACTACAAGATCGAGTATCCGTTCGCCTGGTTCGGCATCCTGACCGAGGCCCCGAAGAGCGCCCCGGAACTGATTTACGCGAACTCGCCGCACGGCTTCGCGCTGATCTCCCAGCGCAGCGAGACCGTCCAGCGCATGTACTTCCAGTGCGATCCGGCCGAGAACGTGGACGACTGGAGCGACGACCGCATCTGGGCGGAACTGCAGAAACGGGTCGACGGGCCGGACGGCTTCCAGCTGAAGCAGGGGCCGATCTTCGACAAGACCGTGCTGGCCTTCCGCTCCTTCGTGCGGGAACCGCTGTCCCACGGGCGCATGTTCCTGGCCGGCGACGCCGGGCACACGGTGCCGCCCACCGGCGCCAAGGGCCTGAACCTGGCCTTCGCGGACGTCAAGGTGCTCTTCGAGGCCATCGACTCGTTCTACTCCACCGGCAGCGACGCCCTGCTGGAGGGCTACTCCGACCTGGCGCTGCAGCGGGTCTGGAAGGCACAGAACTTCTCCTACTGGATGACCAGCATGCTGCACACCCGCACGGATGCCTCGCCGTTCGAGACCAAGCGGGCCCTCGGCGAACTGGCCACCGTGACCGGTTCCCGCTTCGGGCAGCAGTACCTGGCCGAGTCCTACACCGGCTGGCCGCACAAGTAACCACTCCGCCCGCACCACGCCGGGCGCGCAGACCCCGAACCATCCACAGCCACAACGGAAAGGAGTCCCGATGAGCGACGCAAAAGCTCCGGACGAGGCTTTCGAGGACGAGACGTTTGACGACAGCCACCTGCTCGATCCTGCCGCCACCGCGGATTCGCAGGAAAAGATCAGCCGGGAAATCGCCGACAGCCACGAGGCGTACCGCAAGAGTGTGGAAGCCGGCAGCGCCGAAGAGACGCAGCCGCGCATCGACTTTGCGCCCTACCGCTCCTCGCTGCTGCGCCACCCCACCAAGGACCTGCACCACGCGGACCCGGAGACCATCGAGCTGTGGAGCCCGGCCTTCGGCGAGCGTGACGTGCACCTCCTGGAGTCGGACCTGACCATCCAGCACAACGGCGAGCCGATCGGCGAGCGGATCATCGTGCAGGGCCGTGTCCTGGACGGCGACGGCCGCCCGGTGCGCAACCAGCTGGTGGAGGTCTGGCAGGCCAACGCCGCCGGCCGCTACGTGCACAAGCGCGACCAGCACCCGGCCCCGATCGACCCGAACTTCACCGGCGTGGGCCGCTGCATCACCGGGCCCAACGGCGAGTACAAGTTCACCACCATCAAGCCCGCACCCTACCCGTGGAAGAACCACCACAACGCCTGGCGCCCGGCACACATCCACTTCTCGCTGTTCGGCACGGACTTCACCCAGCGCATGATCACCCAGATGTACTTCCCGGGCGACCCGCTGTTCCCGCTGGATCCGATCTACCAGTCGATCACCGACCCGGCGGCCCGCGACCGCCTGGTCGCCACCTACGACCACTCGGTCACCAGCCACGAGTGGAACACCGGCTACCGCTGGGACATCGTCCTTTCCGGCAGCAACCGCACATGGATGGAAGAAGGCGAGGAGCACTGATGAGCGAGTCCACCACCAAACTGGTGCCCACCCCGGGCCAGACCATCGGCCCGTTCTACGGCTTCGCGCTGCCCTACGAGAAGGACAGCCAGCTGGTCCACCGCGCGCACGCCGGGGCCATCCGGCTGCACGGCGTGGTCTACGACGGCAACGGCACCGTGATCCCCGACTCCATGCTGGAGATCTGGCAGGCCGACGAGCACGGCAAGATCTCCCGCGAAACCGGTTCCCTGGTGCGCGACAACCACACCTTCACCGGCTTCGGCCGCGTGGCCGTGGACAACGTGGGCCACTACACCTTCACCACGGTCAACCCGGGTGTCACCGAGCCGGGCAAGGCCCCGTTCATCTCGCTGGTGGTCTTTGCCCGCGGCCTGCTGAACCGGCTGTTCACCCGCATCTACCTGCCGGAGGACACCGAGGCGCTGGCGAACGACCCGCTGCTGTCCTCGCTGCCGGAAGAGCGGCGGAACACGCTGATCGCGGAGCGCGAACCGAACGGCGACCTTCGCTTCGACATCCGGCTGCAGGGCGACGGCGAGACCGTCTTCCTGACCTACCCGGGGATTTAGGCCCGTATGAATCCAGCGGACCACGCTGATTTCGGGCTGCTGTCTCCGGCCTCGGCCGGGACAGCAGCGTCCCGTTTAACCAGCGACTACCAATTCATCCAGGCCATGCTCGACGTGGAGCTCGAATGGACCCGCGTGCTGGCCGACGCCGGCCGGGTCCCCGCGGACGCGGTCCCGGCGGTCGAGCGGGCCTCGCGCGCCGACCTCTACGACGCCGCGGGGCTGGCCGAGCGGGTTCAGGGCGGCGGCAACCCGGTCATCCCGCTGCTGGCCGACCTGCGGGCGGAGATCAAGAAGCACGACCCGGCCGCCGTCCCGGCGATCCACCGGGGCGCCACCAGCCAGGACATTCTGGACAGCGCCCTGATGCTGATGGCCCGCCGCGCGCTGGCCGGGATCGTCACCGACCTCAAGTCCGCCGCCGCGGCCCTGGGGCGGATGGCGGACGAACACCGCGCCACCGTCACGGTGGCCCGCACCCTGACCCAGCATTCGCTGCCGTCGACGTTCGGGCTCAAGGCCGCCAACTGGCTCTCCGGCGTGGCCCAGGCCGGCGTCCGGCTGGAGCGCGTGGCCGGCGAACTGCCGCTGCAGTGGGGCGGCGCGGCCGGCACCATGGCGGCGCTCACCGACCTGGCCAACCTGCCCGCCCGCCCGGCGGCGGACGGCACCGGGCAGGACGACGACGGCGGTGCGCTGGCCCTGGCGGCCCGCCTCGCCGGGCGGCTGGGGCTCGCCGATCCGGTGGCGCCCTGGCAGACCAACCGGCTGCCGGTCACGGCGCTGGCCGCCGCGCTGGCCGACGTGCTGGCGGCCGCCGGCAAGGTCGCCAACGACGTGCTGCTGCTGAGCCGGCCCGAAGTGGGCGAGGTCTCCGAGCCCGCCGCCGACGGCCGCGGCGGCTCCTCGGCCATGCCGCAGAAGCAGAATCCGGTGCTGTCCGTGCTGATTCGCAGCGCCGCCCTCGCCGCCCCCGGGCACCTAACCCAGGTCCAGGCCGCGGCGGCAGGGGCCGTGGACGAGCGGCCGGACGGCTCCTGGCACGTGGAGTGGCAGGCGCTGCGCCAGCTGCTCCGGCTCGCCGGCGGGGCAGCCGCCAAGCTGGCCGAACTCTCCGACGGCCTGGTGGTGCGCCCGGAGAAGATGCGCCGGAACCTTGGGATCACCGGCGAGCTGGTGGTCAGCGAACGCGTCATGGCCACGGTGGCGCCGATGCTGGACGGCGGAACCCCCGGCGCCGGCAAGGCCAAGGTCCAGAGCCTGGTCAACCAGTCGCTCGCCGGCCAGGGCAGCCTGGCGCAGCTGCTGCGCGAGGCCGTGCCCGGCGACGTCCTCTCCGACGCGGCGCTGGCCGAACTGCTGGACCCGGCCGGGTATACCGGCCAAAGCAGCGGCCTGATCGACCGGATCACGTCCCACTACGCAGAATGGAGCCATTCGTGACCGTCCCCGACATCACCCCCACCCTCCTGTCCGAGGGCAAAGGCAGGCCGGTGCTGCTGGCCGGCGCCGGACTCGGTACCGGCGCCAAGGCGCTCTGGGCCGACGCCGTGGAGCACCTGCAGGACTTCCAGGTGGTGGGCGTGGACCTGCCCGGCCACGGGGCCAGCCCCGCCTCGACCGAACCGTACACCATGGCCGAACTCGGCCAGGGGGTCGTGGCGATGCTGGACAAGCTGCGCGAAGCCGGCGACATCGACGCCGGCGCCCAGGTGTACTTCGCCGGCGTCTCGATGGCCGGTGAGCTGGCGCTGCAGCTGGGCCTGGACCACCCCGACCGCTTCGCCGGCCTGGGCGTGGTCTGCTCCGGCGCCAAGATCGGCGAGCCGGCCGCGTGGCTGGAACGCGCGGACACCGTGCGCCAGGCGGGCACACCCACGATGGTCACCGGCTCCGCGCAGCGCTGGTTCGCGCCGGGCTTCATCGAGAAGCACTCCGAGCGCACCACCCGGCTGCTGCACACCCTGCAGAACGCGGACCGCTTCGCCTACGCCCACGCCTGCGAGGCCCTGGCCGGCTTCGACGTCCGCGGGCGGCTCGGCGACATCACCACTCCGGTGATCGCCGTCGCCGGGGCGCTCGACCAGGTGTGCCCGCCCGAGTTCGCCGAAGTAGTGGCCGCCGGCGTGCAGAAGGGCAGCTCCGCCGTCGTCGACGGCGTGGCCCACCAGGCACCCGCCGAGGCACCCGCGGAAACCGCGGCGCTGCTGCGCGATTTCTTCCTGGCCGCCTGAAGCCGCAGCCGGGCCCATGACTGAACAAACCAAGGAGTACATGCCGTGAGCGATAACCGCACCTTCGATCCTGCCAAGACCCAGCAGGAGGTTTACGACGAGGGCATGGCCGTGCGCCGGCAGGTCCTCGGCGATGCCCACGTGGACCGCGCGAACAGCTCGATCGATGAGTTCACCCAGGACTTCCAGGAACTGATCACCCGCTACGCCTGGGGGACCATCTGGACCCGGGAGGGGCTGCCGCGCACCACGCGCAGCGCCATCACGCTCACCGCCATGATCGCCAAGGGCCACTGGGAGGAATTCGCCATGCATGTCCGGGCGGCGCTGACCAACGGCATGACCCGCGACGAGATCAAGGAAGTCGTGCTGCAGTCGGCCATCTACTGCGGCGTGCCGGACGCCAACGTCGCGTTCAAGGTGGCCAAGGGCGTCTTTGCCAGCCTTGACGAGGATCACAAGGGCTCGATATAGTTCATATAACGTACATGCGTTCGTGAAGCGAACACTTTCGGCAGGAACAAGCGCCCCGCGGCGGTTCCCGCCGAAACGGTATGTTCCGCGCGGACCCCCGTGTCGACGGAGCGGTCCGGTCCGGCCTGAGCGCCGGGCCGGGCCGTTTGCTGTAACCGAAAGGCGCACCCCGGAAGTGCGCCGCGAAGGAGCCTCGAATGAACCAGGCATATTTGTATGACGCCGTCCGCACCCCCTTCGGCAAGTTCGGCGGTGCGCTGGCCGGTGTCCGCCCGGACGACCTGGCGGCCGAAGTCGTCAAGGCGGAAGTTTCCCGGGCCCCCGGCCTGGATCCGGAGCGCATCGACGAGGTGATCTTCGGCAACGCCAACGGCGCCGGCGAGGAGAACCGGAACGTGGCGCGCATGGCAACGCTGCTGGCCGGCCTGCCCACCTCCATCCCGGGGACCACCGTGAACCGGCTGTGCGGCTCCAGCCTGGACGCCGCCATCATCGCCTCCCGGCAGATTAACGCCGGCGAAGGCGACCTGGTGCTGATCGGCGGCGTCGAGTCGATGAGCCGGGCGCCGTGGGTGCTGCCGAAGACCGAGAAGCCCTACCCGGCCGGCGACATGACCCTGGCGTCCACCACCCTGGGCTGGCGCCTGGTGAACAAGAAGATGCCGCGGGAATGGACCGTCTCCCTGGGCGAGGCCACCGAGCAGCTGCGCGAGCGCCACGGCATCAGCCGCGAACGGCAGGACGAGTTCGCCGCCGCCTCGCACCGCCTCGCCGACGAGGCCTGGAACGCGGGCAAGTACGACTCGATGGTGGTGAAGGTTCCGGGCACCGACCTGATCCGTGACGAGTCCATCCGCCCCACCAGCACAGTTGACGTCCTGGCCGGGCTGAAGACCGTCTTCCGGGCGGCGGGCGAGGGCCCCGAGGGCGGCACGGTCACGGCCGGCAACGCCTCGCCGCTGAACGACGGCGCCTCCGCGGCGTGGCTGGGCAGCGAGGCCGCCGCCGGGCTGCTGGGGACCGGGCCGCTGGCCCGGATCGCCGGCCGCGGCGCCTCCGCCCTGGAGCCGCAGTACTTCGGGTTCGCGCCGGTGGAGGCCGCCAACCAGGCCGTCCGGCGGGCCGGCATCGGGTGGTCCGATGTCGCCGCCGTCGAGCTCAACGAGGCATTCGCCGCGCAGTCGCTGGCATGCATCGACAACTGGGACATCGACCCGGCGATCGTGAACGCCTGGGGCGGGGCCGTGGCCATCGGCCACCCGCTGGGCGCCTCCGGCATCCGCATCCTCGGCACGCTCGCCCGCCGGCTGCAGGAATCGGGCGGCCGCTGGGGCGTGGCCGCCATCTGCATCGGCGTCGGCCAGGGCCTCGCCGTCGTGCTGGAAAACGTCAACTCAACCAAGAACTAAGGAGGTAAGCGGGTGCCTACATTCGCTGCTACTGCCCGGGACGCCGTGGCCGGCATCCAGGACGGCGCCACGGTGCTGATCGGCGGCTTCGGCAACGCCGGCCAGCCGATGGAGCTGATCGACGCGCTCATGGACTGCGGCGCCACCGACCTGACCGTGGTGAACAACAACGCCGGGCAGGCGGACGCCGGCCTGGCGCTGCTGATCAAGGAGCGCAGGGTCAAGAAGATCATCTGCTCCTTCCCGCGCCAGTCCGACTCCTGGCACTTCGACACCGCCTACCGCGCCGGCGAGATCGAACTGGAACTGGTGCCGCAGGGCAACCTGGCCGAGCGCATCCGCGCCGCCGGCGCCGGGATCGGCGGCTTCTTCACGCCCACCGGCTACGGCACGATGCTGGCCGAGGGCAAGGAAACCCGGATGATCGACGGCCGGGGCTACGTGCTCGAGACCCCGATCCACGGCGACGTCGCGCTGATCAAGGCGCTGACCTCCGACCGGAAGGGCAACCTGGTCTACCGCAAGACCGCCCGCAACTTCGGACCGATCATGGCGGCCGCCGCCAAGAAGAGCATCGTCCAGGTCTCCGGCATCGTGGAGACCGGCGAACTGGATCCCGAGGTCATCGTGACTCCGGGCATCTACGTGGACACCGTCGTCGAAATTGCGCCGCAGGCCGCAGAGGGAGAGGCAAACCAGTGAGCGAGAAACTCAGCCGCGAAGACCTGGCCAGGCTGGTGGCCCGGGACATCCAGCCCGGTTCCTTCGTCAACCTCGGCATCGGGCAGCCGACGTCGGTCTCCAACTACCTGACCGCCGAGCAGGACATCACCCTGCACACCGAAAACGGCATGCTGGGCATGGGCCCGGAGGCGCAGGGCGACCAGATCGACCAGGACCTGATCAACGCGGGCAAGGTCCCGGTCACCGAGGTGCCGGGCGCGTCCTACTTCCACCACGCCGACTCCTTCGCCATGATGCGCGGCGGCCACCTGGACGTCTGCGTGCTCGGCGCGTTCCAGGTCTCCGCCACCGGCGACCTGGCGAACTGGCACACCGGCGCGCCCGACGCCATTCCCGCCGTCGGCGGCGCGATGGACCTGGCCACGGGGGCCAAGGACGTCTACGTGATGATGTCCCTGTTCACCAAGGACGGCAAGCCGAAGCTGGTGCCGGAATGCACCTACCCGCTCACCGGAGTGGGCTGCGTCACCCGCGTATACACTAATGACGCGGTCTTCCTGATTACCGAGGAAGGCGTGCGCGTGCGCGAGACGTTCGGGACCACGCTTGAGGAACTGCAGTCCAAGATGGACATCAAGCTGCTTCCGCCCACCGAGTAAAAGGAACCATGACCGAGACCAAGACGCCGGGCGACCAGTTCGTCCAGTCGCTGGCCCGCGGATTGACCGTGATCAGGGCCTTCGACGCCGACAACGTCACCATGACGCTCAGCGAGGTCTCCAAGAGGACCGGCCTGACCCGTGCCACGGCGCGGAGGTTCCTGCACACCCTGGTCGACCTGGGCTATGTGCGCACGGACGGCCGCGTCTTCGAACTCACCGCTCTGGTGCTCCAGCTGGGGTATTCCTACCTCGCCGGGCAGAGTCTGCCCCAGCTGGTGCAGCCATTGCTGGAAGAACTTTCCGCGGAGCTGCATGAATCCACCTCCGCGTCGATTCTCGACGGCGATGAGATCGTCTACATCGCCCGCATCCACACCCGGCGGATCATGACCGTGGGCATCATGGTGGGCACGCGCTTCCCCGCCTACGCCACGTCCATGGGCCGCGTGCTGCTCGCCGGCCTGCCCGCCGGCCGGCTGGAGGACTATCTGGCCTCGGCCGAGCTGAAGCCGTTGACGTCACGGACCATCGCCGACCCGGACAGGCTTCGGGCGGAGCTGGACAAGGTGCGGAGCCAGGGATGGGCCCTGGTGGACCAGGAACTGGAGATCGGCCTGCGCTCGGTGGCCGTTCCGGTCCTGCATCCGGACGGGTCCGTGGCCGCCGCGTTGAACATGTCCATGCAGGCATCGCTGGCGGACGGCACCCGGGACGTCGACGCCGTCGTCGCGGAGGCCCTGCCGAAGCTGCGGGCCGCCGCCGCCAAGGTCACCGACGCGCTGCGCGCCCAGCAGTAGGTTCCGAAGGCGGGCGCGCCAGCCCCGCCGCCGGCAGGAATCCAGTTCCCCAGGGAGGATTGCGAACATGGGAAAACGTCAAACCATGGGTTCGCTCCGGGCCGCCTCCGGCCTGGCGGGCGAACTGCTCGTGACCCTGGGCGCCATCGTCCTCCTCTACGTCATCTGGCAGCTGTGGTGGACCAACCTGGACGCCCGGGCGGCGCAGCAGGACGCGGTCAGCGCCCTGTCCCGGCAATTCGAAGGCCCCGCCGTGACGGCCGCCGCCGAGGACTTCGGGCCGCCGCAGACGGGCGGGCAGCCCCGGGACGGCGAGACCTTCGGGATCGTCTACGTCCCGCGCTTCGGCGATGACTTCACCGTGCCGGTCTCGGCGGGGGTGGGTCCCGAGATCCTCGATTCGCTGGGGCTGGGCATGTACGACGGCGCGGAGATGCCGGGGGAGGTCGGAAACTTCGCGGTGGCCGGCCATCGCCAGACCTACGGCAAGGTCCTCGACAACATCGACTCGCTCCGACCCGGGGACCGCATCCACGTGCGCACTGCCGACGGGTACTTCACCTACGTCTTCGAGGAGCACACCATCGTGACGCCGGACCGGACCGATGTATTGCTGCCGGTGCCGGAAAAACCAGGGGCCGAACCTGTCAGGGCGATGATGACCCTGACGACCTGTCATCCACGGTTCAGCGACCGGGAGCGGTACATCGCCTACGCCGCGCTGGAATCCTGGCGCCCGGCCGAGGCGGGACCGCCTGCCGAAATCGCCGGCCTGGTCGCCGCGCAGGCAGGAGCCTGAGGTGTACGCCTGGATCTTCCGCAACCTGCCCGGCCCGCTCGCCGTGCGGATCCTGCTGTCGCTGATGCTGTTGGCGGCGGTCGTCCTGGTGCTCCTGGAGTTCGTTTTCCCGTGGATCAGTTCCCTCGGGCTGCTGGAGGGCGAGGCAACACTCAGCCAGGGACGGGGAGACGGCGGGTCTGTGGAGCGGGCAGGGTAGGACGACCCGCGTTGCAGCGGACCCCGGCAGGCGCGCCGAATTAGCGGATGTGACCTGCATCATTTATATTTCTGCAAGGGCCGGTAAATGCCGGCCGACGCAGGGCACCGAAGCAATCGGATCGGCGCGATATCCGCTCTGCCAGGACAGCCGAGTTGGGGACAGGACATTCACGTGACATCACGACTGCGCGCTGCGCTGCTCACCGGTACCGTTGCCGCCGCTCTTGCCCTGAGCAGCGTTCCCGCCCACGCCGGCGGCCAAGATCCGGCCGGACAGCCGGGCCCGATCCCCGGTGACGCCGCTCCCACGCCCGGCGCGGACGCGGTTGCCGTCGGGACGGTTGCGTCGGAAGCGGCCGCGGACGCGCCGGTTGAAGAAACTCCCGCTGCCGAGCCGGTCGAGGCGGAGCCGGAAGAGGTCCTGGCTGGCGCCGTGGTCACCCTGCTGGTCGAGGCTCCCGCAGCGGAAAACGACGGCGTGCCGTCGGAGGGCGCCGACGGGGCCGCCGGCACCGACGAAGCCGCGGGGCCCATCGATTTCCCCGCCGGCGACGTAGCGTCCGCGGAAGACGTCCCGGCCGAGGAGCCAACTCCGACACCGGCCCCGGACATGCCCACTGCCCCCGCGGCCGATCCGGCCCCTGCCGCGGAACCAGCCACGGAGACTGACCCGGCACGGGTAGCTCCTCCTGTGCTCGAGTCGATTGTGGTGAACGGACGTACCCTGACCCACAGCGACTTCAATATCCCGGATGACATCGCCGCCGGCGACGAGGAAACCGTCATGCGCTGGATGGAGGAGAACATGGACCTCGTGCTCGAGTCCGAGGGCATGACGTACCTGATGAACCTCATGCTGGAGTACCTCATGGCGGGCGACCTGGACGGCCTGGCCGCCTTGATCCGGGAAATGAGCGCCTCCGATCCTGAAGCGGGGGAGGAGCTCATTCTGTGGATGTACGAGCTGTTCGAAGGAATCGGTGACTGGCCGGGCGACTTTGAAGAGTGGCCGGTTGCCGGTGAGCCCGCACCGGAGCAACCGGCCAAGGAACCTGCGGCAGTTATCATCCCGGCCTCGCAGCCCCAGCCCGCCGCGCCGTCTAACGTGCTTCCGGCGGCCGTCCCGGCCGGCGCGCTGGCAGACACCGGGGCCGCCGGCACCGCCTGGCTCGCCTCGGGTGGAGCGGGCCTGTTGATGCTTGGCTCCGCCCTCCTCTGGTGGCGGCGCCGAGCGGCCTGAGGTAGCCGGCCCGGTCCTGCACCCGGGCGTTCACCCCGCCGCCAACTGTCGTTGACCTTGGCATGGCTGAATGTCCTGCGATGGATCCTGACACGACGCCGCGGCGGAAATTCCTGCCCGAAATCCAAGCCCTGCGCGCCCTTGCGGTGCTGCTGGTGGTGGCCTACCACCTGGAGCCGCGCTGGCTGCCCGGCGGCTACGTCGGAGTGGACGTCTTCTTCGTCATCTCCGGCTTCCTGATCACCGGCCACATGCTCCGGGAGGCGGCGGCCACCGGCACGCTGTCCCTGCGGTCATTCTGGGCGGCCCGCATCCGGCGCATCCTCCCGGCGGCGCTGCTGACCATCGCCGTCGTCCTGGCCGCCACGCTGGCGCTGCTGCCCATGAGCCAGTGGGAGCGCATCGGCGGCCAGGCCCTGGCCTCCACCCTCTACGTCCAAAACTGGGTCCTGGCCGCCGACTCCGTCGATTACCTGGCCGCGACCGAGACGCCGACGCCGCTTCAGCACTTCTGGTCCCTGGCCGTCGAGGAACAGTTCTACCTGCTGTGGCCGCTGCTGGTCCTGCTGGCCGTCTTCGCGGCGCGCCGAACGAGGCGGGGCCGCCGGGGCTTGGTGCGCCGCTCCGGGGAAGAGCGGGTGGCCCGGGTCGCAGCCGCGATCTTCGCCGCCGTCGTCGCGGCGTCGCTGGCCTATGGCATCTGGGCCACCGCCGGCGGCAGTCCGGCCGCCTACTTCATCACGCCCACCCGGATCTGGGAACTCGGGCTGGGCGGGCTGCTGGCCGCCCTGCACCGGGACACGCGCCGCTGGCCGTACCTGCGCAGCCTCCTGGCGGCAGCGGGCCTGGCCGCGATCACGGCCTCGGCGTTCCTCTTCAACGCCGGCACGCCGTTCCCCGGGGCGGCGGCCCTGCTCCCGGTGCTGGGCACCATGGCCGTCATCGCGGCCGGACGGACCAGCGGGCCGCTGTCCCTGCACCGCCTGGTGGACTGGCGGCCCATCCAATGGACGGGGAATGTCTCCTACTCGCTCTACCTCTGGCACTGGCCCCTGATCGTGTTCTTCACGATCCTGGCCGATCGGGAACCCGGGCCGGCCACGAGTCCGCTGCTGCTGGCCTGTTCCTTTGGCCTGGCCGCCCTGAGCTACTACTTCGTGGAAACACCGGTGCGCCGCTTTGGCTGGTTTAGTGCCAATGCCTGGCGGCCGCTCGCCGCAGGCGCCGCGGCCACCGCGCTGGTCGGCACGCTGGCGTTCGTGCCGGCCAATCAGCAGGAACGTATCCTGGCCCAACGCGCCGAGGCGACGTCCGCGCTGCTGGCCGCCCCGCCGCCGGGCTTCGGGGTTGCCTCGATCACGGAGGACGGCCACCGCGCCTTCGCCACCGAGACCCCGTTGGTGGTCCCGGATCCCGCCGAGGCCGGAGCCGACCAGTCCGGGCTCGGCGATTGCGCCGTCAAGTCGATGGCGACCGAAACCAAGGAATGCACCTACGGGGACCCGGAGGGAGACTTCACCCTGGCGCTGGTGGGGGACTCGCACGCGGGGCAGTGGTTCAAGGCCCTGGAGCCTGTTGCCCGCGAGCGGGGATGGCGCCTGCTGACGTACATCCATCATTCCTGCCCATTCAACGCGGAGCAGCGCAAGCTGGAAGCCAAGGGGGAGTCCGTCTGCCGGGGGCCCAACGAACAGACCATGGAACGGCTGACCCGCGGCGGCGTGGACGCGGTCCTCACCTCGTACTACGCGGAGTCTTCCTTCGTGGACTCGGACACCGGCCAGCGGCCCGGCGCGGCGGGCTTCGCCGAGTACTGGAACGAACTCGCCGACGCCGGCATCGACGTGTACGCGCTCAAGGACACGCCCCGCCCGCGTGAAGGCGCGATCGCCCGGGACTGCGTGGCGGTGAACTACGAGGACCCGGTCGAATGCGGCCAGCCGCGCAGCGCCGGCCTCGACGGCAAGGACCTCACCGAGGAAGCCGCCAGGCTCGCTCCGCGGACGCGGGTCATCGATCTGTCGGCGCACTTCTGCGACCGGGAGACCTGCCCGGCGGTGATCGGCAACGTCCTGGTCTACCGGGACCTCAACCACGTCTCCGGCACCTACATGAAGACGCTGGCCCAGCCGCTGGAAACGGCCCTGCTGCTGGCGATGGAACGGCCGTGACGCCGCGGGCGGGCCGCCGTGCAGCAACCGCCGGGCAGCCGCCGGGACACCGCGTCGTGCGCGACCCGCATACTCTGCTAGACTTATGTTCGATTGTTTTTGTGTGGCAGTGGATGAAGGCCGTTGCGGATAAAACCGCAACGGGGCCTGTTTCCGGTCCGCGGGGTTCTTGCGCGGAGAATGCCACACTTTTGCACGCCTACGGTCGCTTCGATTCCGCAGCGGGTGCGAAGACGACCGACAGTGCCTGGCCCTGCATGACAGACGGGGCAAAGCCCAAGAAAAACGGAGAACACGAAAGTGCCTACGATTAACCAGCTGGTCCGCAAGGGCCGCTCACCTAAGGTGAACAAGACCAAGGCGCCTGCCCTCAAGGGCAGCCCGATGAAGCGCGGCGTTTGCACCCGCGTTTACACCACCACCCCGAAGAAGCCGAACTCCGCGCTCCGTAAGGTAGCCCGCGTCAAGCTCGCCGGCGGCATCGAAGTGACTGCCTACATCCCCGGTGTGGGCCACAACCTGCAGGAACACTCCATCGTGCTGGTGCGCGGCGGCCGTGTGAAGGACCTGCCCGGTGTCCGCTACAAGATCGTCCGCGGCGCCCTCGACACCCAAGGTGTCAAGAACCGCCAGCAGGCCCGCAGCCGCTACGGCGCGAAGAAGGAGAAGAAGTAATGCCCCGTAAGGGTCCGGCCCCCAAGCGGCCGCTCGTAGTTGATCCGGTACACGGCTCGCCGCTGGTTACCCAGCTGATCAACAAGGTTCTCGTTGATGGCAAGAAGTCCACCGCAGAGCGCATCGTGTACGGTGCCCTCGACGGTGTGAAGGCCAAGTCCGGCGGCGATCCCGTTGCCGCCCTCAAGAAGGCCATGGACAACGTCCGCCCGACCCTGGAGGTCCGGTCCCGCCGCGTCGGCGGCGCCACCTACCAGGTTCCGGTTGAGGTCAAGCCGGGCCGCGCCACGGCCCTGGCCCTGCGCTGGCTGGTCGGCTACTCGAAGGCCCGCCGCGAGAAGACGATGACCGAGCGTCTCATGAACGAAATTCTGGATGCGTCGAACGGTCTCGGTGCCGCTGTGAAGCGTCGCGAAGACACCCACAAGATGGCCGAGTCCAACAAGGCCTTCGCCCACTACCGCTGGTAAAAGAGCCGGTACGACGACGGCGCTAACCGCCGTCGTCGTATCCCTCACCTACAAAGGGAGACATTGTGGCACTGGACGTGCTAACCGACCTCACGAAGGTCCGCAATATCGGCATCATGGCCCACATCGATGCCGGCAAGACCACCACTACGGAACGCATCCTGTTTTACACGGGTGTGAACCACAAGCTCGGCGAAACTCACGACGGTGCGTCGACGACCGACTGGATGGAACAGGAAAAGGAACGCGGCATCACCATCACCTCCGCCGCGGTGACCTGCTTCTGGAACCAGAACCAGATCAACATCATCGACACCCCGGGCCACGTGGACTTCACGGTGGAGGTCGAGCGTTCGTTGCGCGTCCTCGACGGTGCTGTCGCTGTCTTCGACGGTAAGGAAGGCGTGGAGCCGCAGTCCGAGACTGTGTGGCGCCAGGCCGACAAGTACGAAGTTCCGCGCATCTGCTTCGTCAACAAGATGGACAAGCTCGGCGCCGACTTCTACTTCACGGTGGACACCATCATCAAGCGCCTCGGCGCCAAGCCGCTGGTCATGCAGCTGCCGATCGGTTCCGAGAACGACTTCATCGGTGTCGTCGACCTGCTGACCATGAAGGCCATGGTCTGGGAGGGTGACGCCAAGGGCGATGTGTCCATGGGTGCCGCCTACGAGACCCGGGAGATCCCCGCGGACATGCAGGCCAAGGCCGAGGAATACCGCGCGCAGCTGGTTGAATCCGTTGCCGAGGCTTCCGAGGAACTCATGGAGAAGTACCTCGAAGGCGAAGAGATTTCCATCGACGAGCTGAAGGCCGGCATCCGCAAGATGGTCGTCAACTCGGAGATCTACCCGGTCTTCTGTGGTTCTGCCTTCAAGAACCGCGGCGTGCAGCCGATGCTCGACGCAGTCATCGATTACCTGCCGTCCCCGGTCGACGTTCCCTCGATGGTCGGTCACGACCCGAAGAACGAGGAAATCGAGCTGACCCGCAAGCCGAACGAGGAGGAGCCGTTCTCGGCCCTGGCGTTCAAGGTTGCGGCGCACCCGTTCTTCGGCCAGCTGACCTTCATCCGGGTTTACTCGGGCAAGGCCACCTCCGGGACCCAGCTGCTGAACTCCACCAAGGGCAAGAAGGAGCGCATCGGCAAGCTGTTCCAGATGCACGCCAACAAGGAGAACCCGGTGGAGGAGGTGCACGCAGGCCACATCTACGCGGTGATCGGCCTGAAGGACACCACCACCGGCGACACCCTGTGTGCCGTCGACGCCCCGATCGTCCTCGAGTCGATGTCGTTCCCGGAGCCGGTGATCTTCGTGGCGATCGAGCCGAAGACGAAGGGCGACCAGGAGAAGCTTTCCACGGCTATCCAGAAGCTCTCCGCCGAGGACCCGACGTTCACCGTTTCGCTGAACGAAGAGACCGGACAGACCGAAATCGGCGGCATGGGCGAGCTGCACCTGGACATCCTGGTGGACCGCATGCGCCGCGAGTTCAAGGTCGAGGCCAACGTGGGCAAGCCCCAGGTTGCCTACCGTGAAACCATCAAGAAGGCTGTCGAGAAGGTCGACTTCACCCACAAGAAGCAGACGGGTGGATCCGGCCAGTTCGCGAAGGTCCAGGTCTCGTTCGAGCCGCTGGACACCACCGACGGCACCTTCTACGAGTTCGAGAACAAGGTCACCGGTGGCCGTATTCCGCGCGAATACATCCCCTCGGTCGACGCTGGCATCCAGGATGCCATGCAGCTCGGCATCCTGGCCGGCTACCCGCTGGTCGGTGTCAAGGCCATCCTGCTCGACGGCGCATACCACGACGTCGACTCTTCGGAAATGGCCTTCAAGATCGCTGGTTCCCAGGTCTTCAAGGAAGGCGCACGCCGCGCCAACCCGGTCCTGCTCGAGCCGCTGATGGCCGTCGAGGTACGTACCCCTGAGGAATACATGGGCGACGTGATCGGCGACCTGAACTCCCGCCGTGGACAGATCCAGTCCATGGAGGACGCTAGTGGCGTGAAGGTTGTGCGCGCTAACGTTCCGCTTTCCGAGATGTTCGGCTACATCGGCGATCTGCGTTCCAAGACGCAGGGCCGCGCGGTGTACTCGATGCAGTTCGAAAGCTACGCTGAGGTCCCGAAGGCTGTTGCCGACGAGATCATCCAGAAGACGCGCGGCGAGTAAAACCCCAGGGTGGCGGGTCCTTATCCGTAAGGATCCGGCACGCCGTGCAGGCGGCCGGTCGGCTCACGCAGCCGGCCGCCGGCACAACCCACTGACGGAACCGCGCAAGTTTTTGCCGGTACCTGACGGAACCAGTAATTTCACCAAATACAAAAGCCCGAAGTAGACTTGTTCAAGTTTCGGCCGTGACAATCGCGTCCGAAGAGCAAATCTTCTCAACACGTTCTAGGAGGAACCCGTGGCGAAGGCAAAGTTCGAGCGGACTAAGCCGCACGTCAACATTGGCACCATCGGTCACGTTGACCACGGTAAGACCACGTTGACCGCTGCCATTTCCAAGGTGCTTGCTGACAAGTACCCCGATCTCAACGAGCAGCGTGACTTCGCAGCTATCGACTCTGCCCCGGAAGAGCGCCAGCGCGGCATCACCATCAACATCTCGCACGTCGAGTACCAGACCGAGAAGCGCCACTACGCACACGTGGACGCCCCCGGCCACGCCGACTACATCAAGAACATGATCACCGGTGCCGCCCAGATGGACGGCGCAATCCTGGTGGTTGCCGCGACTGACGGCCCGATGGCCCAGACCCGCGAGCACGTTCTGCTGGCCCGCCAGGTTGGCGTTCCGACGCTGCTGGTGGCCCTGAACAAGTCGGACATGGTTGAGGACGAGGAACTGCTCGACCTGGTCGAAATGGAAGTCCGTGAGCTGCTCAGCTCGCAGGAGTTCGATGGCGACAACGCACCGGTCATCCGCACTTCCGGCCTGAAGGCCCTGGAAGGCGACGCCCAGTGGGTCAAGTCCGTCGAGGACCTGATGGACGCCGTTGACGAGTACATCCCGGACCCGGTCCGCGACAAGGACAAGCCGTTCCTGATGCCGGTTGAAGACGTCTTCACCATCACCGGCCGCGGCACCGTGGTGACCGGCCGCGCCGAGCGCGGTACCCTCGCCATCAACTCCGAGGTCGAGATCGTCGGCATCCGCCCGGTCCAGAAGACCACCGTTACCGGTATCGAGATGTTCCACAAGCAGCTCGACGAAGCATGGGCAGGCGAGAACTGTGGCCTGCTGCTGCGCGGTATCAAGCGCGAAGACGTGGAGCGCGGCCAGGTTATCGTGAAGCCGGGTTCGATCACCCCGCACACCGATTTCGAGGCCAACGTCTACATCCTGTCCAAGGATGAAGGCGGCCGCCACAACCCGTTCTACTCGAACTACCGTCCGCAGTTCTACTTCCGCACCACCGACGTGACCGGCGTTATCACCCTGCCGGAAGGCACCGAAATGGTCATGCCGGGCGATAACACTGAGATGACCGTTGAGCTCATCCAGCCGATCGCCATGGAAGAGGGCCTCGGCTTCGCTATCCGTGAAGGCGGCCGCACCGTTGGTTCGGGCCGCGTCACCAAGATCACCAAGTAACTTTGTGATCTGCTGACCGGAGGTTTCCGGTCGGAGGCAGAGAGAACCCCCGCCGTCTCAGGACGGCGGGGGTTCTCTCGTTTAATGGTGCGCCCGGTGGAATGCTGCGCGGACGCTCCGGCCGCGCCCTCGGTCGTGTTCCTCCCGTTTCAGATGTTCTGGTGCAGGCAGAGAATGTTGCCCTCCGTGTCCGGGAACCAGGCGCAGCGCTGGTGGCCGGTCACCGCGATGTGGTTCACGGTCTTGAGGCCCGGCAGGTCGTAGTCCGCGAAGTCGACGCCGCGGCCGGCCAGTTCGGACATCTCGGTTTCCAAATCGGCCACCTCGAAGCTGATCGAGGTGTGGTCCGACGTGTCGGCGTCCGGTCGGACGATGAGTTCTACCGCGGTGGAACCGTCGCTGGAGAAAAGGAACGTATCCTCTCCGAGCGGGCCGGCCGGCTGCAGGCCGAGGGAATCCTGATAGAACGCGCGCGCCCGGTCCATGTCCTTCACGGGCAGGACCGTCGTCATGGTTTTGGTGCTGAGCATGGTTGTCCGGCTTCCTGGGAGCATCTGCGGTGGACACTCCCAGAATAGTCGCGGCCGTGGCCCCGGGAACTGGAGGACGGGCACGAATTTCGACCGCCAACCAGTAGGATCGGAACCATGGAATGGCTGATCGTGTGGATCGTCCTGGGCCTGGCCGCCGCGGTGGTCGGGGCGGTGTCCTGGGGCAGGCGGTACTTTCGCCATGAACTGGACCGTGCCCGCCGCATCCGGCGCGCCAACGGCGGGCCGTAGCCGAAGCGCCCGTGGTCTATCGAACGCGCCGGCGGGCCGTCAGGCCTGACCCGGTGCTGCCACCGCCGGCTCGGTCTGCCCGGCCGCCTCGCCGGCACCGGCACGACGGCGGCGCGCGGCCACATCCTTCAGCCAGTGGAAGGACGCCTTGCGGATCCGCTGCTGGGTGGCGAAGTCCACGTACACCAGGCCGAAGCGCTGGCTGTACCCCGCCGCCCATTCGAAGTTGTCCATCAGCGTCCACACGTAGTAGCCGCGCAGGTCGATGCCGGCTGCGGGCCCGTCCGGCGCCGTCGCGGTGAGCGCGGCCTCCAGGTGCGAGGCCAGGTAGTCAATCCGCCGCACGTCGGCGACCGACGGCTCCTTGGTCAGCGCATCGCGGACCACCACATCCTTGAAGCTGGCGCCGCCCTCGGTGATGTAGACCGGCGGCAGGTTCGGGTAACGCTCGGCCATCCGGGCCAGGGCGACCTGCAGGTAGTCGGGTGCCACGGGCCAGCCGAATTCTGTCCGGTCGTACCCTGGCCACGCGGCCAGGTGGAACGGCAGTTCGCCGCCCTGCTCCCAGAGCAGCTCGGGCAGGCCGTCAGGGATCGCCTCCGGCCCGGTCAGCGGCCCCGGGCCGATGCCGATCCTGGTGGGGAAGTAGTAGTTCAGCCCGTAGAAATCCAGCGGCTGGCTCATCACCGCCAGGTCTTCGTCCGGAATCTCGCGCAGGTACTGGAGTGCGGGCTTGAGCACCGGGTTGAACTCCGGGTAGCGGCCCAGCAGCACCGGGTCCGAAAACATGCCGTTGTGCAGCACGTCGAACAGTTCCACCAGCACGTCGTGGGCCAGCCCGTCCTTGGCGCCCACCACGGGGGAGTAGACGTTCGTGATGCCCGCCTCGCCCGCGATCCCGCCGGCCCGCAGTGCCGAGAGGCTGAGCCCGTGCGCGAGGATGAGATGGTGCGCGGCCGGCAGGGCGTCGAACAGCCCGGCCTGCCCGGGCGCATGGACGCCGAGGCCGTAGCCGTTGAGGGTGACGGTGGTCGGCTCGTTGATCGTCACCCAACGATCCACCCGGTCGCCGAACTTGTCCGCGGCGATGGCCGCGAAGTCGGCCAGCCGGTACGCGGTATCCCGGTTGAGCCAGCCGCCGGCGTGCTCCAGCGGCAGCGGGGTGTCCCAGTGGTAGAGCGTGCACATCGGGGAGATGCCCCGGGCCAGCAGTTCATCCAGCAGCCGGTCGTAGAAGTCGATGCCGCGCTGGTTTACCGGCCCCTGTCCGCCGGGCTGGATCCGCGGCCAGGACAGCGAGAACCGGTACGAGTCCACGCCGAGCTCGGCCATCAGCGCGACGTCCTCCGGCATCCGGTGGTAGTGGTCGCAGGCCGCGTCCGCCGTCGCCCCGCCGGCAATCCGCCCCGGCTCGTGCGAAAACGCATCCCAGCCGGAGGGTCCGCGGCCCTCTTCGGCCACGGCGCCCTCGATCTGGAATGCCGCCGTGGCCACGCCCAGGGTAAAGTTGGACGGGATCATTGCCGCCAGGCGCCCGCTGTCCATTGCCATTCGCTGTCGTCCTCCTGAAACCTGGTCTCCCGTATGCGGTGCCCGCCGGAGCGGGCTGGCACCAGCATCGCACTGCCGGCGGGTCCGCGCCATAGCGGGGCGGTGGGGGTGACCCGCTTCCTGGGCCGGGGGCCGATTCGCAATCAGGGCCAAAGTCTGCCACACTAGATGAGTTGTTCAAGCGCTTTTGCATGTCTTCGTGCGAAGCTGGGTCCCGCCCGGGATAATGCCCGGGGCAGGGTCAGGCTCCACAGAGTTCAAAGAAGCCCAAATATAACCCACCCTCCATTTTGAGCGGGCGGAGTGCGCAGAATGTTCGCGACACGCCCGACCGCGGGGGTCGGAGCCTCAGCAGGGTGAGGAACCCGGATTCATCCGGATTCAGTCTGCCGGAGGAGCGCCAGGCCAGGAGCGATCCAGCCGTCGGGGCGCATCAGGAGAAAGTCAACAGAGCAGCACTGAGAAAGAGAGCGGAGACGCCATGGCGGGACAGAAAATCCGCATCCGTCTGAAGTCATATGACCATGAGGTCATTGATGTTTCAGCACGGAAGATCGTCGAGACGGTCACGCGTGCAGGCGCAACGGTAGTGGGCCCCGTGCCGCTGCCCACCGAGAAGAACGTGTACTGCGTTATCCGGTCGCCGCACAAGTACAAGGACAGCCGGGAGCACTTTGAGATGCGCACCCACAAGCGGCTGATCGACATTATCGATCCCACGCCCAAGGCCGTCGATTCGCTGATGCGGCTCGACCTGCCGGCGGACGTGAACATCGAAATCAAGCTGTAGGGGAGTGAGTAATTTGTCTACCACTACACGCCAAGTAAAGGGACTGCTGGGCACCAAGCTCGGCATGACCCAGGTCTGGGACGAGAACAACCGGCTCATCCCGGTCACCGTCGTCAAGGCCGACTCCAACGTCATCACCCAGCTGCGCTCTGCGGACGTCGACGGCTACACCGCCGTCCAGATCGGCTACGGCCAGATCGACCCGCGCAAGGTGACCAAGCCGCTGGCCGGCCACTTCGAGAAGGCCGGGGTTACCCCGCGCCGCCACGTGGTCGAGCTGCGCACCGCCGATGCCGGCTCCTACGAGCTGGGCCAGGAACTCTCCGTGGAACTGTTCGAGACCGGCCAGAAGGTTGACGTCGTCGGAACCACCAAGGGTAAGGGCTTCGCCGGTGTCATGAAGCGTCACGGCTTTGCCGGTGTGGGTGCCTCGCACGGCGCGCACAAGAACCACCGCAAGCCCGGTTCCATCGGCGGCGCGTCCACTCCGGGCCGCGTTTTCAAGGGCATGCGCATGTCCGGCCGCATGGGTGCCGTCCGCCAGACCACGCTGAACCTGACCGTTCACGCTGTGGACACCGAGAACTCGCTGCTCTTGATCAAGGGTGCCGTTCCCGGTGCCCGCGGCTCGGTCGTTCTCGTCCGTTCCGCTGTGAAGGGAGCCTAGTTCAATGGCCAACACGCTCAAGGTTGACCTGCCTGCAGAGATCTTCGACGTCCAGACCAACGTGCCGCTGCTGCACCAGGTCGTCGTCGCACAGCTCGCTGCTGCCCGGCAGGGAACCCACAAGACCAAGACCCGCGCCGAGGTTTCCGGTGCCGGCCGCAAGCCGTTCAAGCAGAAGGGCACCGGCCGCGCCCGCCAGGGTTCGATCCGCGCCCCGCACATGACCGGCGGCGGCGTCGTGCACGGCCCGACCCCGCGCGACTACAGCCAGCGCACCCCCAAGAAGATGAAGGCCGCTGCCCTGCGCGGCGCCCTCTCCGACCGGGCACGCAACGGCCGCATCCACGTCGTGGAGGCACTGGTTGCCGGCGACAAGCCGTCCACCAAGGCCGCTACCGACGCCCTGCGCGCCATCACCGACCGCAAGAACCTGCTCGTAGTCATCGAGCGCGCCAACGATGTGGCGGCCCTGAGCCTGCGCAACATCGAGGCTGTTCACACCATTTACGTGGATCAGTTGAACACCTACGACGTGCTCGTTTCCGACGACGTGGTCTTCACCCAGGCCGCCTACGAGGCATTCATCGCAGCTAAGGCAACTGCCAAGGAGGACGCCAAGTGAGCGCGACCACCACAAAAGATCCCCGCGACGTGATCCTTGCTCCCGTCGTTTCGGAGAAGAGCTACGGCCTGATCGACGAAGGTAAGTACACCTTCCTGGTCGACCCTCGCTCGAACAAGACCGAGATCAAGCTGGCCGTGGAGAAGATTTTCTCCGTCAAGGTCGACTCGATCAACACCATCAACCGTGCCGGTAAGCGCAAGCGGACCAAGTTCGGATGGGGACAGCGCAAGGACACCAAGCGCGCAATTGTCACCCTGAAGGAAGGCACAATCGACATCTTCGGCGGTCCGCTTTCTTAAGCGGAGACCACTTTAACGAGGAATTGAACTATGGGAATCCGTAAATACAAGCCGACTACACCGGGCCGTCGCGGCTCGAGCGTAGCCGACTTCGCTGAAATCACGCGATCGACGCCGGAAAAGTCGTTGCTGCGCCCGCTGACCAAGTCAGGTGGACGTAACAACTCCGGCAAGATCACTACCCGCCACAAGGGCGGCGGACACAAGCGCCAGTACCGTCTGATCGACTTCCGTCGCCACGACAAGGACGGCGTGCCCGCCAAGGTCGCTCACATCGAGTACGACCCGAACCGCACCGCGCGGATCGCCCTGCTGCACTACGTTGATGGCACCAAGCGCTACATCCTGGCTCCGGCCAAGCTGAAGCAGGGAGACACGGTCGAGGCCGGCGCCAGCGCCGACATCAAGCCGGGCAACAACCTGCCGCTGCGCAACATCCCCGTTGGTACGGTCATCCACGCTGTGGAGTTGCGTCCGGGCGGCGGTGCCAAGATGGCCCGCTCCGCCGGTGCCTCCGTGCAGCTGGTGGCCAAGGAAGGCAAGTACGGCCAGCTCCGCCTGCCGTCCGGCGAAATCCGCAACGTTGATGTGCGCTGCCGCGCAACCATCGGCGAGGTGGGCAATGCCGAGCAGTCCAACATCAGCTGGGGCAAGGCCGGCCGCATGCGCTGGAAGGGCGTCCGCCCGACCGTCCGCGGTGTGGCCATGAACCCGATCGACCACCCGCACGGTGGTGGCGAGGGCAAGACCTCCGGTGGCCGTCACCCGGTCAACCCGAACGGCAAGCCCGAGGGCCGCACCCGCCGCCCGAACAAGGAAAGCGACCGCCTGATTGTGCGTCGCCGTCGTACTGGCAAGAACAAGCGATAGGAGCCTGGGAACATGCCACGCAGCCTGAAGAAAGGCCCCTTCGTCGATCAGCACCTCTTCGTGAAGGTAGCTGCAGAGAACGAAAAGGGCACCAAGAACGTCATCAAGACGTGGTCCCGCCGTTCGATGATCGTGCCCGACATGCTCGGACACACGATCGCCGTACACGACGGACGCAAGCACATCCCGGTGTTTGTCACTGAGTCGATGGTCGGGCACAAGCTCGGCGAATTCGCCCCGACGCGGACCTTCCGCGGCCATGTGAAGGACGACCGCAAGGGCAAGCGCCGCTAGGCGCTGCTCTGACGGCAGAAGACGAGAGAAGGAAAGCAATGGAAGCCAAGGCTATTGCGCGCCATATTCGCGTGACGCCTATGAAGGCCCGGCGCGTCGTCAACCTTGTTCGTGGCAAGCAGGCGAATGAGGCTCTGGCAATTCTGAAGTTTGCCCCGCAGGCAGCTTCGGAGCCGGTCAGCAAGGTACTCGCGTCGGCAGTCGCCAACGCCCGCGTTATCGCGGATCGCGACGGCGTCGCCTTTGACGAGAGCGACCTGTACATCAGCGAAGCATTCGTAGATGAAGGCCCCACCATGAAGCGGTTCCAGCCGCGCGCCCAGGGGCGTGCCTACCGCATCAAGAAGCGGACCAGCCACATCACGCTTGTTGTCGCTACCCCGGAGAAAGAGGAGGACCAGTAAGTGGGACAGAAAGTAAACCCGCACGGATTCCGACTCGGTATCACCACCGACCATGTCTCCCACTGGTTCGCTGACAGCAACAAGGCCGGCCAGCGCTACAAGGACTTTGTCCGCGAGGACGTGAAGATCCGCCAGCTGATGTCCACGGGCATGGACCGCGCGGGCATCGCGAAGGTTGAGATCGAGCGTACCCGTGACCGCGTGCGTGTGGATATCCACACCGCCCGCCCCGGCATCGTGATCGGCCGCCGCGGCGCCGAAGCAGACCGCATCCGCGGCGAGCTGGAGAAGCTCACCGGGAAGCAGGTGCAGCTGAACATCCTCGAGGTCAAGAACCCGGAGATCGAAGCGCAGCTGGTTGCCCAGGGCATCGCCGAGCAGCTGACCTCCCGCGTGGCCTTCCGCCGCGCCATGAAGAAGGCCATGCAGTCCGCCACCCGCGCCGGCGCCAAGGGCATCCGTGTCCAGTGCTCCGGTCGCCTCGGCGGCGCCGAAATGAGCCGTTCGGAGTTCTACCGCGAAGGTCGTGTGCCCCTGCACACGCTGCGGGCGAACATCGACTACGGCTTCTTCGAGGCCAAGACCACGTTCGGCCGCATCGGCGTCAAGGTCTGGATCTACAAGGGCGACGTGACCGCGAAGGAACTGGCGGCCCAGCAGGCTGCCGCTCCGTCCTCGCGCGGCCGTGGCGACCGTCCGGGCCGCCCCGCTGCCGGTGGCGAGCGCCGTCGTCGTAATGACCGTGCTGCCGCTCCCGCCGCAGGCGAGGGCGCAGCCAAGGCCGAGGCACCTGCCGCTGAGGCAGCAGCGCCGGCGGCAGAAGGAGGAGAAGCTTAAATGCTTATCCCACGTCGAGTTAAGTTCCGTAAGCAGCACCACCCGGGTCGTTCCGGCGCTGCTTCCGGCGGCACCGAGGTCAGCTTCGGCGAGTGGGGTATCCAGGCTCTGACGCCGGCATACGTCACCAACCGCCAGATCGAAGCGGCCCGTATTGCGATGACCCGCCACATCAAGCGTGGCGGCAAGGTTTGGATCAACATTTATCCGGACCGCCCGCTGACCAAGAAGCCGGCCGAAACCCGCATGGGTTCCGGTAAGGGTTCGCCGGAATGGTGGGTCGCAAACGTCAAGCCGGGACGGGTTCTGTTCGAACTGTCCGGTGTCAATGAAGAGGTAGCTCGCGAGGCCCTGCGCCTGGCGATCCACAAGCTGCCGTTGAAGGCACGCATTGTGCGTCGCGAAGGTGGTGAATAGAAATGGCAGTTGGTTCAAAGGAACTGGCAACCGATCAGCTCGAGACTTTCGATAAGGACCGTCTCGCAGAGGAGCTGCGCAAGGCCAAGGAGGAGCTGTTCAACCTCCGTTTCCAGTCCGCCACCGGTCAGCTGGAAAACCACGGCCGCCTGAAGGCCGTCAAGCGGGACATCGCGCGCATCTACACCGTGCTGCGTGAGCGCGAGCTGGGCATTCGTCCCGAGGTCGTTGCTTCTGCGGAGGCTCCGGTTGAGGAGAAGAAGGCCAAGAAGGCTAAGAAGTCTGACAAGGCCGAAGCCGAAACCGCCGGGACCGAAACCCCCGCTTCGGAGGATGAGGCCAAGTGAGCGAAAACACGAACAAGGATGCAACTGTGGAAGAAGCCACTCAGGCTCGCGGTTACCGTAAGACCGCCCGCGGCTACGTCGTCTCGGACAAGATGGAAAAGACCATCGTGGTCGAGGTTGAGGACCGCGTGAAGCACGCGCTGTACGGCAAGGTGATCCGCCGGACCGAGAAGCGCAAGGCCCACGACGAGCAGAACTCCGCCGGCATCGGCGACCTGGTTCTGATCGCCGAGACCCGGCCGCTGTCCGCCACCAAGCGGTGGCGCCTGGTCGAGATCATCGAAAAGGCCAAGTAGGACTTACGTCCTGCGCGGGGCCCGCCTGCCGAGCGGGCGGGCCCCGCACCCTTTAAGTTTCCCTTCCGGCACCATGGATCCCCGTCCGCCGGAGCAGCCGGAAGGGTTTGGAAGGGACCGTGGTTTCGGCCGCGGACCCTTTGAAAAGCACAAGCCCCTGGCCGTGATTTCACGTCCGGGGTGTCTTGGTCATAAACTAGTAATCTTGCCTGTGCCGTTTGGAAAGACCATCCATCCTTCCGCATGGACAGAATAGGCAAATTCCCGCAACCGCCTTCGGACCGCACACGCGTGCGGCCAGGGGGAGTTACGGTGCGGGCTACCCATATCCGTTCCGCAAGGCTCAGCAATGAGAACCGGCGCGACGACAGGAGTAATAAGTGATTCAGCAGGAGTCGCGACTGAAGGTCGCCGACAACACGGGTGCCAAGGAAATCTTGACCATCCGCGTTCTCGGTGGATCCGGCCGTCGCTACGCAGGCATTGGCGACACCATTGTTGCCACCGTCAAGGATGCAATTCCCGGCGGCAACGTCAAGAAGGGTGACATCGTCAAGGCTGTCATCGTTCGCACCAAGAAGGAACGCCGCCGTGCGGACGGTTCCTACATCAAGTTCGATGAGAACGCAGCCGTGATCCTCAAGAACGACGGCGACCCCCGCGGTACCCGTATCTTCGGCCCGGTCGGCCGTGAGCTTCGCGACAAGAAGTTCATGAAGATCATCTCGTTGGCTCCGGAGGTGCTGTAGTCCATGGCTAAGTACAAGATCAAGAAGGGTGACCTGGTTCAGGTCATCACCGGTGCCAAGGCTGAGCGCGGCGGCGACCGCGGCAAGCAGGGCAAGGTCCTGAAGGTGTTCACGGAGTCCAACCGGGTGCTGGTCGAAGGCGTTAACCGCGTCACCAAGCACACCAAGGCCGGGCAGTCGGAACGCGGCACGAAGACCGGTGGCATCGAGACCGTTGAGGCCCCGATCCACATCTCGAACGTGGCGATCGTCGATCCCGAGACCAAGAAGCCGACCCGCGTTGGCTACCGCACCGAAACCGTCGAGCGTGATGGCCGTGAGCGCACTGTGCGCATCCGCGTGTCCAAGGCCTCCGGGAAGGACCTCTAATGACTGAGACTGTCACCAAGATCGTCCCCCGCCTGAAGACTCGCTACGCCGGCGAGATCAAGCAGGCTCTGCGGGACGAGTTCAAGTACGAGAACGTGAACCAGGTTCCCCGCCTGGTCAAGGTCGTAGTCAACATGGGTGTTGGAGATGCCGCCAAGGACTCCAAGCTCATCGACGGCGCCGTGCGCGACCTGACCCAGATCACCGGTCAGAAGCCGCAGATCACCAAGGCCCGCAAGTCCATCGCCCAGTTCAAGCTGCGCGAAGGCATGCCGATCGGCGCCCACGCGACGCTGCGCGGCGACCGCATGTGGGAATTCGTGGACCGCCTGGTCACCCTGGCACTGCCCCGTATCCGCGACTTCCGCGGCCTCAACGGCAAGCAGTTCGACGGCAACGGCAACTACACCTTCGGTCTGACCGAACAGTCCATGTTCCACGAGATCGATCAGGACAAGATCGACCGCGTGCGCGGTATGGATATCACCGTAGTAACCACTGCAAAGACCGATGACGAGGGCCGCGCGCTGCTGAAGGCGCTGGGCTTCCCGTTCAAGACCGAAGATTAATTAGCTACGTGAAAGGTCCCGCCCCGGCGCCCAGCGCTGACCGGAGCGAGGAAACCGTTACGAGGAAGGGCAAGAGCCCACAATGACTATGACAGATCCTGTCGCAGACATGCTCACGCGTCTGCGCAACGCCAACTCGGCATACCACGACTCAGTGTCGATGCCGTACAGCAAGCTCAAGGCTCGCGTCGCCGACATCCTGAAGGCCGAAGGCTACATCGCCGGCTGGAAGGAAGAAGAGGCCGAGGTTGGCAAGAAGCTGACCCTGGAACTCAAGTTCGGTCCGAACCGCGAGCGTTCCATCGCCGGCATCCGCCGCATCTCCAAGCCCGGTCTGCGCGTTTACGCGAAGTCCACCAACCTGCCGCACGTACTCGGTGGCCTGGGCATCGCAATCCTGTCCACCTCTTCCGGGCTGATGACTGATCGTCAGGCCGGCAAGAAGGGCGTGGGCGGCGAAGTCCTCGCTTACGTCTGGTAACGGAAAGGAAGAGATTAAATGTCACGTATTGGACGTCTCCCCATCACCGTTCCCGCAGGCGTTGAGGTCAAGGTCGACGGCAACGTCGTCTCCGTCAAGGGCGCCAAGGGCGAGCTGAGCCACACTCTGGCTTCGCCGATCACGGCTTCTCTGGACGAGAACACCATCACCGTCTCCCGCCCGAACGACGAGCGCGAATCGCGGTCCCTGCACGGCCTGACCCGCACGCTGATCAACAACATGATCGTCGGCGTCACCGAAGGCTACAAGAAGGACCTCGAGATCGTCGGCACCGGTTACCGTGTGCAGGCCAAGGGCTCGGACCTCGAGTTCGCCCTGGGCTTCAGCCACCCGGTGATCGTCAACGCACCCGAGGGAATCACCTTCGCCGTGGAGGGCGCCACCAAGCTCTCCGTCTCCGGTATCAACAAGCAGCAGGTCGGCGAAGTTGCTGCCAACATCCGCAAGCTGCGCAAGCCCGACCCCTACAAGGGCAAGGGCGTTCGCTACGCCGGCGAGCAAATCCGCCGCAAGGTCGGAAAGGCTGGTAAGTAAACCATGGCGATCAGCATTAATAAGAAGCGGACCTCGAAGTCCAAGTCCGCAGCACGCGGCCGCCGCCACCTGCGCGTCCGCAAGCGCATCACCGGTACCGCGGTCCGTCCGCGCCTGGTGGTCAACCGCTCCGCACGCCACATCTTTGTCCAGGTTGTCGATGACAGCAAGGGCATCACCGTGGCTTCGGCTTCCACCATGGAAGCCGACCTGCGGGTGCTCGACGGCGACAAGTCCGCCAAGGCAAAGCGCGTCGGTGAGCTCGTTGCCGAGCGTGCCAAGGCTGCCGGTGTTGAGGCCGTGGTCTTCGACCGCGGCGGCAACCGGTACCACGGCCGTATCGCAGCTGTTGCCGACGGCGCACGTGAAGGTGGGCTGGCACTGTGACCGCTGAGAACAACGAAAAGGAAACTCAGGTGACTGAAGCAACTGAGACCGCTGCCGCGGGATCCGCTGAAACCACCGCTGCTTCCGGCCAGGAGGACCGCCGCGGCGGCCGTCGTGGCGAACGCGGTGGCAGCGACCGTGGTGGCAACGACCGTGGCGGCCGTGGCCGTGGCCGCGACAACGCCCGCGACGCCGAGAAGGACAAGTTCCTCGAGCGCGTCGTCACCATCAACCGCGTGTCCAAGGTCGTCAAGGGCGGCCGCCGCTTTAGCTTCACGGCCCTGGTAGTTGTCGGCGACGGCAACGGCATGGTCGGCGTGGGCTACGGCAAGGCCAAGGAAGTTCCGGCGGCGATCGCCAAGGGCGTGGAAGAGGCCAAGAAGTCCTTCTTCCGCGTGCCGATCATCGCCGGCACCGTCCCGCACCAGGTGCAGGGCGAAGCCGCTGCAGGCGTTGTCATGCTGCGTCCGGCTGCTGCCGGTACCGGTGTGATCGCCGGTGGTCCGGTCCGCGCCGTACTCGAGTGCGCCGGTATCCACGACGTGCTCTCCAAGTCGCTCGGCTCGGCCAACGCGATCAACATTGTGCACGCTACAGTCGATGCGCTGCGTCGCCTGGAGGAGCCCCGCTCCGTGGCTGCCCGCCGTGGCCTGCCCCTGGACGAGGTTGCTCCGGCTATCCTGCTGCGCAACATGCAGAAGGCAGGTGCGTAATGACCACACCCAAGAATCTGACTCCGTCGGATGCGCAGTTGGAAATCACGCAGATCAAGTCCGTCATTGGCGGCAAGCAGAACCAGCGCGACACGCTGCGTTCACTGGGCCTGAAGCGCATCGGACACACCGTTGTCCGCAGCGCCGATGCAGTGACCGTCGGCATGGTCAACACTGTTTCTCACCTGGTGAAGGTTGAGGAGGCGAAGTAAAGATGGCAGAAGAGAACAAAACTCTGAAGGTCCACCACCTGCGTCCTGCCCCCGGTGCCAAAACCGCCAAGACCCGTGTCGGTCGTGGTGAAGGCTCCAAGGGCAAGACCGCCGGTCGCGGTACCAAGGGTACGAAGGCCCGTTACCAGGTCAAGGCTGGCTTTGCCGGCGGCCAGCTGCCGCTGCACATGCGCCTGCCGAAGCTGCGCGGCTTCAAGAACCCGTTCAAGGTGGAATTCCAGGTCGTAAACCTGGACAAGCTCAATGAGCTGTTCCCCGAGGGCGGCGAAGTGACCGTGGACGCCCTGGTGGCCAAGGGTGCGGTTCGCAAGAACCAGCCCGTGAAGGTCCTGGGCACCGGCGACATCACCGTCAAGGTCGATGTGAAGGTTGACGCCTTCTCCGCCAGTGCCGCTGAAAAGATCGCCGCCGCCGGCGGCACCGTGACGGCGCTCTAGCAGCCCGTGACTGGTGGGGTCTTTTAGCAGCCTCTGACTGAACTCGTGGTGGCCGGTTTACGCCGGCCGCCACGAGTTCAGCCGCTTTAAGGCACACCACGTATTCTTAACCCGTTTAATGCGAACGGGCCGAGCCGATAGACTCGGATCTTGTGACTTGCCGCGCAGCGGCATCAGAAACTTCTTGGGAGGACGCTTGCTTAGCGCAATTGGCCGGGCATTCCGGACGCCGGACCTGCGGCGCAAGTTGCTGTTCACGCTCGGCATCATGACGGTCTACCGCATGGGCGTCTTCATTCCGGCCCCCGGCGTGGACTACGGCAACGTGCAGCAGTGTCTGGCGCTGGGCAACACCAGCGGCGGGCTGTACCAGTTCGTCAACCTCTTCAGCGGCGGTGCGCTGCTGCAGGTGTCCATCTTCGCCCTCGGCATCATGCCGTACATCACCGCCAGCATCATCGTGCAGCTGCTGCGCGTCGTCATTCCCCGGTTCCAGGAGCTGCACCAGGAAGGCCCGCAGGGCCAGTCCAAGCTCACGCAATACACCCGGTACCTGACCATCGCGCTGGGCCTGCTCAACGCCACGACACTGGTGTCGCTGGCGCGGACCGGCGCACTCCTGGGGGACTGCCCGGTCCCGATCATTCCCGAGGACAACCTGGTCACGATCTCGCTGATCATCCTGACCCTGACCGCAGGCACCGGCCTGATCATGTGGATGGGCGAACTGATCACCGAGAAGGGCGTCGGCAACGGCATGTCCCTGCTGATCTTCATCTCGATTGCCGCCGGTTTCCCGAGCTCGCTGGGCGAGATCTGGAACACCCAGGGCGTGAACGTTTTCCTGGGCGTGCTGATCGTCGGCCTGCTGACCGTCGCCGCGGTGGTCTTCGTGGAACAGTCGCAGCGACGCATCCCCGTGCAGTACGCCAAGCGCATGGTGGGACGCCGCACCGTCGGCGGCACCAGCACGTACATCCCGATCAAGGTGAACATGGCCGGTGTCATCCCGGTAATCTTCGCGTCGTCGATGCTGTACCTGCCGTCGCTGATCGCCCAGTTCAACACGCCGGCCGACGGCACCACCGCGCCGCCGGAGTGGGTCAACTGGATCAACACCTACCTGGTCAGCGGGGACTCGCCGTTCTACATGGCGGTCTACTTCGCGCTGATCGTCTTCTTCACCTACTTCTACGTGGCCATCACGTTCAACCCCGAGGAAGTCGCGGAGAACATGAAGAAGTACGGCGGTTTCATCCCGGGCATCCGGGCCGGCCGCCCCACGGCGGAGTACCTGCAGTACGTGCTGGCCAGGATCACGCTGCCCGGCGCGCTCTATCTGGGCATCGTCTCGCTCATCCCGCTGATCGCCCTGGTACTGATCAACGCCAACCAGAACTTCCCGTTCGGCGGCGTCTCCATCCTCATCATGGTTGGTGTGGGTTTGGAGACCGTCAAACAAATCAACGCTCAACTACAGCAACGTCACTACGAAGGACTTCTGCGATGACACAAATGCTCATTATCGGCCCGCCCGGATCGGGCAAAGGCACCCAGGCCTCCCGCATCTCCGATCGGCTGGGCATCGTCGCGATCTCCACCGGAGACATCTTCCGCGCCAACGTGAAGGAAGAGACGCCGCTCGGCGTCGAGGCCAAGAAGTACATCGATAAGGGCGAGTTCGTGCCGGACAGCGTCACCAACAACATGGTGCGCGACCGGTTGAAGCAGCCCGACGCCGCCGACGGCTTCCTGCTGGACGGCTACCCCCGCACCAGCGGCCAGGTCGACGAGTTGGACAGCATCCTGGCCGAGGCCGGCTCGCAGCTGGACATCGTGCTGCAGCTGACCGCCGACGACGAGGAGCTGGTCAAGCGCCTTCTCGGCCGCGCCGCGCAGGAAGGCCGCAGCGATGACAACGAGACGGTGATCCGGCGCCGGCTGGCCCTGTACCACGAGCAGACGGAGGCCGTGGTGAGTCGTTACGCCGACCGCGGGATCGTTGCGACCGTTGACGGCATCGGCGACATCGACGAGGTCACCGAGCGCATCATGTCCGCGCTCAAGTCCGTCACGGCCTGACACCCGCCAGACAGTTAGAAGAGGCAGCCCATGGCCTTCGGCCAGCCCAGCATCGAATACAAGACCAAGGACCAGATCCGGAAAATGCGGACCGCCGGCCTGGTGGTCAGCCGCGCCCTGGACGCTGCGGTTGCCGCCGCCGTCCCCGGCGCGACTACGGCGGATGTGGACGCGGCCTTCGAAGCGGTGCTGGACGAGGCCGGGGCCAAGAGCAATTTCAAGGGCTACCACGGCTTCCCCGCAACGGTCTGCGTGTCCGTGAACGAGGAAGTGGTCCACGGAATCCCGGGCGGCAAGGTGCTCGGCGACGGGGACATCATCTCGATCGACGGGGGCTGCAGCATCGACGGCTGGCACGGTGACTCCGCCCGCGGGGTGATCGTGGGCACCGCCGATCCGGAAGACCAGCGGCTGTCCGACGTCACGGAGGAGGCCATGTGGCACGGCATTGCCGCCCTTGCCACCGGCCACCGCGTGGGCGACATCGGCAACGCCATCGACGATTACGTTTCCTCCGTGCCGGGCAAGCCGTTGGGCATCCTTGAGGACTACGTGGGCCACGGCATCGGCACCGCCATGCACCAGGCCCCGGATGTGCTGAACTACCGGACGAATCACCGCGGCCCGAAGATCCGTCCCGGGCTCTGCCTGGCCATCGAACCCATGCTGGTGCGCGGGGACATCGAGACCAAGGTGCTGGACGACGACTGGACCGTGGTGACCACGGACGGCTCCCGGTCCTGCCAGTGGGAGCACACCGTGGCAGTGCACGACGGCGGCATCTGGGTTTTGACGGCCGAAGACGGGGGAGCGGCGAGGCTGGCTCCGCTGGGGGTTACCCCGGTGCCGCTGGACTAACCGCCCGCTGCCACTTCCTAGGCCTGACGTCATCGAAAGGCCGGACCCGCTGGATCCATCGTCCAGCCGGCCCGGCCTTTCGAGGTTAATCCGCAGCCCGCAGGTCTGATCCCGGCTCGCCGCGGCCAGCCGACTGGCTGCGCACCGGCGCCCGCACTCCGACCCGGCCCCCGCCGCGGCCAGCCGACTGGCTCCGCACCCTGATCCCGGCTCGCCGCGGCCAGCCGACTGGCTGCGCGCGGACGCCGCCCTCCCGAAAGGACCTTGCCCATCATGATGGGAGCCCACCACGCCCTCTCCGGCGCCGCCGCTTGGATCGCGGTCACCAGCCAGGTCCATGTGCCGCTGGATGCCCTGACGACGCCGATGGGCTGGGGCGGGCAGAGCCTCACCCTCGGCTGGGGGCTGCTGGACGTGGGGCCGCTCGGCCTGATCACCGGTGCCATGGTGACCGCCGGCGCGGCACTCGTTCCGGATGCCGACCACCGCCACGCCACCATCGCCCGCTCGCTGCCGCCGCTCTCCAATGCGGTCTGCGCGGGCATTGGCGCTGTGGCCGGCGGGCACCGCAGGGGCACCCACTCGCTGATCGGCTTGGCGGCGTTCGTGGCGATCGCGTGGGTCGCCGGGCTCTGGACGGCCGAGACCGAGCTGTTCGGCACGGTCTACCCGGGCGCCGGTCTCCTGTGCGTGTTGCTGGTGGCCTTTGCCGCCAAGGCCCTGAAGTTCCTGCCCGACGGGCTGCAGAAAATTCCGTGGGTCGTCGGTTTGTCGGTGGCGGCCTTCATCGCCCTGTACGCCCCGGAACAACACAACTGGTTCCCGTTGGCCATGGGCATAGGCGTCGTCATGCATGTGCTCGGCGACATGCTGACCACCGGGGGAGTGAACCTGCTGTGGCCGCTGCGGATCAAACCCCCGAAGGTGTGGCGCAGGATCCCGCTCCTCAACGCTATCTGGCGGCGGAACGGCTACTTCGCCCTGCCGCTCCTGGGCAATGCCGGTTCGGCACGCGAATGGGCACTGCTGGTCCCGGTCAGCGCCTATGTGGTGGTCCTGCTCCTCGGGGCCTGCCTCGACGTCGGGCAGCAGAGCCTGGTGGCCATCGGTGCCGGCTAGCTGCTAAACGCCGGACTTGGGATGAGTCTGAGGGCTGCACCGAGCGGCGACGAGCGCCAACGGGCCGGCCGCTAGGCCGCTTTCGTTCCCGGCGGAGGGGTGCCCGGCGGCGGCGGCGCGGTGTTGGGTAGGTGTGCCCGGTGGGGGTCGTGGTTTCGACTTGGTGCAGGGGCCGCCCGCCGACTGTCCGGTTGGACCAGCTTTCGGCTTCTTTGTCCTGGTTACAGCGTTCGCACAGGCCCTGTCCGTTGGTGATGGTGGTTTTCCCGCCGTCGGACCAGGCGACGATGTGGTCGATGTGCCGGATCGGGGCGTCGCACCAGGGGCCGGAGCAGACCTGGTCGCGGGCGATGACCATCCGGCGTAGTCCGGCCGGGAACCTGCGTGCTTTCGAGTCCATGCCGAGCAATTGTCCGGTGCCCGGTGCGGTGTAGATGCGGCGGATCCAGACGTCCGCCACGCCGCCGGGTTTCAGCTCTTTGCTGCGCCGGGTGTTCTGCCGTGCGGTCTTCCAACCAGGTTCGGTGCCTGCCGGCGGCGCATTCTGACGGGGCGCTTCGCCCGGCGGCTCCTGGTCGGTCAGCGTTCCTGCCGGCGCTCTGTGGTCGGGTGTCCTCTTGCCGGCCAAGCCCGCTGCGTGGCCGATGCCGGCCCTGGCGTTGCCGGTTGGTATGGGCGGGTTTTGCGGGAGGCGGATGAGGTCCCGGGCGTATTGAGCCGGGACCACGCCGTAGCCGGTGAGCCAGGCCGGTTCGCTGTCGCCTTGGAGCAGGGCGCGGTCCGTCATGACGAGCTGGATTTCGGTGCGGGCCGGGTCGGCGGTGGAGGCACCGGTGACGCGTTCGAACATGGTGTCGGCCATGGCCTGGCCGCGAGTCCTGGCGTCGCCGTTGTTGCGCAATCGGTCGGCTTCGCGGCGCAGCGCGGCCATCAGGGCCACGCCCTGCACGACGGGCAGCAGTGTCCGGACGGCCACCATGGTGTCGGGTTGGGGGCGGGCGGAGACGTGCCGGTCGGCTTCGGCTTTCGCGGCGCGGTTCACCACGGCGCGGGGGTCCAGACGGTAGGCGATCCGTTTGGCTTCGGCTTCGAGTTGCCGGTTGCCCAGCCCGTGCAGGCGGGCCGGGTTGCCGGCCAGCTCCTGGTCCACCGCGGCCCGGTCTTCCTTGGTCAGGCACGCGGTTTCGCGGACCAGGGTCGCTGCGCGCCACTCGTTCAGGTGCCCGGTGGCCAAGGCGTTCAGGGTGTGCGGCATTTCGGCGACCAGGATCTTCGCGACGCCGAGCATGAGCGCGGCGCGGTGCGGGGATTCCCGCCGCGCCAGCCCGATCTGCTTCGCGATGCCCTGGCCCTGCCGGTTCTTCGGGGCCCCGGCGGCGGCGCGCCGGGCCCGCGTGGCCTTATCCAGGGCTACCTGCAACTTGGCCTGGGCGGCGGCGGCCGCGTCCTTGGCGTTTTCCAGCGCGGTGATCCGGTCCACCAGGTCCTGTTCGGAACCGAGCAGGTCGACCCGGGCCAGGGCGCCGGCGAAGGCGTCGATCCCGGGCGTCCGGACCGGCACACCGGTCCCCGCGATCGCAGGCCGCGTTCCCTGCGCTGCCTCGGCTGCTTCGGGTGCCGTGACTGCTTCTGGTGGCTCGGGTCCTGCCGGATCAAACATATCGGCGTCTCAATCTTCGGCGTGCCCGCGGCACGGCAGCGACTACGAGAGGTCGTGGAACAAGGTCCGCAGACGCCGCCGGGACCCCCCGCCCCGATGGCCAACGATGCTGCTGAACTACTAAGAACAGGCTATTAGCCGGGTACGACAGTTTCGGAACCCGCAGTGGACCGGTGGGCAGGGGAGACGTGAGGAGCGTGCTTAACCGATGCACCTCATCCTTGCTCATCCTCATCCTCCGGGCGAGGATGAGGCCATGGCTTCTTCCATTACCGATGTGCCCGGCATCCGCGTGGGTCAGGTCCAGAAGATCGGCGACGGCTGGCTCACCGGCGTCACGGTGGTGCTGCCACCGGCCGGGACGGTTGGCGCCGTGGACGTTCGCGGGGGCGGGCCGGCCACGCACGAGACCGATGCGCTCGATCCCACCACGCTGGTGCCCACGGTAGATGCCGTGGTGCTCGCCGGGGGCAGCGCCTTCGGGCTGGTGGCCGCGCACGGGGCGCAGCGCTGGCTGGAGGAGCAGGGGCTCGGTTTCCGCACCCAGAATGCAGTGGTGCCGATCGTTCCGGCGGCAGCCATCTATGATCTTGGCCGGGGCGGGGACATCAAGGCGCGGCCGGATGAGCAGATGGGGTACGACGCCGCTGCCTCCGCGGGTGCCATGGAGGACTTTGGTGCGGTGCAGCGGGGCAATGCGGGCGCCGGTACTGGGGCGGCGATGGGCTTCCAGCAGTACAAGGGGGGAGTGGGGACCGCCTCGCTGCGCATGGGCGGCGCTAACGAGGGCATCGTGGTCGGCGCGCTCGCGGTGGCCAATGCCGCCGGCGCGCCGTTCACGGGGGCGCTCCCAGGGCGCGGCGGCAGTGCGGCGGGCACTGACACCGGTGCCGGCCGCCTTGGCGGGGTGTCGGCAGCAACCGGGGGCCCGGGCCGGCGGGCCGGGGAACCGAAACGACCCGGGCAGCGGCCGGCGTCCCCGCTGAACACAACCCTGTGCGTGGTCGCCACCAACGCAGTGTTGGATCCGGCACAGGCGAAGCGGACGGCCTGCGCCGCGCACGCCGGCCTGGCCCGGGCCGTTAGCCCGTCGCACACCCTGATGGATGGGGATGTGATCTTCGCCCTGGCCACCGGGGCGCAGCAGCTCGTGCAGGACGGGCCCGTCGACCCCCGGGCGGAACTGCACGTGTTGGCCGCAGAAGCGGTCACCGCGGCCATTTGGGACGCCGTGGTGAGTGCCGAACGGGTGGAGGCGGCCGGCGTCGTCCTGGAGAAGTATCCGCACCTCGGCTGAAGTCTGCCGCGCGCAGGTCCCAGGCGTTACCCGGATTTAACTTTATTCGGCTTCCGGAGTACAGTTGTCTGTTGGTTGTCTCTACTTCCATGCCCATCTTCGGGTGCATGGCGCCCGCGAAAGCCTGCCGGAACGTACGGCTCAGTGGGAGTGTAGCGGCAAGCGAAACCCTAAAACTAGCCACCGCTCCGGCGATGGTTACTGACGTTAGCGGAGGATATGGCTAAGAAAGACGGTGTCATTGAGATTGAAGGCACTGTGCAGGAGGCTCTGCCCAATGCGATGTTCCGCGTTGAGCTGACCAACGGGCACGTTGTGCTGGCTCATATCTCGGGAAAGATGCGTCAGCACTACATCAGGATCCTCCCCGAGGACCGCGTTGTGGTGGAACTCAGCCCGTACGACCTCTCACGGGGCCGTATCGTCTACCGCTACAAGTAAAGGCTTATGCCGCAGGCAACTGCGGAGAACCGTAAGTAGTTACAAGGCAGCATCAGCTAACAACGCAAAGGAAAACCATGAAGGTCCAGCCGAGCGTCAAGCGGATTTGTGACAAGTGCCAGGTGATTCGTCGCAAGGGCAACGTCATTGTGATCTGCGAGAACCCGCGCCACAAGCAGCGCCAGGGCTAAGACTCCTGCTTCAAGCAGGGGCAGCACGCCCACGCGTAGTAACTCAAAGATAAAGGCAGCGCAGCAGGGCAACCTGCACACCCCCGGCACGGAGGCCGGGGACCCGAACAACGGGGCCGCGCTGCTTCAGACCTCCGGATACAACAAGGAGAACCGCCACTATGGCTCGTCTCGCTGGCGTAGATATTCCCCGCGAAAAGCGGGTAATTATCGCCCTGACTTACATCTACGGCGTGGGTAAGACCCGTGCAGAGCAGGTTATCGCGGAGACCGGCATCAGCCCGGAAACCCGTGTCAAGGACCTCACCGACGCTGAGCTCGTGCAGCTGCGTGACTTCATCGAGGGCAACTACAAGGTAGAAGGCGACCTCCGCCGCGAAGTTGCAGCCGACATCCGCCGCAAGGTTGAGATCGGCAGCTACGAAGGCATCCGCCACCGCCGTGGCCTGCCCGTCCGCGGACAGCGCACCAAGACCAACGCTCGCACCCGCAAGGGCCCGAAGCGCACCGTCGCCGGTAAGAAGAAGACCCGCTGATTCCCAGCCGGTCAGATAGCTACCAACCAACTTTGTAGGAGAAGCAATGCCCCCCAAGACTCGTGGAGCGGTACGCAAGCCGCGTCGCAAGGACAAGAAGAACATCGCGCTGGGCCAGGCGCACATCAAGAGCACCTTCAACAACACCATCGTGTCCATCACGGACCCGACCGGTGCCGTCATCTCGTGGGCCTCGGCCGGCGAGGTTGGCTTCAAGGGCTCCCGCAAGTCCACCCCGTTCGCCGCGCAGATGGCTGCCGAATCGGCCGCCAAGCGTGCCCAGGAGCACGGCCTGAAGAAGGTCGACGTCTTCGTGAAGGGCCCGGGGTCGGGACGCGAGACCGCAATCCGTTCGCTGCAGGCCGCTGGCCTCGAGGTTGGCTCCATTCAGGACGTCACCCCCAGCGCGCACAACGGTTGCCGTCCGCCGAAGCGCCGCCGCGTCTAAACAGCCCAAGGATACTTTTGGCCGCCGCACAGATTCCTCCCACTTTTGCGGGAGAGTCTGTCGGCGGCCGAAAGTTCCACGCTGGAGGCTGACCAGCCGCCCTTTTCCACCAATTCGTGCTGCGTCATATAGCGGATGCTCGCTGAAAGGAAATCTAAGTGCTCATTGCACAGCGCCCCACCCTTACTGAAGAAGTAGTGGCCGATAACCGCTCCCGGTTCGTCATCGAACCGCTGGAGCCGGGCTTTGGCTACACCCTCGGAAACTCCCTCCGCCGCACGCTGCTGTCCTCGATTCCGGGGGCTGCCGTCACCAGCATCCGCATCGACGGCGTGCTGCATGAGTTCACCACCGTGCCGGGTGTGAAGGAAGATGTCACCGAGATCATCCTGAACATCAAGAACCTGGCTGTCTCCTCCGAGCACGACGAGCCCGTGGTTGCCTACCTGCGCAAGCAGGGACCCGGCGTCGTCACCGCCGCGGACATCGCGCCGCCGGCCGGCGTGGAATTCCACAACCCGGACCTGCACATCGCCACGCTGAACGAGAAGGGCAAGTTCGAACTCGAACTGACCATCGAACGCGGCCGTGGCTACGTGTCGGCAGCCCAGAACAAGTCCGGCGACCAGGAGATCGGCCGCATCCCGGTCGACTCCATCTACTCGCCGGTGCTGAAGGTGACCTTCAAGGTTGAGGCAACCCGTGTTGAGCAGCGCACCGACTTCGACCGCCTGATTGTCGACGTCGAAACCAAGGCCTCCATTGCACCGCGCGACGCCGTCGCCTCTGCCGGAACCACCCTGGTTGAACTGTTCGGCCTGGCCCGCGAGTTGAACACCGCCGCCGAAGGCATCGAGATCGGCCCGAGCCCCACGGACGCCGCCCTGGCTGCCGACATGGCCCTGCCGATCGAGGACCTGGAACTGACCGTCCGTTCCTACAACTGCCTTAAGCGTGAGGGCATCCACACCGTGGGTGAACTCGTTGCCCGCTCCGAGGCCGACCTGATGGACATCCGCAACTTTGGTGCCAAGTCCATCGACGAGGTCAAGGCAAAGCTGGTGGAACTGGGTCTGTCGCTGAAGGATTCGCCTCCTGGGTTCGATCTGGCTGCCCGCGCCGCAGCCATCGACGAGGACGAAACCTTCGAGGACGAACTCTAAAACGCAAGAATTCTGCCGCCACGGCGCTCGGGAGCGCACAGCGGCACCATTGAGGAGAAAACATAATGCCTACCCCCGCTAAGGGTCCGCGCCTCGGAGGCGGTCCTGCCCACGAGCGCCTGATGCTCGCCAACCTGTCCGCCGCGCTCTTCGAGCACAAGCGGATCACCACCACGGTCACCAAGGCCAAGCGCCTGCGCCCGTTCGCCGAGCGCCTAATCACCTTCGCCAAGCGCGGCGACCTGGCCTCGCGCCGCCGCGTGCTGGCAGTGATCAGCAACAAGGGCATCGTGCACGAGCTGTTCACCGACATCGCGCCGGTGATGACCAACCGCGACGGCGGCTACACCCGCATCACCAAGATCGGCAACCGCAAGGGCGACAACGCCCCCATGGCCGTCATCGAACTGGTGATGGAGCCGGTGTCCCCGAAGCAGGCCGTCGTGAACGAGGCCGAGAAGGCCACGGCCAAGGCTGCCCCGGCTCCGGTCGAGGAAGAGACCGCTTCGGCCGAGTCCGCTGACTCGCCCGAGTCGGCGCAGTCCGGCGATTCCGCTGACTCTCCCGAGTCAGCGGAGTCCGCTCCGTCGGCGGAGTCCGCTGAGGAAGCTGCCGAAGAGAAGAAGTAGTTCTTCGCCTTCACGCGTGAGGCCCGCCGTCCCCTTCCGGGGCGGCGGGCTTTTGCGTATCTCAAAGACTCACATCACGACGCCGGTGCCCGCCTCGGGAGAGCGGGTTCCGTTTCCGCGGGAGCTTGGTGCGGCCGGTTCTTTGGGACGCGGTTCAGTGTCGTGGCGGGGAGCCGGCCGGCGTGGCTGCGGCACGCGCCGGGGCCGCCACGTCGACACCAGCGCGAAGGCCAGCAACAGCTCGGCGACGTCCCCGCCGTAGTACATCAGGTCGCCGGCAAGCCTCAGCTCGGCCGCCGGCGCGGGGACCTGGACGAACAGCCCCGCGTAGAGCAGCTGGGACAGGACCGCATGGCCGGCGATCGCGACGCCCAGCACCACCAGCCTCGCCGGCACGGAGGGCCTGCGCGGCGCCGGGTCCGGCCCGGCGACCACCCAGGCGAAGAGGCAGCCGGCGGCCAGGAAATGCAGGTGGATGGCGTGGTGCAGCAGCGGGGTGTCCGCCGCCAGTGAGTAGAGCGGCGTGAAGTACAGGCCCGCCAGCCCGCCGAGGGTGAGGATCAGCGCAGTCACCGGGTTGGTCACCAGGTGGGCCGGCCGTGAGCGCAGCACCCTGCCGATCAGCTTGCCGCGACGGCGCGGCACCGACCTCAGCAGCAGGGTCACGGGCGCACCGAGGACCAGCCCGATCGGCGCATACATGCCAATCAGCAGGTGCTGGACCATGTGGGCCGGCACCCCGCCCGGCGGCAGCGGTATCAGCTGCGGCGCGAGGCCCAGCGCCAGCAACAGCGAGCCTGCCAGGAACGAAGCGGTCCGCCAGCGGCTCCAGCCGCGGTCCTCGCGGCTCCGCAACCACGCCAACGCCAGGTAGGCGACTGCCGCCGCCGCCACGAGCGCCGGCGGCAGCACGCCGTCGAACGCGGCTGGCTGGTGGTTGAGGGCAGAGTGGGCGCCGATCACGCCGGATCCTTTCCCGAGGCCCTCAGGTCTACCACCCGCCCGGACCGTTGCAGCAGCCAGCCGCCGATCACCAGCAGTGCCCCGAACAGCAGAAAGAGGATGTCGGCCAGCATCTGGTACTCGCCGCCGATGACGTGATGAATGGCGAGGAGGTGGTGGTCGATGATCCCCTCCACGAGATTGAAGAGTCCCCAGCCGAGGAGCATCCAGCCCCAGAGGGTCCGGGATGCCCAGACCCGCCCGCGCGAGGACGTCACCCGCGAGTACAACAGCCCCAGCCCGATCAGCACGGCCAGCCAGGTCGCCGTATGGAACAGGCCGTCCCACAGCGTGTTCATCTGCAGGCCGTGGACGGTGTTCGCCGGGTACGAACCGACGTCGATGTTCGCGGTGTCCGCGCTCGTGAGCATATGGTGCCACTGCAGGATCTGGTGCAGCAGGATCCCATCCACGAAGCCGCCCAGCCCCACCCCGAGGACGATCCCGGGCAGGGCGATCCGGCGGTTGTGATCCGTGGTTGCCACGTCGGGGCTGCCTGCCATCGTTCCTCCGAACCTTGCGGTCCCGCCCGGGGGTGCGGGCATCGTCCCAGCAACATAGACCGAATGCCTGCCCCCGTCGACAGTCCGCCGACGTCTGGACGGTTCCCGCCCGCAACCGGGACGGGCGCCGGCGGCATCCGGGACCCTCGGGGGCTCCCGGTAGCATGGAATCCATGCCTCCGACTGTCTCACCCGTCCCCGACCAGGACGGCGGGCCCTTGCGTGTCCGCCTGGATCTTGCGTACGACGGCGGCCCCTTCAGCGGGTGGGCCGTGCAGCCCGGCCGGCTGACCGTGCAGGGCGCGCTCGAGGAAGCGCTGGCGGTCATGCTCCGCCGGCCGATCCGGCTGACAGTTGCCGGCCGCACCGACGCCGGGGTCCACGCCCGCGGGCAGGTGGTTCATTTCGACCTGGACCCGGGGGAGTGGCACGGGCTGGCCCGCGGCCGCGAGGTCGATCCCGCCGAAGCCCTGGTACGGCGCTTGCGCGGCGTGCTGGCCAAGGTGCTCGGCGGCCGCGTCGGCGCCCCGGTGCCCTATCGGGACCTTGCCGGGGCCATCGAGGTCAAGCGCGCCGTCGTCGCCCCCGACGGATTCGACGCCCGGTTTTCCGCCCTCTGGCGCCGCTACAGCTACCGGATCGCGGACCGGGCCGAGACGTGGGACCCGCTGTCACGCAACACCACGCTGTGGCACAAGCACGCCGTCGACGTCGATCTCCTCAACCGCGCAGCCGCAAAACTCCTGGGCATCGGCGACTTCCTGGCCTTCTGCAAACCCAGGGAAGGCGCCACCACCATCCGGGAGTTGCAGAAGTTCGACTTCGCCCGCGGCGCCGACGGCGTGGTCACGGCCACCGTGCAAGCGGACGCGTTCTGCCACAACATGGTGCGTGCCCTGATCGGCGCATCGTTGATGGTTGGCAGCGGCGAGCAGGCGCCGGAGTGGCTGCGCGACCGGATGCGGGCGAAGGTACGGGACTCGAAGAGCAAGCTGGCTCCGCCGCACCCGTTGGTGCTGGAAGAGGTGCTCTATCCCGACGGCGGTGAGCTGCTGCGCCGGGCGGATCTGACGCGGGCAAAACGCGAGGACCCGGACGAGGGGTGAGGGTGGTTGCTTCCGGCGGTTCCCCCATAAGCCGCCGGAAGCCATTAACCGGTGATTCCGGATCCCCCAGCAGGTCCCTTGGACCGTGGGCATAACTCTTGCACGGTAGCCGCCGTCAGCTCAAGAGTTTCAGACGTCTGACTTCTACTGGCGTTACTGCGGTGTCACGCGATCGGCGGGTGAGGCTAGGCGGCCTGCGGCGTCAGTTCGGCACGAAGCGGCCAGTCCTGGCCTTCCAGAATGACTTGGGCGCTGACGCCGGTGTGCACGTTGACCACGATCGGGGCCATCAGGTTCACGGTGGTGCCCGATTCGCCGGGGTTGGCCACCACCAGCACCATGGCGTCCTCGGAGGCATTGAGGTCCAGGGCGGCACGGTCGTCGTCGGAAATCACGGGGGTGTACTGGTTCAGGTAGGTCGCGGCGTCCAGGACGAAGAGGCGCTTGCCCGGTTCGGCCACGGGCTGCAGGGAGTACAGGCCGGCCGCTCCCGCGATCTCGTCCAGCGTGAAGTCGACCAGCGGTGCCAGTCCCGGGGGAGGGGCCACGAAGGTCAGCGCGGCGCTCATCGCAGGAAGTCCATCAGCGTCGGCTGCAGCACCCGAGCCGTGACCTGCAGGGCGGCCTGATAGGCCACTTCCTGCATCTTCAGGTCCAGGATTACCTTTCCGATATCCGGATCCTCGATCCCGGAGCGCCGGGCTTCAAGCGAAACAGCTTCGTCCAAGTTCGTCTCCTGCGCTTTCAGGATCTGGGCGTGGCGGGTACCGACCTCGGCGCGTGCGTTGATCACGGTGTTCAGCCGGTCGTCGATGGCGTTCAAGTCTTCGCTGACGCTGCCAGTGCCGTTGAGCTTGGCGATCATCGTATCCAGCAGGGCGAAGACCGACGGGCCCTTGCCCGTGGAATCGTCGCCGAAGACCGCAGCAGCGCTGGCATCGACGCGCACCGTCTGGTGTTCCCCGGGTCCGATGCGGCGCTCGACCCCGGTGGCACTCGGTTCCGTCACGGTGTACGGCGCGGTTGGGGGGTCGTTATATACGTTTGGCTTGTCGGAGTTCCCCGCAAACACGTTGCGTCCCAGGTACTGCGTCCGAGTCGCAGCCAAGAGGCTTTCCTTGATGCTGCCAAGCTCCAAGGCGACGGCCTCGCGTGCCGTCTGCGAGATGGAACCATTGGAAGCCTGGATCGTCAGGTCGCGGGCCTTGTTGAGCAAGTCGGTGACCGTGCCCAGCGCGGAGTCGGCGGTGGTGAGCCAGCCATTGGCGTCGTCGATGTTGTGCTTGTATTGCGCGTTGGCGCGCATATCCGCACGAGTGCGCATGGAATCGGCGGTGCCCGTCGGGTTGTCCGAGGGGCGGGCAATCAACGACTCGCCGGCGGCCAGCTCCTGCAGCTTGGCAATACGCGCCATATTGTCCTGCAGGTTGCGCTGGGCGAAGCTGCTCATCGTTTGGTTGGTGACTCTTGAAATCATGGCTACCTCCCGACCAATCCGGTGCGGTTGATCAACGTATCGAGCATTTCATCAATCGCCGTCATCACCCGGGCCGCGCCCTGGTAGGCGTGCTGGTATGTCAGCAGGTTGACGTTCTCTTCGTCCATATCCACCGACGCGTTGGACAGTTGCAAGGTCTTGGCCGACTGGGACGCGATGCCCGCGAGGTTGGACTGCTGCAGCTCCGTCTTCGCGGCTACGCCGATGGTGGTGACAATGTTCTCCCAAACGCGGTCAGGGGAGCCTGCTCCAACGCCAAGCTGAGAGATTTTGTCAGCGACAGATCCGTCCAACGCACCCGCATCTTCGCCGCGGGTTGCAAGGTCAGCGGCCTTTTTGATCTCCACCGCTAGAGTGGACGCCTCGTTGCCATCCAACATGCTGAAGAACGGCTTACCGGTTACGCCCCCGCTGGTGTAGCCGTCCGCATGAATCTGGTTGACGCCTTCAGCCAACGTTTTCGCAAATCCGTTGTAGCTTTCGGCCGCCGCCCGGAGTGGGCCGCCGTCCGTACCACCGCTCAACATCGACAACGCCCCAGCGATCTCGCCACCCCCGAGCACAACCGGCATGTCGTTCCGGCTCGGGCTTTCCCACACCAGGCTGACCCCGTTAGGGCCCGAAATGTCTGTGTCCGATCCAGGTGCAACGGCGATTCTTTGGGCGCTGGAACCAGTGACAATCGCATTGCCGCCGATCAGCACATCCACCTGCCCGTCGCTGCCGTGGCGAACCGTGGCTCCGGTCAGGGCAGCCAGCCGTTCAGTCAGCAGGTTGCGGTGGTCCATCAGCTCGTTCGCGGAGCCTCCGTTGGCAACAGCAAAACGAATCTTCTCGTTGAGATTGGCTACCTGGGACGCAGTGCCGTTGACCTCTGCGGTCATGGTGTCCACATCGGAGCGCAGGCGGGAGAACTGCTCGCGAACTTCTCGGTAACCGCGCTTGATCATGTCGGCCAGGATGTTCGCCTCTTCCAGCACCACCGCGCCGGCAGCGCCGTCATCCGGCCGGTTCGACAGGGCCTGCCAGGAGGCCCAAAACTCCTGAAGCTGCGTCGAGATGCCGTATTGGCCCGGCTCGCGCAAGGACGCTTCCAGGCCGGACATCGTATCGGCGCGCACTGCAGAATACCCAGCGACACCGGCCGAGAACCGGACGCGCGTATCCAGGTGCATGTCACCCAGTCGCGCAATCGCGTCCACCGAAACGCCTTGGCCGATCTGCACTCCGCCGGTCAGCAGCCCGGTGCGGTCGAGGGCGCCGATGGACGACGTACTGACCCGCTGGCGGGTATAGCCCTCGGTATTGGCGTTGGCGATGTTCTGGCCCACCACGTTCAACCCTTGACGGGCAGCCACCAGACCGGTGTACGCGGTGTTCAGGCCGCTGAAGGTACTCACTGCGAAAACCTCAGATCGTTGTGTCGAACAGCTGGGAGCGGTTGCCCGAAAGCCCTGCCGTCCCCTGTGCGTCGTAGGTCCCGGCATCGGGATTGAAATTGGCCAGCGTTTCCTGGGTGGACCGGGCAGCCGCACGCAGGAACTTCTCGTTCACGTCGCGCAGTTCGCGGATCTGCAGGGTCAGCTGGGTCAGTGCCTGCAAATGTCCCTTGAAGATCTCTCCCCATGGCCCCACCGGTGCCTGTTCGGTCAGCTCGCGCAACGTGGCGCCTTCCGGCGTATCCCACTCCCGGGCCAGTGCGGCCACCTCGACCGTGCGGGCCAGGCCGGCGTCGCGCAGCCGCTCCAACACCTGTTCCACCTCCCGGGTGGCGTGCTGCAGCCACCGGGACTTGCCGGCGGTCAGGAGCAGCTGCTCCTCCTCGAGTTTGAAGACCAGCAGTTCAAGAAGTTCGCGTTCGTGCCACAGCATGGCGGACAGTTCATGGGCTCCCATGTCAGGCACCTCCCCTGGTTGATTCTGCGGACTCAACCCCCGCGGGTCCGCGTCAAAAAGCCGCACTGGATGAACAGTGAGTAACGGCATGGCTACATTCCTATCTATCGGCAGCGCGAGCCCTTGCGTTAGGAGCATTTGATGGTAGGTTTCACCAAGAGATGAATCGTTCTTCCAAGGCCGCACCTCTTGGTAGCAGGGATGGTTTGTCCACGTATTTCTGGGCTCGGAGGGGGACATGTCAGTGAATCGTGCTGACCGTAACGCACTGGTGGTTGAAAACCTCCCGCTCGTCGGATACCTGGTCTCCGAAGTGTGCGCCAAAGCCACCCACCTTTCCCGCGACGACCTCGCCTCTGCCGGCTCGGTAGCGCTCATCACCGCCGCCGACGCCTTTAATCCGGATCTCGGCGTTCCCTTCGGCGCCTTCGCCCGCCGTCGCATCATCGGCGCCTTTGCCGACGAGATGCGGGCCATCGACTGGGCCCCCCGCTCCGTTCGCAAGCGGATCAAGGAAACGCTGTCCGTGCGCGAAACCCTGACCGCCGAACTCGGCCGCTACCCGAGCGTTGACGAGCTTGCCGCCGCCCTGGGGGTTGACCGCGAGACCGCGGAAGCCGCCATGGACGATGCTTCCCGCACCGTCTCCGCCCTGGACGACACCACGGCCGAATTCCTGGTCTCCGAGACGGCGTCGCCCGAAGGTTCACTCCTCACCGAGGAGCGGCTCGCCTTCCTGAAGGCCGCCGTGCACCACCTTCCGGCGAAGATGCGCTACATCGTGGAGCAAATCTACTTCGAGGACCGCACCGTCAAGGAAATCGCCGAAGAGCTCGGCGCTACCCACTCGGCCGTCTCCCAGCAGCGCTCCGAGGCCATCCGCCTCCTCCGGGACGGCCTGCACACGCACTATTCCGACGACGGCGGCGCCAGCCACGTGCCCGAGTCGCGGATCGCTCCCTCGCGTCGGAAGGCATATCTGACTGCGCTGGCCGATCAGACCATCGGCGGGATTACACGCTTCGCCGCCACGCAGCCAAGGGCCGCGGTTTCTTGACCTGTTCGCAGCAGCCGGCCCCGGCCGCCCGCACCGCGAAAAATTCTTTGCACTTCTCCTAACGGATCCTCGCAATCCTCCGATAGCTACAAGTGCCAGCCCATGGACGGGCCGGTGAATTTGTACCATCTCATGGAGGAGTTTCATCATGGCTTTCGCCATTAACACCAACGTTGCGGCCCTGAACTCGTACCGCAACCTGTCGAACACCCAGAACGACATTTCCAAGTCCCTGGAGAAGCTGTCCACCGGCCTGCGCATCAACCGCGCTGCCGATGACGCAGCCGGCCTGTCGATCTCCGAGGGCCTGCGCTCGCAGGTCAACGGCCTGAACGTTGCCGCCCGCAACGCCCAGGACGGCATCTCTGTCATCCAGACCGCTGAAGGTGCGCTCACCGAGGTCCACTCCATCCTGCAGCGCATGCGCGACCTTGCCGTTCAGGGTGCCAACGACTCCAATAACGGCGCATCACGGCAGGCCATTCAGGATGAAGCCGATGAGCTGAGCATGGAACTTCACCGAATCACGAAGTCGACCACGTTTAACGGGATTGCGCTTCTGGACGGTGACGGGAACGGCGGGGATAAGTCTTTGTCGTTCCAGGTTGGTGCAGATGGAGACGTGAACAACAGAATCTCTGTGGCACTGGCTGACGTGACTAAGGCTCTGACGGTTAAGGATGCCGCCGACGCTGATGTCGTTTTGATCTCGGATGGGACTAACCCCGCCGCTGGATTCAATGTTACCGACTCTGCTGACGGTGCGGGCGATGCGCACATTCGCGCGCAGGCGACTATCGAGGCACTCGACTCGGCGATTGCCAATATTTCGGACCAGCGCGCTGGACTCGGCGCCGCACAAAACCGTTTTGAGTCGGCCATCAAGTCCATCAACATCTCTGCGGAGAACCTGTCTGCTTCGGAATCCCGTATCCGCGACACCGACATGGCATCGGAAATGGCCAAGTTCACCAAGAACCAGATCATGTCCCAGGCCGGCACCGCGATGCTGGCTCAGGCCAACCAGATCAACCAGGGTGTGCTGCAGCTCCTCGGCTAAATCGGGGTAGCTAACGGCTGAATGCGGCCCGGCAGCGAGGCGAACGAATTGGACCTCACACTCTTCGCTGCCGGGCGTCAGCATCTCTTCTCATAAACAGACTTCTTCCAGGAGGAACTGGCGTGGCGTTTTCGATTGGCGGCATGGTCAGCGGTTTGGACACCGCCACCATGATTAACCAGCTGATGCAGCTGGAAGCGCGTCCGCAGTCCCTGTTAAAAAATAAGGTCTCCAGCACCCAGACGCTGGTCAGCGCACTTCAAGCGCTGAATACGCGCATCTCCGATCTCGGAAAAACCGCCACCGAGACGAGCAAAGCGAACGCGCTCAACATCTACTCAGGCACAAGCAGCTCTGAGAAAGTCTCAGTGGTAACGGCCGAAGGAGCCTCCGCAGGTGCTATCGATCTGGAAGTCGTCGAACTGGCGAAGTCACAGGTTTCGGTATCTGCGCTTCTGAGTGACTGGCCAGAATCCGCGACAGCCCTCACCATTGCGCTCAAGGACGGCATCATTACTGTGCCCACAGAGGGCAAGACCTGGGACCAGATCGTCAGGGAGATCAACGAGTCTGGTAAAGGCATCACCGCGACGAAAGTTTCTGTGGGCTCGGATGCGGCGATCCCGGAATTCCGGCTGCAGCTGGTTGCAAAAGAGACCGGTGCGGATAATCTCTTCACCGTTTCTGCCGTAGGCGGGGCCTTCGATGTCACGAGGATAGCGGAAGCAAGAGATGCCACGGTGTCCCTTTGGGGCGGCCTAGAGACCGTCTCTTCTTCGACCAACACATTCACCAACCTTCTTCCAGGTGTAAGCGTTACCTTGGGGGCGAACGCGGTCAAGGGCGACAAATCATCCATCGCCGTCACTCGCGACGACGAGGCCGTCACTGCCAAATCCAAAGCGCTGGTTGACGGTTTGAAGGATCTGTTCGCCTTCATCTCTAAGAACTCCTCCGTGAACGTCTCCACGTCCACCGGGTCAACGACGACCAAGGGCGGCATCTTCACCGGGGACAGCAGCGTCCGTGACATTCAGCAGCGAATGATGACCGCCGCGATCAGCCCCATCGAGGGACGATCGCCGTCGGAGATCGGCATCAGCATCACCAAGGACGGCTCGATTGAGTTTGATGCCGACAAGTTCGGCAAGGCGATGATGGAAGACTCTGCGTGGGTCGAGAAGGTGGTCCAAACGATCGCCGGTCGCGTGGCTACGGCTGCAACGGATGCCTCGGACAAGTACGACGGTGCCATCACCAAGCGAATCCAAGGCCAGGAATCACTGGTCCGCAGTATGAATGATCAAGTCGCCGAGTGGGATACCCGGTTGGCGATGCGCCGCTCCACGCTGGAACGTACCTGGGCTCAACTTGAAGTAACGCTGAACGGCCTGCAGTCGCAGGGGGACTGGCTCAACTCGCAGCTGGCCACCCTGCCCTCATGGGGGAGTACGAAGAAATGACACTGACATACGGGCCGGGCTTCGGCGCCCAGGCCAAGAGGAACCAGTTCCAGCGCGACGCGATCATGTCCGCCACACCGGCCCGGCTGCTGACCATGTTGTATGACCGGCTGCTCTTGGACCTGAACCGGGCGGAGGCCGCGCAGCAGAACCAGCACTGGTCGGTGGCGTCCGAGAATCTGATCCATGCGCAGGCCATCGTGTCCGAGCTGATGTCGTCGCTGAAGACGGACGTGTGGGACGGGGGAGAGGGCCTGAAAGCGCTCTACACCTACACGCTGACCGCGATGATGAACGCGAACATCCACCGCGATGCTGACCGGACCCGCGAATGCATTGAACTGCTGGAGCCGCTGCGCGAGGCCTGGCACGAGGCCGCCGGGCAGCTACCGGCACAGCCTTCCCGTGGCGTCGGCCTCGGCGGCGAACTTGGCATTGCCTGACATGCCGGAGGGCGACGTTTCCGCGCTGGAGCGCTGGACAGCCGTGCTGGATGAACTCGAGCTGGCTCTCGCCGAGGCGGCCGAGACCCGTGGCCAAGGCACCGGACCCAACGAAACAGCCGAGACCGGTGGCCATGGGAGCAGACTCACCGAGACGGCCGACACCGGGAGCCACGCCAGCGGACTCACCGAAACGGCCGAGACCGAAGGCCAGGGCAGCAGCGCGCCCGCCGACGTTGCCGAACCCGTGGACAAGGCCGATGGGGCGGCGGTGAGCAGCCCTCGCACCGCCGTCGCGCGGTGGAAGGCCCCGCAGGGGCTGGGGCCGATCCCGGACGCGCTGGTTGAGCGGGCGACAGAGCTCGCGGCCGCGCAGCAGGAAGTGATTCGTGAATTGCGCGCCGAGATGCGGCAAAACCGCCAGCAATCCGCGCTCTTGGATGCCGTCCCCACGCCCGGAACTTCAGGCCGTTCCGTTTACCTCGACGTAAACGGTTAACCATTCTCAAGATTCACCTAACGCGCCCCCGTTTGCTGCCGATAACTGGATAGTGAGCACGGATCGCTCACAGAACAGGCCATGGATCGGCCGCCCACATGCCAGTAGTAAGACGGGTCTTTGCTGTGTTCGAATCTGTGACGGGGGCTGCCATGCAGAGCGCCCTGGACGGCCTCGCCATGCGTCAGCGTGCCATCGCCAACAACATCGCGAACGTCAATACCCCCGGCTACCACGCGCAGCGCGTCCAATTCGAGGATGCACTGGCCACATCGGTGGCCCGCGGGGACGGCAGCACCAGTGCCACGATGGAACGTTCGCTGGAGCCTACCCGGCTGGACGGCAGCAACGTCAACCTGGACACCGAGACGCTCTCCAACATTGAAACAGTGCTGCGCTACCAGTTCGCAGCCCGGGCCGCCGAGAGTCCTTTCAGCGGCGTCCGCACGGCGATGAGGACCAACTGATGACTTTCGACGCCATTGGAATCGCCGGTACCGGCCTGACCGTCCACCGCAAGTGGCTGGACGCCGTCTCCGACAACCTGGCCAACGCGAACAACGCCACCAGCACCGACGGCGCCGCCTTCCAGGCCCGCTACGTGATCGCCCAGGAAGGCCAGGGCGTCTCCGGCGTGTACGTGGCCGGGGCCGAATTCGGCGAGGCCGAGGGCCGCATGGTCCACGAGCCCGACCACCCGCTGGCGGACGAGGACGGCTACGTCCGCTACCCGGATATCGACCTGTCCCAGCAGATGGGCAACCTGATCCTGGCCCAGCGCGGCTACCAGGCCAACGCGGCCGTGGTGGACCGCGCGAAGACGACCTACGAGGCCGCCCTCCAGATTGGACGCAACTGATGCCGCTCTCTTCCATCCCCCCGATTCAGGGCGTCGCAGGCACCGGTTACCTGCCGGCCGCAGAAGCTCCGCAGGCCACCAACGGCGTCGGCTTTGCCACCTCCCTGACCGGTGCCATCGACAACCTGCAGCAGCTGCAGTCCACTTCAAATGAACTGGCCATCCAGGCCGTTACCGGCGACCTGAACGACATCCACAACGCGACCCTGGCTTCCACCCGCGCCGCGGTGACGCTGGAACTCGTGGCAGCCGTCCGGAACAAGGGTGTTGACGCCTTCAACGAGATCATGAGGATGCAGGCCTGATGCCCGGAAAGGTCTCCTCCTGGTTCTCGCGGCTGGGCAAAACCATCAGCGAGTTCACCGTGGCCCAGCGCACCATCGCGATCATCGGCATCGCCGTCGTCGTTCTGGGCATTGCCGCCCTGACGACGTGGGCATCCAAGCCCTCCTACACCCCGCTGTTCTCCGGGTTGGCCGCGGCCGACGCCAACACCATCGTGGAGCAGCTGCGCACCGACGGCGTGCCGTACGAGTTGACCAACGGCGGCGGGACCATCCTGGTGCCGGAAGACAAGGTCTACGACCAGCGGCTCAAGGCCGCCGCGGCCGGCCTGCCGAGCTCGTCCACCGGCGGCTACTCGCTGCTGGACGACATGGGCGTGACGTCCTCCGAGTTCCAGCAGTCGGTCACCTACAAGCGGGCCTTGGAAGGCGAGCTGGCCTCCACCATCGAGGCGCTCGACGGCGTCAAGACCGCTTCCGTGCGGCTGGCCATCCCGGAGGAGACGGTCTTCGTCTCCGAGAAGGGCGAGGCCACCGCGTCCGTGTTCGTGGACACCCAAAAGACCACCCTGTCCGCCGACAAGGTCCAGGCCATCGTTCACCTGACCTCCGCCTCGATCGACGGCATGAAGCCGGAAAACGTCGCCGTCATCGACGCCGCCGGCACCGTGCTCTCCGCCGTGGGCGTGGGCGCCACCGGCTCGGCGGACAAGCAGGCCTCCGACTACGAGGAGCGCGTGCGCGCCTCGGTGCAGAGCATGCTGGACCGCGTGGTCGGGCCGGGCAATTCCTCCGTGGTGGTTGCCGCGGACATGAACTACGAGTCCGCCGAGCGTGTGGAAGAGACCTTCACGACGCCGGACGGCGCGCCGGCCCTGAACGAGTCCGCGCAGACCGAAGAGTACGAGGGAACCGGCGGGGGAGCGGCCGGCGTGCTGGGCCCGGACAACATCGCCGTACCGGGTAACGCCGGCGGCGACGGGACCTTCACCTCCGAGTCGGAGACCAAGAACAACGCGCTGAACAAGGTGACCGAGACCCGTGCCATCCCGGCCGGGGCGATCAACCGCCAGACCGTGTCCGTGGCCTTGGACGCCGACGCCGCCGGGGCCCTCAACGTGGCCAACATCGAGGACCTGGTGACCACCGCCGCCGGCATCAACGCCGACCGCGGGGACGAGGTCACGGTCGAACTCGTGCCGTTCAATACCGCCGGCGCGCAGGAGGCCGCCGAGGCGCTGGCCGCCGCGCAGGCCGCCGAGGAAGCCGCGCGCCAGGCCGAGCTGATCCGCACCGCCATCATCACCGCCGGCATCATCCTGCTGGTGATCATCGCCCTGCTGGTCTACGCCCGCTGGTCCCGCCGGCAGAACCGCGAGCCGGTGGACCTGGGCGAGCTGCAGGACTTCCAGCCCGAGATCGAGGCGCCGCAGGACCTGCAGCTTCCCGCGAAGCCCATCATCGTTCCGGAACCGATCCCCGTGGTCACCGGCCCGAACACCACCGCGCTGGAGCTCGCCGGCCCGCCGGAGCTGTCCGACGAACAGAAGGACATGAACCGCAAGCGGGCGGAAATCGACGCCCTGGCAGCCCTGGAACCGGACAAGACCGCCGACTTCCTGCGCTCCCTGATGGATGACAAGCAGAACGCATGAGCGAGTTACTGACCACGTTGACCGGCACCCAGAAGGTGGCGGTGGTGCTGATGCAGATGGAACAGGCCCGGGCCGCCGAGGTCATGAAGCGCTTCAGCGAGGCCGAGGCCGAGCTGATCACGGCCGAGCTCGTGAGCATGGGCCGGGTGGATCCCGAGACCGCCGAGGAGGCGTTCAAGGAATTCCACGACATGACGGTCAAGGGCCGGCGCCGGCCCCGCGGCGGCAGGGAGTTCGCCGCCGGGCTGCTGGCCGCCTCCTTCGGCGCGGAGAAGGCCGCCGGCGTGCTCGACCGGCTGGCCACCTCCATGGCCGGGAAACCGTTCGAGTTCCTGGATGACGCCGACCCCACCCAGCTGATCACGCTGCTGAACGGCGAGATCCCGCAGACCATCGCGCTGGTGCTCGCGCACGTGCGCCCGGAGCTCGCGTCCACGGTGATCGCCGGGCTGGAGGATTCGGTGCGGCCGGAGGTAGCCCAGTGCATCGCCACAATGGGCACCGCCACCCCCGAAGCCGTGTCGATCGTGGCGGACACGCTCAAGGTGCGGGCCGGCGCCGTCGTGCCCCGCCAACAGGTGGAGGTGGTGGGCGGCGTCGGGCCGCTGGTGGACATCATCAACCGCGCCGACGTCGCCACCGAACGCGCGCTCCTGGAAGCCCTGGAGGAACGCGATCCGGAGCTGGCGGAGGAAGTCCGCTCCCGGATGCTCACGTTCGAAGACATCACCAAGCTCGAACCGCGCGACGTGCAGCAGGTGCTGCGCGGCATCGAGATCGCGGTGCTCGCGGTGGCCATGAAGGGCGCCAGCGAACCGGTCACCGAGCTGATCCGCAAGAACGTCTCCGAGCGCAACCGCGACATCCTCGACGACGAGATCAAGGCCACCGGACCGCTTCGCATGTCGCAGATCGAAGAGGCCCGCGCGGACATCGTCCGCTCGATCCGCGAGCTCGAGGCCAGCGGCATCATTACCGTCCAGCGCGGGGCGGAGGAGGACGAGTATGTCTACTGACGCCGCGTTCTCCCGGATGAGTTTCCCCGAGCTGAACACCGGTACCGGGGCCTTCGCCAAGCTGCGCTACACCGAACTGCGCAGCGACGACTCGCAGGACAAGGCGCAGGAACAGGCCAGGGTCCGCGGCCACGCCGCCGGCTACACCGCCGGCATGCGCGAAGGCACCGAGCTGATGCGCGAACGCCAGCTCGCGATGGAGCAGGACCACGCCGCCGCGATGGCGGACGCCCGCGCCCGCCTGCAGCACGCAGTGGCCGCGCTCGGCGCGGCCACCCGTGCGCTGGAGGAACGGACCGCGCCGGTACTTGCCGCCGCGCAGGACACCCTGGCCGCCGCGGCCATGGAACTGGCCGAAGCCATCCTGGGCCACGAATTGTCCGACGGCGCTGCCTCCGCCCGTTCGGCCCTCACCCGGGCACTGGCCGGGGTGGATGCCTCGCGCGTGCACACCGTGCGGATGAATCCGGCGGACCTGACCATGCTGGCGCCGGAGACGCGGCAGCAGGCCGGTGTGAGCTTCAGCCCCGATTCGTCGCTCGCGCCGGGGGACGCCGTCACCGAATTCGCCGACGGCTTCCTGGACGCACGGATCGGCACCGCGCTCGCCCGCGCCAAGGCCGCGTTGCTGGAGGCCCGGCAGTGACCGCGGTCGCCTGGCGCCCCCGCGCGGACCGGTTCGCCGACGCGCTGGCGGCAGCCCGGCCCCCGCGCTACGGGATGGTGTCCTCGGTGGTGGGCCTCGGCGTCGAAATCATTGGGCTGGACTGCGCCATCGGCGACCTCGTGCTCATCGGCGACGGCCAGGGCGTGGAGGCCGAGGTCGTGGCCACCGGCCGGGACAGCATCCGCTGCATGCCGCTGGGCCGGCTCACCGGGATCAATACCGGCACCCCGGCCGAGGCCAAGGGCGCCCCGGTGCTGGTGCCTACCGGCAACGGTCTGTTCGGCCGGGTGCTCGACGGGATGGGACGGCCGATCGACGGCAAGGGTCCGCTGGTCTTCGACTCGCTGGTCCCGCTGGACAACGACACTCCCTCCGCCATGCACCGCGCGCGGATCGAGACGCCGCTGCAGCTGGGCGTGCGCGTGCTGGACACGCTCACCACCGTGGGCAAGGGCCAGCGCATGGGCCTGTTCGCCGGCTCCGGCGTCGGCAAGTCCTCGCTGCTGTCCATGATCGCCCGCGGCACCGACGCCGAGGTGTCCGTGATCGCGCTGGTCGGGGAGCGCGGGCGTGAAGTCCGCGAGTTCCTCGAAGACGACCTCGGCGAGGCCGGCCTGGCCCGGTCCATCGTGGTGGTCTCCACCTCCGATGAGCCGGCGCTGATGCGGCTGCGCGCCGCCTTCACCGCCACCCGGATTGCCGAATCGTTCCGCGACCGCGGGGCGGACGTCATGCTGATGATGGACTCGCTGACCCGCGTGGCCATGGCCCAGCGCGAGATCGGCCTCTCCGTCGGCGAGCCGCCGGCCACCCGCGGGTATCCGCCGTCGACCTTCTCCCTGCTGGCCCGGCTGCTGGAACGCGCCGGCACCGCCGAAACCGGTTCGGTGACCGGGATGTACACGGTGCTGGTGGACGGCGACGACCACAACGAACCGATCGCCGACTCCGCCCGCTCCATCCTGGACGGGCACGTGGTGCTGGACCGCAAGCTGGCTGTCTCCGGGCACTACCCGTCCGTGGACCCGCTCGGCTCGATCTCCCGCGTGGCATCCAAGGTCAACAGCGCGGAGAACTCCCGCGCCGCGGGCGCCCTGCGCAAGGTGCTGGCGGCCCGCAAGGCCGCGCAGGACCTGCTGGACGTGGGTGCCTACCAGCCCGGTTCCAACCCGCTGGTGGACGCGGCCGTCCAGCACGAAGACGACATCAACCTGTTCCTGCAGCAGCGGATGGATGACCAGACGCCTGCCGCGCAGTCGTGGGAGCAACTGCACCGCCTGGCCCGCACCCTTGGAGGTATGTAGAGATGGCACGATCCTTCCCCCTGGCCGGGCTGCTGCGGCTGCGCCAGCTTCAGCAGGACCAGGCCGCCGGCAACCTCGCCGCCGCGAATCACCGCGCCCGCGAGTCCGGCGCCCGGGTGGTGGCTGCCCGCGACGAGTTGGGCGAGATCATCAGCGAAGTCTCCGATGCGGCCACGCTGCACGCGGTGGCCGCGGCCCGCTCCGCCTCGCGCAGCATGCTGGCCGACCTGGAAAACCTGGACCGGGCCCGGCAGAACGAGGCGCAGCAGGCCCAGCAGGAGTTCCTCGCCGTGCGCAAGCAGTCCGTGGGCCTGGAGAAGCTCGAGACCCGGCACCTCGCGGCCGAGGCGTTCGAAGAGCTGCGGCGCGAGCAGCTGGTGCTGGACGAGCTGTCCACCGGCGCCCGGGGCGGCGACGGACGATGAGCATGACCGATACCCTCGGACGGATCCAACAGATCCAGTCCACGCTGACCCAGCTCGCGCAGCCCACCCCCGCCGCGGAAGCCGCGGCCAGGGCAACCGCGGGCAGCAGCACCGGCGGCGCCACGGCAAGCGCGTTCGCCGACGCGCTGACGGCGGCAGCCCAGGCCCCCGCCGCCGGCGCCGCTGTCGGAACCGGCGCCCTGAGCGGGACCGGCGCCGCGACCGGGACCGCGGCCGAGCTGATCAAGGCCACCGAGAAGTACGTGGGCCTGCCCTACGTCTGGGGCGGCAACGACGCATCCGTCGGCCTCGACTGCTCGTCCTTCGTGCAGCACGCCTTCCGCGACGTCGGCATCGACCTGCCGCGCGTCACCTGGGACCAGATGAAGGAAGGCACGCCCGTGGCTTCCATGGCCGACGCAAAGCCAGGCGACCTGCTCTTCAGTTTCGACGGCGGGCACGTCTCCATCTACCTGGGCAACGGCAAGGCCATCGACGCCCCCCAGCCCGGCGACACGATTAAGGTCCGGGACGCCTGGGAGAACGACTCCAACCTCACCACCATCCGCCGCATCCTGCCCGAGGAGTCCGCGGTCCAGCCTGCCGGCGCCGGTTCCGGCGTCGCTGCCGGTGCGGCGCTGACCGCGGACCAGCAGACCGCGCTGACCGACCTGATCGCAGCCGCGCAGCTGTCCACGTCCACCGGACTGACCTCCATGCTCACCGGACAGAACGGCACGTCCGGCGCGATCACCGCCATGCTCAACGGCCAGGCCGGCAACACCGGACTGGCGTCGATGCTGAACGGCAGCCAGGGCTCCGGCGGTGCGGGACAGCTGACCGACCTGCTGTCCGCCGCGCAGGCGGCCATGGCGAGGGGACGAACCGCATGAGCCTGCCCGTGAACTCCCTGCCCGTCACCACTGCATCCTCCGCCCGTTCCGGCGGGCCGGCTGCCGCGCGCTCCTCTTCTCCCGGCTTTGATGCCGCCATGCAGGATGCGCTGCAACATGGTTCCGCTGCTTCGGCTAACCGCCCCAAGCACGACGGCGGTGCCTCCGCCGGGGGTGCCGCGGGGGCGGCCGGGGCGGCCGGAACGGCAGCCGGAACTGCCCGGGCCGAAACCGGTCGCGGTGCAGCATCGCAACCAGGCGCCGGCGTCACCGGCTCTGTCACAGGTTCGTCCCGCGCCACCGAAGCCACTGATCCGGCGGCCGCAGTCGCTGGTCTCGAAGGTTCTCCGGTGCCCTGGCCGCTCCAGGCCGGGCAAGGCCTCACCGCCGGCGGTCCGACCAGCGCGGTCACGCCGGTCAGCGAAGAGGGCGGCGACGCGGCTCAGTCCGCTGGGCCAGCCGATGCTGCCGCCGGAATCGAGCGGTCCGCCGGTGCGGGCACTTCGGCTGGCGTCGGTGCAACCGGTGCGCCCGATGGTACCGGCGCACTTAGCGGTACCGGTGGCTGGCTCGCCTCGGTCGACGGCGCCGCAGGCGGCGCCGGAGCATCCGTTGTCGCCAGCCCGGTTGGCCCGGCTGCTTCCCACGCCGCGGCAGCCGCAACCGTGGCTGATGCCCCGTCCGCCGCGAACGCTGTCAACGGCGAGAACGTGGCCGAACAGGGCGCAGGAAGTCCGGTATCTGCGCTGGCGAACTCTGCCGCAACCGCCGCGGGTGCACTCGGACCGGCCGCCGGAGCAGGGACAGCCGCCACGGCCGCTGCGGCCGGCGCCGGCGTGGTGCCGGCATCCGGGACAGGCGACGCTGCGGAGGACCAGCCGGCCGGCCAGATCGCGCCGGCGGTTCCCACCCAGCCCGCAGCCCAGGCGACGATTCCCACGCAGCCAACCACCGGCGTCGTGCTTCCCGGACAATCCGTGCCGGGCACTCCTGCCGGCGGGGCAGCGACTGGTGTGGCCGCCACAGCAGCGGCCGCCACAACCGCGGCCAAAGCAGTGCGCGGCGAGGGCGAACCGCTGCAGCCGGGCCTTCAGGCGCCGGTCGCCGGACAGCCGGTCGCGGTGTCCCAGCCGGCCGCCGCCCCCGCCGCTGCTCCCGTCCCCCCGAACCAGCAACTGCCGTTCACCGCGCAGGTGGCCCGCCCGCTCTTCACCCTCGCGCAGGCCAAGCCCGGCGAGCACGTGATGACCATCAGCGTCACCCCGGACAACCTGGGCCCGGTCACCGTCCGCGCCCACGTGACGGGGGAGGGCGTCCGCGTGGAGCTCTTCGCGCCGAACGACGCCGGCCGCGACGCCTTGCGGGCAGTCATGGCCGACCTGAAGCGCGATCTTGCGGCCACAGGCCTGAACGCCAACCTGGACCTGTCCAACCAGAACCGCCCGAACGATGCGCGCCCCGGCATGCAGTTCGGCCCCGACGGCCGGCCCTCCGGCGGCACGCAGGGGCAGGACGGCCGCCCCGGCGCAACCACCGGAACCTCCGCCGACGCGGCCCCGGACACGACCGACCCATCCGCCCTGAGACGTCCCTACGGGATATCGACCAGCCTCGACGTGCTGGCCTGAGACAAGGAGAACCATGCCCACCGACTCAGTCGCGCCCGTCGGCACAGTCGCCCCGACGTACACCGCCCCGCCCGTGCGCGCACCGAAGCAGACTATGGACGGCGAGATGTTCATGCACCTGCTGGTCACCCAGCTGCAGAACCAGGACCCCAGCTCGCCGATGGACACCAACCAGATGATCTCCCAGTCCACGCAGCTGGCCATGATGGAAAGCATCGCGACCATGACCACCACCAGCGAGGAGAACTTCTCCCTGCAGATGCGCGGCGTAGCCGCGGCGCTGGTGGGCCGCGAGGTCAGCTACTACGGCGCGGACGGCTCCCTCGTCACGGGAACCGCCACCTCGGTCTCCTATGCCGGGCCGGTCCCGCAGGTAATCGTGGACGGCCGGGAGATCCCGCTCGATCTGGTCGCCGGCATTACCGCCGCCGGCGCGCCGGAGGAGTCGGGTTCTGGTGAAGCCACCAACGACGCCGGTGCCGCCTCGGGTGCCAACGACGCCGGTGCTGCCTCGGGTACCAGCGGCACCGATGCGCCGGGCGCCAACGCCGCGGCCAGCGCTACCGGTACTACTGGGGGTGCCGCCGCCTGATATGCCGCCCCCTCAGCCGGCTTTCGCCGCCACCAAATTTTCCCAATCACTGAATTGCTCGTCCGTTCCACGATCCGAAAGGCGCTGATCATGCTCCGCTCGCTCTACTCCGGAATCTCCGGCCTCCGCTCCCACCAGACCATGCTTGATGTCACCGGCAACAACATCGCCAACGTCAACACCACCGGTTTCAAGGCCTCCTCCGTCCAGTTCCAGGACACCCTGTCCCAGATGACGCAGGGCGCTGGCGGCCCGCAGGCTCAGGCCGGCGGCACCAACCCGGCACAGGTGGGCCTCGGCGTGCAGGTGGCCGGCATCTCCACCAACTTCACCCAGGGCTCCTCGCAGGCCACGGGCAAGGCCACCGACATGATGATCTCCGGCGACGGCTTCTTCGTCACCACTAAGGGCGGTGAACAGCTTTACACCCGCGCCGGCGCCTTCGAACTCGACTCCATGGGGCGCCTCGTCTCCCCGGACGGGGCAATCCTGCAGGGCTGGATGGCCAACGGCGGAGCGGTGACCACAGGTGGCCCGGTGACCGCGATCGACCTGTCCCCGGATGCCATCTCGCCCGCTAGGGAGACGACATCAGCGGTGATGGCTGGCAACTTGCCCTCCGATGCTGCCGACGGTACAGAGCTGTTCCGCGACGTGGAGGTCTTTACCGAAGACGGGACGAAGGGCACCTTGCAGCTGAAGTTCACGAAAGAACCCGGTTCTTCCTGGACTGTGACTGACGGGACTGCCACGGCCACCCTTACCTTCGGAACGGATGGCAAGCCCACGGCGGCTTCAGCTGTCTCGTTGGCAGGCGGCATCCCGGTCAATCTGGCTGCCATCACCGGTTACGCCGGACTCAGCACGGTGTCCTTCGACAGCCAGAATGGCCATGCGGCGGGTTCCTTGGAGTCCTTCACCATGTCGCCCGATGGGACACTGATGGGTTCGTTCAGCAACGGAACTCAGGCTGTCGTTGCCCAGGTCGCCTTGGCGAACTTTACCAACCCGGCAGGACTCGAAAAGGCCGGCTCGTCCTCGTACCGCGTTACGGCCAACTCCGGCCAGGTGGAGCTGGGAACGGCCGGTGCAGGTGGCCTCGGAACGCTGGCCGGCGGCTCGCTGGAAATGTCGAACGTGGACCTGTCTCAGGAATTCACTAACCTGATCGTCGCGCAGCGCGGCTTCCAGGCCAACGCCCGCATCATCACCACCTCCGACGAGGTGCTGCAGGAACTCACCAACCTGAAGCGCTAAACCGAAGGCTCATTAACCACCACCGAAGTGCAGCTGCCCGACCGTTCCCGGGCAGCTGCAGCGGCCGTCTGCACCGTTCGCAGGCGGCCGCTTTTTCTTTGCCGCGAAATCAAACCTTGGTGCACCTGTTGCTTGAGTGGCGGAGCACTATCCCTACACAATGGGCCCTTTTGATGGCTATCGAATGTGTGTACGAATAAAATTGTGGTATGGCTCTTGCACCGTTGGACCGCACCGGGGAGATCGAAGCATCTCTGGACCAGGCGTGTGTCCTGCTGCAGGATGTCGCCGACCGCTTTCCTGCCGAGGCGGTGTCCCTGTGCAACCGGGACCTGGCCAACACGGTGGCGGCGGTCGAGGGCGTTTCGAAGCTGGTGGAGTTCCTGCAGGCGGTCGGCGCCCACGCGGTGGAGCGGGCGGACATCGCCGCCACCGGGGAACACGCGACGGCAGGACTCGGAGCCAGCGCCGGGGCCGGCGCAGAGGCCGGTGACGACGCGTCGGACACCGCGGGGCCCGGCGCAGAGCTTGGTGCCGCCGGGTCGGGGACGGAGGGGGCGGGGGAGTGGGCGGACCCGGCGGCGGCGATCAGCGCCGGCGGCGTGGACGCCGCTGACCCGGAGGGGTCCGGGTCGCAGCAGGTGCGGCGCCGCCGCAAGACGGAGTTCGCGAACACTGCGGAGTATCTGCGCTCCCGGTTGGGGATCGGGATTGTCGAGGCGCGGCGCCGGCTGCGGGTCGGCAAGGCGGTCACCGCGCCGGTGCGGCTGGACGGGGAACCGGGTTCGCCGGCGTTGCCGGTCTTGGCCGAGGCCATGGCCGGCGGGGAGGTCAGCGGCCAGGCCGCGGCCCTGGTGGTTGATTCCCTGGACCGGGCCCGCCACGCCGGTACCCCGGAGGCATTGCAGGCGATGGAAGCGTCGCTGGTCCGGCAGGCCGTGGACGCCGATGCGGACACCCTGGTGATGGTGGCCAGGACGTGGGAAACCGCGGTCGACCAGGACGGTGCCGAACCGTCCGAGGAGGAACTGCGGGCCCGGCAGGGCATGTTCTACCGCGGCCGGCGCCGCGGGCTGCACCAGTTCGTCATCAACACCACCGACGCCGAGTACGAAGCCCTGGCCACCGTGATGAACAGCGCCGCGAACCCGCGGATCCGCCCCGACGCCATCGAAACCGCCGCCGGCGGCAGCACCCCTACAGGCACAGGGGAAGCAGACGCAACCGGCAACGCGAACACCGCAAAGGCGGGCCCTGCCGGTGCTGGGGAGTCCCGCACCGCAGGTGGCGGAACCACGGTCGCCGGCACGGCCAGGGGCGGCGGTAACCATGATGTTCCTGGAACCGGAACCGGAACCGGAACCGGCACCGGTACCACTGAGGCAGGCAGGGGCGGGGCCGGTGCCGCTGATGCGGGCGGGACGGACGGGGCCGCTGCGGCCGGCAGCGCGGCTGCCGGATCCGGTCGCCCCGGCAGGGATGGTTCCGCCGGTGTGGATCCGGCCGTGGTGGAGGCCATGGATGACTGCACCAGGGCGCAGAAGCTGCTCGCGGGCCTGGTCGGGGCCTGCCGGATCGCGCTGAACACCGGCAGGCTTCCGGACTCGGGCGGGCACCGCACCCAGGTGATCGTCACCACCGGATACGACCAGCTGGCCGGACTGCTCTCCGGCGGCGGCAGCGCGGTCTTCAACGGCCCGGTCTCGGCCACCACGGTCCGCCGGATGGCCTGCGACGCCGAAATCATCCCGGCCGTCCTCGGGTCCGAGGGCGAGATCCTGGATCTGGGCCGGTCACAACGGTTCTTCAACCGCGCCATCCGCCGCGCCCTGGTCGCCCGGGACAAGGGCTGCGCCTTCCCCGGCTGCAGCATGCCCGCGTTCTGGACCGAGGCGCACCACATCATCCCGTGGTGGGCCGGCGGCCGCACCGACGTGAACAACGGGGTGTGCCTGTGCCTGCTCCACCACGACCTGATCGAGCAAGGCAACTGGGAGATTAACGTCGCCGACGGCATCCCCTGGTTCACCCCGCCGGACTACATCGACCCCCGCCGCAAACCCCTGCGCAACTCCTACTGGCAAACCCACATCCCACCCCAACCACTCCAAGCCACGTGATGATGAGGCCGCCCTCCCGCAATGCCAGCCGTCCAGCCTTGGTGCGGGATGAATTACCACCCAAACAGCAGGGATAGCCGCCTTCACGGTCACTGAACGAACGTCTTGCTGCGGCAAAACCCCGTACTAGGCCCAAACTCCAGCCACTCCGCGCGTGACACGCGCGACAAGTGGCCTGGGCAGCTAACCGCGGGGCGCTGGCGGCCGAAGGTAGTAGGTAGCGGCTCACCGGAGCCCTCGAGAGACCTGGGACGGGGCCAATGATCGTAGTAACGCGGCTGAATGACAGCCAGTTTGCGGTCAACCCTGACCTGATTGAGCGCGTCCATTCCAACCCGGACACCACTTTGGTGATGGTTGACGGCGCCAAGTACATCGTCACCGAGACGATGAGCCAGGTCATCGAGATGATCGCCAGCTACCGCGCCTACGTGCTGCACCTGGCCCGTGAGCTGCCGCCTTCAGTCCACCAGCACGGTCACCCCCAGCTCGGCCTCGTGCCGCCAGCCGCCCCGGCCCCCGGAGATGACTCCGCGGATTCCGGCAACACTGTGCCGCTGCGCCCTAGGAATACGTAAATGGATCCCGCAACACTTATTGGCCTCCTGCTGGCCTTCGGCTCGCTCTACGCCATGATCACCCTCGAGGGCGCCCACGTCTCGGCGCTCCTCATCCCGGCTCCCATGATCCTGGTCTTCGGTGCAACAATCGCCGTGGGCCTGGCCAGCACCACCCTCAGGGACGGCCTGCACGCCTTTAAAGCGTTGCCCCGGGCTTTCACCGGCAAGGTTGCGAAGCCCCAGACGGTCATTGACCGAGTCGTCGAGCTGGCCGAAAAGGCGCGCAGCGAGGGCCTGCTGGCACTGGACGCAGAGGCGACCGAGGAAAAGGACCCGTTCATGCAGCGCGCGCTGCAGAACATCGCCGACGGCACCGACGGCGAGGAACTGCGGATCCTTCTCGAAGACGAGATCAGCACGAAGGCGCGCGCCGACCGCCAATCCTCCAAGTTTTTCATGGGCATGGGCGGCTACGCCCCGACCATCGGCATCATCGGCACCGTCGTATCGCTGACGCACGTGCTGGAAAACCTCTCCACCCCGGACACCCTCGGACCGATGATTGCGACGGCGTTCGTCGCCACGCTGTGGGGATTGCTCTCCGCCAACTTCATCTGGCTGCCGATCGGCGGCAAGCTGAGGCGCTTGGCCGACCTGGAAACCGAGCGCATGACCCTGCTGATGGAAGGCATGCTGGCCGTCCAGGCTGGCAGCCAGCCGCGCTTGTTGGGCGAACGCCTGCGTGCCATGGTTCCGGAGCATGAAATGGGTGCGGGGAAGCCGGGCAAGGAAGGCAAACCCGGGAAGTCCGACGACAAGCCTGCGGTCAAGGCAGCATGAAGTCGCGGCGCCCGCGCCGGCCGCTCGGCGCGGAAGAGGACGAGCACCCGGACGAGCGGTGGATGGCCTCCTACATGGACATGGTCACCGTGCTGATGTGTATGTTCATCGTGCTCTTCGCCATGTCCACGGTGGATGCGGCGAAGTTTGAAAAGCTGGCCAACTCGTTGGCCACCGGTTTCGGCGTGGAACGCACCCAGGCGGTTGATACGGCCGAAGGGGTGGTGGTCCCGTCTGAACTCATCGACGAGGAGGGCCAGGGGTTTACCAGTGGTGACGCCGAAGAGGACACCGAGGGTGAGCTGAAAACCGATCTCGACGTGGCAATCAAGGAAGTCAACGACCTGCGCAACATCCAGGAGAAGATCACCAAGGGGTTGCAGGAAGAAGGCCTTGAGAAAGCGGTCCGCTTCCAGCTTGACGAACGGGGCCTGACCGTTCGCCTGATTGGCAGCGAGACGTTTTTCGAGCCGGACTCGCCGGTGCTCACCCGGCAGACCACCAAGATTCTGAACGTGGTCGGTCCGGTGCTAAGGCCGGTCGGCTACGAGCTGAAGGTGGAAGGCCACACGGCACAGGTGCGCCACCTGGACCCGAACGCATTGGACTGGGAGCTTTCCTCGGAGCGTGCCGTGAACGTGCTGCGCCATCTGGTGGAAGACAGCGGCGTGGTTTCGAAGCGCATCTCCGCCGTCGGATTCGGCGAATCCAGGCCGCTGACCAGCAGCGGGAGCGATGCAGATCTCGCCATGAACCGCCGCGTGGACATCGTTGTGCTCTCCGGCCAGCCGGAGGCCATCCGCAACCTGATCCCCGAAGTATTGAAGGATCCTGCCGGCGCCGCCAAAGAGGCGGCTGCGGAACGGGCGAAGTTGGCCAAGCAGGCCGCCGAAGCCGAAGCTGCGGAAAAAGCGGAGGCCGAGTCGGCCGAGGGCGAGACCGCCGAGGACAAACCTGCCGAGCGCGTGGCCGGTGAACCGGGTGGAAGCTCCGGGCGCGACGTGGTCACCGGCGGTGGCAGCAGCGGCGGCCCGGGGCCGGACGCCACCTACGCGCCGGCGCCCGGCGGGGCATCCTCCGACCACTGAGCGCCTGCCGCCGGCACCGGCCTGCCGGCGTTGGTCGTCCTCCGCCACGGAGGGCCCGCCTCTCACACCGCGCGGCCGAGTTGGACGTGCGGCGGGGCACCCCACCCGCATCATCCAAACTCCTAACATCCCGAACCAGGCTGCCGATAGTGCCTGCTGTGACGGTCCAGGAACATGCGCACTCTAGCGCGCCCGAAAAGCCGGCCAGAGCCGTCGAAGTCTATGACTTCCGGCGGCCGACCACCCTGGCGCGCGAGCATTCCCGCGTGCTGGAGTTGGCCTTCGAAACATTCGCCCGACAGTGGGGCACCCAGCTGACCGCCAAGGTCCGCGTGATCTGCACGGTCACGTCGGAGCAGGTCCAGATGCAAACCTACGACGAGTACGCGGCTTCGTTGCCGGCCAGTACCGCAATGGTGCTCTGCGCCCTCGATGACATCACCGGCAAGGCCGTGATCCAGTTTTCGACCACGGCCGCGATGACGTGGGTAGACCACATGCTGGGCGGCAACGGCAGCCACGACTATCCGGACCGCAAGTTCACGCAAATTGAACAGGCACTGGTCAGCCGGTTGATGGAGGACGCGCTGGAGGACCTGCGCTATTCGCTGGGTTCCCTGCTCACCACGCCCATCAGCCTGGACCAGATCCATTACAACTCGCAGTTCGCGCAGGCCGCGGCCACCAACGACCTGATGATCGTCGCCACCTTTGAAATCCGGGTCGGCGACTTGTCCGCGCCCGCCACGGTAGCCATCCCTGCCGAGGTGCTGCTGACCCAGCTGCGCGATTCGTTCGCCATGAGCAGCCCGGCCAACGCCCGGAAACTGCTGGAAACCCAGTTGGTGCAAATTCCGGTGGACGTCGCCCTGCAGTTCGCCCCCATGCGCGTCCGGCCCGGCCAGGTCCTCGACCTGGCCATCGGCGACCTGCTGCCGCTGCCGCACCCGCAACACCGCCCGCTGGATGTTGCCGTCAACGGTGAACGGCTGGCACACGCCGCCGTCGGCGCCAACGGCAACCGCCTGGCCGGAGTCATTGTTACAACCGAGGAGAACGCCCGATGACACAGACCCAGACCCTTCAGGCTGCTGCCGCCGACGCGCTCCTGGGGCTGCTGCCCACCAACACGCCGCTCTACGCGGTGCGGCAGGACGAAGGCGGGCCCCTGCCCGGGCAGGTGGCCTCCGCCGTCGTCGGGTCCTTCGTGGGCGGAACCTCGGCCGACGTGGCCTTGGTGGTGGCCGACCAGGCCGCGCTGTCCGCCGCCGCGGGCACGGATTCCCCGCTGGTTTCTGCCGCCGACCTGCTGCGCCCGGCGCTTGAAGCGGCCACCTCCGTGCTCGGCGCCGGTGTGCTGGGGGAGGCACGCGTCGGCAACGCCGCGGCGCTGTTCTCCGATCCGGAAGCCGCCGTCTTCAAGCTCACCGGCGGCGACGGCGAGGCCGGCGGCTGGTTCGCCATCCGGCTGCGCGAGAACCCGGCCGGGCACGGCGCCGACGACTCGGTCTTGGCCAAGCTGGGCCGCATCAACAACGTCGAAATGGCGCTGACGGTGGAGATCGGCCGCACGCGGATGTCCGTGCGCGATGTGCTGAACCTGGAACCCGGCGGCGTAATCGAACTGGACCGCTCGGCCGGCGCCCCCGCCGACGTCCTGCTCAACGGCCGCCTGATCGCCCACGGCGAGGTCGTCGTCGTCGACCAGGACTACGCCGTGCGCATCACCAAGATCCTCGACGTGCCCGAAGGACTCCTCTAAATGGAGACAGTCGTCCTTGCCGTGCGGGTAGCGCTCTCGTTGGCCGTGGTGCTGGGGCTGCTCTGGGTGCTGCAGCGCCGCTTCAGCCGCGGCGCGCGCACCGGCGCCCGCAAGCTGGTGCGCGTGGTGGAACGCCAGACCATCGGGCCCAAGGCCGCCGTCGTGGTGGTGGACGCCGACGGCCAGCGCTTCGTGCTGGGCGTGACGGACCAGGCGGTGCATGTGCTGGACAGCCGCGAAGCGCCGGTCGAAGAGGCGGCCGAGCCCGCCCACCGCGCCCCGCAGACCGCGGCCGACAGCTTCTCCCGGCTGCTGGAGCTGGCCACCGGCCGCGCCTCGGGCCAGGACCAGGCCGCTGCGGCGGTCGCGGCGCCAGCCGGGTCCGTCGATGCCGCCGTCGCCGCCCGCCCGGCAACACTCTCCGCCGGCGACGCCGGTGTCCCTCGCCGCGCGGCCCGTCGTGCCGCCGCTATGCCCGAGCAGCCCGTCGAACAAACTTTTCAAGAGCACCCTGACGTTGCGCAGGAGTTCGACGAGCCGCACCACGACGGCGGCGTCATCCCCCTCCGGCAGGCCGGACTGTATCCGATCGACGGCGGTCGGCGTTCCGTCCGCACGGGCCGCCGGGCATCGCGTCCGGCCGGCCGGCAGGAGCAGGTGGCGGATTCCCCGCTGGCCGGCTCCATCCTGTCGCCGTCCACCTGGAAGCAGACCGCCGAAGCCCTGAAGCAGGTCCGTTCGCGTTGAGAAGCACCGGCATCATGGCCTTGACGGCGGGCCGCTGGCCGCGTCTGGCCACCGCAGCATTACTGGCGTTACTGCTGGCAGTGCTTTTCGCCGTGGCGGCCGCCATCCTGAGCGCGCCTTCGGCATTCGCGTCGCCGGTCGCGCCGGTTCCCCCCGTCGACCCGCTGGCCCCCGTCGAACCGGGCTCGCCGGACGGCGACGGCGGGTTCTCGGTGGAAATCAACGGACCCAACGGCACGCCGTCATCCGCCGTCATCACGCTGCTGGGCATCACCCTGCTGTCGGTGGCCCCCGCGCTGCTGCTGATGATGACGTCCTTCACCAAGATCTTCGTGGTGCTGGCGATGACCCGCAACGCGCTGTCCCTGCCCTCCATCCCGCCCAACCAGGTGCTGGCCGGGCTGGCACTGTTCCTGTCGCTGTTCATCATGTGGCCGGTGCTGACCCAGGTGAACGAGCTGGGCGTCCAGCCCTACATGGAGGGGACCACGGACTTCACGGACGCGGTGGGTGCCGCCGCCGCTCCGCTGCAGAACTTCATGCTGGCGCACACCCGCGAAGAAGACCTGGCGCTGATGATGCGCGCCGCCGACCTGCCCAACCCGGAGAACCCTGAGGCCGTGCCGCTGCAGACCCTGATCCCGGCGTTCATGATTTCCGAGTTGCGCGCCGCGTTCATCATCGGGTTTGTCATCTTCGTGCCGTTCCTGGTGATCGACCTGGTGGTGGCCTCGGCGCTGATGTCTATGGGCATGATGATGCTCCCGCCGGTGATGATTTCGCTGCCGTTCAAGATCCTCCTGTTCGTGCTGGTGGATGGCTGGGGCCTGATCATCACCGCCCTGGTCGGAAGTTACGGTACCTAGCCGTGGATACAAACGCCGTCCTCGACATCGGCCTGCAGGGGCTGCTGGTCGCCGCCAAACTCTCCGCCCCGGTGCTGGTCACCGCGCTGGTGGTGGGCTTCGCCGTCTCTCTGGTGCAGTCCATGACGCAGATCCAGGAAATCACGCTCTCCTTCGTGCCCAAGGCCGTGGCGGTGGCCATGGCCCTGCTGATCTGCGGACACTGGATGATTTCCGAGATGGTCTCCTTCACCCGGGAAATGTTCGAGAGAATCCCCGGCCTGCTCGGCGGCGGATAATGAACATCCCGCTCGACCAGGCATGGATCGAGGCCACCATGCTGGCAGGTGTCCGCATGGTGGCTTTCCTGCTGATCGCCCCGCCGTTCTCCTACGGAGCCATCCCGGCCCGCATCAAGGCGATGCTCGGCGTCGGACTGGCCCTGGCGGTGTCCCCGCGGGTGGCCAACGGGTACGAGCCGATGAACACGGCGGGGTTCTTCGGCGCGCTGGTGCTGGAGATCCTGGTGGGCGCGCTGCTGGGATTCCTCGTGCTGGTGGTGTTCTCCGCGGTGCAGTCGGCGGGCACGCTGATCGACCTGTTCGGCGGCTTCTCCATGGCGCAGGCGTTCGACCCGCAGTCGATGGTCAACGGCGCCCAGTTCACCCGGCTGTTCCAGATGGCCGCGCTGGCGCTGCTGTTCGCCTCCGACGGCTACCAGCTGATCATCGGCGGGCTCGCGCGCAGTTTCACCGCGCTGCCGCTGGGCGGGGGAGTGGACCTCGCCGAGCCGGTGCAACTGATCATCACCGGCGTGACGCAGATGTTCCTGGCGGCGGTGCAGATCGCCGGACCCCTGCTGGTGGTGCTGTTCCTGGCCGACGCCGGCCTGGGCCTGCTCACCCGGGTGGCCCCGGCGCTGAACGCGTTTGCGCTGGGCTTCCCGCTGAAGATCTTCCTGACCCTGACCCTGGCCGGCGTGGTGTTCGTGGCGCTGCCCCGGATTGTCTCCTCGCTGGCCGGGCAGGCCGTGACTGCCCTGACGGGGGTGGGCTAGATGTCGCAGGAAACGTCCGAAGAACGCACAGAGCAAGCCACCCCCAAGCGGATGAAGGACGTCCGGCAAAAGGGCCAGCTCTCCAAATCCCAGGACCTCACCGCCTGGCTGGGCGTGGGCGCGGCCGCGGTGATGCTGCCGATGACCATCGACCGCGCCTCCCAAGCCGGCACCGACCAGATGTTCACCGTCACCCGGATGATCCAGTCGCCGGACCCGGGGCTGGTGGTGAAGGCGCTCGAGGACGGCCTGGGCACCATCATGTACACGCTCACGCCGATGTTCCTGGCCGTGGTCGCCGTGATCATCGCGGGCGCGGCGCTGCAGGGCGGCATCCACTGGAAGAAGTTCAAACCCGAAACCCAGCAGTTCAACCTGGTTAACGGGCTGAAGAAGGTGTTCGGCATGCAAGCGCTCTGGCAGGGTGCCAAGGCGCTGCTAAAGACCGTGGTGGTGGGGCTCGCCCTGTACTTCGTGATCCAGGGGCTGGTCCCGGTGCTGATGACCGCCGGCGGGCTCTCGGTCACCTCGCTGCTCCAGGCTGCGGGCGGCGGCACCGCCGGACTGCTGCAGACCGCGATCATCGCCGGCCTGATGCTGGCCGCGCTGGACGTGATGGTGGTAATCCGGCGCAACCGCAAGAAGACCCGGATGACCAAGAAGGAAGTCCGCGACGAGAACAAGAACTCCGAGGGCGACCCGCTGATCAAGTCGCAGCGGCGCTCGCGGCAGCTGGCGATGAGCCGCAACCGCATGATCGCCGCGGTGGGAGGCTCCGACGTCGTGCTGGTCAACCCGACCCACTACGCGGTGGCGCTGAAGTACGAGCCGGGGAAGTCCGCGCCGCGCGTGGTGGCCAAGGGGGCGGGCAACATTGCCGCCCGCATCCGCGAGGAAGCCGAAACCACCCGCGTGCCGGTGGTGCGCGACGTCCCGCTGGCGCGGGCGCTGCACGGCGCCTGCGAAATCGGCCAGGAAATCCCCCTGGAACTCTACAACGCCGTGGCCCGCGTGCTGGCCTTCGTCATGAGCCTGAAAACCCGCGGCGCCTCGGCCGGTACAGCCGCAGGCGTCCACACCATGGCGGAGCCGGCGATGACCGACGCCGACGCTGCCGCCCACGCTTCAACCCGGCAGGGCCGCCGAGCCTTGTCCCTACCGTCACCCGGAGGTGACTGATGAACCGCAACCTCTCCAAGCTCGCCGTCCCGATCGGCGTGGTGGGCATCATCCTGCTGTTGGTGGTGCCGATCCCGGCGGGACTGCTGGACGTGCTGATCATCGTGAACATCCTGCTGGCGCTGGTGATCCTGCTGACCACGATGTTCGTGAAGAAGCCGCTGGACTTCTCCGTGTTCCCGTCGCTGCTGCTGGTGGCCACGCTGTTCCGGCTGGGCCTGAACGTGGCGTCCACCCGGCTGGTGCTCGGTGACGGCTACGCCGGGCAGGTGATCGAGGCCTTCGGCCACGTGGCCGTGGGCGGCTCGATCATCATCGGCGCGGTGGTATTCCTGATCCTGGTGGTCATCCAGTTCGTGGTGGTCACCAAGGGCGCCGAGCGCGTGGCCGAGGTGGGAGCACGCTTCACGCTGGACGCGATGCCGGGCAAGCAGATGGCGATCGACGCCGACCTGAACGCCGGCCTGATCACCGACGTGCAGGCCCGGGAACGCCGTGCCGCGGTATCCGCCGAGGCGGACTTCTACGGCGCGATGGACGGCGCGTCCAAGTTCGTCAAGGGCGACGCGATCGCCGGCATCATCATTATCATCATCAACATCGTCGGCGGCATCGCCATCGGCATGCTGCAGCGCGGCATGGAAATCGGCGACGCGGTCAGCACCTACACCCTGCTGACCATCGGCGACGGCCTGGTCACGCAGATCCCGGCGCTGCTGATGGCCGTGTCCACCGGCATGGTCGTGACCCGATCGAATGCCGACTCCGAAATGGGCTCCGACGCCTCCGACCAGCTGACCCAGTCCCGCCAGGCGCTGATGATCGCCGGCGGCGCGGCCGTTCTGCTGGCCCTGATCCCGGGCATGCCCAAGGTCCCGTTCATCCTGGTGGGCGCGTTCCTGATCTTTATGGCGCAGCGGCTCAAGGCCACGGAGGCGGCCAAAGCCAAGGACGACGACGCCGCTGCCGCCGCGGCGGGTCAGGCGGCTCCCGCTTCGGAGACTACCGAGGACCTGATTGAACAGATGCGGGTGCACGCGCTGGAGATCCAGCTGGCCCCGGACCTGGTGGATCTGGTCTCCGGCGCCTCCGACGACCTGCTGGCCCGGGTGCGTGCGCTGCGCCGCAAGATTGCCATGGAACTGGGCGTCGTGGTGCCGCCGGTGCGCACCCGCGACAGCATCGACCTGCCGATGTCCACCTATGTGATCCGGATTGCCGGCGTGGAGGCCGGCCGCGGCGAGGCACCCGCGGGCAAGGTGTTGGCGCTGGGGGACAACCTCGAATCGCTGCCGGGCATCGCCACGGTGGAGCCGGTGTTCGGGCTGGCCGGCAAATGGGTCCCGGCGGAGATGCGGCACAGCGCGGAGATGGCGGGAGCCACGGTGATCGACCGGGTCTCCGTGCTGGTCACCCACCTGTCCTCGCTGATCTCCGCCAACGCCGCCCGGCTGCTGACCCGTGAGGACGTGCGCGTGCTGACCGAGGGCGTGAAGTCGGTGAACCCGTCCGCGGTGGACGAACTCACCCCGTCGCTGCTGTCGCTGGCCGAGGTGCAGCGCGTGCTGCAGGGGCTGCTGGCGGAGCAGATCCCGATCAACGACCTGCCGCGGATCTACGAGGCGCTGGCGCTGAAGGCCAAGTCGTCCACCGACCCGGAGGGGCTGGTCGAGGCCGCCCGGCAGGCGCTGGGCCCGGCCCTGACCGCGCAGTACCTGGACGGGCAGTTGCTGCGGGTTATCATGATCGATCCCACGCTGGAGCAGTCCATGCTGGAGGGCATGCGCCCGTCCGAGCACGGCACACAGATCCTGCTCTCGGTGGAGCGGACCGAAGCGGTGCTGGCCTCGCTGCGGGATGCGCTGGAGAAAGTGGAAGCCAACGGCCTCACCGCGGTGCTCGTGTGCGCGCCGGCGCTGCGCCCGGCCATCCGGCGGCTCGTCTCGGCGCAGGCCGGGGGACTTCCGGTACTGTCCTACCAGGAGGTCACCTCCGCCAACGTGAAGATCGAGACCGTGGGGGTAGTACGTGTCGGCCAGACGGCTGCAGCTTAAGGGCGCTTCCCTCCAGGAACTCAAGGCCAAGGTCCTGGCCGACCACGGACCCGACGCGAAGATTGTCGCGGCCGAGAAGGTCACGGTCGGCGGCATCCGCGGCTTCTTCGCCCGCGAGCACTACGAGGTCACGGTGGAACTGCCGGCCTCGACCGTGCGCGGACAGCATGCCCTGGACCAAAAGGCCCGCGCCGGAATCGCGGCGCTGCTGGCCGACGCCGAGCGCACCGAATCCAGGCTGCACGGCAACGCGCCGGAACTGCACGTCTCCACCCACACCGACCAGTTCGCGGTCATCATGGACAACCTGACCCTCAACACGGCCCGGCCCACCCGTCTGCCCAGGGGCGCCCGACTGGAGGAACCGCTACCGGAGGCTGCCCGGCAGGCGGAGCGTCCCGGAGCCGCGGCGGCAAGGCCCGGCTGGGGACGGCGGCGGAACGACCCAAAGCCCCCGAAGGACGCTGCAGCAGATTCCGGCGGCGCAACCGCGCCGGGACCGGAGGCGGGTGCAGGGGCCCTGGAAGCCCCGGTCACGGCGGCCCCCGCCGCTGCAGTCCCCGTTGCGGAAGACTCGGCCGGGGCAGCGGCCGCCGGGGCAGCGGCAGCGGGGACAGTCGCAGCAGCAACTCCGGCGGCTCTGGCCATGCCCGCCGCCGCCCGGGCCGACGACGCCCCGAAGGCCGCCGGACCCGTCAACCGGACGGCCGGGACGGGTCGGCGCGCGGCGGCCGGGGCGTTCGAGGCGGAGCAGGGCGGGCAGACCGCGCAGGACGATCAGACCGCGCAGGACGATGACGCCGGGCAGGCGGGGCGGGGCGATGAGGCCGGGCATGCCGGGCAGGCAGGCAGGGCGGCCGTCGACCCGGCTGCCCAGCGCTCGGCCCTCACCGGCGGCCACACGGGCTCCGGCACGGGCTCCGGCGTCGTCGTTGGCGCCGTCCTGGAGGATGGGCAGCCGCCGGCAGTGGAGGCACAACCCGCCGCCGCGGAAAGGGCGCGCCAGCCGGCCGTTCCGGTGCCGCTCTACGGGCCCGGGGACCTGGTGCTGGTGATCGGCCAGGGCGATATAGCTTTGGAGGCCGCCAACTCCATGGCCGCCGCGGCGCCGGCGGTCAGCGGTGCGCCCTCGGAGGCTGCCGACTGGATTTCGGGCGGCGGGAACATGGTGAAGATGGCCGGCGCGCACGCCGGCGATGTCCGGCGACCGGTGCAGGACCGCAACAGCGCGATTGGCGCCCGCGCCCGGGGCGTGGAGCGGGGACAGAGCGTCTTCGTGGCCTTTGGCCTGGGCCAGGCGCTCACGCCGCCTGTGGAGCTGCTCGCGCTGCTGCCGGCACTGGGAGCCGACCAGGTCTGGCTGGCGGTGGACGCCGGGCGAAAGGCCGAGGACACCGACCGCTGGGTGCAGGCCGTGCAGCGGGTGGTGGTTCCCGACGGTTTGGCGGTTACCGGAACGAGGCACACCGGCTCGCCCAAGACCGTGAACACCCTGGGCGTGCCGGTGGGTTGGGTGGACGGCGTGCCGTCCGAGACCGCCTGGCTCTGACAGGCGCGGCGGCGCGCGCGGGGCTGCCCGGGCGCCAAGTTCAGCTGCGATAGAGTTGACGCGTGCTGGTGCTGACGCGAAAACCCGGAGAGCGGATCCTGATCGGTGACGACATTGTCATCACCGTGCTGGACGCCCGCCGCGACGGCGTCCGCCTCGGCATCGAGGCCCCGCGCGGCGTGAAGATCCAGCGCGATGAAGTGGTCCAGGCGGTCAGCGAAGCCAATGTGGCTGCCGCACAGAGCGGCCCGGAGGCCGAGGAACGCATCAAGGCCCTGCTGGGACTGAACCTCCCCGGCAGCAGCGGCCCCAGCAGCCCCGGGAGCTAGTCCAGTTGCTGGGGGACCCCACCGGTGCCGGCAGCTAAATCAGGTCACGGGCGGGCCAGGGCACCGGCCAGGCACCGGCGTCGTCGTGCTGTTGTGGGTCTTTTTGACCTAACCCGGCACGGCAGGATAACCTTGGTAGTCGTTGTGCGTGTCCAACCTCGATACGCTATGTCCGTGTGGCGGCCCAGTTGCAGGGCCAACCTGGTCCACGGAAATAGCCGAGACTTTCTGGGCCACTGGTTACATTTCAGTCCTCACCTGAAGTTCCGGTAGCGCATCACCAACTTTGCGCGTGTGTTCTGTGAAGAATGCGCCGCTACCTTAGAACACCAAACGAAGGCAAAAACCGTGCGTACGTACACTCCGAAGCCCGGCGATATCAACCGCCAGTGGCACGTCATTGACGCCACCGACGTCGTCCTGGGTCGTCTTGCCAGCCAGACCGCAACACTGCTGCGCGGAAAGCACAAGCCGACCTTTGCTCCTCACATGGACATGGGCGATTTCGTCATCATCATCAACGCTGAGAAGGTCGCCCTGACCGGCGCCAAGCTCGAACAGAAGCGTGCCTACCGCCACTCCGGTTTCCCGGGTGGCCTGTCCTCCGTCAACTACGCCGAACTGCTGGAGAAGAACCCGGTTCGTGCAGTTGAGAAGGCCATCAGGGGCATGCTGCCGAAGAACTCCCTGGCTGCCCAGCAGCTGTCCAAGCTGAAGGTCTACACGGGTGCCGAGCACCCGCACGCTGCCCAGCAGCCGAAGACCTTCGAAATCACCCAGGTCGCCCAGTAGCGCCGGCCACCACTAGAAACTTAATTCAAGGAGAATCGTGGCTGAAGAGCTGAACACCGCTGCTGAGGGCGAAACCCTCACCAGCTACACCTCGGAATCATCCGAGGTCACCGAGACCGCCAAGAAGGAACGCCCCGCCCTCACCGTAGGCGGAGGCGCCGTGGGTCGCCGCAAGCAGGCGATCGCCCGCGTACGTCTGGTTCCGGGTGCCGGCAACTGGACCATCAACGGCCGTGAGCTGGCGAACTACTTCCCGAACAAGCTGCACCAGCAGGAAGTGAACGATCCGTTCAAGATCCTGGATCTGGAAGGCGCTTACGACGTCATCGCCCGCATCCACGGCGGCGGCCCCTCCGGCCAGGCCGGTGCGCTGCGCCTGGGCGTTGCCCGTGCACTGAACGAGATCGACCGCGAGAACAACCGCCCGACCCTGAAGAAGGCCGGTTTCCTCACCCGCGACGCACGCATCATCGAGCGCAAGAAGGCAGGCCTCAAGAAGGCCCGCAAGGCGCCGCAGTACTCGAAGCGCTAAACCGCTTCCGAAGCTCCTGCTTCCACGCGAGGCCCCGCAGCATGGCTGCGGGGCCTCGCGTGTGTTTAAGCGGCTGCAGCGGGTGTGGGGGGCGTGGAAGCCGATGCCTTGGTTCCGGGTGTGCTCCCGTCTCTTCCGCCGCCCGATTCCACCTGTGGAAGGCCGCCCGCGGCAGGGCCAGCCGCCAAATCACGGCCTGGCACGGGACCGCCGGCGGTCGGTGAACCGGCTCCTTGGTGCGCTGCCGTAAAATGGGTCGCGATGTCTAGATTATTTGGTACCGACGGAGTCCGCGGACTGGCCAACGGATTGATCACTGCAGAGCTGGCGCTCGAGGTCGCGCAGGCTGCCGCAGTGGTCCTTGGCCACCGGCAAGTTGAAGACGGCAAGCGCCCGACGGCGGTGATCGCCCGCGACCCGCGCGCCAGCGGCGAGTTCATCAGCGCCGCCGTGGAGGCCGGCCTCGCGAGTGCGGGCGTCGATGTCTACGACGCCGGGGTACTGCCCACGCCTGCGGCCGCTTACCTGGTGGGGGACCTGGCGGCGGACTTTGGCGTGATGATTTCCGCCTCGCACAATCCGGCCCCGGATAACGGCATCAAGTTTTTCGCCCGCGGCGGGCACAAGCTGCCGGACGAGGTCGAGGACGCGATCGAGCAGGAGATGGCGCAGCCGCGCGTCCGGCCCACGGGGGCGGAGATCGGACGTATCCAGCGTTTCGCAGACGCGGAAGACCGCTACATCCTGCACCTGCTGCAGACCCTGCCTTCCCGTCTGGAGGGCCTGAAGGTGGTTCTCGACTGCGCGCACGGCGCGGCCAGCGGCTGCTCCCCGGAGGTGTTCCGCGCCGCCGGTGCGGACATCGTGGTGATGGGAGCCGAGCCGGACGGGCTGAACATCAACGACGGCGTGGGGTCCACCCACCTGGAGAAGCTGCAGGCAGCCGTGGTCGAGCACGGCGCCGACTTGGGCATTGCCCACGACGGCGACGCCGACCGCTGCCTGGCCGTGGACGAGCGCGGCGACGTCGTGGACGGCGACCAGATCATGACCATCCTGGCGCTGGCCCTGCGCGACGCCGGCCGGCTCAAGGACGACGTCCTGGTCGCCACGGTCATGAGCAACCTCGGCATGAAGCTGGCCCTGCAGGATGCCGGCATCCGCATCCAGGAAACCGCGGTGGGCGACCGGTACGTGCTGGAATGCATGCGCGCCCACGGATACTCGCTGGGCGGCGAACAATCCGGGCACGTGATCTTCTCGGAGTACGCGACCACCGGCGACGGCGTCCTGACCGGGCTGCAGCTGGCCGCACAGGTGGCCAAGTCCGGCAAGCCCCTCTCGGAGCTGTCGCAGCGGATGGTCCGGCTTCCCCAGGTCCTGATCAACGTCAAGGACGTGGACAAGTCCGGGGTCGAAACCAACCAGCCCCTCCAGCGGGCCGTGGCGGCCGCGTCCGCCGCGCTGGGTGGGACCGGACGCGTGCTGCTGCGCCCCTCCGGCACCGAGCCCGTCGTGCGCGTGATGGTCGAAGCCGCTGACATGGAAACCGCCCAGGCTACCGCCGAGGAGCTGGCCCGGACCGTGAAGGCGCACCTGTCGCTGGAGGCGGCCGCCGCCGAGTAGGGGCGCCCCCGCAGACTAAGGCGGCCGGGAGGTCGGTCCGGCGGTCGGCGGACCTGCCGGGACCCAAGGACCGCGTGCGGGGGCAGCCCTCAGTGCCAGGCCTTCACCAGCACCACCTCGTAGCTGTCCGCCGTCGGCGGGTTCCCGGTGTCGAACTTCGCGTTCACGACGGCGAGGCGGCGGCCGAACAGCGCGGCGGTGGTCGGGGTCTGGAAAGCGTCACTGGTGATCACGGACCGGACCTCACCGAAGTCAATCCGGCGGTCCAGCCTGATCACGCTGATCTGGTTGTCCATGTTTTGGACCGCCCAAAGCCAGCGGCCCTTCAGCACCAACCCGTCGACGTTGGGGACGCTGACGCCGGAGATTTCGGCGCTGGCACCGGTTTCCGGGTTCACGGTGTACAGCGCAGCGTTGGCCGAGTGGGCCACAATCAGCTGTCGCCCGTGGTCGGCCGCCACTATGCCGTTCAGGTTGAACGCCGCGGGGGTTTCCGCGGCAGGGCCGCTCAGTTGCAGTGTCCGCGGGCTGCCCAGCTGCCCGCGGTGGCCGATCGGTACGAAGTACAGCTCCCCTTCGCGCGAGTTCGTAAACCAGGCGCCGCCCCGGCCAAGGGTTACGTCGTTGATGAAGGAGTTGGCGGGGTCGTTCAACTGGAACTCGGCCACAGGTTCCGCGGTCCGGGTGTTGTAAACATAGGCCTTGCCGGTAGGTCCGCCGGCCACGAAGAGCAGGTTCCGCCGCGTGTCGGCAGCCATGCCGACGGCGAACCGGCTGTCCGGTGCGTCGATGAACTTCTCGGCGGTGCCCCGCCGTACGTCGCCACGGAAGATGTCGCCCGCCAGCAGGTCGCCGGCGTAGAAGGTGCTGCCCCGGCCGGCGGCGATGCCCTCCGCGGACGTCGCGTCCGGCAGGTCGATGATTCGGTCCGCGCACCCCGGTGACGCACCGTGGGTGTCGGAGCCAACGTGGCCGGCGGAAGCCGGCAACCCCGTCAGCATTAGGGCGACGGCGGTCAGCAGGGCGGCGGCACATCGTGCCGCCAAGGAGAGGGGGAGAATGGGTCGCATGGAGGATCACCTGATTCTTGAGGGGAGGTGTCGGGAGCTCCCTCCAGCAGGCCCCCGATGGTGATGCTCATAGCGTACGCCGGACGCGAGGAAACGTCAGGCCCTCCGGGAGGCGCTGCCAAAACGGCCCGCAGCGGCGGTAGCGGCCGGCTTCCGGACGTCGCCCTTACGCCTGGTTGCGTGCCTGCAGGGCGTCTCGGATCTCGGTGAGCAGCGCGACCTGAGGGTCGACGGCCTCTTGTTCCTTGTTGATTCCCAGGCGGCGGTTGCGCCGCTCGATCATGTGGTTCATCGGTGCCACGATGACGAAGTAGATCGCCGAGGCGATGAGCAGGAAGTTCACGATGGCGGTCAGCAGGACGCCGAACGCGACGTCGTTCCCGTTGAAGTTCCACAGCAGGAAACTGTCGAAATTTGGCGAGCCGACCAACCCGGCGATGAACGGCATCAGCACCCTGTTGACCAAGGCGTTGACCACGGTCCCGAAGGCTCCGCCGATGATCACGGCCACGGCAAGGTCAATGACGTTGCCCTTCATAATGAACTCTTTGAATCCGTTTATCATGTGGCCAATGTAGCGCCTCGGGGAGGGGACCTGCGGCCGCCGGGGCAGGGACAGGAGGCCCCCCGCGGGATGGGGCCGCCGCAGGTTGGGACCGCTGCGCCCGCTCACGAATAGCGGGCGGCTCCGGGCAGCCCGAAGTACTCTTCGAGCGTTTCGATGCCCCGTTTGGCCATGTCCGCGGCCACTTTCTTGCCCACGTAGCGCAGGTGCCAGGGTTCCGGCGAATAACCGGTCATGGCCTCGGAGCCGGGCCGGTAGCGGATGATGAATCCGAAGCGGGCGGCGTTGTGGGCCGCCCAGCTGCCCGCTGCCGTGTCGGCGAAACACTGCTGCAGGTTGCAGACCCCGGTGGCGTCGCCGATGTCCAGGGACAGCCCGGTCTGGTGCTCCGAATAACCCGGCCGCGCCGAGACCATGTCCGCTGCCACCTCGCTGCCGTGTTGCCGGACCCAGTGGTTGTAGGTGCTCGCCTGCGTGGCGTAGGACCGGAAACCGCTGACCATGATCATAAACGCGCCGTCGGCGGCGGCCGCGTTGAACATGTCCTCGGTGGCGGTCGCCACGGCGTCGCGCAGCAGCGCCGATTCCCCGCCGGTCCCCAGGGCCACCGCCGGCTGGCGCAGGTCTCCGGGATGGTAGTTCAGGGGATCGAGCGGCCGGGCCTTGTTGACGACGACGGCGATGCTCGCCGGATCTGTGTGGTCCTCCCCGGCGGCCGCGGTGCCGTCCTTTTTCCCGCCGCCGCCCGCGCCGTCCTTCTTCCCGCCGGCCGAGGCCCCGCCCTTGCCCCCGCCGTCCTTCTTCCCGCCGCCGGTGGCGTCACCGTCGTTCCTCGGAGCCTTCGGGCTCTGTTCGGGGACCGGAAGGGACGTGGTTCCCTTGGCCGGGGTCGCCGGCGCAGTCGGTGCGGCCGTCGTCGTCCCTGCGGACGCGGCGGGAGGCGGAGCGGTTTCCCCCGCCGGGGCGCAACCGGTGAGCAGGGCCAGCGCGGCGGCCAGGCCGGCTGCGAGCACCGGAGCCCTCAGAACGGCCATGTCAGGTTTTCCGCAGCAGCATTCTGCGGATCGAGTGGTCCGCATCCTTGGTGAGCACCAGCTGTGCCCGCCCGCGTGTCGGCAGCACGTTCTCCCTCAGGTTGGGTTCATTAATCCGGCGCCAGATACCCAGGGCCGTCTCGGTGGCCTCCTCGTCCGTGAGCGAGGCGTAACGGTGGAAATAGGATTCCGGATCCGCAAAGGACGTCCGCCGCAGTTTGTGGAAACGGTTGACATACCACTGCTCAATATAGGACGTCTTGGCATCCACATAAATGGAGAAGTCGAAGAAATCGCTGAGCGCTAGCCCGGTGCGTCCGTCCGCCCGCGGGCGCGCCGGAGCCAGGACGTTCAGGCCCTCCACGATCAACACATCCGGACGGTGGACCACCACTTCCTTGTCCGGCACGATGTCGTAGGTCAGGTGCGAATACCACGGCGCATGCACTTCCTCGGCCCCGGACTTCACCTCGGACACGAACCGCAGCAGCGCCCGCTGGTCGTAGGACTCGGGGAAGCCCTTGCGCTCCATCAGCCCGCGCCGCGCCAGTTCGGCGTTGGGGTAGAGGAAACCGTCGGTGGTGATCAGCTCCACGTTCGGGGTGTCCGGCCAGCGGCGCAGCATCTCGCGCAGCACGCGGGCGGTGGTGGATTTCCCGACGGCGACCGAACCGGCCACGCCGATGACGAACGGTGTGCGGCGGCTGGTTTCGCCCAGGAAGGTGGTGGTGGCCTTGTGCAGCTCGCCGGCCGCGCCCACATAAAGGTTGAGCAGCCGGGAGAGCGGCAGGTAGACCTCGCGGACTTCGTCCAGGTTCAGGGCATCGCCCAGGCCCCGGAGCCGCTCGATATCGTCCTGGTCCAGGGGCTGTTCAATCTCGTTGGATAGCCGGGACCAGGTCTGCCGGTCCAGCTCCACGAATGGTGTGAAGTTACTCTCACCGTTGGACGCCGTCGTCTTCGGTGTCGCATCAGTCACCTATGAATTGTGCCTGCTGCGGGATTCAAATCCCAAAAGGCGCCCCGCTGCGGCGCGCCGGATCGTCCCGTCCTACCGCCGCAGCTGCCGCCGGGAGGGCGTGCGGAACCCGCTGTCGGTGACGGTCCCGCGGGCAGGTACCCTTAATTCCATGTGTGGAATCGTAGGTTATGTTGGCCGCCGCGACGGCGGGGCCGGAGTCAGCGCTGCTGATCACAGCGCCCTGGACGTCGTTCTCGAGGGTCTTCGCCGCCTGGAATACCGCGGTTACGATTCCGCGGGAGTGGCAGTCATCTCCAGTTCCGGGATCGAGGCGCGGAAGAAGTCGGGCAAGCTGAGCAATCTGCTGGACGAGCTCAAGGCCGCCCCGCTGCCCGAGTCGCTGACCGGCATCGGCCACACCCGCTGGGCCACGCACGGCGGCCCCACCGACGAAAACGCGCACCCGCACCTGGCCGACGGCGACAAGCTCGCCGTGATCCACAACGGCATCATCGAGAACTTCGCCGAGATCCGTGCCTCCATGCTGGCCAAGGGCCACACGTTCCGCTCGGAAACGGACACCGAGGTGGCCGCGGTGCTGCTCGGGGACCTCTACCGGTCCCTGGTCGCGGAGGATCCCGCCACCGCGACCCTGGCCAAGGCCATGCAGCTCGCCTGCCAGCGGCTGGAGGGCGCCTTCACCCTGCTCGCCATCCACCAGGACCAGCCCGACGTCGTCGTCGCCGCGCGCCGTAACTCGCCGCTCGTCGTCGGGCTGGGCGAGGGCGAGAACTTCCTGGGCTCCGACGTCTCCGGCTTCATCGACTTCACCCGCCGCGCCGTGGAGCTGGAGCAGGACCAGATCGTCACCATCACCCCCGACTCCTTCGAGATCACCGACTTCTTCGGCAACGCCGCCCAGGGCACCGAGTTCGAGGTGAACTGGGATGCCGCCGCCGCGGAGAAGGGCGGCTACCCCTCCTTCATGGAGAAGGAAATCAACGACCAGCCCGAGGCGGTCGGCCAGACCCTGCTCGGCCGCTCGGACCTGCACGGCAGGCTGACCCTGGACGAGCTGCGGATCGACCCGGAGCTGCTCAAGACCGCCAACAAGATCATCGTGCTGGCCTGCGGCACATCGGCCTACGCCGGGCAGGTGGCGAAGTACGCGATAGAGCACTGGTGCCGCATCCCGGTCGAGGTCGAACTCTCGCACGAGTTCCGGTACCGCGACCCGATCGTGGACGCCAACACCCTGATCGTGGCCATCTCCCAGTCCGGCGAAACCATGGACACCCTGATGGCCGTCCGGTACGCCAAGGAGCAGGGAGCCAAGGTCCTCGCCATCTGCAACACCAACGGTTCGACCATCCCGCGTGAGGCCGACGCCGTGCTCTACACCCACGCCGGGCCCGAGATCGCCGTCGCCTCGACCAAGGCCTTTTTGGCGCAGATCACCGCCGCCTACCTGCTGGGCCTCTACCTGGCGCAGCTGCGCGGGAACAAGTTCCAGGGCGAGATCAAGGACATCCTGGCCGACCTGGGCAAGATCCCGGCGAAGATCCAGAGCGTGCTGGACAACGCCAAGGACATCAAGGACCTGGCCGTGCTCATGGCCGAAAGCAAGTCGGTCCTGTTCCTGGGCCGCCATGTCGGCTTCCCGGTTGCCATGGAGGGCGCGCTGAAGCTTAAGGAGCTGGCCTACATCCACGCCGAAGGCTTCGCCGCCGGCGAGCTCAAGCACGGGCCGATCGCCCTGATCGAGGAAGGGCAGCCGGTCTTCGTGGTGGTACCTTCCCCGCGCGGCCGCAACTCGCTGCACGCCAAGGTCGTCTCGAACATCCAGGAAATCCGCGCCCGCGGCGCCAAGACCATTGTCATCGCCGAGGAAGGCGACGTCTCCGTCAAGGACTTCGCCGAGTTCGTCTTCTACGTTCCCGAGACGCCGACGCTGCTGGCTCCGCTGCTCACCACGGTCCCGCTGCAGATCTTCGCCTTGGCACTGGCGACGGCCAAGGGCTACGACGTGGACCAGCCGCGCAACCTGGCCAAGAGCGTCACCGTCGAGTAGCAGGCAGATGGCAGGCATGTCCACCCGCTTACTCTTCGCGGCGCCCCGATCTCCGTACAACAGGATCGGGGCCTGCTCCGTCCCGAGGCGCCCCGTCCGCGCCCGCCACGCGGCGGTCCGGCGGCGCGTCCGGCTGCTGTCCGTGCCGCCCGTGCGGTGCACCCTGATATCCACCGGGGAGCCGGTCCTGGCTCCGCGGTGTGCCCGCTCGCCGTGGTCGGTTCGAGCGGGAGCCGAAGAATGATCGTGGGCATCGGCGTGGACGTGGTGGAAGTTTCCAGGTTCCGCCGGCAGTTGCAGCGCACCCCGGCCCTGCTCGAGCGACTGTTCACGCCGGCGGAACGGGAGCTCAACACCCGGTCCCTGGCCGCCCGTTTCGCCGCCAAGGAAGCGATCGCCAAGGCACTGGGGGCTCCGGCCGGCATGAACTGGCAGGACTGCACCATCTGCGTGGACGCCGGGGGAGACCCCTACCCGGAATTCACCGGCACCGTCGCCGCGGCATCGGCGGCCCGGGGTGTGAAGTTCTGGCACCTGTCCATGAGCCACGACGGCGATCTGGCAACGGCCATGGCGGTCGCCGAGAAGTAGCGGCCGGCAGCCGGGCGCGCGTCGAGGCCGGGCTAAGGTTCCACGCGGTAACGCAGGTACACGACGCCGTTGCCGAAGCGGCGCTCGTCCAGCAGTTCGAGCCCGAGCCTCAGGTCCTCGGCCAGAAAGCGCTTCCCGCCGCCCACCACGACCGGCGAGACGAAGAACAGGCATTCATCGACCAGTCCCGCCGCGAAGGCGTGGCTGGCGAGCTCAGGCCCGCTGATGCTCAGGTCCGCCGATGCCGAGGCCTTCATGCGCCGGACGGCCTCCGGCTCGAATTCCCGCTCGATCCGGGTGCGGGCGCTTGAAACCGTCTGCAGGGTCCGGGAGTAGACCACCTTGTCCTTCCGCAGCCACGACTCGGCGAAGTCCCGCTCAACCGGGGGAACCTCCGGGCCGGCGGGCACGGTTTCCCAGACGGCCATCACCTCATACATGCGCCGGCCGAAGAGATAGGTGCCCACCCGTCCTTCCAGGTCGTTGACGAAGGAGTGCACCTCCTCGTCGGGAACGCTCCAATCGAAGTTGCCGTCCCGGTCGGCAATGTAGCCGTCCAGCGACATGATTGCGGAATACAGCAGCTGTGCCACGATGACTCCTGGGCTGTTGGGCAGGGCGGGGGAGCGTCCGCCCATTGTTCCCGACCTTGCGCATCGGCGGAAGGCCGGGCGGTCGTTCCGCGTCGCTGCGCCGTCCCGCATCGCTGCGCCGTCGCGCTCGTCGTCGCTGGGGGACCGGTGCCGGGCCCTGTCCTGGGCAAAGCGTGCGATGTATCCTGACAGCCGGCGCCCGCCGCTAGCCGCACATTGAGGGGAAGAGCCGTGCCAGCATCGGAGCAGTTCGCCAGCGTCCGCTACCTCGTGGACGACGTCGGGGCGGCCGTGGACTTCTACACGGGCCATTTCGGCTTCACCGTCAACATGCGCTCGCCCGCCTTCGCCGACGTGACGCGGGGACCGCTGCGGCTGTTGCTCTCCGGGCCGGCAAGCTCGGGGGCGCGCGCGACCCCGGCGGATTATGCGTCCGCCGGGCGGAACCGCATCCACCTGGTCGTCCGGGACCTGGACGCGGAGATCGACCGGCTGCGCCGGGCGGGACTGTCCTTTCGCAGCGACGTGGTTGCCGGTCCCGGCGGACGCCAGATACTGCTCGCCGACCCGGCAGGAAATCTGGTGGAACTGTTCCAGCCCGCACGGCAGTCGGCAGGGTAACGGCGCCCGTCTTCAGCTGCCGCCCAGGCCTTTGACGTACGCGTACGCCTCGTCGACGACGCTCAGCCACTGTTGCCCGGCCGCCGACCCGTCGTCGGCCACCGCCGGGAAAGCCACCCATTCCCTCATCGTCCGCTGTCCCATGGTGACCGGTTCCGCCGCTCCGGAAGCAACATACTCTTCCGCGCGCCGCCGCGGAACCTTCACGATCAGCCGGTCGCCGTGGCCGAGGAACGCGAAGACCTTTCCAGCCACCCTCAGCCCGCGACTGCGGAACATGGTGCCGCGTTCGACCAGCGGGTCATCCGCAAACCGGCCGGCGAGAGTTTCCAGCAGGACGAGGCCCTGGTCGTCGTCGGAGGGGGAGGCAGGCGTCATGGTTTCGTCCCGCATCAGGCTCGTATGAAGATGGCGGATGCCGCCGCGGATTCGACCATGAGGTCGCTCATGCCGACCACCACGTACCAGTACGTGCGTCCCCGGACGGCGCCCGTGTCCACGAACCTTTCGGGATTGCCGCGGCGGCGGTGCACGCGCCGGAGGGCTCCCGCCTGCGAGGGAATGAACGCGGCCGCGGCGCCGGTGGACTCCCAGCGGTAGATGGCATAGTGCCTCGGCAGCGTCCCGCTCGTCGCCCCCCGCCAGATGAGCTCGACGCCGGATCCGTTCCACCGGGCGCTGGCGATCAGCGGCGCGTAGGGCCGCTGGGCGCCCAGATGGGACATCACCGGGGTCATCGCCACGCGCCGGTAAAACTTGTCCTGGACAAGGCCGATGCTGCCCAGCCGATTGGCCCGGACGGACTTGGCGGAGAAGTACACCTGGCCGCGCACCGCCGGCGTCGCCCGGCATTTCGCCGTGTGGTTGTAGAGCTCGCGGGGGTCCTGCCAGTCGGCCCCCTGGGCGGGGTCGCCCACCTTGTAGGCCGCCTCGCCGATGTAGAGCTTGCAGACGGTGCCGCCCACCTGGGCCGCCCACCAGTTGACCAGCGTGTTGTAATCGGCCGCCGGGTTCCCCTGGTGCCAGTACAGCTGCGGGACCACGTAGTCCAGCCAGCCTTGCTTGACCCAGAGCCGGGAGTCGGCGTACGTGGCGTCGTAGCTCTGCAGGCCAGAGGTAGCGGAGCCCAGGCTGTCGGTCGATCGGTTGCGCCAGATGCCGAAGGGGCTGATGCCGAACAGCATCCGCGGCTTGGCCGCGAAGATCGCGGCGCTGAGGTCGCGGACGAAAGCATTGACGCTGCGCCGCCGGAAGTTCGCCACGCTCTCGCCGGCCAGCCGGTAGGCATTGTAGGCAGCGGAGTCCGGGATGCTTTGCCCCGCGACCGGATAGGGGTAGAAATAGTCGTCGAGGTGGATGCCGTCGACGTCGTACTTGGCCACAACCTCGGTGATCACCTTGATGATGTAGCTGCGGACGGCGGGGATGCCGGGGTTGTAATAGCGCCGGCCGCCGTAGGCGAAGCTCCAGCTCGGGTTTTTCCGCGCCGGATGCCAGGAGATCAGGTCCGAAAGGCTCGTTGTCATGGACACGCGGAACGGGTTGAACCACGCGTGCAGGTGCAGGTGCAGGTTGCGGGCATGCGCCTGGCCGATCGCGTACGCGAGCGGATCGTAACCGGGATTCCGTCCCTGGGTGCCGGTCAGATAGCGGGACCACGGCTCTCCCGCCGTCGACGGCCAAAAGACGTCTGCCGCGGGACGGACCTGCAGCAGCACGGCGTTCAGGTTCCGACTGCGGGCGAGGTCCAGCCAGCTGCGCAGTTCGGCCTGCTGAACGGCCGCCGCCAGGCCGGGGCGCGACGGCCAATCGATGTTCAGCACGGTGGAGAGCCAGAAGCCCCGGAACTCGTGCTTGGGCGCGTCCGTGACCCGCGCCCTTTCACGGGCGGTAATGCGGTAGACCCGGTTGATGACCGCCGCCGCGAGGCTGACTTCCAGCGGACCGCCAGGGGCGGTTGCCGCGCGGGAGAGGCTGCCGCCCAACAGGCCTGCCGCACCGAGCACGGTGAGGGCGGTCGCCGTCGTGAATTGGCGCCGGGAGACAGCGCCTGTGGAACCGGAACCGCTGCCAGTCATGGCCAGCCCTGCCTCACGAGAACCTGATGGTAGCTCAACGATACGCCCGCATCCATCCCGCCGACAGTAGTGGAAACCGTGACGCCGACAGCGGCGGAGACCGCGATGCGGGCCGATGGGGTGCCCGTGGCCCTGGCCGGCCCTCCCGGGTCTGCCGCCGCCCGTGTGTCCAACGCAACGAGCGCCGGGCCGAGGGCCGCAAACGCCTGCCGCGCCGCCTCGGATTGCCCGCCGGGCGGACAACCGGGGATATCCATTGTCAGGACCATGGGGTATGAAGGGAACAGGGACCACAACCGATCATCAGGAGTTTGCACATGGAAGTTTGGCCGGGAGACGCCTATCCGCTGGGGGCCACGTATGACGGCAACGGCACCAATTTCGCCGTGTTCAGCGAGGCAGCGGAGGCCGTTTTCCTGTGCCTGTTCGACGACGACGGGGCCGAGACGCGGATCGAGCTCAAGGACGTCGACGGCTACGTCTGGCACTGCTACCTTCCGCAAGTCCAGCCGGGACAGAAGTACGGCTTCCGGGTGGACGGGGCGTACGACCCGGGCCAGGGGCAGCGCTGCAATGTGAACAAGCTGCTGCTGGACCCCTACGCGAAGGCCGTCAGCGGCCAGATCGACTGGGCCCAGCCGCTGTTCGGCTACAACTTCGGGGACGAGGATTCCCGCAACGACGAGGACTCGGCCGGGCACATGATGCTCGGCGTCGTCGTGAATCCGTTCTTTGATTGGGACGGCGATCGCAAGCCGCGCACGCCCTATCACCGCTCGGTGATCTACGAGGCGCACGTGAAGGGCCTGACCCAGCTGCACCCGGAGATCCCGGAAGAGCAGCGCGGTACCTACGCCGGCATCGCGCATCCGGCAGTCATCGGGCACCTGCAGAAGCTGGGCGTCACCGCCATCGAGCTGATGCCGGTCCACCAGTTCGTGAACGACAGCACGCTCCAGGAAAAGGGGCTGTCCAACTACTGGGGCTACAACACCATCGGCTTCTTCGCGCCGCAGAACACGTATTGTTCCTCCGGCGATACCGGGCAGCAGGTGCAGGAGTTCAAGGCGATGGTCCGGGAACTGCATCTGGCCGGCATCGAGGTGATCCTCGACGTCGTGTACAACCACACGGCCGAGGGCAACCACCTGGGCCCCACGCTGTCCTTCCGCGGACTCGACAACGCCGCCTACTATCGGCTGGTCGAGGACCAGCAGCAGTACTACATGGACTACACCGGCACGGGAAATTCGCTGAACGTGCGCCACCCCCATTCGCTGCAGTTGCTGATGGATTCGCTGCGCTATTGGGCGTCGGAAATGCACGTGGACGGTTTCCGCTTCGACCTGGCCTCCACCCTGGCCCGCGAGTTCTACGACGTGGACCGGCTGTCGACTTTCTTCGAAATGGTGCAGCAGGATCCGATCGTGTCCCAAACCAAGCTCATTGCCGAACCGTGGGACATCGGCCCGGGCGGCTACCAGGTGGGCAACTTCCCGCCGCTGTGGACCGAGTGGAACGGCCTGTACCGGGACACGGTCCGCGACTTTTGGCGGGGCGAGCCCTCCACGCTGGGCGAATTCGCCTCCCGCATCACCGGCTCTTCGGACCTGTACGAGGCCACGGGGCGGCGCCCGGTTGCCTCCATCAACTTCGTCACCGCCCATGACGGCTTCACGCTGCGGGACCTGGTGTCCTACAACGAGAAGCACAATGAGGCCAACGGCGAAGACAATAACGACGGCGAATCGCACAACCGCTCGTGGAACTGCGGCGTGGAGGGTCCCTCCGACGACCCGGCGGTCCTCACCCTGCGCGCCCGCCAGCAGCGGAACTTCCTGGCCACCCTGCTGCTGAGCCAGGGCGTGCCGATGATCGCGCACGGGGATGAGCTGGGACGCACCCAGCAGGGCAACAACAACGTGTACTGCCATGACTCGGAACTGTCCTGGGTGGACTGGAACAACGTGGACCAGCCGCTGCTCGAGTTCGTCGCCACCGTCAACCGGTTAAGGGCCGAACACCCGACCTTCCGGCGGCGGTTGTTCTTTGACGGAAAGCCGGTCCGCCGGGGCCAGGGCGAGCCGTTGAGCGACGTCGTCTGGCTCACCACGGAGGGAACACCGATGGAGCCCGAGGACTGGGACGAGGCCCTCGGCCGCTGCATCGGCGTCTTCCTCAACGGCCAGGGCATCCGCGGGCGCGACGACCGCGGGCAGCGGATCACCGACGAGCACTTCCTGGTGTACTTCAACGCCGCCGACGACGAGGTGCCGTTCGTGCTGCCGCCGCGGGAGTATTCGGCGGCCTGGGACATCATCATCGACACGGCCGGCGGCGACCAGCTGCCCGGCCCGCTGCAGGCGGGGACGAAGGTGCCGGTCGACGCCAAGTCCACGGTGGTCCTCAAGGCCCACTCGGCGCCGGAAGAAGAGCCGGACCACTCGGTCGCCGCCTCCGTTGCGGCGATGGCCGAGGCGGAGCGGACGGCCGGGGCCGAGCCGGACGGGGCCGAGCCGGACGGGGACCCCGGGCAGCAGGGCGCCGGGAGCGAGACGGGGCAGGCGAAGGGATGAGGGCCCCGGCGTCGACCTACCGGCTGCAGATCAGGGAATCGTTCACGCTGTATGACGCCGCCGAACTGCTGCCCTACCTGCACAGGCTCGGCGTCGACTGGGTGTACCTGTCGCCCCTGCTGACCGCGGAGCCGGGGTCCGATCACGGCTACGACGTGGTCGACTTCAGCACGGTGGACCCGGCCCGGGGCGGGATCGACGGGCTGCGGACGCTCTCCGCGGCCGCCCGGAAGAACGGGATGGGCGTCCTGGTGGACATCGTGCCGAACCACATGGGCGTGGCCACGCCGGCCAACAACCGCTGGTGGTGGTCGCTGCTGTCGGAGGGCCGCGGCTCCCGCTACGCCGAGGCGTTCGACATCGATTGGGACGCCGGCGGCGGCAAGCTCCGGCTGCCCGTGCTGGGCGACGGCGACGAGGAACTCGAGGCGTTGGAGCTGGCCGACGGCGAGCTGCGTTACTACGACCACCGCTTCCCCCTGGCCGAGGGGACCGGCGACGACGGCGCTACCGCCCGCGAAGTCCATGAGCGCCAGCACTACCAGCTAGTGAACTGGCGGCGGGCCGATGCCGAACTCAATTACCGCCGGTTCTTCGGCGTCAACTCCCTGGCCGGGGTCCGGGTGGAGGTGCCCTGGGTCTTCGATGAATCCCATGCGGAGATCAAGCGCTGGTTCGACGAGGGCTTGGTCGACGGGCTGCGCGTGGACCATCCCGACGGGCTGGCAGACCCGAAGGGCTATCTGCAGCGGCTGCACGAACTGACCGGCGGCGCCTACGTCCTGGTCGAGAAGATTCTGGAGCCGGGGGAGGAGCTGCCGGCAGACTGGGCCTGCGCGGGCACCACCGGGTATGACGCGCTGGCCGATGTGGACCGGCTGCTGGTCGATCCCGACGGGAGGGAACGCCTCACCGACGCGGCCCCCGTCGAGCCGTACCAGCACATGATCCACGGCACCAAGCGGGGGATCGCCGACGGTATCCTGCGCTCCGAGGTGCTGCGCCTGGCCCGGCTGGTTCCGGCCGGCGCCGGTCTGGAGTTCGAGACCGCGGCCGATGCGATCGCCGAGCTGCTCAGCTGCTTCCCGGTGTACCGGAGCTACCTCCCGGTCGGCACGCATTACCTCGAGGAAGCCGGGATCGCCGCCCAGGTGCGCCGTCCCGACCTGGCCGAAGCCGTCACCGCCCTGCTGCCGCTGTTGAATCCGCAGGGTGTGCTCACCGAGCTCGCGGTGCGGTTCCAGCAGACCTCCGGCATGGTGATGGCCAAGGGTGTGGAAGACACCGCGTTCTACCGCTACACGCGCCTGACCTCCCTGAACGAGGTGGGGGCGGACCCGTCGATCTTCGCTGTGGAGCCGTTCGAGCTCCACACCCGGTTGATCCGCCGGCAGCAGGAACTGCCGCTCGCCATGACCGCGCTGTCCACCCATGACACGAAGCGCAGCGAGGACACCCGGGCCCGCATCTCGGTGCTCGCGGAACTGGCGGACCAGTGGCCGGATTGGTTGGCGGAGCTCGACTGGCTGGCACCCTTCGGGGATCTGCCGTTCGCGGACCTGCTCTGGCAGGCGGCGCTGGGTGCGTGGCCGTTCAGCCGGGCCCGGGCCCACGCCTACGCGGAGAAGGCCGCCCGGGAAGCGGGCAACAGCACCTCGTGGATCGACCCGGACCATGACTTCGAAAAACAACTCCACGCCGCCGTGGACGCGGCCTTCGACAACCCGGAGGTTAACCGGCTGCTGGTCAGCCTGGCCGAGAAGATCAAGCCCTTCGGCTGGAGCAACTCCCTCTCGGCCAAGCTCATCCAGCTGACCATGCCCGGAGTGCCCGACGTCTACCAGGGCACCGAGTTCTGGGACCATTCGCTGGTGGACCCGGACAACCGCCGGCCGGTGGATTTCACCGCCCGGCGCCAGGCGCTGGACAACCTGGACCGGGACGGGACGCCGCCGGTGGACGACGGCGCGGCAGCCAAGCTGCTGGTGGTCGCCCGGGCACTTCGGCTGCGCCGCGACCGGCCGGAACTGTTCACCGGCTACGAAGTCGTCCCGGTTCGGGGCCCCGCGGCCGACCACGCGTTCGGCTTCGACCGCGGCGGCGCCATCACGCTGGCCACCAGGCTCCCGGTGCGGCTGCAGCGCGACGGCGGGTGGCGGGACACCGCCGTCGTCCTGCCCGCCGGACGATACCGCGATGTGCTGAGCGGGCGGAGCCATGCAAGCAACGGCGTCCTGCCGTTGGCCGGCGTGCTGACGGAATTGCCGGTGGCGCTGCTGGTGCGCGAACAGGAGGAGAAGTCATGAGCCGGAACTTCGCCGTGTGGGCCCCGCGTGCCGGAAGGGTGGAGCTGCAGGCCGGCGCCGCACGGCTGCCAATGCAGGGCCCGGACGACGCCGGCTGGTGGCGTCTGGCGGACCCCGCCGCCGCGCCCGAGGGGGAGTGCGACTACGGCTATCTGCTGGACGGCGGGGACGCGGTGCTGCCGGATCCGCGCTCGCGCCGCCAGCCGGACGGGGTGCACGGGATGTCCCGGACCTTCGACGCCGGGGCCCACCGCTGGCAGGACCGGGACTGGGTTTCGCCGGGGCTGGGCGGGGTGATCTACGAACTGCACATCGGTACGTTCACCTCCGAGGGCACGCTAAATTCCGCCGCGGCCAAGCTCGACTACCTGGGCGGACTCGGGGTGGATTATGTGGAACTGCTGCCGGTCAACGCGTTCAACGGCACGCACAACTGGGGCTACGACGGCGTGCTCTGGTACGCGGTGCAGGAGAGCTACGGCGGCCCGGCCGCCTACCAGCGGTTCGTGGACGCCGCCCACGCCAAGGGCATCGGCGTCATCCAGGACGTGGTCTACAACCACCTGGGTCCCAGCGGAAACTACCTGCCGCGGTTCGGGCCGTACCTGAGCAGCAGCAGCGCCAACACCTGGGGCGAGTCCGTGAACCTGGACGGGCCCGGATCGGACGAGGTCCGCCGCTTCATCCTCGACAACGTGCTGATGTGGTTCCGCGACTACCACGTGGACGGCCTGCGCCTGGATGCGGTGCACGCGCTGCGGGACGAGCGCGCCGTGCACATCCTCGAGGAGATCGCCGCCGCGACGGACGAGTGTGCCGCCGATCTGGATAAGCCGTTGTTCCTAGTCGCTGAGTCCGACCTCAACAATCCGCGGCTGATCGAGCCCCGGCAGGTGAACGGCTATGGCCTGGCCGGCCAGTGGAGCGACGACTTCCACCACGCCGTGCACGTGAACCTCACCGGCGAGACCAGCGGCTACTACGCCGACTTTGCCGGGCTGGGGGCGCTGGAAAAGGTGCTGCGGGACGGCTTCTTCCACGACGGCGGCTACTCCTCGTTCCGGGAACGGCACCACGGCCGGCCGATCAACAAGGACCGGGTGACCGCCCGGCAACTGGTGGTCTGCACGCAAAACCACGACCAGATCGGCAACCGTGCGGCCGGAGACCGGCTCACCGGCACCCTCGGCTACGGGCAGTTGGCGCTGGCCGCCGTGCTGAACCTGATGTCTCCGTTTACGCCGATGGTGTTCATGGGCGAGGAGTTTGCGGCGTCCACGCCGTGGCAATTCTTCACCTCCCATCCCGAACCGGAGCTCGGCGAGGCGACCTCTGCCGGCAGGCTCAAGGAGTTCGAGCGGATGGGCTGGGATCCTGCGGTAGTGCCCGATCCGCAGGACCCGGCGACGTTCCACAACTCCAAACTGGACTGGGCCGAGCCCGGCACGAGCGACCATGCCCGACTCCTCCAGCTCTACACCCGGCTGATCGCCCTCCGGAAGCAGCATCCGGAGCTGACGGAACCGAACTTCGCGTCCTTGTCGGTGGAGTCCCACGCGGAGGAGGGCTGGCTGATCCTGCAGCGCGGCTCCTTCGCGATCTGCTGCAACTTCTCCGCCGAGCCGCGGCGGCTCCCCGCCCGGCCGGGCACGCTGGTCCTGGCCACCGACGACGGCGCCGCGCTCGCCGCCGACGACGGCGCTGCGCTGGCCGCCGACGACGGCGCCGCGATCGCAGCCGAAGACGGCGCTGCGCTGGCCGCCGACGACGGCGCCGCGATCGCAGCCGAAGACGGCGCCACGATCGCGGGGGACGGCGCCGGCGGGATTGGGTCCGAGGAGGCCGCTCCCGGCGGGACCGGGTCAGCGGAGGCCCCAGCAGCCGGCCGGCTGATGCTGCCCGCACACTCGGCCGCCATAGTCCGCAGCGCGCCCGCCCGCTGAACTGAGGGGGTTGCATGATCCGCGCCTGGTTTCCGGAGGACATCCGCGCCGCCGAACGGCCGCTGCTGGACGCCGGGCAGGGGCCGCTGCTGATGGCCCGCGCCGCGGCCGGACTGGCGGCCGCCGTCGTCCGGGAACTGAAGCGCGTCCGGGGCCGGGTCTATGGTGCCCGGCTGGTGGTGCTGGCCGGCAGCGGCAACAACGGCGGCGACGCCCTCTTCGCCGCTGCTTCGGTGGCCCGCCGCGGCGCCACGGCGACGGCGGTGCTCACCTCGGAGCGGGTGCATGCGGCGGCGCTGGCCGCGTTCGAGAGGGCAGGAGGATCCGTGCTGCGGCTGGCGGCGGAGGGAGCCGGCGAGGACCCGGCCCGCCGGGCCCCGGAGGTACCCACGGCTCCGCAGCTAGGCGAGGCCGCGCGGGCCATCCGCGAGGCGGCCGCGACCTGTTGTGCCGCCGACGTGCTGGTCGACGGGATCTTGGGCACCGGCGCGTCCGGGGCGCTGCGGGGACCGGCCCTGGAGCTGGTCCAGGCGGTCCTCGAACCGAAGCCGGGGCCGGAGCCGGAGCCCGGTCCGGGCCGCCGCCGCCCCCGGGTCGTGGCGTGCGACCTGCCCAGCGGCGTCGACGCCGAGACCGGCGAGGTGAACCACCCCGTGCTGCCGGCTGACCTCACGGTCACCTTCGGCGGAGCCAAGACCGGCCTGTTGCTGGATCCCGCGGCGGCGCTCGCGGGCCGGGTGGAAACGGTGGACATCGGCATCGGGGACCTCCTTCCGCCGCCGCGGCTGCGGCGGCTCCAGGTACAGGATCTGGCCCGGTTGTGGCCCGTGCCGCGCCGAACCGACCACAAGTACACCCGCGGAGTGCTCGGCGTCGCCGCCGGATCTGCGTCCTATCCCGGGGCCGCCTTGCTCGCGACCCAGGCCGCCGCCGCCACCGGTGTGGGCATGATCCGCTATCTCGGCGCGGCCGAGGTGTGCCGCCAGATCAACGTGCTGACCCCCGAAGCAGTCTGCTCGCAGGAGTCCGTCGCCGCTTCGCGCGTCCAGGCGTGGCTGGTGGGACCGGGAACCGACGGTGACGCGGAGCAGCGCCAGCGCGCCAGGGACGCCCTGGCATCCGGGCTGCCGGTGATTGCCGACGCCGGTGCCTTTGACGTGCTGCCCGCAGAGCCCGGACCCCGGGTGGTCCTGACGCCGCATGCCGGCGAACTGGTGCGCATCCTCTCAGCCCAGGGGGTGGAGACCGACCGGGAGCACATCGAAGCGGCCCCGGCGGAGTTTGCCGCGCTGGCCGCCGGGCTCACCGGGGCCACCGTGCTGCTCAAGGGCTCCGTGACGGTGATCGCCGCACCGGACGGCGCCCTGTTCAGCCAGGACGACGGGCCCGTATGGCTGGCCACGGCCGGTTCGGGCGACACGCTGGCCGGGATCCTCGGAGCGCTCGCGGCGACCATCCGGACCGAGGACCTGGACGCTGCCGGTTTCGCCGCGGCCGAGCACGGGGCGGTGGTCGCTGCCATGGCTGCCTGCCTGCACGGGCTCGCCGCGTCGGAGGCATCGGGGCGGGACGGCGTAGGGCGGGACGGCGGGGCGCAGCCGCAGCCTTTGGAGTCGGAGAACCGCCGCGGACGCGCCGGAAGGCGGGCAGCGCCGTCGTCGTCACCGGGTGCACCCCTGGCCGCCTCCGATATCAGCGCCGTCCTCCCCGCGGTTGTGGGCAGGATCATCGCCGGTCGGAACCGGTAGCCGCACGATGGCATGATGAGGGGATGGCGTATGAGGCTGCAGAGAACCGGTACCAGAACATTCCCTACCGCCGGGTGGGCCGCAGCGGGCTGAAGCTGCCCGCCGTCTCGCTGGGCCTCTGGCACAACTTCGGCGACGACAAGCCGTTCGAAGTGCAGGGCGCCATCCTGCGCCGGGCCTTCGACCTCGGGGTGACGCACTTCGATGTGGCCAACAACTACGGCCCGCCGGAGGGCAGCGCCGAAACCAATTTCGGCCGGCACATGCGCCAGGATTTCCTGCCCTACCGGGACGAACTGGTGATCTCCACCAAGGCCGGCTACCTGATGTGGCCCGGCCCGTACGGCGAGTGGGGTTCGCGCAAATACCTGCTCTCCAGCCTGGACGCCTCGCTGAAGCGGATGGGCCTGGACTACGTGGACATCTTCTACAGCCACCGGCCGGACCCGAATACGCCGCTGGAGGAGACGATGGGCGCGCTGGACCAAGCCGTCCGCTCCGGCAAGGCCATGTACGCGGGCATCTCTTCCTACACCGCCGAGCAGACCCGGGAGGCGGCACGGATCATGCGCGCGCTGGGGACCCCGCTGCTGATCCACCAGCCCTCGTACTCGATGCTCAACCGCTGGGTGGAAGGCGGCAGCCCGAACCTGCTGGAAGTCCTGGCGGACGAAGGCATGGGTTGCATCGCGTTCTCGCCGCTTGCCCAAGGCATGCTCACGGACCGCTACCTGAACGGCATCCCCGGAGACTCCCGCGCCGCGCAGGACAAGTCGCTGTTCCCGCAGATGCTCTCCGACGAGAATCTGGACCGCGTCCGCGAACTGAACCAGCTGGCAGCGGACCGCGGCCAGTCACTGGCGCAGCTGGCCATCGCCTGGGTGCTTCGCCGGCAACCCAAGGGCGCCCCGGTCACCTCGGCCTTGATCGGGGCCTCGAGCGTGCAGCAACTGGAGGACAGCCTCGCCGCCGTGGCCAAACTGGACTTCACGACCGAGGAAGCCGACGCGATCAACCGGTTCGCGGTGGACTCCGACATCAACATCTGGAAGCCGAAGGGCTGACGGGGGGATGCTCCCGCCGAGAGGATCCAGCGCGGAAAAACCGCGTGACGGGGTACCCGGCGATACCTGTTTCCACTACGCTGTAGACGTGCCAACCGCACCTTGGGGCAGGGTGCGGGGCACCGGAGGCAGGATCCTCCCGAGGGATGGCAACCTCAAGTAACTTCTGTTGGGCCGGGGGCAGTCCCGTCTTTTTTCCGGCACCAGTGAGCGGCAGCGGCGATAGGAAGCCGGGGGGCCCCGCCAGGCCGCTCATCGATGACAGGCGGACGCGCCTTCCGCGTTCCTGGCCTCCCGTAAAAGCACGGAAGCACTCTCAGTAATGAAAACTTCAGCAAGACTGCGCGTGTGGTTGATGGTGACCGGCGTACTCCTGGGACTTCTCGCATCAATCGGCCTGGCGGCACCGGCCGGTGCCAGCAGCGTGGCGGTGCCTGCTTCGCATTCCCACGAAGACAAAGGTGACCACGGCAACGGCAACGGCGACGCCGAGCTGTCGCTGCGCATTTATGATGACGGCGATTACCGGGTAAGGGGCGAGGGCTACGAGGCGAACCGCGTCCACGTCTGGATCATCAACGTCTCCAAGCATAAGGTCGTGGATCATTTCCGCGTCCGGACCGATGACGGCGACTTCACCGTCCGGGGTGATGACCTGAAGTGCGGCAAGACGTACAAGGCGGTCAGCTACAGCCGCGCCGACGGATGGGTATCGAGCGACCGCGTCAAGTTCCGGTGCGACGACGACGACAACGGCCACCACTAGGAGATAAAAACGGCAGTGAGGAGCCGCCGGCCCGAAAACGGCGCCGGCGGCTCCTCGCCGCTGTGGTCGGGTTGTGATCCGGTTCTAGGCGAACCAGGTATCCGGCGGACCCATGTAGAGCAGGAAGCCGAAGACGGCGGCGACGGCGACGACGACGGCGGCGATGGCCGCCAACGGGCGGGCGAGCACTGCCGCCTGCAGCTTCTCGAGGAAACCGCGCGGCGCGTCACCGCCGGCGCCGAGCCGCCACACGTCGCCGAGCAGGCCGTTGCGGTCCATCGACTTCTCCACGGGAATCGTCGCAAACGGGATGGCGGCGGAGACCACGGCCAGGATGCCGCGGCCCGCAGACCACCTTTGGTTCACCCACGTGAAGCAGGTGCTGACGACATAGCAGAGGAAAACAAAGCCGTGCAGGCCGCCCGCGATACTGACCGCCAGGCGTGCTTCCGGCACCAGCGCCCGCAGCAGCAGGGCCAGCAACAGCAGCGTCCACGTCACGGCCTCGGCGAAGGCGACGGTGCGGAACAGGGTGCGGGGAGACATGAACGTCCTAGGAGATTAGTCGGCGTCGGCAAGGTGCCAGGGGGTGTCCTACGGGGAGGGGCATCCCCACTAAATTTAGCCGAGGACCCGGCCACACCTGAAATATCATGCACCCAAGGCAATTTTGCATGCTGTGCAACTTGGGCTCTACACTGGCCGGATGAGCGCAGAAACTTCGGTGCCCCTGGAAGGGCTCCGTGAACGAAACAAGGCGGCAACGCGCGGCGCCATCACCGCAGCCGCGTTGCGGCTGACCAGGGAGCAGGGTCCGGGCGGTTTCACGGTGGACCAGGTGGCAGCAGAGGCGGGAGTTTCGCGCCGGACCTTTTTCAACTATTTCCCCTCCGTCGAAGCGGCGGTCACGCGGCCGGTGGAAGAATTCCTGGAAGAGTCCTTCAGGCGGCTCGACGAGCGGCCGAACGACGAACCGATCATGGACGCGGTCCTCGCCACCTTCGGCGGGGAGATCAGCCAGGGCCGGCTTGCGCTGTTGTGCGAGATCTACCAGATGGGTGTCGACGACGCCCAGTTGGAGCGCGTGCAACTGCAAGCCTGGAGCCAGGCCAGGCAGTCACTCGAAGACGGGCTGCGCCCCCGCCTGCCGGACAGCGCCGGCGAACTCATGGTCACGGCGCTTGCCGGTTCGCTGATCGCCTGCGCGCAGGCGGCCATGCGCATGGCCGCCACCCAAACCCCCGCCGGCGGGGCACCCGAACCGTCGGCCTTCCGCCAGCAGTTGCTCGAGAGCCTTGACATGCTGCGCAGCGGCTTCAACCCCCATCCCAAGGACTGACCCCATGGCCTCACTGCTCTACAGACTCGGTAAGCTCGCCGCGCGGAAACGCTGGTGGTTCGTCTCCGCGTGGCTGGTGGTCATGGTCGCCGTCGGCGGATCCGTCGCTGCCTTCATGGGCACCCTCTCCAACAGCTTCACCATTCCCGGCACTCCCGCCCAAGCAGTGGCGGACGACCTGCGGGAGAAAATGCCGGCCGCCTCGGGCGGCCTCGGCACGATCGTGTTCACGACGGCGGACGGCCGCGCGTTCACCGTCGGGCACCAGGACGCCATCGCGGCCATTGCCGCGGACCTGACGAAGCTGGACGCGGTCAAGAATGCCACGAACCCGGTGGAACTGCAGACCGCCCTGGACAATGCGCCACGGACGATCGCCGACGGCGAAGAGAAGCTCGAAGCCGCCGCGCAACGGCTTGAGGACGCCCAGGCGGAGCTGGATGAGGGCAAGGCGCAGCTGGAGCCGGGCCTGCAGCAGCTGAAGGCGGCCGAGGCGCAGATCGGGCAGCTGGAAGCAGCCGGCCAGACAGCGATGGCCGAGCAGGCGCGTGCCCGGCTGGAGCCGCAGCGCGCGCAGCTGGAAACGGCACAGGCTCGGTTGGCGGAAGCCGAGCGGCAGCTGGCAGACGGCCGGGCGGAGTACGAGTCAGGCGTCGCCGATCTGGAGGCGGGGAAGCTGCGGCAGCAGTCCTCCGAGGGGCTGCGGTTCGTATCCGGGGACGGCTCGGCCGCCTTCGTCCAGGTCCAGTTCGAGCAGGGCATGATGGAGGTTTCCAAGGAGGACCGCGAACAGGTCCAGCAGGTCACCGAGGCCGGCCTGGTGCCGGGCCTGCGGGCGGAGTACAGCAAGGACATCGTCGAAGACATCTCCAGCCTGTTCGGAGCAGCCGAGATCATCGGCATTGCCGTGGCCGCCGCCGTGCTGGTGCTCATGCTCGGCACGCTCATCGCGGCCGGACTGCCGCTGCTGATGGCGATCGTCGGCGTCGGGGTCGGCGTGGGCGGCACCATGGCGCTCAGCGGTGTCATCGAGATGAGCTCGGTCTCGCCGGTGCTGGCGCTGATGCTGGGCCTGGCCGTGGGCATCGACTACTCCCTGTTCATCGTCAACCGCCACCGCACTCAGCTGCTCTCCGGCGTGCCGCTGGTCGAATCGATCGGCCGGGCCACCGGGACCTCCGGCAACGCAGTGCTCTTTGCCGGGCTCACCGTGATCATCGCCCTCGCCGCGCTGGCGGTGCCGGGCATCCCGTTCCTGACGGTGCTGGGACTGGCCGGAGCCGCAACGGTGGCGGTCGCCGTCGTCGTCGCCCTGACCCTGACCCCGGCGATGCTGGCCATCATGGGCAGGCGCATCCTCTCCCGACGCGCGTGGGCCAGGGCCGGCCTGCCCGGCCCGGTGGCCGCCGACGCGGAGACCACGGCGCGGGAGGCGGACTTCCACAACGATCCCAGGCGCAGCTGGGGCGAGACGGTCACGAAGCACCCGTGGCTCGCGCTGGTCGCGGGCGTGGCGGTGCTGGGCGCGATGGCGGTGCCGGCCGCCGAGCTGCGGCTGGGCCTGCCGGACGGCGGCTCCGAGCCGGCGGATTCGACGGCCTACCAGTCCTACCGCCAGCTGGGCGAGAGCTTCGGGGAGGGAATCAACGGCCCGCTGATCGTGGTGGCCGGCCTCCCGGCGGTACTGGAAGGCACCGCGACCGACGAGGCGCTGCTGCGGCTCTCGCAGGAGCTGCGGGCGATGGACCACGTCGCCGCGGCCGTTCCGACCGGCACCAGCGGGGACGGGCGCACCGCCGTGCTCCAGGTCATTCCCGCAGAAGGCCCGGCCGCCGAAAGCACCGAGGAGCTGGTCCACGACCTGCGGGCGCAGGCCGGCGCACTCGAGCGGGAGACCGGCGTCGCGATCTCCGTGACCGGGCAGCCGGCGATGCAGATCGACGTCTCCGACAAGCTGGCGGACGCCATGCCGGTCTACCTGGCCATCGTGATCGGGCTCTCCCTGATCCTGCTGCTGCTGGTCTTCCGCTCCGTCCTGGTGCCGCTGCTGGCCACCGCGGGCTTCCTGCTGTCACTCGGTGCCAGCTTCGGCGCCGTGGTGGCGATCTACCAGTGGGGCTGGCTGGGCGGCGTCTTCGACGTCCACGACCCCGGGCCGATCCTGAGCTTCCTGCCGATGATCATGATTGGCGTGCTGTTCGGCCTGGCGATGGACTACCAGATGTTCCTGGTCTCGGGCATGCGCGAATCCTATGCGCACGGCGAGGACGCCAGGGCCGCCGTGGTCAGCGGCTTCAACCACGGCGCCAAGGTAGTCACGGCCGCGGCGATCATTATGGTCTCCGTGTTCGCCGGGTTCATCTTCTCCCACCTGACCATGGTCCGGCCGATCGGCTTCGCGCTGGCCCTGGGCGTGCTGCTGGACGCGTTCGTGGTGCGGATGACGCTGATCCCGGCGGCGATGCACCTGTTCGGCAAGGCGGCCTGGTGGATGCCGGCCTGGCTGGACAGGGTGCTCCCGGACGTGGATGTGGAAGGCGCCCAGCTGGTGCAGCACGGCCGGCGGCCCGAGCGGGTCGAGGCGCAGCCCGCCGGGGCGCGCTAAGGCCCCGGACGGGCACGGTCCCGCCGCAGGGCGGCCGCGCAGGTCAGCGGCTGTGCCGGCCTCCGGCGAGCCGGAACGATTCGTCGAGCAATTCTTCGAGATGGCCGGGTTCGACTTTGTCCAGGAGCATCAGCACCAGCAGCGGCGAACGCTCGTGGTGCGGGGTCCAGAAAAAGACGTCCGGGGCCGTCGCGGCCAGGGCGTCGCGCTCGTCGGACTTGACGGTCAGCACGCCCGGCTCCCACATCCGCGCCATCAGCGACTTGGCGAACCAGGCTGGCTGGCCCCAGCTGGGCCGCTCGGTGACGCCGGGCAGGGCCAGGCAGAGGCGGCGCACATCGTCCTCGGTGGGCATGCCCTCACCCTGCCACGTGCGGCCCCGGCGGGCCAGCCTCCCCGACGGGCCAGCCTGACCGGCCGGCCGGAGGCGGCGATCTCTTGTCAGCTCCAGCGGTATCCGTGGGCCTGTTCGTAGGCCGCGAGCAGGCGGTGGGCCACATGGCCGGAGGTAATCAGCGGATGGATCATGAAGGCGCGGAGGGCCGCCGCGCGGTCTCCCTGCCCGCCGCGGATGACCTCCTGCTCCACGGCCTTGATCTGCGTCATCAGCCCAACCTGGTGAAGGGTCAAAGGCTTCACCGGCAGGGGACGGGCGCCGTCCGCATCGACCACCGACGGCACCTCGACGACGGCGTCGTCCGGCAGCTGCGGGATGGTGCCGGCGTTGCGGACGTTGAGGATCAGTTCCGTGCGCTCGCCGGACAGCAGGGCGCGCATCACGTCCAGGGCCACCTGCTCGTAGCCGCCGGCGGCCAGGTCCTGTTCGTCGCGCGCGACGCCGATGTCGCGGGCCTCGGACAGGTAGCCCTCCTCGCGGCGGCGCAGGGCGTCCTCCCAGTCCGCGTAGGGGGTTCCGGAAGCCTGCAGCCTGGCGTACAACTCCTGCTGCAATTCGTGTATGGACTCGCCGCGGGTCTGGGCGGCGCCGGCCAGGGCCAGGGTGGCCTCCCGGCGAAATTAGTAATAGAACAGGTAGGCATTCGGAATGGCACCGAGCACCTGCAGTTCGCGCGTGCCGAAGATCCGGCCTTCCTCGAACGACTGGACCCGCCCCGGGTCGCCGAGCAGACCGGGAAGCCGGTCCCGGCCCTCGTGCTCCAGCCCGCGCAGCCAGCCCAGGTGGTTGAGGCCCGCATAGTCCACGCCCGCCAGCGAACCGCGGTTCAGCGTGACCCCGGCGGCCCTCGCCGCGCGGCGCACCAGCCCGAGGGGCGTGTCGCAGATTCCGACCACCCGATGGCCGAGCAGCGGCAGGACGGCTTCGGTGACCAGCCCGGCGGGATTGGTGAAGTTGATCAGCCACGCGCCGGGGCAAAGCTCGCGCATCCGCCGGGCGATGTGCAGGGCGGCGGGGACAGCGCGCAGGCCCGCGGCTATCCCGGCAGCGCCGGTGGTCTCCTGGCCCAGCAGGTTCAGCCGGGTTGCCACGCGTTCGTCCAGCGTCCTGCCCAGGGTGCCGCCGGGACGGATGGCCGAGAAAACGACGTCGGCGCCGGCCAGGGCGCTATCCAGGTCCCGGGCGGACTCTATCTTCGGCGGTCGGCCGCCCCCGGGCAAGGGCGCGTCCTCCAGCACCCGGACGATCGCCTGCTGGCGGCTTGCGTCGGCGTCGTGGCTCACCAGCCGGTCCACCAGGCCGGCCGCGGATCCGTTGGCCAGCGCGCGGTAGACCAGCGGCACCCGAAACCCGCCGCCGCCCAGTATGGCAAGTGTTGCCACTGCTTCCCCCGAACGATTGACATTGCATAACGATCGGCCGCCCGCAGCCCGGGACGCGGCCCTTGCTTGTATTGTGCCAGCAAGGGCTAACCACAAGCCCTGGCGGCTGAACCTGCGCTCGGGCCGAAGATCGTTGACCGCGCTCGCCGCGGTGCATTGCGCTCCGCGGCGCAGGCCTTCAGCCGGAAGCATGCTTCGGATGGGAGAATAGATCCGTGAGCTCTACAACGTCACCGTTGCCCTATGACCGCCAAGCCGTCATCAACCTTGCCGCCATCCGCGCCAACGTGCGGCACCTGCGCGAGGTCGCGGCCCCCGCCCGGGTGATGGCGGTGGTCAAGGCGGACGCCTATGGCCACGGCGCGGTCCCGGTGGCCCGGGCGGCACTGGAAGCCGGTGCGTCCTGGTTGGGCACTGCGCACTTCACCGAGGGGCTGGCCCTGCGCGCGGCGGGCATCGATGCCCCCATCCTGGCCTGGCTGCACACCCCGGACACTGACTTCGCCGCGGGCATCGAGGCGGGGATCGACGTCGGCGTGTCCGGTTGGGAACTCGAGCCGGTGGTCAAGGCGGCCCGGCGGCTCGAACGGCCGGCACGCGTGCACCTGAAGATCGATACCGGGCTGGGTCGCAACGGCTGCCCGCCGGCCCTCTGGGAAGACCTGATCAACCGGGCCGTGGAGTACCAGGAACAGGGGCTGCTGCGGGTGGTCGGCGTCTTCTCCCACCTAGCGGTCGCCGATGAACCGCACCGGCCTGAGACGGACGGGCAGGTGGACCGCTTCCGCGAGGCTGTAGCGGTGGCCGAGAACGCGGGGCTGGATCTGGAGGTCCGACATCTGGCCAACACGCCCGGTACGCTCAGCCGCCCGGACGCGCACTTCGACATGGTCCGCGTGGGGCTGGGCATTTACGGGCTCTCGCCCTTCGAGGGGCAGACCCCCGAGGAACTCGGGCTGGTTCCGGCCATGACGTTGCGCGCACGGGTGGCCAACTGCAAACAGGTGCCCAGCGGCCAGGGCGTCTCCTATGGGCTCAGCTACCTCACCTCCGGGCCGACCACGCTGGTGCTGGTACCGCTGGGCTATGCGGACGGCATTCCGCGCAGCGCCGCCAACGTCCAAGTGTCCATCCGCGGCCGCCGCTATGACGTGGTGGGCCGGGTGGCCATGGACCAGTTCGTGGTGGACCTGAGGACCACCGACGCCAAAGACCTCGTGGGCGAGGAAGTGATCGTTTTCGGGCCGGGCCGGGACGTCCCGGACGCCCAGGACTGGGCGGCGGGCGCCGGAACCATCAACTACGAGATCGTCACCCGCGTCAGCCAGCGGGTCCCGCGCTACTACACGGGAACCGCCGACCAACGGGAGGGCGGCGAGGTCGGCACTCCGGCGGCCGCGGCACCCGGAGTCGCGGCATCCGCGGCCGAGCAGGCAGCGGCGGCGGCCCAAGTCCGGGCGGCGCTGGCGGCGATCGACGACCGGAACACCGACAGCGCCGGGGATCCCGGCGCCGTGCTGGCATGAAGGCGCCGCTGACATGAACGATGACGCCGACCGGACAGGGGGAGCACCTGCCATGACGCAGCAGCAACCGGCCTCGCCGGTGTGGGAGCGCGAGTTCCACGTGGGCTCGGCCGAGGAAACCCAGGCGCTCGCCGCCCGGCTGGGCAGGATCCTGCGCGCGGGCGACCTAGTGGTGCTCAGCGGCGGGTTGGGGGCGGGCAAGACCACCTTCACCCAGGGGCTGGGAGAAGGACTCGGCGTCCGTCCCGGCATCATTTCCCCCACCTTCGTGCTGGTCCGCAGCCACCCCAGCATGAACGGCGGGCCGGACCTGGTCCACGTGGATGCCTACCGGCTGCAGTCAGACGGGGAGATCGACGACATCGACCTGGAAAACACCATGGACCAGGCCGTGACCGTGGTCGAGTGGGGCCGCGGCCGGGTGGAGCACCTCTCCGAGAGCTGGCTGGACATTTCGCTGGTCCGGGCCACCGGGGCAGACCTGGCGAACCGGCCCGCCGAGGGAGCGCCGGCCGGGCCGCAGGGTGCGGCACCGGGCGCCGCCGTGCCGGGTGGCGCCGCCGCAGCGGAGCGCAGCACCGGCGTCGTGCTCGACTTTGACGAGCCCGACGACGGCGAGCCGCGGCTGATCCGCATGGCCGCCTACGGGCCGCGCTGGGCCGCGTACATGTTTGCCTGACCCGCAGGACATTTTCCCCGCGCGCCTCTTGCGGAGGCGCCGCCGGGCGGCCAGACACCGCCGTTTCATCGGCGCGGGCGATTTTAGCCGGGCGGGGACCCCGGGGGAGCCCGCGGTCTTCACGGCCCCCGGGCGCAGGTCCATAATCGATGGCGTCATCAGACCACGAGGAGGCCCGCCATGGAGACCAAGCTGAACCCGTACCTGGGATTCCGCGACCAGGCCAGGGAAGCCATGACGTTCTACCAGTCGGTGTTCGGCGGCGAATTGACGCTGAACACTTTCGGCGACTTCCAAGCCAGCGACGACCCGGCGGAGACCGACAAGATCATGCACTCGCAACTGTCCACCGAGCGCGGGCTGGTGCTCATGGCAGCGGACACCCCCGCCAGCATGGAATACACCCCCGGGTCCAGCCATTCGCTCTCGCTCAGCGGCGACAACGAGGCCGAACTGCGAGGCTACTGGGAAAAGCTGATCGACGGCGCCGACGTCACGGAGCCGCTGCAAAAAGCGCCCTGGGGCGACACCTTCGGCATGTGCACGGACAGGTTCGGCATCCAATGGCTGGTCAACATCGCCGGCACGCCGCAGGAAGCCGGCACACCGCAGGCGTGAGAGCCGACCCGAAAACATGGCCCGCCTCCGCGGCCGCCGGTCGGGCCCTCACCCTGTCCCGGCCGCGGCCCGGCACCCTGTCCAGGCCGCGGCCCGGCACCTCCTGATCGGCGCCCGAAAGTCACCCCGCGTCCCTCAAGTAAAATTGACGCGTGCTCATTCTCTCCATTGATACCTCCGCCATCGCCAGCGCCGCGTTGCTGGCCGGACAAGGAGAGACCCTGGCCGCGTTTGCCACCGAGGACACGCGCACCCACGCCGAGGTGCTGGCCCTCGGAATCAGCAAAATCATGACGACGGCGGACGTCACCGGCACCGACATCGACGCGTTGGTGGTGGGGGTGGGCCCGGGACCCTTCACCGGCCTGCGCTCCGGCATCGCCACCGCGCGGGCGCTGGCCTTCGCCTGGGGCAAGCCGCTGCACGGGGCGATGAGCCTGGACGCCATCGCCGTGGACGCCGCAACGGACGCGTGGCGCGCCGGCGTGGACGAGTTCGTGGTGGCCACCGACGCCCGGCGCAAGGAAGTGTACTGGGCGCGCTACCGCAGTACCGGCGGCACGCACGAACTGCTCGACGGCCCGCATGTCGGCGCGCCCTCGGATGTTCCGCGCCTGCCGGCCTACGGCATGGGCGCCGGGCTGTACCCGGAGCAACTGCTGGCCGTCACCGAGTACAGCGGCACCCAGCCGACCGCCGAAGCGCTGGGCCGCACCGCCGTCGCCCGCCTGGATAAGGGGCTTGCCCTGCCGGACACCACGCCGCTGTACCTGCGCGAGTCCGATGCCAAGGTTCCCGGACCGCGGAAGCGCGCCCTGTGACCGCCCGCACGCCGCGGCCGGCGGGCGGCATCCGGCCGATGACCGAGGCCGACGTACCGGCCGTGGACGCGCTGGAACGGAAGCTGTTCCCGGACGACGCGTGGCCGACGGAGATGTTCTACGAGGAACTGGCACAGGACACCCGCAGCTACTACGTGGCCGAGGACGCGCTCGGCACGGTGATCGGCTACGCCGGGCTGATGTGCGTGCGGCCGATCGCCGATGTGCAGACCATTGCGGTGGTCCCCGAGCGCGAGGGGCAAGGCATCGGCACCACGTTGCTGACCCTGCTGATCGACCTGGCACGCAGCCAGCGGGCCGACGACGTCTTGCTGGAAGTGCGCGCGGACAACCCCCGGGCGCAGCGGCTCTACCGCTGGTTCGGCTTCGAGCAGATCCACGTGCGCCCGCGTTACTACCGGGGCGGCGTTGATGCCCTGATCATGCGGCTGCGCCTCAAGGACTGGGCAGGTGCTCCCGGCACCGATGCCCACACCGGCTCCGACGGCGGCACCGGGACCGGCCGGACAAACCACGAACCCGAGACGACGGAGGACACGCGATGAATCGCACCGAACCGCTGGTGGTAGGCATCGAGTCCTCCTGCGACGAAACGGGCGTGGGCATCGTCCGCGGGGATACGCTCCTGGCCAACACGGTGTCCTCCTCGATGGAGGAACACGTGCGCTTCGGCGGGGTGATCCCGGAGATCGCCTCGCGCGCCCACCTCGACGCCTTCATCCCGACGCTGGAACAGGCGCTGGACACGGCCGGCGTCACCCTCGGCGAGGTGGACGCGCTCGCGGTGACCTCCGGCCCCGGGCTGGCCGGCGCCCTGATGGTCGGCGTGTGTGCGGCCAAGGCCCTTGCCTTGGCCACCGGCAAGCCGCTGTACGCCATCAATCACCTGGTCGCCCATGTGGGCGTCGGCGTGCTGGACGGGGGAGCGCTGCCGGAGAACCTGGGCGCGCTGCTGGTCTCCGGCGGGCACACGGAGATCCTGCGCGTGCGTTCCCTGACCGACGACGTGGAACTGCTCGGCTCCACCATCGACGACGCGGCGGGTGAAGCCTACGACAAGGTGGCCCGCATCCTGGGCCTGGGCTATCCCGGCGGCCCGGCGATCGACAAACTGGCGCGGGAGGGCGACCCGAGGCGCATCCGGTTCCCCCGCGGACTGAGCCAGCCCAAATACATGGGCTCGGCCGAGGCCCCCGGCCCGCACCGCTATGACTGGTCCTTCTCCGGCCTGAAGACGGCCGTCGCCCGCTGCGTGGAGCAGTTCGAGGCCGCGGGGGAACCGCTGCCGGTGGCCGACATCGCCGCGTCCTTCCAGGAAGCCGTGGCGGACGTCATCACCGCGAAGGCGATGCTGGCCTGCACCGAAAACGGCGTCACCAACCTGCTGCTCGGCGGCGGCGTTGCGGCGAACTCGCGGCTGCGGGCGCTGACCGAGGAACGCTGCGCGGAGCACGGCATCTCCCTGCGCGTGCCCCCGGTGTCCCTGTGCACGGACAACGGAGCGATGGTCGCCGCGCTCGGCGCCCAGGTGGTCATGGCCGGCGGCAGGCCCTCCGGCCTCGAATTCGCTCCGGATTCGTCGATGCCGGTCACCAGCGTGCACCTCTAGGGCGATCCGGCCCGGGCCCGCCGCGCAGGACGCACACCGTCTATCCCAATCCGCGGCGGGGTTCTAGGCTGAAACCACGGCGGGGCACGCCGGCCCTTCCTCACAAATCTCCCATCCGGTCGGACGGCGGAACGACGGAGGTACACGACATGGGATCATTTGCCGGACGAATGAAACTGCCGGCGGCGGTGGCCGTCACGGCCGCGCTCCTGCTGACGTCCTGTACCCGCACGGGTGAAGAGACGGGGGAGGGGCCGGAAGCCGGAGGCGCCGGAGGCTTCGAGAGCGGCTCCTTGATCGGCGTGTCCCTCTCCGCCGACACCGCGTACGCCGAAGCGCTGTTCACCGAACAGATCGAGGGCTCGAACTTCGAACCCAACGTCCAGGTTGCCGAAACCGCCGCGGAACAGCAGCAACAAATCAGTACCATGCTCGAGGGTGAACCGGAAGTGCTGATCGTGGACCCGGCAGACCCGGCAGGTCTGGGGGAGCAGTTGGCCGCGGCGCAGGAGGCGCAAATCCCGGTCATCGCGTTCGGCACCATGGTCACGGGCACCGGCGCGGCCGGCTACCTGGTGGGCGCGGATGCCTTCCAAACCGGTGAGCTCCAGGCCCAGGCACTGCTCGATGGGCTGGCCGAACGGCAGGGCGGAGGACCCTACAACGTCGAACTGTTCAGCGGCCACCCGGACGACGGCGGGGCGCGCCTGGCGTTCGACGGAGCGATGAGCGTGCTGCAACCCAAGATCGACGACGGCACCGTGGCCGTGCTGTCCGGGCAGACGGATTTCGAGGCAACCGCCGGCGAAAACCCCGATGCGGCGGCAGAGCGGCTGGCCGGCATGTTGCAGGAGGCGTATGCCTCCGACGATGTGCACGGCATTCTGGCCGCCGACGACACCACCGCTCAGGCCCTCATCCAGGCCACCGAAGACGGCGGGCAGGACTCCGCCGTCGTCGTCGGCAGCGGATCCGCCCCGGAAGCCGTGGAATCAATCATGGCCGGCAAGCAGTACGCCACCACCTACGCCGATCCGGCGGCCATGGTGGGCGAGGCCCTGACCGTCGTCAAAGGGTTCGCGCAGGACGATGCCCCCGAGGCCGACGAGGAAGAGTCTTACGGCAATGCGGAAACCAGCGTGGCCGCCTACCTGACCGAAGCCGAGGCCGTCACCAAGGAGAACGCCGCGGAGGTCTTCGCCGACAACCGGGAACTGCTGCAGCTCGTCGAGTAGACGCCGGGGATTGTCGGCGTTCAGGCGCGCAGGCGCCGGGCCAGGCCCCTGACCGCCAGTGCGGCCAGGCCGCCTGCCGCCAGCCAGGGACCGGCCACGATGACCGGGTCGAGCCATTGGTGGCTCAGGTCCGCACGCTTCGTCCCGGTCCGGGAGGCCAGCCCGTGATGGCTGAACTCGCTGCGCACGCCGGATTCGGTGACGGGATTGTCCGGACGCAGCGTCGCGAAGGAGCGGAGGTGGCTTTCCCAGGCATCGACCCGGTCGGCGGCAAGCAGGATTATCCAGTGGGCCGCCCGCGCCTCGCTGTACTTCCGGTAGGAGTAGCGCCGCATCGCGCCCGAGAGGCCCTTGGGCGGCGTCGACGTGCCGAAGACGGGCGTCAGCATGCGGTGCTCAAGGGATCGCTCGCGCGGCCACTTCTCCTCCTGGCGGTCGGGGAAATCCCAGTGGGCGCCGGTGGCGCCGGGATCGAAGCGTTCCTTCGGCACGGCCGGTCGGTCCTTCGGATCCAGGTCGGCACCCCAGCCTGGGATCCGGGCGCGGAGTTCTTCGCTGGTGTGCCTGCGCTCGGGTTTTTCGGCTCGGTACGGCATCGCGGAGTCTCCTAGCCGGCATTCGGCACGATGAGCGGCTTGATGCAGCCATCGAGTTTCGACGAGAAAATGTGATAGCCGTCGGAGATATGCTCCAGCGGTATGCGGTGGGTGACGATGTCGTTCGGTTTCAGGTAACCGTTGCGGATGTGCTCGAACAGGCGCGGCCACTGGCGCTTGACCGGACACTGGTTCATCCGCAGCGTCAACCCCTTGTTCAGGGCGTCCCCGAATTTCACGGCGCTGAACATCGGACCGTAGGCGCCCATCACGGAAATGGTCCCGCCCTTGCGGACCGAATCGATGGCCCAGTTCAGGGCGACGGGCGAGCCGCCCTGCAGCTTGAACTTTGCGGAGGTGAGGTGCTGGGCAAGGTTGCCGTCCGCCTCGGCGCCCACGGCGTCAATCGCCACGTCCGCGCCCAGATCATCCGTCACCTTCTTCAGGTGCACCACGATGTCGTCGTACTCGACGAAGTTGTAGGTCTCCGCGTGCGCGAAGGAACGGGCCATCTCCAGCCGGTACTCCAGGTGGTCGATGACGATCACGCGCCCCGCTCCCATCAGCCAGGCGGACTTCGCGGCAAACAGCCCCACCGGTCCGGCCCCGAACACCACCACGGTGTCGCCTTCGACGATGTCGCCCAGCTGCGCCCCGAAGTAGCCGGTGGGCAGGGCGTCGGTGAGCATCACGGCGTCCTCGTCGTCCATCCAGTCCGGGATCAGGGCGGGTCCGACGTCGGCGAAGGGCACCCGGACGTATTCGGCTTGGCCGCCGTCGTAGCCTCCGCAGGTGTGGGAGTAGCCGTAGATGGCGCCCACCGCCGTGGCATTCGGATTCACGTTGTGGCAGTTGGAGTACAGGCCCCGCGCGCAGAAGTAACAGGAGCCGCAGTACACGTTGAACGGCACCATGACCCGGTCGCCCGGCGCGAGGTTCCGGACCGACGGCCCCACCTCGTGGACCACACCGATGAACTCGTGGCCGAACGTCATCCCGACCCGGGTATCGGGCATCATGCCGTGGTAGAGGTGCAGGTCCGAGCCGCAAATCGCGGCCAGCGTCACCCGGACAATGGCATCGTTGGGGTGTTCAATGGCGGGAATGTCTTTTTCTTCCACCCGGGTCTTATAGGGCCCGCGGTACACCATGGCTCTCATCGGTGCCTCCTTGAGGAAGCGGATAGTCGAGTGCCCGCAAGCTTCACACGCCCGGTAAGCAACGGTCAAGGCCCTCAGGCGTCGGGGAGGCCAGCGCCCGGGAGACCGTGCGGCCGGAGACGGAGGTGGCCGGTCCTAGCCGCCTTCCGGTTCCTGGGGGGACGCCGGGTCCTTGGCACCGTCTTCCGGCCGGTCCTCGGGCCCGCGCTCGACGTCCGGTTCGATGGCGGCATCCAGGCTGGCCGAGCCGGCGTGCGGCGGCGCGTCGGAGTCCTGCTCCGGGACCGGGGCGTCCGCCTGGTACAGCGCCTCGTCGTCAGCATGCTTTTCCCCGGCCATGCCCAGCCCTTTCCCGCATCCGGCTCTGTTTCCTCTGGTGTTTCCTTGGGGCAGAGCCTACGCCTGTTCGAAACCAAACGGGACCGGTTTCGGGCTCTCAGTTGCTCCCGCGAAGCTGGCTGACCACGTCGAGGACGACGGCGCGCAGGTCGCCGTCGTGTTCGGCGGCAACCCTGCGCTGGCGCTGGTAGCCGGCGCCGGCCTCGAGGATCTTCTCCACGTCTGCCAGCTCGTCGCTGCAGCCAAGCTTCCGGGCGACCGGTTCCAGCCGGTTCAGCACGTGTTCGCGCAGGTGTTCCGTGACCGGCATTTCCTTGCCGGCGGCGTTGAGGATGATGATGGCGTCCATGCCGTAGCGGGCGGCACGCCACTTGTTCTCCTGCACGTGCCACGGCGGCATGGTGGGGATGGCCCAGCCGTTGTCCAGGGCGGTGGAGAACTCGTCCACCAGGCACTGCGTCAGCGCGGCCACGGCCCCCACATCCTGCAGCGTGGACAGCCCGTCGCACACCCGCATCTCGATGGTGCCCAGCGCGGGAACCGGCCGGATGTCCCAGCGGATCTCGCTGATCGTGTCGATCACTCCGGTGGTGAACATGTCCTCGACGTAATCCTCGTACACCGCCCAGCTGGGGAACTGGAACGGCAGCCCCGCGGTGGGCAGCTGCTGGAACATCAGCGCGCGCTGCGAGGCGTAGCCGGTGTCCTCTCCCGCCCAGAAGGGGGAGGAGGCGGAAATTGCCTGGAAGTGCGGGAAATAGTTGACCAGCCCGTCCAACACCGGCAGGGCCTTGTCCCGGTGGTCCAGGCCCACGTGCACGTGCACGCCGTAAATCACCATCTGGTGCCCCCACCACTGGGTGCGGTCGATCAGCTTGGCGTAGCGTTCCTTGTCGGTGACCGGCTGCAACCGCGGCGCGGCAAACGGATGGCTGCCCGCGCAGAAGAGCTCCACCCCCATCGGGTCGGTGACGTCGCGGACGGCCGCCAGGGCGCTGCTCAGGTCCGCTTTGGCCTCGCGGACGGTGTTGCAGACACCGGTGACCAGCTCCACGGTGTTCAGCAGCAGCTCCTGCTTCACGTGCGGGTGCTCGTCATCGTCCCGCAGCTCCGGATGCCCGGCGCGGACGGCGTCCAGCACCTGCTCGGCCACCGAGACCAGTTCGCCGGTCTGGGCATCCACCAGCGCCAGCTCCCACTCAACCCCGAGGGAGGATTGGGCGGACCGTGCGAAATCGATGTACAAACGTTGCTCCGTCTTTGGCTGGACCGGCTGCCGCCGGAGGTATGGGTCTGCTGGGGCCGCGGGGCCAAGACACAGCTTGATTCTAGTGCGTCAGGGCCTGGCGCTGCGCTCGCGGCTGCGGGCGCCGGCGGCGGGGACGGGCTCGACGACGATGGCGATCCGGTCCTCGCCGACCCTCGTCAGCACCAGGGTCGCCTTGTTCGGCCCCTTGCCGGAACCGGTCAAGAGGGTCTTGCGCAGCTCGTCCGGGGCAACCGACGTGCCGCGCTTCTTGATCTCCAGCGTGCCGATCCGGCTCGCCTTCACCCAGGCCTTGAGCTTCTTGACGTTGTACGGCCTGACCTCCAGCACCCGGTATGCCCGGGCGAACGGCGTTGGCTGCAGGTGCGGGGCGCAGATATACGCGATGTGCTCATCCAGCAGGTGCCCGCCCAGCCCGCGGGCGAGGTCTGCCACCAGCCCGGCGCGGATCACCGCGCCGTCGGGCTCGTACAGGTAACCCGCCGCCGGTCCGATGGCCACGTCCTGGTTGGCCGGGTCGTAGCTGACGGCGCTGGTCAGTTCGGCGGTGCCGCCGGCTCCGGTGACCAAGGCCGCCCGCCGGATGCCCGGCCGCGCCAGCCGGTTGAACCACAGCGCCGCCTCGACCACGTCGCCGTCGACGGATACCCATTGGGCTTCGCAGTTGTCCGGCAGCGCCTCATGGGGAATCCCCGGGCCCAGCTTGACCCCCACCGGCATTCCCCGGTCGGCCAGCCTCTCCACGAAGGACAGCGGCGGAGAAAACGCCTCCGGGTCGAAGATGCGGGTGGTGCCCGAGGCCGTCGTCGTCCGCCGCGCCGGATCCAGCCACACGCCGTCGATCCCGGTGAGGTCCAGTCCCTCCGCATCGGCGTTGACCACGGTCGCGGTCGGCCACGGCATCAGGTTAATGGTGGCTACCGCGGCGGTCGTCTCGTCCCGTTCCACGGCGGTGACCCTGCGGTCCAGGCTGGCCAGCGCCATGGCGTCTGCGCCGATTCCACAGCCCAGGTCCGCGACGTGCTCCACCCCGGCGGTCTGGAACCGCCGGGCGTGCAGGGCCGCGATGTTCAGCCGCGTGGCCTGTTCCAGCCCCGCCGGGGTGAACAGCATTTTTTCCGCGAAGGGACCGAACTTCGCCGTGGCCTTCGCACGGAGGCGGGACTGTGTCATGGCGGCGGAGACCAGTTCGGGGGAGTGGCCGGCCTTGCGCAACTCGGTGCCGGTGTGCAGGCTTTCCGCTTCGGAATAGGGGCCGAGCGAATTCAGCAGTTCCCAGCCTTCCGGAGTGAGAATCGGTGCAATGCTCTCGGCGTGGGTCTCGGGTGCCATGGTTTCAAGCCTAGTGCAGCGGATTCAGGCCGGCGGACCGGCCGATTCGTGCCTTCAAAGCGGCGATGGGTAGTTCTCCCCATAGCGGGATATGCTGGGACTCCGTAGGGTCGGTAAGGAAGCTTACTGTGAGGAGGCGTGCATGATGTCCACATCCATCGACGGGTACGACATTGATACTGACGCTTGCCAAGCCGAGATTGAAGCGGAACTTGGCGAGCTGATCGAAGCCGGCAACAGGGCACACCGGGGCTGGCAGGCCCTCTGGGATGACGTCGCCGCAGGCGTCGCTGCGCCTGCTGCGGGCTGGAAGCCGGAGCTGCGGCGCCTCGCCTGAACGACCCGCGACGGCCGTTTCCCGCCGGATCGGTCAGGACGAAGGGCGGCGCTGGTCGGGGCCGCCTGCCGGCCGTAGCATGAACGCATGATCGAATCGGCGGCAACGTTCCTATCCGCGGGCCGGTACTTCCGCGAGGTGCTGGCAAACGTGCCGCCGACCGCATGGAACGCACCCGGGCTGGACGATTGGAGCGTCCGGACGCTCGCCGGACATACCAGCCGGGCGCTGTCCACGGTGCTGACCTACCTGGGGCGCCCCGCCAAGACAGTCCAGGTGGAATCGGCCGCTGACTATTACCTGGCCACCGGACTGGCCAATGATCCCGGCGTCACCGAACGGGCCATGGCAGCCGGCAAGGAGTTGGGCCCGGACCCGGTGGACATGGTCGACCGGCTGCTGGCCCAGCTGGAAAACACGCTGCCGCTGACCGAGGACCGGGTCATCGAGACGGCCGCCGGCGGGATGCGCTTCAGCGACTACCTGCCCACCAGGATCTTCGAACTTGCGGTGCACACCCTCGACCTGTCCCGGGCCTGCGGCCTGGTGGCGGAACTGCCGCGCAACGTGGAGCTGGAAGCCGGGCGGCTGGCGATGGAGATTGCCGCCGAACGCGGCGACGGAGCCCAGGTGCTGCTGGCCCTGACCGGGCGGACCATGCTGCCCGGCGATTTCTCCGTGGTCTGACGCCGTGCGGGCGTCGGGTGGGACTGCGCCCGCAACTACCCCGCCGGCCCGGGCCGGCAACTACCCCGCCGTCCGGCGTCAGGCGAAGTAGACGCCGATCCGGTTGCCCTCAATCTCCTCGATGCGGATGTCGATGTCGTACACGTCCCGCAGCACGTCCGGCTGCATGATCTGCGCCGGCGGGCCCTGGTGCACCAGGCGGCCGGAGCGCATGGCGATGATCGAGTCCGAGTAGCAGGACGCGAAGTTGATGTCGTGGATGACCAGCACCACGGTCTTGCCCAGTTCGTCGGTCAGCCGGCGCAGCAGCCGCATCATCTCCACCGAGTGCTTCATGTCCAGGTTGTTCAGCGGTTCGTCCAGCAGCAGGTAGTCGGTGTCCTGGGCCAGCACCATGGCGATGAACGCCCGCTGTCGCTGGCCGCCGGAGAGCTCGTCCACGAACTTGTCCGCCATGGACGTCAGGTCCAGGTACGCCAGCGCCTGCTCGATCTGCACGAGGTCGGCCGGGCCCGGCCGGCCGTTGTTGTGCGGGAAACGGCCGAAGCCCACGAGGTCCCGCACGGTCAGGCGGACGGTCAGCTGGTTGTCCTGGCGCAGGATGGCCATCTTGCGGGCCAGTTCCTTGCCGGCGGTCTTGCCGACGTCGAGCCCGTCGATGGTCACCGCCCCGGCGTCCATGGGCAGCAGCCGGGAGACCATGGACAGCAGCGTGGACTTGCCGGCGCCGTTCGGCCCGATGATCGACGTGATGCCGCCATCCTTGATGTAGCAGCTGACGTCGTCGACCACGGTCTGCGTGCCGTAGGTCTTGGAGACTCCGGAGACGTGGATCATTTGATGGAGCCTTTCAGCAGCAGGGCGATGAACAGGACGCCGCCGGCGAATTCAATGACGATGCTCAGCGCGGTATCGAAACCGAACACCTGCTCGAGGACCAGCTGGCCGCCGACCAGGGCGATGGCGCCCAGCAGCACGGCGATGGGCAGGACGTACACGTGCCGGAAGTGCGAGCACAGCAGGTAGGCAAGGCTGGCCACCAGCAGGCCAAAGAACGTGATCGGGCCCACCAGCGCGGTGGAAACGGCCACCAGGATGGCGCAGAGCATCAGGACGGTGGTGACGGCCCGGCGGTGGTCCACGCCCAGGTTCAGCGCCGTGTCCCGGCCCAACGCCAGCACGTCCAGCTGCCGGCGCATGCGCCAGACCGGGACGGTGGCCGCGGCCACGGCCACCGCGGACACGGCCAGCAGCACGCCGTCCACGTTGTTGAAGCTGGCGAAAAACAGGTCCTGCAGGATGATGAATTCGCTTGGATCGATCAGCCGCTGCAGCAGCGAGGAGATGCCGCGGAACATGGTCCCGAACACGATGCCCACCAGCAGCATCAGGTGCAGGCTCTTGCCGCCGCCGGTGAACAGCCAGCGGTAGATCAGGAAGGAGAAGCCCACCATCAGCATCACTTCGATCACGAAGCGCACCGGCGCGCCCAGGCTCAGCAGCGCCTGCCCGCCGATCGCGAAGGTCAGCCCGGTCTGGATCAGCATGTAGAGGGCATCGAAGCCCATGATCGACGGGGTCAGGATCCGGTTGGCGGTCACCGTCTGGAACAACACCGTGGACACGCCCACGGCGTACGCCACCAGCAGCATCGAACCGATCTTGATGGCACGCCGGGGCAGGATGTAGCCGAGGTTGCCGCGTAGGTCGATGGTCATGAACACCGCCACGAGGGCGGCCGTCAGCAGGCCCAGCAGGATGATCCAGGTCCGCGGCCGGACCGTGGTGAGGGTGCGGCGCTTGTGCGGCGTCAGCGCGGCCGGAAGTACCGAATCAGCCATTCTTGCGGGTCCTCAGCAGCAGGTACAGGAAGACGGCGCTGCCCACGGCGGAGACGATCACGCCCACCGGGATCTCGTAGGGGTAGCGGATGGTGCGGCCGATGATGTCGCACAGCAGCACAAAGCCCGCGCCGAAGACTGCAACCCAGGGAACCGCGCGGCGGGCGCTGTCACCGAATGCCAGCGACACCAGGTTGGGCACCACCAGCCCCAGGAACGGAATGGCGCCGATGTTGACCACCACCACGGCGCTGATCAGCGAGACGATGACCAGCCCGAGCGTCAGGATCCGGCCGTAGTGCAGGCCCAGATTGGTGGAGAATTCCTGCCCCATGCCGGCCATCGTGAACCGGTCCGCGCACAGGTAGCCGATCACCGCGAGCAGCGCGACAATCCAGAGGAGTTCGTAGCGGCCGCGGAGCACGCCGGAGAAGTCGCCGATCATCCAGCTGTTCAGCGTCTGCAGCAGGTCAAAGCGGTACGCGAAGAACGTGGTCACCGCGGCGATGACGCCGCCCAGCATGATGCCCACCAGCGGCACAATGAGCGTGTTGCGCAGCGGGATCCGGCGCAGCACCAGCAGGAACAGGCCGGTCCCGGCGGCCGCGAACACGGTCGCCACGGACATCTTGGCCAACAGGGTGGCACCGGGGATCGCCACCGTGACCACCAGGATGCCCAGCGAGGCGGACTCCACGGTGCCCACGGTGGACGGCTCCACGAATTTGTTCCGCGCCATCAGCTGCATGATCAGCCCGGCAATCCCCAGCGCCGCGCCGGCCAGGATGACCGACAGGGTGCGCGGCAGCCGGCTGATCCAGAAGATGTCCCAGGCCTTCTGGTCACCGGCCAGCAAGGCGGGCAGCGACACGTCGCTGACGCCCACGAACATGCTGGCAATGGCCAGGACGACGACGGCGGTGGCTGCCCAGGCGAGCTGGGAACCGGATCCGCGGGCGCGGGAGCGTCCCGCCGCGGCTGCTGCCGCTGGGGCCGGACTGGAAATCGTGGAGGAAGCCATGGATCGGGCCACCGCGCAGGCCGCCGGCGGACGCCGGCGGCCGTACGGGTGCTACTTCGTGATGGCTGCCTGGACGGCGGCGATCATGGCGTCCGTATTATTCAGGCCGTAGCCCACCAGGTACCAGGAAGCCGAATCCAAATAGGTGATGCTGTCGCTCTTGGCGGCGCGGGTGCCGTTGACCAGGTCGTTGTCCAGGACGGCCGCGGCGGCCTCCCCGGATTCGCCGACGGCGGAGTCGCGGTCGATCACGAACAGGTGGTCCGGGTTGGCCTCGGCGACGAATTCGTGCGAGATGGCCTCGCCGTGCGGGCCCTCGGACTTCACGTCAGCGGCGGTCTGCACGCCCAGGACATCGTGCACGATGCCGAACCGGGACCCTGCCCCGTAGGCCGTCATCTCGCCGCCGCTCGTCATCAGCACCAGGCCGGTGCCGGCGTCGGCAGCTGCGGCCTTGGTGTCCTCGATCCGGGTGTCGATGGCCGCCAGCTTTTCGTCGACTTCGGCTTCCTTGCCGAAGATCTCGCCGAGGGTCGCGGAGACTTCCTTGAAGCTCTCGATCGGAGCGGCGGTGTCCACGCTCAGGTCGATGGTCGGGGCGATTTTGCTCAGTTCCCCGTAGGCCTCGGCGGTACGGCCCGAGATGATGATCAGGTCGGGTGCGCCTTCGCTGATCGCCTCGAAGTCGGGCTCCTTCATGGAGCCGATCTTGGTGTAGTCGTCCCCGGCGTACTGTGCCAGCGATTCGGGGAACACGGCCGCCTCCGGGACGCCGTCGACCTCGACGCCCAGGGCGGTGAGGCTGTCCAGCACCCCGAGGTCGAAGGTGTAGACCGTCTCCGGGTTAACCGGCACGTCGGTGGTGCCGGAGGCGTGCTCTACGCTGATCGTCTCGGCGCCGGTGCCTGCCGCGGCGTCGGTCTGCTGGCCGCAGGCGCTCAGGGCGAGCATGGAAACGGCTGCGGTCATGGCCACCAGGCCGGACTTCAGGGGCTTTTTCACTGACTCTCCATTGTTCGTCAACGCCGGCCCGGGCGGGGACCAGCATTAGGCAACATAAACGTTTGCTATTTGCGCGCAGCTTGAAAGCTACCGGGTTAGGTTAGCCTTACGCAACTTCGGCGTCGGGCGGCGGAGCCGATTTTCGTCACACAGGCGGCGGCTGGGGGAAACCTGAGGGCCCGCCGCTGGCACTCGCCTTGACCGAGTGCTAATCCTTCTCATAGAGTCGCAGTTAGCACTCACCCCGTGTGGGTGCTAATCAAGGAACCGCCTGCCGGCACCGCGACGACGGCAGACATCTCCTTGGCCAACCTATTCGTAGCGCATGAAAAGGAGAGAGCCGAGTGTCGGTCTCCATTAAGCCTCTTGAGGATCGTATTGTTGTCCAGCCGCTCGAAGCAGAGCAGACCACGGCCTCCGGCCTGGTCATTCCGGACACCGCCAAGGAAAAGCCGCAGGAAGGCAAAGTTGTCGCGATCGGCCCCGGCCGCGTCGATGACAATGGCAACCGGGTTCCCGTTGACGTAGCCGAGGGTGACGTTGTCATCTACTCGAAGTACGGCGGAACCGAGGTCAAGGTCGGCGGGGAAGAGTACCTGGTGCTCTCCGCCCGCGACGTGCTGGCCATCGTCACCAAGTAAGGCCCATCAGCTGAGTCCGGCGGCTCGGGCGCGCGCAGTCGACGCCCGCAGCCGGAATCACGGACAACCGAAATGCCCCGGCTGCCTCCTATAGCAGCGCAGCCGGGGCATTTTGCGTGAAAGGAACAAATTCATGGCAAAGCAGTTGGAGTTCAACGACGCCGCCCGCAAGGCGCTGGAAGCCGGCGTCGACAAGCTCGCGAATACCGTCCGGGTCACCCTCGGCCCGCGTGGCCGCAACGTGGTTCTGGACAAGAAGTGGGGCGCCCCCACCATCACCAACGACGGCGTGACCATCGCCCGCGAGGTGGAACTCGACGATCCGTACGAGAACCTCGGCGCGCAGTTGGCCAAGGAAGTCGCCACCAAGACCAACGATGTTGCCGGTGACGGCACCACCACCGCTACCGTGCTGGCCCAGGCCTTGGTGAAGGAAGGCCTCCGCAACGTGGCCGCCGGTGCCGCCCCCGGCGCCCTCAAGCACGGCATCGAGGTAGCGGTCGAGGCCGTTGCCGCCCGCCTGCTGGAGAACGCCCGCGAGGTCGAAGGCAGGGTCGCCGAGGTCGCCACCATCTCCGCCCAGAGCCCCGAGGTCGGCAAACTGCTGGCCGAAGCGTTCGACAAGGTGGGCAAGGACGGCGTCATCACCATCGAAGAGGGCTCCAGCATGGAGACCGAGCTGGTGCTCACCGAAGGCATGCAGTTCGACAAGGGCCTGCTGTCGCAGTACTTCGTCACCGACCAGGAGCGCCAGGAGGCCGTCCTCGAGGACGCGCTGATCCTGATCTCCCAGGGCAAGATCTCCACGGTGCAGGAGTTCCTGCCGCTGCTGGAGAAGGTGCTGCAGGCCAACAAGCCGCTGTTCATCATTGCCGAAGACATCGACGGCGAGGCCCTGTCCACCCTGGTGGTCAACAAGATCCGCGGCACCCTCAACGTTGCCGCCGTGAAGGCGCCGGGCTTTGGCGACCGCCGCAAGGCCATGCTGCAGGACATCGCGGTGCTCACCGGCGCCCAGGTCGTGTCCGCGGACCTCGGTTTGAAGCTGGACCAGGTGGGCCTCGAGGTGCTGGGCACGGCACGCCGCATCACCGTCACCAAGGACAACACGACCATTGTTGACGGCGCCGGCTCCGAGGCCGACGTGGCCGACCGCGTGTCCCAGCTGCAGGCGGAGGTGCTGCGCACCGATTCCGATTGGGACCGCGAGAAGCTCCAGGAGCGGCTGGCCAAGCTGTCCGGCGGCATCGGCGTGATCAAGGTCGGTGCTGCCACCGAGGTCGAAATGAAGGAGAAGAAGCACCGGATCGAGGACGCCGTGTCCTCCACCCGCGCTGCCCTGGAAGAAGGCATCGTGGCCGGTGGCGGCACCGCCCTGGTGCACGCCGCCCAGGCCCTGGACACCGACCCGAACGTGCTCGCGCTCGAGGGCGACGCTGCCACCGCCGTCGGCCTGGTCCGCCGTGCGCTGGCCCAGCCGCTGCGCTGGATCGCCGAAAACGCCGGCCACGAGGGCATGGTCGTTGTCTCCAAGGTGGGCGACCTGGAGCTCAACAACGGCTTCAACGCCGCCACCGGGGAATACGAGGACCTCGTCGCCGCCGGCATCATCGACCCGGTGAAGGTGACCCGCTCGGCGCTGCGCAACGCGGCCTCGATCGCGGCACTGGTGCTGACCACCGAAACCCTGGTCGTCGAGAAGCCGGCCGAAGAGGACGGTCACAACCACCAGCACTAGCGCACGCCGTACGCTGTTGGTCGGGCCTCGCCCGTCCGGAGGGGATCCTGCCCGCGCAGGGTCCCCTCCGTCGTCGTGGGGGCCCGGGGTGGTGGAAGCCCCGGAGTCCGGCCCCGCGTTAGCTCCGCCACATCGGTTGCCGCGGGAAATAGTGGGCGGGGCGGAATCGTTTTAGGATGTAACCAACCCCGGAACCCGATCCTCGCTGTCGGTGACTGGCGGCCGCCACCGGTATCGCTCGAAAGGCCCTGCAGTGTCCGAAGAATTCAATCCGTTCGCTTTCGAGGGTCTGACCTACGACGACGTGCTCCTGCTGCCCGGCCCGACGGATGTGATTCCGTCCGAGGCCGACACCAGCTCCCGCCTGACCCGCCGCATTACGGTCCAGACCCCGCTCCTCTCCGCCGCCATGGATACCGTGACGGAATCGCGGATGGCCATCGCCATGGCCCGCCAGGGCGGCCTGGGCGTCATCCACCGCAACCTGTCCATCCAGGACCAGGCCGAGCACGTGGACCGGGTCAAGCGCAGCGAGTCCGGCATGATCACCAACCCGGTGACCATCGCCCCGGACGCCACGCTGGCCGAACTGGACGAACTTTGCTACAACTACCGCGTCTCCGGACTGCCCGTCGTGGACTCCGAGGGCAAGCTCGTGGGCATCTGCACCAACCGCGACACCCGCTTCGTGCCCCGCGCCGACTATCCCACCACCAAGGTGCACGAGGTGATGACCTCCATGCCGCTGATCACGGGCAAGGTGGGCATCAGCCGTCCCGACGTCATCGAACTGCTGGGCAAGAACCGGATCGAGAAACTCCCGCTGGTGGACGACGCCGGCATGCTGCAGGGCCTGATCACCGTCAAGGACTTCGACAAGGCGGAGCAGTACCCGCTGGCCACCAAGGACGACGACGGCCGGCTGCGCGTCGGCGCGGCGGTCGGCTTCTTCGGCGACGGCTACGAGCGTTCGATGACCATGATCGAGGCCGGCGTGGACGTCCTTGTGGTGGACACCGCCAACGGCCACAGCCAGGGCGTGCTGGACATGATCGCCCGGCTGAAGAAGGACCCGGCCGCGGCCCACGTGGACGTGATCGGCGGCCAGGCCGCCACGCGCGAGGGCGCGCAGGCACTGGTCGACGCCGGCGCCGACGCCATCAAGGTGGGCGTCGGCCCCGGCTCCATCTGCACCACCCGCGTGGTCGCCGGCGTAGGCGTACCGCAGATCACCGCGATCTACGAGTCGGCCAAGGCGGCCATCCCGGCGGGCATTCCCGTGATTGCCGACGGCGGCCTGCAGCACTCCGGGGACATCGGCAAGGCCCTGGTTGCCGGCGCGGACACCGTGATGCTCGGCTCGCTCCTGGCCGGTGCCGCGGAATCCCCGGGGGACCTGGTGTTCGTCAACGGCAAGCAGTTCAAGGCCTACCGCGGCATGGGCTCGCTGGGGGCCATGCAGACGCGCGGGAAGAATACCTCCTACTCCAAGGACCGCTACTTCCAGGCCGACGTGCCCGACGACGAGAAGCTGATCCCCGAGGGCATCGAAGGCCAGGTGCCGTACCGCGGCCCGCTCTCGGCCGTCGCGCACCAGCTGGTCGGCGGCCTGCGCCAGACCATGTTCTACACCGGTGCCCGCAACGTCGCCGAGCTGAAGGCCAAGGGCAAGTTCGTGCGGATCACGGCGGCGGGGCTGAAGGAGTCCCACCCGCACGACATCATGATGACCGTGGAGGCACCGAACTACAAGCGGTAGTCCCGCAGTCGTCGGCGGCGCCGTTCCCCGCACCAGGGGAGCGGCGCCGCTCGCGTTAACCAGCGGCAGGACCTTCGCCGGCGCTGCGTGGACGCAACCAGCCGCGGGTATGGACGGGACAGCGCCTCGGGGCGTGGGCACGGGTGTGCGCGCGGCCGCCGACCACGACGCGGGTGAGCCAACGGAGCCGACGCCGGAAGATGAGGAGCGCGATGAGCACGAGGACCGCGGTGTCGGGCCAGCGCGGCGCCGGCCAGTTATCCGGCGCGGGCGGATACGCCCCGTAGGCCAATCCCGCGGCCCGCTCGAAGTGGTTGCGCGAGGAGGGGAACAGTGCCCCGTCGATGATGTATGCCGCCGGAAAGGCGAACGGGCCGGCGAGCAGATTGCACACGGCCCACTGGTCAACATGCCGTGACTCGTGGATGGCGAGGACCTCGTCCCCGGTCCGGGTCTGGGAGATGTTCGGGCCGTAGCGGACATACTGGCCTTCATCGGCAATGCCATATCCGTTGACGCTCAACGGGCCGGCCGGGTCCACCGGCGGCATCCACGCTACGAACACGTCGCCGAGCATTGTCCCGCCGCCGCTGGTTCGCGGCGGGGGCCAGAACATGACCAACAGCGACGGTCCTGAGCACGCTTCCATATCAAGGCTGCGCCCGGCCAAAACCCCGACGCCGCTGATGGGGGCGACCAGGAAATCGCGGGTGATGCGCCACGGGGCCGGCGGTGAAATCTGCAGGCGGGGTTCCGGCTTGATCTGTCCGTCGGCGGTGATATGGCTGTGGCAAACGATGTGCGGGGAGAGTGCCTCCTGGACCCGGGCCCCGGCTCCCGCGACCAGGAGGGCGGCCACCACGAAGAGGGCGATACCGCGCCAGCGCAGGTGGGAAGCGCACACGGTACACGACGCGGCCCTCCGCAACCGGCGCACATGACGGGAGGGCATGGACCAGACCAGGCCGGCGATGCCAAAACACAGGGTGGCCGCCAAGCCACTCGCGAACGGTCGCATCCGCTCAACGGACCGCCGGAATCTTCCTCCCATGACCGACCACTTTCCGCTCCGGCTACCTGCGGCCGGCCAGCGGCAACCGTGAAGAGAGCGGGCCTACGGTGCGCTTGCCTGCCGTGCGGCAGGTCGAGCGTACCGCCTGCGCCGGGACGACGCCAGCGGTCGGAAGGGGAGAGCCGTGCCGTCGACACGAGGGGTCCGCCCTGTCCGCTAAGTGCCGGCGAAGCGTCCCGTCCCTGCCCGTTCCACGGTGAAGCGTTCCAGCGGTGGGATAACCTAGAGCCGTGACTTACGAGATTGAAATTGGCCGTGGCAAGCGTGGGCGCCGAGCCTACTCCCTCGATGATGTGGCGATCGTCCCCTCGCGCCGGACGCGCGATCCGAAGGATGTCTCGGTCAGCTGGCAGATCGACGCCTACACGTTCGATGCCCCGGTGATCGCCGCGCCGATGGATTCGGTCATGTCGCCGGCCACCGCCATCGCGCTGGGCAAGCTGGGCGGCCTGGGCGTACTCAACCTCGAGGGCCTGTGGACCCGGTACGAGGATCCGCTGCCGGTGCTGGACGAGATTGCCGCGCTGGGCACGGAGAACTTCAGCCCGGCCGCGACCAAGCGGATGCAGGAGCTTTACTCCGCCCCCGTGCAGCCGGAGCTGATCACCTCGCGGCTGGCCGAGATCCGGGAAGCCGGGGTGACCGTGGCCGGCTCGCTGACGCCGCAGCGCACCCAGGAGTTCTACAAGACCGTGGTCGCCGCAGGCGTGGACATCTTCGTGATCCGCGGCACCACCGTCTCCGCCGAACACGTCTCCAAGACGCAGGAACCGCTGAACCTGAAGCAGTTCATCTACGAGCTCGACACGCCCGTGATCGTCGGCGGCGCCGCCGGCTACACCCCGGCGCTGCACCTGATGCGCACCGGCGCCGCCGGCGTGCTGGTGGGCTTCGGCGGGGGAGCGACGACGACCACGCGCCGGGCGCTGGGCATCCACGCCCCGATGGCCTCGGCCATCTCCGACGTGGCGGCCGCACGCCGGGACTACATGGACGAATCGGGCGGCCGCTACGTGCACGTGATCGCCGACGGCGGCGTGGGCTTCAGCGGCGACATCGTCAAGGCCATCGCCATGGGGGCGGACGCCGTGATGCTCGGTTCGGCACTGGCCCGGGCGGAGGAAGCACCGGGCCGCGGCTGGCACTGGGGCCAGGAGGCCCACCACGACGAACTGCCCCGCGGCGACCGCGTCAACGTGGGAACCGTCGGCCCGCTGGAGCGGGTGCTGCACGGCCCGTCCAACCACACCGACGGAACCTCCAACCTGGTCGGTGCGCTGCGCCGGTCGATGGCGACCACCGGGTACTCCGACCTGAAAGAGTTCCAGCGCTGCGAAGTGGTGCTGGCGCCGATTCAGGCGGGCGACTGATTTGATCATGCTGGGAGGCTGATAGGCGATGACCACCGGAGCCCTGAGTCCCGAGAGCCGCGAGCAGGCGCTGGCCGCGCTGCGCGCCACACAGGAGCGCGGGGCCGAGCTGGACGTGCTGATCGTCGGCGGCGGGGTGGTGGGCGCCGGGGCCGCCCTGGACGCGGTCACACGCGGGCTCGACGTGGGCATCGTGGAGGCCCGGGACTGGGCCTCGGGCACGTCGTCGCGGTCTTCCAAGCTGATCCACGGCGGGCTGCGGTACCTGGAGATGCTGGATTTCGCCCTGGTCCGCGAGGCGCTGCAGGAGCGGGGACTGCTGCTGGAGCGGATCGCGCCGCACCTGGTGCGGCCGGTTCCGTTCCTGTACCCGTTGACGAAGCGGTACGTGGAGCGGCCCTACGTGGGCGCCGGCGTCGCCTTGTACGACGCACTGGCCATCGCCTCGGGCCGCGGCCGCGGCGTTCCCTTCCACAAGCACCTCTCTCGGCGGGGGACCCTCCGGGCGGCCCCCAGCCTGAAGAAGGACGCCATGGTGGGGTCCATCCGCTACTACGACGCGCAGGTGGACGACGCCCGGCTGGTGGTCAACCTTGTGCGCACGGCAGCGGCGTTCGGGGCACACGCGGCAAACCGGCTGGCGGTGGTCGATTTCCTGCGCGAGGGCGAACGGGTGGTCGGCGCCCGGGTGCGGAACCAGGAGGACGGCAGCGAGTTCAACATCCGGGCCAAGCAGGTGGTCAACGCCACCGGCGTGTGGACGGACGAAACCCAGGCCATGGTGACCGAACGCGGCCAGCTGAGCGTACGTTCCTCCAAGGGGATCCACCTGGTGGTGCCGCGGGACCGGTTCCAGTCCACGGTGGGGCTGATCCTGCGCACCGAGAAGTCCGTGTTGTTCGTGATTCCGTGGGGCCGGCACTGGATCATCGGCACCACCGACACCGACTGGAACCTGGACAAGGCCCACCCCGCGGCCTCGTCCAAGGACATCGACTACCTGCTGGAACACGTCAACCAAGTGCTCCAGCGCCCGCTTACCCGCGAGGACGTCGAGGGTGTCTACGCCGGGCTCCGGCCGTTGCTGGCGGGTGAGAACGATTCCACCGCCAAGCTCTCGCGCGAACACGTGGTGGCGCACCCGGTCCCCGGGCTGGTGGTGGTGGCCGGCGGCAAGTACACCACGTACCGCGTGATGGCCAAGGACGCCGTCGACGAGGCGGCCCGGGCCCTCGACGAGCGCGTCCCGCCCAGCTGCACGGACACCATCCCGCTGCTCGGCGCCTCCGGTTTCAAGGCGGCCTGGAACAGGCGCAGCCGCACGGCGGACCACACGGGCATCCACGTTGCCCGGGTCGAACACCTGCTCAACCGGTACGGATCCATGGCTGGCGAGGTGCTGGACATCATCACCGAACGGCCCGAGCTTGCCGAACCGCTGCCCGGCGCCGACGACTACCTGGCGGCCGAGGTGGTCTATGCGACCACGCACGAGGGAGCCCGGCACATCCACGACGTGCTCACCCGCCGGACCCGGATCTCCATCGAGGCCTGGGACCGCGGTGTCTCCGCCGCCCCGGTCGTCGCCGGGCTGATGGCGCCCCTCCTCGGCTGGAGCGAAGGACAGGTGGAACGCGAAGTGAAGCACTACCTTGCCCGGGTCGAAGCCGAACGGCTCAGCCAGGAGCAGCCCGACGACGTCACGGCCGACAGCGCCCGGATGGACGTCGACGACATCGTTCCGCTGGCCTGAGGTACCCGGGCAGGATTCGTTTTCTACATGGTTGCGAAGTACCTTTAATGGGTGCTCAAGACTGCCCTGAAACCCCGCTGGATAGCGGCGCTGGTGCTTGCGCTGGCGCTGTCCACGGTGTTCGTGCTGCTGAGCCAGTGGCAGTTTTCCACGTCGCAGAGCGAACCGCCCCCGCCCCCGGGCGAGACGGAAACCGTTAAGCCGCTGACCGATGTTTTTGAACCCGGCATCCCGATGATGGCCGCCACCGCGGACCAGATGGTCACCTTCGACGGCAGCTTCGTCCCGGGCGGGCAGGTGCTGGTCCAAAACCGCCTGAAGGACGGGGAAGAAGGTTTCTGGGTGGTCGACCCGTTCGCGGTGGACGGCGTGGAGCAGTTCGGCGAAGGCGTGGTCATCCCTGTCGTGCGCGGCTGGGTCGAGGAACCGGCGGATGCCGTTCCCGCCCCGGAAGGCGAGGCCACCGTCGTCGGGCGGCTGCTGCCCACGGAAGCCCCGCTGCCCGGGAGCCTGCCCGCCGGCCAGGTGGCTTCGCTCTCGGCGGCCGAGCTGATCAACCGCTGGAACGCGCCCGGCTACTCCGGCTTCGTGGTCGGCACCGGCTTCACCGTTGGCGGCACGGACCGTGGCACCGCGACCGAGGGAACCTCGATGCAGCCGGTGGTCGTCGGACCGCAGCCCCAGGAAGCACCGGTCAACTGGATGAACGTCTTTTACGCGGTGGAATGGGTCGTGTTCGCCGGATTCGCCATCTTCCTCTGGTGGCGGCTGGTGGCCGACGACTACCGCCGCGACCTGGAGGCGGCCGAAGACGCGGCCGAAGCGGCCCGCCATGCTGCCGAGACCGGGCGGGGGAGCGCGGCAGGCCCCGCCGGCACCCGCCAGGATGGCGACGCCGCCGCCGACCAGACCACATCCAGCACACCCCACACAACGAGGTAGTCCACGTGACCGAAAACGCCCCCGACCGTTCCGCCGCGACCCAGCGTCCGGCCAAACGCCGCTTCGGCGGAACCCACGCCCAAATCCGCTCCGCCCTGACCTTCTACAAGGTCACCTCCTACATCACCGGCATCATGCTGCTGCTGCTCTGCGTGGAGATGGTGCTGCGGTACGGCTTCAACCTGTTCCTGTTCGCCGGGGCCACCAACACCCTGACGGGCGAGACGTTCGCGCTCGGGCTGGCGCAGGCCGAGCCGTCGGTGATTGACGGACTGAACCTGTCCATCGCCGTGCTGGTGGCACACGGGTGGCTGTACGTGTTGTACCTGATCGCCGACTTCCGGCTCTGGTCGCTGATGCGCTGGCCGTTCACCAAGTTCGTGCTGATCGCCCTGGGCGGCGTGATCCCGTTCCTGTCCATCATCCTGGAACGCAAGATTCACCGCGAGGTGGAAGAAGAACTGGCCGCCCACCCCGAAGCCGCCAAGCGCTACTGACCGGAGCCGGGCGCCCGGCTCCGGGAGCTGCCGCCGCGGTGCCGGGCACGACGGCGCGCTCACCCGCCGGGCGTGCGCTACCTCACGCGGCGGGACCGGACGCCGGAGTGCGGGGCCCCGGACGCGGCGACTATCCTGTAAGGGTGACTACTCCTCCCCCCGCCACTACGGACCACCGGCCCGTCCTCGTCGTCGACTACGGGGCCCAGTACGCGCAGCTGATCGCCCGCCGCGTGCGCGAGGCCAACGTGTATTCCGAAATCGTTCCGCACACCTACACCACCGAACAGCTGATGGCCAAGAACCCGGTGGCCATCATCCTCTCCGGCGGGCCCTCCAGCGTCTACGCCGAGGGAGCGCCGAGGATCGGCGCGGACCTGTTCGAAGCCGGCGTCCCGGTGTTCGGCATCTGTTACGGCTTCCAGGCCATGGCGAACGCCCTGGGTGGCAAGGTGGCCAAGACCGGGCTGCGCGAATACGGCGCCACGGACGCCACCGCGGTGGGGGAGGGCCGGTCCATCCTGGCCGGCGTGCCCTCCGTCCAGAACACCTGGATGAGCCACGGCGACTCGGTGCAGGAGGCACCCGCAGGCTTCGACGTGCTGGCCAGCACGGCCGGCGCCCCGGTGGCGGCCTTCGCGAACGACGAGAAGAAGCTCTACGGCGTGCAATGGCACCCCGAGGTCAAGCACTCGGCCCACGGCCAGCGGGTGTTGGAGAACTTCCTGTTCCGAGGTGCCGGGCTCGAACCCAACTGGACCACCGGCAACATCGTGGAGGAGCAGGTGGAGCGCATCCGCGCCCAGATCGGCGACTCCCGCGTGATTTGCGGGCTGTCCGGCGGCGTGGACTCCGCCGTCGCCGCGGCCCTGGTGCAGCGCGCGGTCGGCGACCAGCTGACCTGTGTCTTCGTGGACCACGGACTGTTGCGGGAGGGCGAAGCCGAGCAGGTGGAGCGTGACTTTGTCGCGGCCACGGGCGTGAAGCTGTACGTAGCCAACGAACAGCAGCGCTTCCTGTCCGCGCTGGCCGGCGTCACCGACCCGGAGACCAAGCGCAAGATCATCGGCCGCGAGTTCATCCGCGCCTTTGAAGCCGCCGAGAAGGCCGTGCTGGCCGAGGCGGCCGCCGAGGGTGAGTCGGTGAAGTTCCTGGTGCAGGGCACGCTCTACCCGGACGTGGTCGAGTCCGGCGGCGGCGAGGGCGCCGCGAACATCAAGAGCCACCACAACGTGGGCGGGCTGCCCGAGGACCTGCAGTTCGAGCTGGTCGAACCGCTGCGGACGCTGTTCAAGGATGAGGTCCGTGCGGTCGGCGCCCAACTGGGTCTGCCGGCCGAAATCGTCGGACGCCAGCCCTTCCCCGGCCCGGGACTAGGCATCCGGATCATCGGCGAAGTCACGCAGGAGCGGCTGGACCTGCTGCGCAAGGCAGACGCGATCGCGCGCGCCGAACTGACCGCTGCAGGCCTGGACCAGGAAGTCTGGCAGATGCCGGTGGTCCTGCTGGCCGACGTGCGCAGCGTGGGCGTCCAGGGCGACGGCCGCACCTACGGACACCCGATCGTGCTCCGTCCGGTCTCCTCCGAGGACGCGATGACCGCGGACTGGTCGCGGCTGCCCTACGACCTGCTGGCCAGGATCTCCAACCGCATCACCAACGAGGTGGAGGGCGTCAACCGCGTGGTGCTCGACGTGACGAGCAAACCGCCGGGAACCATCGAGTGGGAGTAGCCACAACGGGCGACCGCTGCCCGCCCGCAGCGCGGCTGCGGGTGAACTGCGAGGCAATTTCGCCGAGCAGTGTTGCGGTCGCCCGTTTGGCGTTTAAAGTCCGATACCTTGTTTGACATGCCGTTGTGGTCCAGGCAAGTCGCCGAGAGTGAAGTAAAGGGGGCAGCCGTGTCGCTGGCCAGCGTAGCTGAGGCTGCTGAAGACGTTGTGGCATCGTGGCTGGAAAACCTGGGCGATCTCGCCGGGTCGGACACCCTGCTGCGGTTCGCCCCGACGTCGTCGAACAGCATTGACCTGACGCATGCCCACCCTTCCGGCCTGGCGCAGTTGCTGGCCGGCCGCCGCACCCGTCTTTCCACCCTCCTGCGTGAGCCGAACCAGTACGCTGCGGCCATGCGCACCGCCCGCAGCCTGCGCGCCAAAATCTACGAACTGGGTTCGGACCGCGGCATCGACGTCGGGTACCTGGCCGCCGGAACCGCGTCCTGGCGGGTTCCCGAGATCGGCCGGTCGGAGTCCCTGAACGCCCCGGTGATGTTGATCCCGGTGGCGCTGACCGTCCGCCCCAGCCAGGACGACTTCGAACTGCAGCTGACCGACCGCGCCCGGCTGAACCCGGCGCTCGTCCGCCACCTCTCCGCGGAGCAGGGGATCGGCATCGATGCCGAAGCGACCGCCCGGCTGGCCTACAGCACCGCCCGCCTGGATCCGCACCCGGTGCTGGAACGGCTGCGCCTGCTCACCGCCGACGTGCGGAACATGACCATCGAACACCATTTGCTGGTGTCGACCTTCGCGGATCTGGAAGCAGTCACCGACCCGGTCCTGCTCGACGCCGGGCACCCGGTGATCCGTGCGCTCGCCGAAGCCGGGGCCGGATCCCAGGCCGGTCCCCGCCCCTTGGCCGGCCGGAACGCCGTGCCCGTGCCGGAGGTGGAGCTGCCGCCGATCGACGAACGCGATCCGCAGGATGAATTCCTGCTGCTCGACGCAGACGCCGCGCAGCAACAGGTGCTGGACCTCGTCCAGGCCGGGCACTCGCTGGTGGTTTCCGCGCCCCCGGGCACCGGACAAACCCAGACCGCACTCAACGCCGCGGCGGCCCTGGCCTACGAGGGCAAGAGCGTGCTGGTGGTCGCCGAACGCCGCGGCACGCTGACCGAATTCGCACAGCAGCTCGAAACAGTGGACCTGGGGTCGCTGGCGCTGCAGCTGGGCGCGGACCTGACGCCGGAACAGCTGCGCCGGGCGATGATCCGCGCGATCAGCCGCAACGAAAAGGCGCAGGAGCCGCAGCTGCAGAAGCTGCACACCACCCTCACCGAGCACCGCCACAAGCTGATGGAGCATGTAAAGTCGCTGCACAATGTGCGCAGCCGCTGGCGCTGTTCCCCCTACCAGGCGATGCAATCGCTGGCCAAGCTCACCTCGCTCGACCCGGCTCCGGCGACCACCGTGCGGCTGAAGCGGTCGGTGCTGGACAACATCACCGACCGGGCGGAGCTGGCGGCCCGGCTGGTCCGGGCGGCCGAGTTGGGCAGCTTCAGCAAGTCCGCGACCACCAGCCCGTGGTTCGGCGCCAAACTGCTCAACCGCAAGGAGACCGAAGACGCCCACCAGCTGGCCGCCGACCTGGCCAAGGACGTCCCGCGGCTGCGCGAACGGATGAACAAGGTCGCCGAACACTCGCAGATCGCCCTCGCCGGGACGTTCCGCGAGTGGGGGGAGCAGCTCCAGCTGCTGGTCGAGGTCCGCGGCAGCCTCGACAAGTTCACCCCGGACATCTTCGACCGGCCGGTCACGGACCTGATTTCCGCGACCGCACCGAGTTCCTGGCGGCGCGACCGCGGCATCGAAATGAGTTCGATGACGCGTTCCCGGCTGCGCAAGGTGGCCAAGGAATACATCCGCCCCGGCGTGCACATCTCCGACCTGCACGAGTCCCTCTTCGAGGTGCAGCAGCAGCGGACCAAGTGGGCCGACTACGCAACGTCGCAGCGGCATCCGGCGGTGCCCTCCGGGCTGGCGGACCTGAACGGCTTTTACCGCGAGGTGGCGCAGCGCCTCGAGAAACTGGCCGCCCTGCTGGCACCGGTGCCCGAAGACCGTGCCCTCGCGGCCCTGCCCGACGGCGAACTCCAGGAACAGCTGGACGCCCTGGCCGCGGACCACGAAACGCTGGTGAACCTGCCCGAACGGACGCTGCTGCTGGAGCAGATGCGCGAACACGGCCTGACCGAACTGCTGGACGATCTGGCCAAACGCGAAGTCGGCGCGGGCGAGGTCAGCGCCGAACTGGACTTGGCGTGGTGGCAGTCGGCACTCGAAGCCATGATCAGCGGCGACGACTACCTGGCCATGTCCGACGGCGACAATCTGCGCAAGCTCGAGGCGGTCTACCGGCTCGCGGACAACGCGCACATCGCGTCCGGGCCCGCCCGGCTGCGCTGGGAACTGGCACAGAACTGGCGGCATTCGCTCAAAAGCAAGCCCAAGGCCGCGCAGCGGTTGCGCGACCTGCTCAAGGCCGGCGAACCCACCCTGGCCGCGTTGGGACAACAGTCGGAGTCGCTGGTTTCGGCGCTGTTGCCGATCTGGACTGCCTCCCCGCTGGTGCTGCCGCTCCTGCTCCCGGAAGGCAAGCACTTCGATGCCGTCATCATCCTCGACGCCGAGGCCACCAGCCTGCCGTCGGCGCTGACCGCGGTCTCCCGGGCGCATCAGGTGGTGGCGTTCGGCGACGGCGAGTTGGGCCGCGCCGAGCCCTTCGAAGTCAACGTGGACCGTCGAAACGACCCCGTTACCGGCGAAGCACCGCAACCGTTGGCCAGCTGTTTCCACGCGCTCTCCGAGGTGCTGCCGGTGGTGGCGCTGACCACGGCCTATCGCGCCGTGGACCTGGACCTGACCCGCTCGCTGAGCGAGAAGTTCTACGGCGGATCGCTGTCCCGGCTGCCCGGCGCCAGCTCCATCCGCGGGGGCGGCCTGGAAGTGGAATATCTGCCCGACGGCACCGGGATGCCCGGCGCCGGACACGAAGGCGTGGAGAGCGTCCCGGCCGAACTCAACCGGGTGGTGGACCTTGTCTTCGAGCACATCAGCCTGCGGCCGTCGCGGTCGCTGGCGGTGGTGACGGCCAGCGCCCGGCACGCCGCCCGGGTGGCGGAGGCCATCCGGCTGCAGATGCCCAATCATCCGTCGGCGGCGGACTTCTTCCACCGCCGGCAGGAGCCCTTCCGCGTCGTACCCGTCGAACGCGCGTCCGGACTGGTCCGTGACGACGTGATCTTCTCGCTCGGCTTTGGCCGGACGCCGCACGGGCGGGCGGTCCACGACTTCGGACCCCTGTCGGCGCCGCACGGGCGGGCGCTCTTCGCGACCGCGGTCACCCGTTCCCGGCAGTCGCTGCACGTGCTCAGCTGCTTCCGCCCGGAGGATCTGGACCCCGAGCGGCTGCGGCATGGGGCCGCCGACTTCCATGACCTGCTGGACCGCCACCTCGGCGACGGACGGTTCACGGCGCCCGAACTGTCTCCCGGGATCGACGATCCGCTCGTCGCGGACCTCGTGGAGCGCATCCGCACCCGCGGCGCACGCGTCTGGGACCACTATTACGGGGTCATCGACATCGCCGCCAGCACCGGGACCGTGCAGTATTCGCCGGATGTTGAACCGGCCCTGCCCGTGGCCCTGGAGTCTGACGGCAGCCCGCAGTACCAGGAGCTGACGGTGCGGGAGCGCAGCCGGCTGCGCCCGCAACAGCTCGAGCGGCTGGGCTGGCGGCCGCTGACGCTGTGGACGATCGAGGTGTTCACGGATCCGGAGAAATGCGCAGACCTGATCGGAGGCTACTTGGGACTGCAGAAGCCGGAAGAACCGGCAGACAAGGACGACCGTCCCGCCACCGCACGGGGCCCGAAGCCGGCGGCCGGGCAGGCCCGGCAGGGGGAGGAGTCCCCGCACTCCGCGCACTCCGCGCACTCCGCGGACTCTGCGGACGAGGCAGGCGAGGCCGGCGAGGCGGGCGATGAACGGTTGCGGCCGCGCCGGGCCAGGCGGAACCAGGCGCCGACCCTGCCGACCAAGGCAGCTGAGGACGACCCCCGTGCGTGGGGCGACCGGGACGAGGACCGGGACGCCTGGCTGCGGGAGCAGCGCCCGCCGCACTGGGGCTAGGCCGGGAGCCGCTCCGCGGGCCGGCCAATCCGGGGCACCCATCAGCCGACCAACACGAGGAAGACGTTGCCCCGGCTGGAGGCGCCGGCCAGCGCGGTTGCGTCGGACGGTGCCGCCGCCACCACCACGAGCCCGTCGGGCTCGCCCGCGCCGAGCAAGCCCGCCGCGGCGGCGCCGTCGTCGGCCTTCCACAGCACCGGAACGGCCCGCGCCAGGACTGTGGTTTCGGCAGGCTCTTCGAACCCGTTGCCGCTGCTGAGCACGATGTCCACCAACTGGCCCGGCGACACCAACTGGACGGTGGAGGGGTCGGCGGGGCGCACGGGCACGGCCACCGTGCCCGGCGGCGCCCCGGTCAACAGGCCGGGGCCGACGATCGAGGTGTCCACGACCGGTGAGCCGGCGCGCAGCGCCGTCGCCAGCCGCTGGCCCACCACCAGAGCCGGACTGTCGGCAGTTCCCTCGGGTACTGAACCGGCCGGCAGCTCGCCCAGAACGACATCGTCGGCGGACAGGAGGGCGCCCGCCGGGAGGTCGGACGCGGCGACCGCCACGGAGTCGGTGGGGCTCGGTGCAGGGGTCAGCTGCTGCACCACCAGTGCCGCGGCCGCACAGAGCAGCAGGGCGGCCAGCAGCCGGTAATGCCGGCGCAGCAGGCGGCGCGGCGACAGCGCAGGGCGGGCGGTGCGGGACGCGGCAGCAACGGGCATGCGGCCACGCTAGAAGCATCCGGCCCGCACGGTCAGCGGGGTACGCTCACCTGTGGATCCGGCGCTGCCGCCGCTTCGCGGTGTAGGAGCGGCCGCCGGCGTCCGCTGCGGCTAGCTGGCTGCTGCCGCCGGAGCCGGGGCGGCGGCAGGCTTGGAGGCTTCGGAGGCGGCGGGCTTCGCCGACTCGGAGGAGGCGGCTGACCCGGTGCCGGCCGGCCCCGAGGCGGCAGCGGGAACGGAGCCTGCCGTGGAAGAGTCGCGCGAATCGGTGCGGTAGAAGCCCGAGCCCTTGAAGACGACCCCGACGCTGTTGAATTTCTTGCGCAGGTTGCCGCCGCATTCGGGGCAGACGGTCAGCGATTCATCGCTGAAGGACTGCTGGATGTCGAAGGCATGGGCGCAGTCTTTGCAGGCGTAGGCGTACGTGGGCACAGTAATTCCTCCTGAAAAAAACTTGGCAGGAGCAGGAAGCGCCCGGCCAGGCGTTGGCACTCACCCGCTCAGAGTGCCAATTCTACACCGTCCGCCGGGGGAACCACGTCCAGCCGTCGGGCGACACGGCGCCGTCCAGCGGCGCGTCGAGCGCGGTGAACTCGAAGGCTCCCGCCGCCACCACCTCGTCGGCGTAGAAAACACCGACAAACCTCGGGCGGTCGTCGCCGTCGCCGAGCGACGCCAGGAACCGGTCGTAATAACCGCCGCCCTGGCCCATCCGGTTGCCCTCGGAGTCCACGGCCAGCCCGGGCACGAGCACCAGCGGCAAACCGGCCATGATCTCCGCTCCAAAACGTTCACCGACGGGCTCGTCGATCCAGGCCCGGGGGCTGCGGACCAGCTCCACGCCGCTGAACCAGCGTGCCCACCTGAGCCGGTAGTCCGGTTCGCAGATCGGGACCACCACCTGGTAGCCGGCCTCCTCAAGGGCCGACAGCAGCATGCGCGTGGACGGTTCGGAACCGACGGACAGGTAGGCCGGCACGATGGTCCCGGCCGGGACGTTCAGCCGCCGGAGACCGTCCACCACCTGCTGCGCCAGGGCGGTTCCGGCCCTGATCTGCTCTTCCTCGGGGCGTGCCCGGCGGCGGGCCCGGAAGAATGCGCGGGCGGTTTCCTTGTCCATGCCGGTCTGCATCTCCATGGCCGACATCGTAGTTGCTTCCCCCCGGATCGGCTTGCTTCGCACCTTCGTTCGGTAGTCTGAACCCATGACGTCTCATCGCACGGTACGCAAAGCTGTCATTCCGGCCGCTGGTTTGGGAACCCGCTTCCTGCCCGCCACCAAGGCCATGCCCAAGGAAATGCTCCCCGTCGTGGACAAACCGGCCATCCAGTACGTGGTCGAGGAAGCCGTGCGCGCAGACTTGAGCGACGTCCTGGTCATCACCGGCCGCAACAAGCGCCCGCTGGAAGACCACTTCGACCGCGTGCCCAACCTCGAGCAGATCCTGGAGGAGAAAGGCGATCTGGAGAAGCTCGCCGCCGTGCAGGCCGCCTCGGAGCTGGCCGACATCCACTACCTGCGCCAGGGGGATCCGCTGGGCCTCGGCCACGCAGTCCTGCGGGCCCGCCAGCACGTGGGCGACGAACCGTTTGCCGTGCTGCTCGGCGACGACCTGATCGACGAACAGGACGACCTGCTGACCCAGATGATCGAGGTCCAGCGACAGACCGGCGGCTCCGTGGTCGCCCTGATGGAGGTGGACCCCGCCCAGATCAGCGCCTACGGCTGCGCGGACGTTACCCCGATGGGCGACGGCGGCTACGTGCGGATCAACGAACTGGTGGAGAAGCCTTCGCCGGACGAGGCCCCGTCCAATCTCGCGGTCATCGGCCGCTACGTCCTGCACCCGTCCGTCTTCGACGTGCTGGAGGACACCAAGCCCGGCCGCGGCGGCGAAATCCAGTTGACCGACGCGCTCGAAGCCCTGGCCGGCCGCGAGGGCGAAGGCGGCGGCGTTTACGGCGTGGTCTTTTCCGGGCGCCGGTACGACACCGGCGACAAGCTCAGCTATCTCAAGGCCGTCGTGACCATCGCCTCCGAACGTGAAGACATCGGCACGGAACTGCGGACCTGGCTGAAGAGTTTCATCGACGGCTCGGGCGACTGAGCCCCGTCGCGACCGCAAAGAACTTCACATGGGGTACGGACCGGCCATCTGGCCAGCGACGCTGGCATGCGGGGACTTGTCGCTGCGCCCGATCCGGTACCGGGATCGGATCGAGTGGACGGCCGTGCGGCGCCGCAACGCCCGCTGGCTGGAACCGTGGGAGGCCACGAATCCGGCTCCGGACGGGTATCTGCCCTCGTTCTCGGAGATGGTCCGCTCGCTCAAGCACCAGGCGCGCCTGGCCACGGCCCTGCCCTGGATCATCACCGAACTGCAGGACGGGAGGCCCCGGCCGGCGCTGGTCGGGCAGCTGACTGTCTCCAGCATCGTCTGGGGCTCCGCGATGTCGGCCACTTTGGGGTACTGGGTGGATGAGGCGCGAGCAGGCCGCGGGATAGCGCCCACGGCGGTGGCCATGGCGACCGACCATTGCTTCCAAACGCTCGGGCTCCACCGGATGGAGATCAACATCAGGCCGGAGAACCGCGCGAGCCTGCGGGTCGTGGAGAAGCTCGGCTTTCGAGACGAAGGACTGCGTCCGCGGTACCTGCACATCAACGGGGCCTGGGCAGACCACCGCAGCTTCGCGCTTACTGCCGAGGAGGTTCCCGGCGGCCTGCTGGACCGCTGGCTGGAGCACGGCGACGTCGGACGCACGCCATAGTCGGGCCGGCACCGTAGCCGGGCCGACACCATAAGGCAGCGCCGCGCGGAATCGTTATCCGACACACCGTGATGAATGCCGCGTACGGCATGCTTGAGCTTCTACGGTTTTGAGAGTGGACATTCAGAGCTCTGTGATCTTGGCGGTCATCGTTGGGCTGTGGTTTGTCTGGGTAGGACCGTACGTGCTCCGCGGAGCATTCCGTCCCGCGATGGCTGAACCGGCGCCGGGACACGCAGCACCACTAGTTTCAGTACCCGCAACCGCCTCGGGCGGCAACCAGGGGATCATCATGGAATACAATGCCCAGCCGGCACCCTCGACATCGTCGCCCGTGCCCCCGCCCGCCCGGCAGCCCGAGTTCCGCATCCGCTACGGCCGGACCGCGCTGGCACTTGCCGGGGCCTCCGCCCTGTTGGTTTTCGTTGTCGGCGGCGCCCTCGCGCTGGCCGGCGCAGTGTCGGGCCGCGTGCCGGGCTTTGCGCTGCTGGCGGTGGCCGCCGTCGTCGTTATCCTGCGCTCCCTGGCGGTCCGCGACCGCAGCAGGCGCGCGGCCGCACGCGCCAGGCAGGCTGCCCGCGCGGCAGCGGCATCGCAGCCGGCGGGCGCCGCGAAGACTCCCGGGAAGCCCACCGAACTGTTTGACGGGGCTGCGGGGGACACCGGGCCGGCACACCAGGCAGCCCAGCCCGGGCCGGCCCCGCTGACGGCCGCCGAGCTGCGCGAGGAAGCCTTGAAGGTTGCCGCCGACGCCGGCGACACCGCCGCGCCGGGTCAGCCGTCGGGCACTCCCTGGCAGCCGGTCGACGTGCCCAAACCGACGTACGTCGCCGCGGCCAAGGCCACCCGCCCGGCTCCGGCGCCGCTGCCGGTTCCCGAGGTCAAAAAGCCGCAGACCAAGACCTCGATCAAGCAGACCGCCGCGCAGCGGACCGACGAGGCCGCCGCCCGGACGTCAGAGAAGACTGCCGCCGCACAGCAGCCGGCGGACGGCGCCTCGGCCGCCGAGGCATCCGCCCAGCAGTCGGCCGCGAACCGGCTCAACCTGGACGACGTCCTGCAGCGCCGGCGGGCCTGACCCGAGGCGCCCGGCAGGTTGGCTGCGGCCCGTCCACACCGGACGGGCCGCAGCTTTGTCCGGTGGGCGGTACCGAGCGTTCCGGGCCGCAATGGTGTGCAATGGAGACATGGACGCACCGAACGTTGATCTGATGGCCACCGAGACCGCCGGCATCGACCTGTTGGAAAGTCCCGGCATGCGCGAAGCGCTGGAACTCGCCGTAGGAACCGTCGGCGGCACGGTGCGGTCCTGGAACCTAGCGAAGCTGCAGCACCGGCCCGGGGCCGGCGCGACCGGGATTTACACCGTGCGGCTCCGCGGGCACGACGGCGGCGAGCGGACGGAGTACGTCTGCGTCACGACGGCGCCGGTGCCCGACTGCGGGCTTCCGCTGGTACGCCTGGACGGCGGGCCCGTCCCGCTGACCGCCTGGCTGTATCCGTCCGACCCGGTGCTGGTCGGACTGCCTGCGGCGTGCGACCCGGCGGCGGTGGGCCGCAGCGTCTTCGGCGGGGGAGAAGCGGACCTGCAAATGGTCAGCTACCGGCCGCTGCGGCGGGCCGTGCTGGAAGCCGTCCAGGGCGGACACCGGGTCTTCTTGAAGGTGGTCCGTCCGGACCGGGCGGCGCAGCTGATGCGCCGGCACCGGCTGCTGACCGACGCCGGCCTGCCCGCCCCCGTTGCGTCCGCCGGCCCGGCCGACGGCGTGGTGGTGCTCACGGAGGCGAAGGGGACGCCGCTGGCCCAAACCCTGATGGACGACGGCGCCGCCAGCCTGGCGCCCGAAACCCTCCTGGCGCTGCTGGATGCCCTCCCGGCCGGCGTGCTGGAACTCTCGCGGCGCCCGGCCTGGGCCGACCGCGCAGCCGACTACGCCAAGGCAGCGGCGGCCGTGCTCCCCGACGAGCAGGACCGGGTGTTCAACCTGGCAGATCGGGTGGAACGGCTGCTGGCGGCCACCGACGCCGGCCCGCTGGTCCCGACGCACGGCGACTTTTACGAGGCGAACCTGCTGGTGGACGGCGGGAAGATCACCGGACTCATGGACGTGGACTCGTTGGGTCCGGGCCATCTGGTGGACGACCTGGCCTGTTTCCTCGGGCACCTGGCCGTGCTGCCCGCCGTGCACCCGGGGTACGTGCATGTTCCGGCGGCGCTGGAACGTTTCGCGGCCGCCTTCGACACCGTGGTGGACCCGGCGGCCCTGCGCGGCCGCGCCGCCGGCGTGGCGCTGTCGCTGGTGGCCGGAGCGAAGACCTCCGGGCAGGGTGACGGGTGGCAGCAGGACGCCCGGCAGCGGCTTGCCATCGCCGAGGACCTGGCCGCCGGCGCGGCCTGACCGGACCTTGCCTCAGGCGTCGGCGACGAGGCGGTAGCCCATGCCGCGGACGGTGGCGAACTTCTCCGCCCCGAGCTTGTTGCGCAGGTAGCGGACGTACACGTCCACTATGTTCGAGCCGGGGTCGAAGTCGTATCCCCAGACCCGCGAGAGCAACTGCTCGCGGCTGAGCACCTGGCCCGGATTCCGCAGGAAGGCCTCGGCGAGGGCGAACTCCCGGGCGGAGAGATCCACCTCCCGCCCGCCGACGCTGGCCCGCCGGGTCCGCAGGTCCAGGCTCAGCGTGCCGCTGCCGAGGATGGCCAGGTCGGCCGGCTGCGCCTCGGAGCGCAGGCGCAGCCGCACCCGGGCCAGCAGCTCCTCGAACCGGAACGGCTTGGACATGTAGTCGTCCGCGCCGTTCTCCAGCCCGGCAACGGTGTCGTCCACCGAGCTGCGGGCGGTGAGGATGATCACCGGGATGTCGTTGCGGCCCTCGCGCAGGCGGCGCAGCACGGTGAAGCCGTCTTGGTCGGGCAGCCCCAGGTCGAGGATGGCCAGCTCGAAGTCCCCGGTCATGGCCAGATGGTAGCCCTCCCGCCCGGTGCCGGCGACGGTGGGCACATAGCCGGCGGCCTTCAGGCCCTTGGCCACGAAGGAACTGATCCTGTCCTCGTCCTCAATGATCAGAATCTGGCTCACGCTGTCTCCTCCTTGTCTGCGCCCGCCTCCGGGCCGGTGAGCACGACGGTGAAAGTGGAACCGGCGCCCGGCGCCGAGGCCAGTTCGACGCTGCCGCCGTGCGCGGCGGCGATGGCGCTGACGATGGTCAGCCCCAGTCCCGAGCCCTCCGCCCGCGTCCCGTTGCTGCCGCGTGCGAAGCGGTCGAAGATCCTGCCCTGGTCCTCCGGGAGGATGCCCGTTCCCTCGTCCCTGACCCACAGCCGCAGCTCGTTGCCGCGCACGGCCGAACCGATCGCCACCGTGGACCCGGGCTCGGAGAATTTCACGGCGTTGGCCGCCAACTGCAGCCAGGCCTGGGTGATCCGCCGCCCGTCGAGCGGCCAGCGGGTTTCGGCCCGTGCGTCGACGGTCCAGCGCTTGGTGCCCAGCGGCCGAGCCTTGTCCAGCACGTCGTCGGTCAGCTGCCCCACCTCGACGTCGGACGGGCTCACGAAGCCGGGACGTTCCGCCTTGGCCAGCAGGACCAGGTCGTCGACGAGCAGCCGCATCCGGTCCAGCTCGTCCAAGGCGATGCCGCGCACCGACTCGACGTCCGCCGGGTCGCGCGGATCCTGCAGTTCCAGGTGGCCCTGCAGGATGGTGATGGGGGTGCGCAGTTCGTGTCCGACGTCGTCTAGCAGTTGCCGCTGCGCCGTCATGGACGCCTCCAGGCGGTCCAGCATGTCGTTGAAGGTGCGGGAGAGTTCGGAGATGTCGTCGTTGCCGCTCACCGGGATGCGCTGGGTCAGGTCCGCGTCGGTGATCCGTTGTGCCGTTTCGCGCACCAGCCGGATGGGTGCCAGCAGCCGGCCGGCCACCTGCCAGCCGACGACGCCGATCAGTACCAGCGAACCGAACCCGATCAGTGCGTAGGTCAGGAAGATGTCGTCAAGTTGCTGCAGCTCGGCGTCGTAATCGTAGGCCAGCACGAACGTGCTGTGGGCCGGGTCGGAGGAGAGCTGCACCGGCACGGTGACCACCCGGTACGTCGTGGTCGACGTCTCCATGGTGGTGAGCACCACCCGGTCGAACGCAGTTGCGTCCGGGCCCAGCAGGGCTACGAGTTCGGCATCCCGCTCGAGCCTGAGCCGCACGGACGGGCTCGCCGTGTATGTCACCTTCCCGTCGACGAGACCAAGCATGCCTTCGTTGGCAGAGGGAAGCGTCCGCTCCATCGCCAGGAAGACCAACCGGCTGGCCTGCGTGAAGGGTTCGCCCGTGTCCGGGTCGATGCCTGTCGCCGCCAGGGTCTTGAACTCGCTGACGCTGCGCTGCAGCGAGTCGTCCACCCGCTGGATGATATGGGACCGCTGCAGCGCGAACGCCACCGATCCGGCAACCAGCAGGCCCAGGGCCGAAAGGGCGAGCACGGCGGCCAGTACCCGGACGCGGACGGACGGCCCGCCCGACGGCCTAGGCACGGCCGCCGGACGGGACGCGAGCGGCGGAAAGGATGCCGGCGCCACGCGGGCTGCTGCCGCCGCGGTGCCGGACGGCGGGGTGGTGTGGGGGCCGGGGTCCGGACTCAGTCATCGTCCCCGCCGTCGTCGTCCCAGTCGTCCGCGTCATCGTCGTCGTAGTCCTGCGGCGGCGCCGGCTGGACCGAAACCGGGCCGTTGCCTTCCGGCGGGCGGGTCGGAGCGGCCGGGGACGAGGTGGCGGTGGGCGTGGGCGTGGGCGACGGCTGCTCGCTGCCGGCCGGACCCGGGCCGCCGGCAGGGGACGGCGGCCCGGACTGCGTGACGCTGATGGAAGGGCCCAGGTCGGTAGGCCCGGGCTCGCGCAGGGCCGCGGCCAGTGCGGCGCCCCCGGCGCCCAGCCCGAGCAGCACGGCCAGCGTCACCAGGACGGTGCGGAAGGCTGTACGGGGCATGACACCAGTATCCACGGCGCAGATGAGACCAAGATGAGAACCCGGCCCCGCGACGCAACGGCCCGCGTCAGCCGAGGGTCAGTCGGGGCTGTCGGCCGCGGCGTCCGCGGCCCGGCGGGCGATGTCCGCCTCGACCGTCCTGCCCAGGGCGTCCAGCGCCGAGGCCAGCCCCAGCTGCGCCGCGACGCGGAGTGTGCGGCCGACGTCGGGCTCCTGCAGCACCAGCTTGAACATCGGCACGGCGTCGTCGGCCCGCCCCATCTCGGCCAGCACATGGGCGGCGAAGAGTTCGGCGTTGCCGGCCGAGGCTGCGTCGTCGGCGGCGGAATAGAGGTCCGCCGCCTGCAGCGCCGCCGAGACCGCTGCCGTGCCGTCCTCCAGCGCCCACAGCCCCCTCGCCCGCGTGTCGCTGTAGTCCGCCTCGTACCACCGGGCCCCGTAGAGGTGCGCCAGCCGGATCGCCTCGTCCAGGACCGTGAGCCCGTCCGGGTCGCCGGCCTCGCACAGGGCATGTCCGAGGGCATGCAGGGCCTGCGGCAGCGCGGCGTCGTCGTCCTCGGCCTTGCGGGCCGCGGCCACCGCCGCCTCGAAGCAGACCAGCGCGTCCGTGTCGCGGTCCTCGCGGGAGAGCAGCGTGCCGGTCGCCAGCAGGCCGCGGGCCGCCTCGCCGAACTCGCCGCCGTGGCTGAATTCAGCCACGGCCCGGCGCCAGCAGTCCAGCGCATCGGCGGTCCGACCGGCGTGCCGGTGCGCGTGGCCCAGGCTCATCAGCGCCCGCGCCACCTGCGCATGGGGTGCCTTGGTGTGTTCCAGCCGCTGCAGCAACTTTGACAGCACCTCGCCCGCCAGTTCGTACTCTTCCGCCTCCAGCAACTGGTTCCCCAGTGCCAGGCGCAGCGTGAGCTCTTCCTGGACCTCGCCGCGCTCGGCCTGGGCGACCGCCGCCTGCCAGGCCAGCACCGAGTCTTCATAGTCGCCGATGCCGGCGCAGAGCCGGGCCAGCACGACGGCGGCACTGATGGCACCCTTGCGGACCCCGGCAGCCGCATACAGTTCCAGCGCCGTCAGCGCTTCCTCCAGCCCGGCCGCGCCGTCGCCGCCGGCGGCATTGGCCTTCAAGAGCCACATGCTGGCGGTGGTGGCACGGTTGCCGGGCAGCGCCAGCATGCGGTCGGCAACGGCCGTGGCCCGTTCCGGCTGGTCGGCCTGCAGATAGGTATTGGCCAGGTACATCAGCGCGCCGGACAAGCTGTCCGTCCGGCCGGAATGCTCGTAACCGGCCACCGCGTCTTCCAGCAACGTGATCGCCTGCTTCGCTTCCCCGCGCTGGGAACGGACGACGGCGATGGCCAGCCGGACGTCTGCGGTCACCGATCCCGGGGCATGGGTCTCCAGCAAGCGGTCCAGTTCGGCCTCCAAGAGCGGGAGGTCGTCGTCGCCGGCTTCGCGGAACAACGCCGTTCCCAGCCGCTCACCGGCCGCGGCCTCGGCTTCCAGCCCGTGGCAGCGGAGCAAGGCGATGCGGGCGTGGAGATATTCCCGGGCCTGCTTCTCATCGCCGGCCAGCTGGGCGAGCGCAATCAGCACCGAGTACAACCCCAGCCGGACGTCAAGCTCGGTGTCCGAGGACCGGGCGAGTCCGGCCTGCGCCAGGGCACGGGCGCCCGCGTGGTTCTCGGCATAGGCAGCCTCGTAAGCGCGGTCCAGGCAGTCCCTGGCAGACGACGGGAACCGTGCCGGGTCGGGGCCGGCGCTCTCCAGCACGGCGCGCAGCCGGTCGGCGATCAGCCCGCGCGGCACCGTTGCGGCGGACTCAGGCACGGCCGCCCCGCCTCCGCAGCGCTGTGCCCTGGAACCCAGCTGGCGCGTTCCCCATGGTCTTAGTTCTAGCCGCGAACAGGGGTGGGCGCAATGCCCCGGCGCCCCCCGAACGGGCGCGCCGGAACCTCGCCAACAGACCGCCGGCGGGCAGGAGGAGATGCAAAGAAAGCATTGCAAAGAAACGCTTGCAAAGTTTTGTTTGTATTGCTACGCTGGTGCCCATGGAGCAGCAGAGAGAGCAGGAAACCGGGCCTGGACGTGGACGCGGCGGCCACGGCGACGAACGCCACGTAGACGTGGTCGCGCTGAAGGCCCTCGCGCATCCGCTGCGGGTGCAGCTGCTCAACGCGCTGTCCCAGTACGGACCGCAGACGGCCAGCGGACTGGCCGAACGGCTGGGGGAGTCCAGTGGCGCCACCAGTTATCACCTGCGCCAGCTGGCCAAGCACGATTTCGTCCGGGAGGTCGAAGGCCGCGGCACGGCCCGCGAACGCTGGTGGCGACGCACTCCCGGCAGCCTGACCATCAGCGCCGGCGATCTGTCCGGCACTCCGGCCACCCGGGAGGCGGCCCGCCTGGTCACCCGTGAGTTCGAGCGCAGCCGCGCCGACCTGCTGGCCGACTTCATGACCCGCGGAGCCGACCTGCTGCCGCAGGAATGGCTGGAGGCCTCGGTGGCCAGCACCATCAACGTCCGCCTGACCCGTGAACAGCTGGCCGACATCGCCGAACAGGCGGCCGCCTTTGTCCGGAAACTGGCCGAACCCTACCTGGAGCAGAATGCCGAGAGCACGGAGGACGTCCGCCCGGTTCAGCTCCACGTCAATGCCTTTCCCATCATCGACTCCCGGTCGGACCGGCCGACCCATCACCTCTGAGAGCCCATCATGACAACTGTCCCCACCCAGCCGTACCGCCCGCCGTCGTCCGCCCTCGCCGGCAACCGGCCATCGGTCTTCGAGTCGCTCCTGATCCGCGCCGGACGCGCACTGGTGCGGGCCGGGGAGCGGCGGGCGCGGCTAAAAGCGCAGCGCCTGCGGCCAGGCCCGTGGGCCGCCGCGGCGGCGCCGCAGGCACGTCGGGACGCGTTGCTGCGCGCCCGCGACGAACTGCGCACGGACGTGCGGGCGGCGGCGCACAGCGGCCTCAGCCTCCGGTAGCCGCCCCGCCCGCCGCCCTACATAGCCGCCGCCCTACACTGGGGGACATGGAATTCGACACGCGCGTGGCCGCCTACGGCGTGATCGTGGCGGACGGCGCGGTGCTGCTGGTCCGCTGGACCGGCGCAGGCTGGCCGCGCTGGACCCTGCCCGGCGGCGGCCTGGAATACGGCGAAGACGCCGCCACCGGCGCCGTGCGCGAGATCCGGGAAGAAACCGGCTACGCCGCCAGGCTCGAGCAGTTGCTGGGCGTGGACAGCAAGCACATTCCGGCCGCGAAACGCCTGCATGGGCACCGGCCGCTGCACGCTTTCCGGGTCATCTACGCGGCCAGCGTTGTCGGCGGCGAACTGGCGGACGAGGCGGACGGATCCACGGACCTGGCCTGCTGGATCCCGCTGCCTGAGGTACCGACATTGGACCGGGTCGACCTGGTGGATCTGGGGCTGCGGCTCTACTTCCCGGACGGCGGGCCGGCGGGCCATTCCGCAAACGGCCGGTGAGCGCTATGCTGATCCAGTTGCCGGGCTGACCAGCCCGCCGGACAACCCTGGGGAGGTGGGTGTGATGACCGTTTATCCCGCAGATCCTGCTGCCATCACCAGCCCAGCCTCCGTACCCCGCCCGCGCCGCGGCTAGCGGCCGGAACGTCCGGCGCGGAGGCCTCACGTCCCGAGGTAACCGTCGTGACCGACACTTCTCACCCGCACTCCCTGCTGCGCAGCTACGGCTATACGCGACACACGGCCGCGCAGTTCGACCTCCATTTTCCCGATCCGGCGCTGCGCCCCGCCCGCGTGGTGCGCACCGACCGGGGCCGCGTCCTGCTGGCTGCCGACGGCGGCCTGCTGCACCTGTCCACCGCAGGCCTCAGCCCGCAACCGGCCACCGGTGATTGGGTGGCGTACGACGCCGCCCGCCCGCCTTCCGCAGGCGGCCCGGCCATCGCCGGGCTGCTTCCGCGATTTTCCGCCCTGTCCCGCAAGCAGGCCTATGACCCGCTGGCCGCCGAGCAGATCCTGGCCGCCAACATGGACCTGGTCGGCATCGCGGTGCCCTTTGACCGCCCGCTCTCGGCCAACCGGCTGGAGCGCACCCTGGTGGCCGCCTGGGATTCCGGCGCGCTGCCGGTGGTCATCCTGACCAAGGCCGACCTGAGCGGCCACCATGACGAAGTCGCCGCCCAGATCGTCGAGCAGGCCGCCGGCGCGGACGTCCTGGCGACCAGCGCTGAAACGGGCGACGGACTCGACGCCGTGGCCGAATACCTGGGCCCCGGCCGGACGATGGTGCTGCTCGGACCCTCGGGATCGGGCAAGTCCAGCCTGATCAACGCGCTCGCAGGCCAGGCGGTGCAGGACACCGGAGCCGTCCGGGCCGGCGACGGGAGGGGCCGGCACACCACCACGGCGCGCGAGCTCATTCCCTTGCCCAACGGCGCCGTGCTGATGGACACACCGGGCATCCGCGGCTTCGCGCTGTGGGACGCGGAGGAGGGGCTGGCCACCATGTTCGCCGACATCGAAGACCTGGCAGCCGGCTGCCGGTTCAACGACTGCGCCCATGGTGCCGAACCCGGCTGCGCCGTGCGCCAGGGCCTCGCCGCCGGCAGCCTGGAGCAGCGGCGCTGGGACAGCTACCGGAAGATGGAACGCGAGCTGGCCCGCCTGCACCTGCGCCAGAACGTGGCGGAGCAGCGCCGGGCCGGCCGGCAGTTCGGCAGGATGGCCAAGGCCGCCGCGCAGGCCAAGGACCATCGCGGCAGGCGCTGAGCGGGTGCTCGCGGGCCGCACCGTTGACTAGACTCGGTGCCAGCACCTGTGGGCCTGCCGGCCGCGCAGGACCCCCCCCACGGAAGGTTCAGCATGCCCGAGCCCACGAGGCCGGCCGCCCGGCCGGATGAGCTGCCGGCCGCCGTCGCCGAGGCCGGAGACGGCCCCATGGTGCAGTTCCGCGCGGTCACGAAGACCTACGCCGGACAGGCGGCGGTACAAGACCTGACGCTGGACATTGATCGCGGCGCGATCACCGTCTTCGTGGGCCCTTCGGGCTGCGGCAAGACCACCTCGCTGCGGATGATCAACCGGATGGTGGAGCCGACCTCCGGTTCCGTCCTCGTGGACGGCCACGACGTCTCCGACCGTCCCGCAGCGGCCCTGCGCCGGTCCATGGGCTACGTCATGCAAGCCGCCGGGCTGCTGCCGCACCGCACGGTGCTGGACAACATCGCAACCGTGCCGCGGCTAAACGGAGTCGGCCGGGCCGCGGCCCGCAAGCGGGCCGACGAGCTGCTCGCCGTCGTCGGGCTGTCCCGGGAGCTGGGCGGCAGGTATCCGGCCCAACTCTCCGGCGGCCAGCAGCAGCGCGTCGGCGTGGCGCGGGCACTCGCGGCGGACCCGCCGATCCTGCTCATGGACGAGCCGTTCAGCGCGGTGGACCCGGTGGTCCGCGCCGAGCTGCAACAGGAACTGCTGCGGCTGCAACAGCAGCTGGCCAAAACCATCGTCTTCGTCACGCACGATATCGACGAAGCGGCCCTCCTCGGCGACAAATTGGCCGTCTTCGCCACCGGGGGCCGGCTGGCCCAGTTCGCCCCGCCCGAGGAGGTCCTGCGGGCGCCGGTGGACGACTTCGTCGCCGGCTTCGTCGGCCGGGACCGCGGTTTCCGCTCGCTGTCCTTTAGCAGCGCGCACGGGCTGCCGCTGCTGCCTGCCCGCACCGCGACGGCGGACAGGGCCGGCGAGGCGCCCCGGGAGGGCTGGCTGTTGTTGACCGACGACGACGGCGCACCCGCAGGGTGGCTGCCGCCCGGGGAACGGGACCCGGCCCGGGCGCGCATCGGCGGGTCGCTGTTCACCGTGGGGTCCAGCCTGCGCCAGGCGCTGGATGCGGCGCTGTCGTCGCCATCGGGGGCGGGCGTCGCCGTCGACGCCGAGGGGCGGGTGGCCGGCTTGGTCGATCCCGCGGCCGTGCTGCAGAGGCTCCGGGCGGGCGGCAGTTGATGGAGTGGTTCCTGGCGAACCTGCCGTATGTGTTGGAGCTCAGTGCCCTCCACCTGTTCCAATCCGCGCTCCCGCTGGTGTTCGGGCTCGTGCTGTCCCTGCCGCTGGGCTACGTGGCCTGGCGGATCCGCGCCGTGCGCGGCCTGGTCCTGTCCCTCTCCTCGGTGCTGTACACGATCCCCTCGCTCGCCCTGTTCGTGATCCTGCCGGTCATCCTCGGCACCGGCATCCTGGAGATGTCCAACCTGATCGTGGCGCTGACCGTGTACTCGGTCGCGCTGCTGGTCCGCGCCGTGGTGGACGCGCTGAACTCCGTGGACGACGGCGTCCGGCAGGCGGCGGTGGCCATGGGCTACCTGCCGGTCCGCCGGTTTTTCAGCGTGGACCTTCCGCTGTGCATTCCGGTGCTGGTGGCCGGGCTGCGGGTGGTGTCCGTGAGCAACATCTCGGTAGCCAGCGTCGGCGCGTTGATCGGTGTCCGGAACCTCGGTTTCCTGTTCACCGACGGGCTGCAGCGCTATTTCATGACCGAAATCGTGGTGGGGATCCTGATGACCCTGGTGCTGGCGGCGCTGATGGACGTGCTCTTGGTGGCGCTTGAGCGGGTGCTCACGCCGTGGCGGCGCCCGGGTGCCGCCGCCGGCGGAACCGGGCCGCGGACTCCCGGCACGACCGGCGCGCTGCAGACGGCCAGTGGCGCCGGGCCGGGCTCCCTTGCTGCCGAAGGGGAACGGCCAGACGCCGCGGAAGCGGCGGTGCGCGGATGAACCTGTTCCAGGAGACCGCGGCGTGGCTGGCCGATCCGGTCAACTGGGCCGGACCGGCGGGTGTGCCGGCCAGGCTGGCCGAGCACCTGTACTACAGCGCCCTGACCCTGATCATCGCCGCGGCCATCGCCGTGCCGCTGGGGCTGTTCGTCGGCCACACCGGAAGGGGGCGCATCGCCGTCGTCGGTATTGCCAGCGGCCTGCGGGCCATGCCCACGCTGGGCCTGTTGACCCTGTTCGTCATCCTGATGGGGCTGGGCCTGATGCCGCCGATCTACGCGCTGGTGATCCTGGCCATCCCGCCGCTGCTGGCCGGCACCTATTCGGGGATCGCCGCCGTCGACCGCCAGTTGGTGGACGCCGCCCGGGCGGTGGGCATGACCGAGTGGCAGGTTCTGTTCCGCGCCGAATTGCCCAACGCGCTGCCGGTGCTGCTGGGCGGGGTGCGTGCCGCCGTGCTGCAGGTCATCGCCACGGTGGCCGTCGTGGCCTATATCAACCTGGGCGGCCTGGGCCGGTTCCTGATCGACGGGCTGGCGGTCCGCGACTCGGTGCGGCTGTTTGCCGGCGCGCTGCTGATCGCGGCGCTGGCACTGGTTGTGGACGCCTTGCTGGCCGCGGTGCAGAAAGTGGCCGTATCGCCCGGCCTGCGCGGCTTGAGGGGGCGTGCCGAAAGGCAGAACAAGTAAGGTTGGAACAGCCAGTGCCGGCACATGAGGAGATGAGTATGAAGGACCACCCCGGGAACAAGGCCAGCAACCGCGGAAACGACAAAAACACGGCCGCGCGGCGCAGCGTGCTCGCCGCAGGGGCGGCCGCCCTTGCCCTGGTGCTGGCTGCCTGCGGCGGGGGATCCGACCCCCTGCAGGACCCGACGCCGGCACCCGAAGGCAGCACCGGCGGATCCCTGGTGGTCGGTGCCAGCGGCGGCACGGAGAGCCAGATCATCGCCGAAATCTATGCGGGTGCCCTGACCGCCGCCGGCTACGACGTCACCACGAAACCGGGCATCGGCTCGCGCGAGGTCTACGTCAGCGCCGTCCAGGAAGGGTCTGTGGATGTTATCCCGGACTACAGCGGCAACCTTTTGCTGTTCCTGGACACCGAGGCGACGGCGGCCTCCGCCGAGGACGTCATGACAGCCCTGACGGGCGCCCTGCCCGAGGGGCTCGGCGTCCTGGAGCCCGCGTCGGCGGAGAGCAAGGACGCGATGGTGGTGACCAAGGCGACGGCGGAGGAATACCAGCTGACGTCGATCGAGGACATGGGCCCGGTGTGCGGTGAACTGGTGCTCGGAGCCAACCCGGAATTCGCCGAGCGCGAGTACGGGCTGCCGGGGCTGGAAGCCAACTACGGCTGCGTGCCCAAGTCCTTCGAGCCGATCAACGACTACGGCGGACCGACCACGCTCAACGCCTTGATCACGGACAAGATCCAGGTGGCCGACATTTACACCACCACCCCGTCCATCGAGGACAACGACCTGGTGGTGCTGGAAGACCCGAAGAACAACTTCATTGCCCAGCAGGTGCTGCCGCTGATCCGCAGCGACGCCGTGGACGAGCAGGCTGCCCAGGTGCTCAACGAGGTTTCCGCAGCGCTGACCACCGAGGACCTGATCGACCTCAACCGCCAGGTCAGCGGGGACGAGAAGCGCAATCCGGCCGACGCCGCCGCGGACTGGCTGGCGGAAAAGGGCCTGGCCGGCTAGGACCCCGGCTCCCGTTCACGCGCCGCTTCGGTCTCCGGGGCGGCGCGTGCCGTGTGCGAAGATCGTTGGATGGCCCAGTACAAGCAGTCCAACAAGCTCCACAACGTCCTCTACGACATCCGCGGTCCGCTCCTCGAGCATGCCCAGCGGATGGAGGCCGAGGGCCAGCGCATCCTCAAGTTGAACATCGGCAACCCGGCGCCGTTCGGTTTTGAGGCTCCGGACGCCATTCTGGTGGACATGATCCGCAACCTGCCCACCGCGCAGGGCTACAGCGATTCGCGCGGCATTTTTTCGGCCAGAACCGCCGTGTCGCAGTACTACCAGACCCGCGGCATCCAAGAGATCGGCGTGGATGACGTGTACCTGGGCAACGGGGTCAGCGAGCTGATCACCATGAGCCTGCAGGCGCTGCTGAACAACGGCGACGAAGTGCTCATCCCGGCCCCCGACTACCCGCTCTGGACCGCGTCGGTGTCGCTGGCCGGCGGCCACCCCGTGCACTACCTCTGCGTCGAGGAAGAGGGCTGGCTGCCGGATCTCGAAGACATCGAACGGAAGATCACGCCCAACACCAAGGGCATCGTGATCATCAACCCGAACAACCCCACCGGCGCCGTCTATCCGCGGCACATCCTCGAGGGGATGCTGGAACTGGCGCGCCGGCACAACCTGGTGGTGTTCTCGGACGAGATCTACGAGAAGATCCTGTACGAGGATGCGGAGCATGTGAACACGGCGCTGCTGGCCGATGACGTGCTGGTCATGACGTTCAGCGGCCTGTCCAAGGCCTACCGCGTGTGCGGCTTCCGCAGCGGCTGGATGGCCATCTCCGGGCCGAAGCACCTGGCCGCGGACTACATCGAGGGCATCAACCTGCTCACCAACATGCGGTTGTGCGCGAACGTGCCCGCCCAGCATGCCATCCAGACCGCCCTGGGCGGCCATCAGAGCATCAACGACCTCATCCTGCCCGGCGGCAGGCTGCTCGAGCAACGCAACAAAGCCTATGAGCTGTTGAACGCCATCCCCGGCGTCAACACGCAGCAGGCCAAGGGCGCGCTCTACCTGTTCCCCAAGCTCGACCCGGAGGTCTACGGGATCAAGGACGACGAACAGTTTGCCCTGGACCTGCTCAAGCAGCAGAAGATCCTGATCTCGCACGGCCGGGCGTTCAACTGGACGCAGCCGGACCATTTCCGGCTGGTCACGCTGCCCAACGTGGACGTGCTGACCGAAGCCGTGGGGCGGATCGAGGAGTTCCTGGCCGGATACCGGCAGTAACGGCCGCGTCCGCGTAGCCGCGCCGCCGGCGGCTCGGTAGGCTGTCGCCAGCCGCACCGGCGGCCAAGCCGGCCGGCCGAACAGGAGGACCAGGTGGAACAGACCGGATTGCCCGAGTTCACGCGGACGCCGTCGGAGATGCTGCGGGTCGGCCCGGGATTCGGCCTGGCCGGCGTCGATACCGGCTCCACGCCCGGATTCCTTGGCGACAGGACCCAGGGGAAACTCCTGCTCAGGGCCTCCGACCGCCGGCTGTCCGAACTGCAGGAACGCCTCTTCGCGCAGAGCCGCGCCGGGGCGCAGGACGCGGTCCTGCTGGTGCTGCAGGGGATGGACACCTCCGGCAAGGGCGGGATCGTCCGGCACGTGGTCGGAGCCGCCGACCCGCAGGGCATTTCCCACCGGGCCTTTAAGGCACCGACGCCGGAGGAGCTGGAGCACGATTTCCTCTGGCGGGTGGAGCGGGCCTTGCCCGGCCCCGGCATGATCGGGGTGTTTGACCGGTCGCACTACGAAGATGTGCTCATCCACCGCGTGCACGGTCTCGCGCCCCTCGCGGAGGTGGAAGCACGCTACGGGCAGATCAACGACTTCGAGGCGATGGTGGCCCGCCGGGGCATCCGGATGGTCAAGGTCATGCTGCACCTGGGCAAGCGCGAACAGGGCAAGCGGTTGCGCGCGCGGCTGGACCGGGCCGACAAGCACTGGAAGTACGATCCCGGCGACGTGGACGCGCGGCGGCGCTGGGACGAATACCAGCAGGCCTACCAGGTCATGCTGGAGCGGACCAGCACCGTCGACGCCCCGTGGTTTGTGGTGCCGGCCGACCACAAATGGTATGCGCGGATCGCAGTGCAGGAGCTTCTGCTGCAGGCACTGGAAGACATCGACCCGCAGTGGCCGCCGGCGGACTTCGACGTCGAGGCGGAAAAGGCCCGCCTGGCCGCCTCGTAACGCGGGCCCGCCGCGCCCCCGCCGCGCCCCGGTCCGATGCCCGGGAACCGGGCGGGCCGGGCGGACCAGAGGGGTGACGCCGGGGATGCGGCGGTGCCGGGGCGGACTAGAGGGGTGACACCGGGGACGCGGCGGTGCGGGGGCGGACTAGAGGGGTGACACCGGGGACGCGGCGGTGCGGGGGCTGCCCGGGCTGGCCGGCGACGGCTCGGTCCCTGCCGCCTCGCGTGCCGCGTCGAGCCGCTGCCGCGCGCCTTCCAGCCATGCCTCGCAGCGGGCCGCCAGCGCCTCGCCGCGCTCCCACAGTGCCAAAGACTGTTCGAGGCTGGCGCCGCCGGCTTCCAACTGGCTCACGACGGCCACCAATTCCTCGCGCGCCTGCTCATAGGAGAGGGAGGCGACGTCGGGCGGTGCGGGCTGCTCGGTCATGGGGGTCTCGCTTTCGGTGCCGGTGTTGTGTGGTGGTGTCGGGAATTCCGGGAGGGGCGTCAGGGAAGGGCTTCGGCGGCGACTTCACCGACGGCCACCCGGAGCCGCAGCCGTGTTCCGGCCGGTGCGTCCGCCGCGTCGCGCAGCACGCTGCCGTCGGGCAGCTGGGCCACGGCATAGCCGCGGTCCAGGGTGTTTTGGGGGGAAAGCGCACGCACCTGTGCCTTCAGGTGGGCGACCCGGTCGGTGTCACGGTGAACCGCCGCCGAGACGGCCTGGTGGGCCCGCGAGACGAGCCGGTGGAGATCTTCCGCCCGGACGTCCACCATGCCCGTGGGGTTTGCCATCACCGGGCGGCTGCGCAGCGCGGCCAGGCGTTCGGTTTCGCGGTGGACCAACTGCTCCACCCGACGGGCAAGCAGGGCGCGGGCCTGCCCGATCCGATGCAGTTCCTCGCTGACGTCCGGGACGATGCGCTTGGCGGCGTCGGTCGGTGTGGAGGCACGCAGGTCCGCGACGTCGTCGAGCAGGGGCCGGTCCGCTTCGTGTCCGATGGCGCTCACGACCGGGGTGGCGGCGGCGGCCACCGCCCGGACCAAGTCCTCATTGCTGAAGGGCAGCAGGTCCTCCAGCGAACCTCCGCCGCGGGCGATGACGATGACGTCAACATCGTTGCGGGCGTCGAGCTCTGCGAGTGCCTGCATCACCTGGGCCACGGCATTCACGCCCTGGACGGCAACTTCCCGGACCTCGAACTCGACGGCGGGCCAGCGCAGCGAGGCATTCCGGATGACGTCCTTCATGGCGTCGGAATCGCGTCCGGTAATGAGGCCGATGCGGTGCGGCAGCAGGGGCAGCCGCCGCTTCCGGGACGGATCGAAAAGGCCTTCGGCGGCCAGCGCCCGGCGCAGCCGCTCCAGCCTCACCAGCAGGTCGCCGAGCCCCACCGGCCGGATGTCCCGGGTCTGCATGGTCAGCCGCCCGGTCTTGACGTACAGGTCCGGTTTGATCTGGGCCACCACCCGGGAGCCCGGTTCCAACGGCATCTCCAGGCGCGCCATCACGCTGCCCCAAACCACCAGGCTGAAGGATGCCTCGGCGTCCGTGTCCCGCAGCGTCAGGTAGGTGGTGGCGTTCCGGCGGTTGAGCTCAATGACTTGGCCTTCCACCCAGGTGGGCGGCACGCGGTCGATGTGCATCTTGAGCTTTTGGGACAGCAGCCGCAGCGGCCACGGGTTGTCCGCCGTCGTCTGGTTGGCAGTCGGGGGCAGGGTCGATTGTCCGGTGCCGGCGCCTTGGACCGCGCTTGACTCCATGAATTGCCCCTTCCGGAGGTGTGAATCCGACGGCTGCCGGAGACCCTCCATTCTTACCAGTTATCCCTGTCAATCGGATTCTCTGTTGTACTGGGTAGGGGTAGGCGGCGCTCCTCGAGCCCCGCCGGATCTGAGTGAAGCAAGCAAGGAAACGGAGGCGACCGTGCGGACGTTGTTGGCTGCGGTCGGCGGGCTGCTGGTCGTGCTCCTCGCCGGGGCCGCGCTGTGCGGGGCCTGGGCCGACCAACGGGTGCTCGACAGGGCGGGCTTCGTGTCCCTGGCCGCCCCGCTGGGCGACGACGACGGGTTCCGGTCGGCGCTGGCCGCGACCATCACGGAAGAAGTGGCCGGCAGTGCAGAGTTGCCGGCCGGTCTGCAGGAACTCGTGCGGCCGATCGTGGAGCGAACCGCTGGGGCGATGACCGAACTGGCCGGATTTCCGCGGGCCCTGAACGAGTCGCTGGCCCTGTCGCACGCGCATACGTTCTCCGGGACTTCCGGGGGAGAGGCGGCCGTCACGCTGGATATCGCCCCCATGGTGGCGCTGGCGGTTTCGCGGGTAGCGGACGCGCTGGGTACTAATATCCGGAGCCCCGAGCAGGTGTTGTTGCCGCTGGGCTCTGCGGAGGCAGGCGGGGTCCTGGCCTCGGTGCGGGACCTGCCGTCGCTGTGGTGGGTCGCGGCGGTGGCAGCGGCTGCGGCATTGGTGCTGATGCTGCTGGCCGCCCGGCGTCCCGCCACGGCGCTGGCCTGGGCCGGTATCGGCGCGGGATTACTGGGCGCGGTCCTCTGGCTGGCCGCCGGGCTTGCACCGCCGCTGGCAGCGAACGCGGCGGGCGAAAGTGCGTTGGCCCAGGTGTTCCTGGGGAGGCTGGTCGAGTTGGCGGTCGCCGACTTCCGGCCCTGGGCCGCCGTCTTTGCCGGCGCCGGATTGGTCATCGCGGTGGCCGGTTTCACTCTGCGGGCGGTGCTGGGCGGGGCCCGGCGGACCGGGCCCACGGGCTAGCATAGAGGCATGGCCAGTATTGCTGTTTCCCTTTCCATGCCTACCATTCCGCGCAAGCGCCGCACCCCGGACGACGTCTGGGCAGCCGCACCCGTGGACGGTGACAAGAAGGTGCTGCTGGCGGCCCCGCGTGGATACTGTGCCGGCGTCGACCGCGCCGTGATCGCGGTGGAAAAGGCGCTGGAGCATTATGGCCCGCCTGTCTACGTGCGCAAGCAGATCGTCCACAATGTGCACGTGGTCTCAACACTGGAGGAAAAGGGCGCGATCTTCGTCGAAGAGACCGACGAGGTGCCCGAGGGCGCCCTGGTCGTTTTCTCGGCGCACGGCGTTTCGCCCGCCGTGGTGCAGTCAGCCGAGGACCGCCAGCTGCGGACCATCGACGCGACCTGCCCGTTGGTGACCAAGGTGCACCGGGAAGCCGTGCGGTTCGCCCGCGACGGCAACGAGATCCTCCTGATCGGTCACGAGGGACACGAAGAAGTCGAAGGGACCTACGGGGAAGCGCCGGACCACACCACGATCGTCAACAACCCGGACGAGGCGCGGACAGTGCAAGTGCGCGATCCGGAAAGGCTGATCTGGCTGTCGCAGACGACCCTCTCGGTCGACGAGACGCTGGAAATCGTGTCCATCCTGCGGGATCGCTTCCCGGCTCTGCAGGATCCGCCGAGCGACGACATCTGCTACGCCACCTCCAACCGCCAGGCCGCAATCAAGAAGATCGCACCCCAGGCGGACCTGGTGATTGTGGTCGGCTCCGAAAACTCATCCAACTCCGTGCGGCTCGTCGAGGTCGCCCTCGAATACGGCGCCAAGGCGGCCTACCGCGTGGACTTCGCCAACGAGGTTGACGAGTCCTGGTTCGAGGGCGTGGCCACCGTCGGCGTGACCTCTGGAGCCTCCGTGCCGGAGGTCCTGGTGCGCGAGGTGCTGCGCCTGTTGGGAGAGTACGGCTACGGCGACGTTGAAGAAGTGGTCACCGCCCAAGAGGACATCCTCTTCTCGCTGCCCAAGGAACTGCGCGCCACGCTCAAGGAACGCGGCGACGAATCCCGCGGCCTCGGGGGACGCGTCACCCGCCCGGCCCGCTAACCCTGGCCTCCGCTGCGCAGGGTGGCCCCAATGGGCCGCCCTGCAGGGCGTACCGATTGCCCTGCTACGCGGCCGGGTCCCGGCCTTCAATCAGTTCGGGGGCCGAGAGCAGCCGGGGCGTGTTCTCCAAGGCCGGCGGGGCGGCGGGTTCCTCCAGGGACGTGCCGTCGAAGGCGTAGATCTTCCGCGCGGTCGGCAACACCCTTGATTCCAGCGTCCCCACAAACGAGTTGTAGCGCTCGACCGAGCTCTTGAGCGACGAACCCAGCCGGGTGACATGATCGCCCAGCGTGCCGAGCCGCTCGTAGAGCTGCCGCGAGAGGTCGAAGATCTCGCGTGCGTTGTCCTTGAGCACTTCCTGCCGCCAGGTAAAGGCCACCGACTTCAGCGTGGCCAGCAGCGAGACGGGGGAGACCAGCGCAACGCTGCGGGCAAAGGCATGGTCGAGCAGGCCGGGATCGGCATGCAGGGCGGCGGAGAGCACCGCCTCCGAGGGCAGGAAACAGAGCACCAACTCCGGGGAGGCCTGCAGGCTCTCCCAATACTTCCGCCCCGCCAGGGCATCCACGTGCGCGCGCACCGCCTTGGCATGCGCGTTCAGCAGATCCACCCGTTGCTGCTGTTCCGCGGCCGATGCGGCCGCCGGGATTTCCTGCGCCTGCAGGTAGGCGCGCAGCGGGACCTTGGCATCCGCGACGATGGACTTTCCACCCGGCAGCCGAATGATCATGTCCGGGCGGCCGGTCCTGTCCGCGCCGGCGAGGTGCACCTGCTCGTCGAAGTCCACCCGGGCGAGCATGCCGGCAGCCTCCACCACCCGGCGCAACTGCACCTCGCCCCACTGGCCGCGGGCGGAATTGGACTGCAGCGCGGAGGCGAGCGTCTGCGTGGAACGCATCAGCGCCTCGTCGCTGCGCTGGGCCGCACGCAATTGTTCGGCCAACTGGCCGAACTGCTCCACCCGGTCCCGTTCCAGCAGGCTGACCTGCTGCTGGACGAGCTTGAGCTTCTCACCGACCGGGATCAGGGCGCGCAGCACGGTGTTCTCTTGCTCATCATGGACGTAAAGCTGCGCGTTCTGCTCGGCGAGCATCCGGCGCTCCGCCTCCGCCCCGGCGAGGCGGGCCGAGAGCTCTGCCAGCCGGTCGCCGTCGTCCTTCGCGGCGTCCTGCAGATCCGCCAGCCGGCGGCGGAAAAGGACGGCCACGGCCGCGGCGCCGGCGGCGGCGCCCACGAACAGGGCCAGAAGGGCGAGAAGTACATGCGATGCATCCATACCTTCACCATGCCAGCCGCCGCGGACAAAATACGGCACGCCGGTCGATGTGTCCGGGCCACGGTATCCTTGACTACCGTGGCTCTAACTATTGGCATCGTCGGACTGCCCAACGTCGGCAAATCAACTCTCTTCAACGCATTGACGCGCAACAGCGTGCTCGCGGCTAACTACCCGTTCGCCACCATCGAGCCGAACGTCGGCGTGGTATCGCTGCCGGACCCGCGGCTGGAGAAGCTGGCGGAGATCTTCGGGTCGCAGCGGATCCTGCCCGCGACCGTGTCCTTCGTGGACATTGCCGGCATCGTCAAGGGCGCTTCCGAAGGTGAGGGGCTCGGCAACCAGTTCCTGGCGAACATCCGCGAAGCGCAGGCGATCGCCCAGGTCATCCGTGTTTTCGACGACCCCGACGTGGTCCACGTGGACGGCAAGGTCGACCCGCGTTCGGACATGGAGACCATCAACACGGAGCTGATCCTGGCCGACCTCCAGACCTTGGAGAAGGCCCTCCCGCGGGTGGAGAAGGAAGTCAAGATCAAGAAGCGCGACGCCGCGGAGCTGGCTGCCCTGCAGGCGGCGCAGAAAGTCTTGGAGCGCGGCGACACCGTCTTTTCCTCCGTCGAGAGCGACAAGCTGGACATGGAGAACCTCCGGGAACTGAGCCTGCTGACCGCCAAGCCGTTCATCTATGTGTTCAACGTGGACGACGCCGTGCTCGGCAGCCCCGAGCGGCAGGCCGAGCTGCGCGGGCTGGTGGCACCCGCCGACTGCGTGTTCCTGGATGCCAAGCTGGAGGCGGACCTCGTGGAGCTGGACGAGGAAGAGTCCCGCGAGATGCTGGAGATGAACGGCCAGGACGAGTCCGGGCTGGACCAGTTGGCGCGGGTGGGCTTCCACACGCTGGGTTTGCAGACCTATCTGACGGCCGGGCCGAAGGAAGCGCGCGCTTGGACCATCAACCGGGGCGACACTGCTCCGCAGGCCGCCGGCGTGATCCACTCGGACTTCCAGCGCGGCTTCATCAAGGCCGAGGTGGTTTCGTTTGCCGATCTGGTGGAGGCCGGGTCCATGGCCGAGGCCAAGGCCCGCGGCAAGGTGCGGATCGAAGGCAAGGACTACGTCATGGTCGACGGCGACGTGGTTGAATTTAGATTTAATGTTTAAAAATCTCGCTTTAGCAGGCGATAACGCAGCTCAGTCGATTGGATTCGACTGAGCTGCGTTGTTTTGTGCCCCCACCCCCAGGGGTGAACTCTTCCCACCTGGGAAGGCCTCCTCGGATTGGGATCCTAAACCCGCTCTCTTCCATAGAGCCGAATCGAGAAGCTTGATGAGTTCGATGCCCATCCCGTCGAATTTTCGCCGACGATTGGACGTCCTGCCAGGGAAGCACGCGGGAAGCGTTGATGGAGAGTTTACGATAAAGGGACTGACTGCCGGGAGATGAATTGTTGGAATTGAGCCGCGTCGATCTGAACCTGCTGGTCGCGTTCGACGCGCTCATGGCCGAGCGCAACGTCACCAAAGCGGCGGCCAGGCTTTCTGTCGGGCAGTCGGCCATGAGCGCCACGCTTGGTCGGATCCGGAGACTTTTCGGAGATCCTATTCTGGTCCGTCAAGGCCGGGAGTTTGTAGCCACGCCGTTTGCAGAGGAGTTGGCCGGTCCTGTGCGGGAGACCCTCGCGAATCTTCAGGTGTTGTTGGAGCGCCGTGCCGAGGAATTCGATCCGAGCACCGACTCACGACAGTTCACAATCATGGCCAGCGACTACGTGACCCTGATTCTCTTGCACGAGATGTTGGTCCGGCTCAACGAAGACGCACCGGGCGTCCGGCTCCATATCCAGCCTTTGGGCGCCGACTTCGCGGACCGGTTTGCCGGAAACGAGGTGGACCTGCTCATCGTCCCGGCCGGGGTCTTGCCGGACTACACGAAGTATCACCACGCGCCCCTTTTTACAGATCGATACGTGTGCGCAGTCGCGATCGATAATCCGGACGTCGGCCAGTCATTAACTGGCGAGGATTTCTCCGCGCTGCCCTACCTCGCCACGCGGGTTGGCGGTCTCCCGTCGCTCGCCGAGATGCAGCTTGACGCCCTCGGCATTAGTCGCAACGTTGAGTTGACCACCAGCATGACCCTCGCCCCGTTCCTGCTGCGCGGTACCCGTCTGATGTCCCTAATCCACGAGAAGCTTGGGCTCCTGGTGGCAAACGAAGTTGAACTACGCCTGCTTGAACCACCGATCCGGCTTGAACCGGTACGGGAAATCATGGTGTGGACGGAACGACATGAAAGCGACCCTGGGCACCGTTGGCTGCGGGAAACATTGACGCATCTCGTGGACGACATATCCGGCCGCCCGTCCCGGCGCCGCGGCCGACCAAATCGCGATGGTGGTCGGCCGGGCACCTGAACCTAGGTCGTCGGTTTCACGTATCAAAGCGGAGACCGAAACGTCTCGTCCGGATGGGGAGCATCCATTAGGGTCACGCCGGAGTTCTACGGCGGCCGAAGTAGGTTGAGAGGGCAATTGCTCCGACAAGGGCCACGCCGTTGAATACCGGCCCGACCCATGCCTGTGCGCCGGCAATACTCAGGCCGCTCACGGTGAAGGCCACGAACAGGACGCCGATGATGGTTCCCGATACGTTGGCCTGTCCTGGCCGGATTGTCGTCTTGCCAAGGAAAACGGCGGCCAGGACGGGAAACATCAGCCCTGGGCCGGTCAGCGGGTCAGCACCGCCGGAGCGAGCCGTCAGCAATACCCCGGCGATTCCGGCGACCGCGCCACTTAGAAGGAAGCTGGTCCAAATTACGCGCTTAGTCCCGATACCCACCATGTGCGCCGCCCGTGGATTTGAGCCGATCGCAGTTAGCTCGCGGCCGAAGGGCGTGTGTTCAAGCAGGTACCAGGCAAGCGCGATGACCGGAATCAGCAGGAAGACCAGGCGCGGGATCCCGAACCACGTCAACGAGCCGAAGTCCTGCAGTGCCAGCGACAGGCCTGTGGTGATGGGCATTCCGCCGGTGTACCACTGAAGGATCCCGGAAAGGATGGTTGCCATGCCCAACGTGGTGATAAAGACGTCAAGTTTCGCGACGGTTACCAGGAAGCCGTTCAAAACTCCAACCATAATCCCGGACAGCACACCGGCCGCGATGGCTCCCCATAGGGGCAGCCCGAAGTGTGCCATGCCTGCTGCCGTGACGACGGAGGCGACGCCGATACTGGCGCTAACGGACAGATCCAGGAAACCCGCCCGGAATGGGATGACGGTGGCAAGCGCTGCCAAGGCGACGACTGACGAGTTGCCGATTGTTGTCGTGATGTTTGCTTGCGATGGAAAAATGCCGGCGGTCTGGCCGTAGAGGCAGAAGAAGACAAAGACGATGATCGAGACTCCGACCAGACCGTAGTTCTCTAGGATTTGGTGTCGGGTGCGGCCCCAACTGCTGATCGGACGCGCCGGCTTGCGGTGATCAGCTGCAGTCGTGGTGGCGGTCATGTCGTCCTGCTTTCGTCTTGGGTGAAGCAAAGGCGGGTCAAGTTGTTGGCCGTCAGATTGCTACCGGCCACTCCGTGGATGATGCGGCCGTTGGTAAGGATCAGCACTCGGTCGCAGAGGTTCGCCAGTTCTTCGAAGTCGGAACTGACGACAAGGGCGGTCGCTCCGGCGTCCGTTTGGGATCGGATCATGCGGTAAATTTCGGGCCGGGCTCCCGCGTCGACGCCTTGCGTTGGCTCATCGAGCAGCATGGCGCGCGGGAACCGGCGCAGCCACCGGGCCATGATCAGTTTCTGCTGGTTTCCCCCTGACAATGAGGACAATGGTTGCTCCGGCGAATCCGATTTCACAAGGTAGTCGGCTAGTAAGGAAGACGATTCCGCCCGCTCACGACGGGCGTCGAGCCGCAGTTTGCGCCAGTAGCGGTTTGTCTGGCCAGCCGAGAGGTTTTCCCGTAGTGAGAGGCCAGGAAAACCCGCCATGCCTAGCCTGTCCTCGGGGACCAAGGCTATGCCGGCGTCCATGGCCGCCCTGATGTCGCCCACGGGGACGTGTCGCCCGTCGACTATGACACGGCCGTTATGCGGGGCCGCCCCGAAAACGCATTCCAACAAGTGGCTGCGCCCGCTGCCAAGAAAGCCTGCAATTCCTAGCACCTCCCCTGCGTGGGCGGCGAAAGAAATGTCCTGAAGCCCGGGAGCGGACAATTTGTCGAGTGTCAGGACCGGTTCTGCCGGTGCCGCGGCAGGCCTCGGGTAGACCTCGCCCAGAGACCGCCCGGCGATGTGCTCGGTCAGGACGTCGAGGGAGCCTGCCTCGTAAGGTCCGGTGTGGACCCTAGCGCCGTCCCGCATTACGGTCACCGTATCGGCGGCCTGCTGCAGCTCGTGGAGCCGGTGCGTGATGTAGAGGATTGATGTCCCTTTATCCGCCAGCGTCCGCATATAGCTCAGCAGAAGGTCGGCCTCCGTGGCGGAGAGTGACGCCGTCGGCTCATCAAGGACCAACAGATGCCCGGCGTTCCCATTGTCGAGCTCGTCCTGGAGCCCCCGTGCGATGGCGACCATTGTCCGTTGGGCAGGACCGAGACGCCCCATTTTTGTCTCAGGCGTGCAATCAAGGTCGAAGCGGTCGATCAGGGCACCAGCCCGCTGCCGCAGAGCCGACCAGGAAACACGTCCTAGTCTTGTCGGATAGCCATGGCCGAGGGCCAGATTTTCCATCACCGACATCGTGGGAAACACTGCGGGATCCTGATGAACGAAGCGTAATCCCAGGTTTTTTGACCCTTGCGGCGTCACATTCCGTGCTGCCAGTTCCCGGCCTGCCAGGGAGATGGTCCCGGCGTCAGCGGTTGTCACGCCCGCCAGAATTTTGACGAGCGTGGACTTCCCAGACCCGTTGGCGCCTAACAGGGCATGGACCTCCCCGGCCCCTATCTCGAGGCCGAGGTCATCCACCGCAATTGTGTTCCCGTAAGCCTTTCGTAAACCATGAAGAGCGAGACGGGGCGCTGTCACTTAACGTTCCATGCGGTCCGGTAGTCTGCGCGGAAGTCATACGCAGATTTGTAAGCCGATTCCCCGTCGGGCGTGTTGTGCGCGGCGTCCACCGTCTGCCAGCCCAGACCTTGGATCTCCTGTTCCTGTCCGGCGAAGGCGCGGGCCAGGACGTCTACGGTGGCCCATCCCAGCCACTCGGCGTCATAGGCGACAGCGGCGCTTTGGCCTCGGCCTTCCTTGATGAATCCCATATTGGGCGCGAGACCCTCGCCGCCCATGGCGGCGATCGTGGCACCCCGGCCCGAAGAATTAATGGCCTGAGCCAGACCGGAAGCGCTCATCCATCCGTCGAAGAGAGCGTTGGTGGCGTTCGCCGTCGGATTCGCGGTCAAGGCCGCGGAAAACTTCTGGCGCAGGACGCCGGAGGCGATGTCGGAGTCGGCGACGTGTACGTCTTCGAGGATTTCGCATTTGCCGCACTCGGCCAGTTGGTCAGTGAAACCCTTGTTGGCGTGGTTGCCCAGGATCTTACCGTCGAAGACAGTGTTGATGATTTTGGCTTCGCCGTTCGTTTCGGACATAATCCACCGGGCCTTGGCCGCGCCCCATTCTTGCATCCAGCCTGCCAGATCCGGGTGTTCCTCGGTCATCTTCATGGACGCAGTGAACAAAGGCTCCCCGCCGATCTGGGGGTCGTCACAGTCAAATGAGAAAGCCTGGACTACGGGGATACCGGCGTTCTTGGCTTCGCGAAGAGGTGCCTGGATCAGGTTGCAGTCAACACTCACGACGATGATCGCGTCGGCCTTGGCTGCGATGGCTTGTCGGACTCCATTTGAATAGGCGCCACCAACGCCGAATGCACCGTCGTAGACCGTGGTTTTCCATCCGAGCAGCTCGGCTGCCTCTGTCGCGGCAGCGCTGACCGTGGCACAACCCTCGGACATTTGGGAGCAGGACAGGATCCAGACGTCCTGGCCGGGCTCCGTCTCGACCGTGGCTGTAGGGGCCTTTCCGCTCGTACCGGCGAAGTCCGCGTCCGCGATCGTAGCGAAGTTGGTGTCCGGGCTGCTCGCTTGCCCACTTGGTGTTGCAGCCCCGGAGGCGCTGCAGCCTGCGGTGCTGAGTGCCACGGCGGTGAAGGCCGCGGCGAGCCAGATCTTTTTGTGCATCATTGGATTCCTTAGTTCGTCGTTGAACAGATGATGTAGCTGGTGGAACCTGGCACGCCCGGTGTGCGTGCCTCACGGCCCCGCCCGTTGAGCAGAGCTGGCGGGCGGGGCCGGGAGTTTAGTGGGTTAGGCGGGAGCGGATTCTGCGAGCAGGGCCCTCAGTTCCTCTGGAAGCGGAGTGGGCTTCCCCTCGAATCCGACATGGACAACGGTGTGGTGGCCGTCAATGCAGGACTCGCCGTTATGGAGGATCGTCCATTCGTAACCGATCGAAGTGTTGCCAACGCGGGCCGTCCGCAGTTCGATTTTGATCCCATCGCCGGCAGTGAGCTGCCGCCGATAGGTGGCGCCAACGCTGAGGCGGGGGAGTGCCTGGATGTGATCTCCGAGCCCTGCGGCCCGGTAAGCGTTGTGCTCCACGGCTTCGACCCAGCGGAAGGCGGCAGTGAAGTGGATCCGGCCCGATGCATCCGTATCGACCCAGGCGACAGTGGTTTGACCGTGCAGGCTCCCAGGATTCTCCATCGCTCAGCCCGTCACTGCACTGGCGGCGTCCCGCTCCAGGGCGGGCAAACCCATGAGGGTGCGGGCTTCGGATGGGGTTGCCGGTTCCATGCCGAGTTCGCGGATGATGCGCACCATACGCTCGACCAGCGCGAGATTGGTGGCCGGGACGCCCTTTTCATATGAGAGGTTGTCCTCGAGGCCGACCCTGACATGCCCGCCCAAGAGCAAGGCGTGGACGGTCGCCGGCAGCTGGGCCGGGCCGATGGCGCTGACGTTGAAGATGGAGCCTTCGGGGAGGTGTTCGACCATGCTTTGCAGCAGTTTGGGCGTATAGGGGAGTGCGCCCTGGAATCCCTTATGCGCGCCGAGGACCATGTTGATGAAATACGGTGCCTCGTCCAGACCCTCCTCGATCAGTTCCGTCACGTCCTGGATGATGTGAGCGATGCTGAAGACCTCCCACTCGGGTTTGATTCCGCGCGCCTTCATCTGCTCGGCCAGCCAGCGCGAACGCGACGGCGTGGTGGTCACCAGCAGTTCCCTGCCGCCGCCGTGGGCGCAGACCGTATGTGCGTCCAGCGTGCACATCTCCGCTCCGGCGCCGTCGAGTCCCTTGATCCTTTCGTTGAAGTCGATTTCCCAGAGGCCGTTGTCCAACTGGTGGATCATGTCTCCATGAATGCCACCCCCGGTGGAATTGTTCAGCACAATGTCGCAGCGGGACCGGATCAGGGAGTTGATGCGGGCATAGGTGTCCGGGTCGCAGGTTGCCAGGCCATCGGGGCGGCGGGCGTGAATGGCGGCAACGCTCGCGCCGGCCTCGTAGCAGGCGACGACGTCGTCGGCGATTTCTTCCGGGGTGACGGGCAGGTTCGGGACTTTGTCTTTGGTGGCCATCCCTCCGGTGGGAGCGACGGTCACAATGACCTTGCGCGGGCCGAATTCGGCGTTCTTGGCCATGTCAGTTCTCCTCTGCGGTGATTGCCAGATCGGCGGTGATGCCGGAGGCGAGGTTGAGTTCGAGGTCGTGGAAGGGCTCTTCGGAGACCAGATGGATGTCCACGGCCAGCAGGGCACCGCTCGACGGGCAGAGCCAGCCGGTCGCCTTCAGGTCCCGGTGCAAGGTTCGGCCGACACGATGCGGGAGGGGCAGATCGACGCGCACCGCCCCGTCGCGCCATCGGGTGGACCCGGTGGAGAGTACGGCGCCGGAGAGCGTCTGCACGCGCCACTGTCCGGCTGCGGAGACCACGGCACGCAGCCGGTCGCCGAGCGCGAGCCAGCGCTCCCCGGCGGCGATCCCCTGGGGAACCACGTCGGGACCCACGGCGTCGGCAGCCAGCGGAAGCGTCTCCGGATCAACGCCCAGGCGCTGCGCCCGAAGGTCGCGCCGCAGTCGGAGCGTGGCGTCGGCGTCCCAGCCCGAGGGGCGGCCCGTCTCTGCGCCGATGAGAACGGCGCCGTAGGTCTCCCGGGCAGCGGCCACGCTGACCACGCCGCGGCGCACGTCTGCGAGCACATCGACAGGATCACGGTCCAGCGGGTCGCCGATCCCGCCGCCGCCCTGCCAAGTCACGGCGAAGACATCCGTGTCACGCATGGGGAACGCTCCGGGTTTCGAACCCAGGTCCTGAAAGGCTTCCGGGACCTGCACCGAAGCGTTCAGCTCGGCGGATGGATCCGCACGATCCAGGAATCCGGGCGCGAATGCTTGGCTGATGGTTCCGCCCGGCAGGCCGCCGGAGAGACCGGCGGAGTTGGGTACCTCGACGCCGTGAGTCATCACGAGTGCCTCGGCTTCCGGGATGGACACGGTCAGGGCGACTTCCGCGGCAACGCCGCCCCGGCGGCGGCCCGCGCCGCCGGTGTCCTGGGCCAGGCGTCGGTATTGGTAGACCAGCGGAGTTTTCTGTTCGTTGACCTCCACGTCCGCGATGGACGGGCAGGGTGCGTTGATGGGACCGGCCGCGTCCTGCCCGTCATGTGCGCTGAACGCACCGAACCCGCCCGCGAGTGGGTCCATCAGGTGCAGGCCGAACTTCTCCCCGTACTGATTGATGCCGCTTAGGTTGAAGGTGGCCATGGTTCCGCTGCTGATTCCCTGGGCGCGGTGCGCGTGCTGAGGGGCTGCCGTGAGCAGCCTGTTAAGGGCAGCCGAGACGACGTTGCTGACCACCCAGATGGTCTCGACGGTGGCGCTGCCCACCGGGGCCGGCGACATGGCGGTGCAGATCAGCCGGTCGGGCGCCGTCACCTCGACGGGGCGCAGGAGCCCGTCGTTCCACGGCAGGCCGAAGCCCAGGGTAGGGATGAGCGCGCCGGCTACGCCGCCCATGAGGCCTGCCCGTGAGCAGTTCACGAATCCCTGGGCCTGCGGGGAGGATCCGGAGAAGTCCAGGATGAGGGAGTCACCCTTCTTCGTGGCCAGAAGGTCGACGGTGTAGAGCTTGTCGGTGTGGCCGTCGTGTTCCAGGAAGTCGCGTGTATGCACCACGCCGTCCGGGATTTCACGCAGGCGTTTGCGCATGCGCTGCTCGGAGTCGGCCACCATGGCGACCATCACCGCCTGCACCACAGGGGTTCCGTAGCGGCGGCAGAGTTCGGTGAGACGTTCCGAGGCGACGTTCAGTGTGGCGATGAACGCGCGGATGTCCAGGCCAACCTGGGCCGGCAGGCGGGTGGCGGCGAGGATCATGTCGAGGACGTCGTCGCGCAGGACACCGCCGTCGACCAGTTTCACCGCCGGGATGCGCAGTCCCTCCTGCCAGATCTCCTTGGCTTTCGGCGACCACGACGCGAAGTCCATGCCGCCCATGTCCGTTTCATGGGCCATCACGCCGGCCCAGGCGACGATTTCGCCGTCGACCACCAAGGGGGCGCACATCTGCACGTCGTTCTGGTGCAGTGCTCCGATGAACGGGTCGTTGCCGATGATTCGGTCGCCCTCGCGCAGTTTCATGTTGCTTTGGCGCAGGTGACGGATTAGTGCTCCTACGGGCGGTGCTTCGAACGTGACCTGGTGGCCCATGGTGGCGAAGGACCCGTCCGGCAGGTAGAGGCCGGTAAAGAAGTCACTGGCCTCGGTGACGGTCGGGCTGCCGCTGACAGACTGCAGCGCGACGCGCATCTGGTCGGTGATCGCGACGAGCCGGCTGCGGACAACCTGTGCGGTGACGGGGTCGGTTCCGGGGGCCGCTGCTGCGGTTACGGGGATGGTGGAGGTCTCAAGGAGGCTCACTGGTTTCCTACTTTCACATGGATGACGCCGGCGTCGTCGGTTTCGGCGGAACCACCCGGCGGCACTACAACGACGCAACCGGGCAGATGGATCAGGCACGGTCCGGCGAGTTTTTGGCCGCCGGCCGGCCAGCGACACCCGTAGACACGGGTGTTCTCGGGGGTATCCGGGTCGTCGAAAACGACGGGACGAATTCCGAGGTCCTCGAAGGCTTCACCGTTCGAAGCGGCGGCCAGGACTTCGGCGGCACGGGATGCCACGGAGCGAACCGAGAGGATCTCGAACCCGGCCTCCCGGAATCCAGAGCCGGCACCAAAGAGCAATTCGTAGTCGGCCTCGAATCGGGACAGCATGTCGGCGAGGTCCTGCGCGTCCGGGGACTGTTGCAGGACTACATCCAGGTGATGGGCCTGGCCGTGGTAGCGGACCGCGACAGTATGGGTGACCGCAGCGTGGTCAGGATCGGGGATGGCATCCAGGACGGCCCGGGTGGTGGCTGCCATGGCTTGGGAGAGCGTTTCGGCGTGCTCGGTGGTGGGGGTGGCGCCGCTGGCGAGCCGGATGTAGCTGGTGCGCGACGAGGTGGTCTTCAGGTCGCTGGTTCCTGCCCCGTACGCGGATTGGGCGGTGGCGGTTGCCGGAACCAGGAATCCTTCCAAGCCCAGTTCGCGGCACAGCGCCCAAGCGTGGGAGGGGCCCGAGCCGCCGCCGGCTACCAGCGTGAATTCGCGGGGGTCGTGGCCACGCTCAATGGTGACCGACCGCAGCAGATCAGACATCGTGGTGTCGAAGACCACGCGGATCGCACGGGCGGCCTCCATGGCATTCAACCCCAGCGGGCGGCCGACCTGCTCCTCGATGGCCCGGGCTGCGGCCTCGCGGTCCAAGGTGATGCCGCCGGAGCCAAAGGCATCCGGGTCCAGGACCCCGAGCACCAGGTCAGCGTCCGTAGTGGTTGGCTCCGTGCCGCCCTTGCCGTAGCAGATGGGGCCCGGGACGGCGCCGGCACTGCGCGGGCCGACGCTGAGGATCCCGCCGTCGACGGCGGCGATGGAACCGCCGCCGGCTCCTACACTGGCGATGTCGACGGATGGAACGCGCATGTCCGCTCCGCCGAAGGTGACGTCTTCGCGGAGCAGTGGCACGCCGTCGACGACGACGCCGACGTCGAACGAGGTGCCGCCGACGTCCATGGTCAGGATGTTCGGGCGGTCCTGTTCTTTGCCCAGGGACTGCCCGGCGACGACGCAGGAGGCCGGACCCGACAGCAGGCCGTTGACCGGGGACGAGGTGATCGTTCCCGCCGGGACGACGCCGCCGGCATTGGTGGTCATCATGATCGGCGCGTTCATGCCCAGGGCGCGCAGCTCGCGTTCCAAGTTGAGCAGGTAGTGCCCGGCGATAGGCCCCAGCGCGGCGTTGGCAGTGGTGGTGGATGCGCGGGCGTACTCGCCCACGGAGGGCGCGATGACGTGGGACATGCTGACGAACGCGTCGGGGAGGACCTCGGCGATGATCTCGGCGACAGCCTGCTCGTGACCGGGGTATTCGGTAGCCCACAGGAGGCAGATGGCCACCGCTTCGACCCCCTCGGCCTTCAGTGTTTTCGCCGCCGTGCGGACTGACTCGATGTCGAGTGGGGTGAGCACGCCGCCGTCGGCGTCCACCCGTTCAGTGACCTCGACGACGAGTTCACGGGGGACAAGCGGGGGGATCTGCCCGCGCAGGAAGTAATCCCCCAGGTCCAGGCCCTTCAGGCTGGCGGTGCCTCGCCGCAACCGTCCGATTTCCAAGACGTCACCGAAGCCACGGGTGGTGATTAGTCCGGTCTTGGCCGAGCGGCCGGTGAGCAGCGCGTTCAGCCCGACAGTGGTGCCGTGCCCGAAGCGATGGACCTGCTCGCAAAGTTCCCGCGTGGTGAGTCCGGCGAGGTCGGCGGCCAGGTGGATGGCGTTGACGACGCCTGTGACGACGTCAGCGGTAGTCGGGGACTTGCAGACATAAGACTCGCCGGCGGGGGAGCGGAGCCACAGGTCGGTGAAGGTCCCGCCTACATCGGTGCCGATGGCCCAACCGTGGGTCGTCTCGGCCGGCAAAGCGCCGGGAAGGTCGGTGGTGAGGGTCAAGGTCCGTCACTCCTTTGAATAGTGGTGGGTGTCAAGGTTGTTTGGGCGTCGGGGCAGCGTCGGCAGTTCAGGCGCCGGTGGTGGCGGGCAAAGGCTCGGGAAGGTTCTGCGTGTCTTGGGTCCGGGCGTAGCGTTGATCGCGGGGGAGGGCGAGTACGACGGCGGAGCCCGCGGCGAGCAATGCCGCGACGGTGATGAGCGCGCCGTCATAGCTGCCGGTCCGGTCAAAGAAGGCTCCGGCCCAAATCGGGCCGATCGAGATTGCCACGGAGAACGCGGCGTAGATCAGGCCGTAGATGAAGCCGTAGCTGCGGAGGCCGAAGTAGTTGCCGCAGAAGAAAGCGATGAGATCGGCCTCGGCTCCGAACGAAAGCCCCACCATGAACGCGGCCACGGGGGCCATGAGTGGTCCTCCCCAGAGCAGCAGCAGGCATCCCAGTGCGGTGAGCAGGAACAGCGGTGCGGCGACGAAAGGGGCGTGGAACCGATCAACGAGGGCGCCGATGCACAGCCGGCCGATGATGACGCCCAGACCGATGAGTCCGGCGATGCCTGCGGCGGATTGGGGCGTGAGGCCGGCGTCGGTGAGGAGCGGGACCATGTGCGGGATGATGGCGGGGACCGAGCCGCCCACCAGCAGGAAGCCGGCGAGCAGCATCCAGAAGGTGCGTGAACTGAGTGCCTCCCGGCGCGTTAAGCCGACGGCCTGAAGGGGTGCAAGTGGTGCCGCCGGATCGGTCCGGAAACCGAAGAACACGAACGGGATGACCAGCAGCGAGAGGGCGGCGAGGGCCAGGAACCCGGCCCGCCATCCGAAGGGCTGCACGACGGCGGTGACGAGCGCGGGGAGGGCCAGGGCGGCTACGCCGAGGCCGGCGAGACTGATGCCCAGGGCCATTCCGCGCTTGGCGAAGAACTTCGAGTTCAGGGCTTTCGTGTATACCACCGAGGTCGTTCCCGCCCCGAGCAGTCCAGCTGCACCAAAGAGCAGGTGGAAGGACATCAGGTCGCCCTGGAACTGGCTTAGCAACAGCAACGAAAGCGTGAGTCCCGGCACGGAAACGAGTGCGATGCGGCGGGGCCCGAACCGGTCGAGCAGCCAGCCGAGTGGAGCGGCCATCACGGTTAGGGCGATGGTGGTGTAGAGGAAGGACGACGAGACCTGTGCACGGCTCCACCCGAACTCCGCGCCAAGGGACGACGTGAAGGATCCGAGGCTGTAGAACAGGAGGGCGGTGACGCCGACGGCGGATCCGACGGTCACCGACAACAGTGTCGGCCAGCCCGTCCTGAACTCCCGATAAGGGCTGATTTTTGCCATGGCTTCTCCAGGGGATTGTGGAACCGCTTGTGATGCGGACGTGGTGTGCGGGCTGCGCCGGCGGCATTGGCCGGCCTGCGCAGCCCGCAGGGCGGTTAGGAGTTGACGAGTGCCTCGTACATATCCGGGTGGATCCCTTCTTCGGTGGCGGTCAGCCCGTCAGCGGCCGGGAAGGACTGGAAGATCGAGTCGGGGATCGGTGCGTTGCGGTAGAAGTTGCTGCCTCCCCGGCTGGGGGTCCAGGTGTTGGCCTCCCAGTCCGGCACGTAGTTCCGGTAGCCGCCGGAGTTCAGCTCGACGCGCAGGCCGCTCGGTTCCCGGAAGTACAGGTACTGCTGCTCGCCGATACCGTGCACGCCGGGGCCGTGCTCCATCGGGGTGCCGTTTTCCATCAGCACGTCGGCGGTGATGAGCAGTTCCTCGTGGGTGTCGACCCAGAAGGCGATGTGGTTCACGCGACCGGGCGTCGTCGAGTGGTCCAGGACGACGCCGAGGTCGTGGGACTTTTCGTTGGTGGTCAGCACGGAGAAGACACTGACGTTGGTGTCGTCGAGCTGGGTGCGCGCCATCAGTCGGAATCCGAGAACATCGCGGTGCCATTCGGCGAAGCCATCGACGTCGGTGCTGGCAATCGTGACGTGGTCCAGGAAGCGGGGGGCGGCGGCATGGCTGGAGCGCTTCTCGGGGCGGTCCGGATAGATCGAAGCGGACTCCGGCCCGGACTCGAAGCGGTCCAGCTCCCAGAGCAGCCGGACGGGGTGTCCGAAGGGACCGATAAATTCGAAGGCCCGGCCGTGGCCGTTGCCGCCTTCGACCCAGGTGCCTTCAATGCCGGATTCCTGCACGCGTGCCGCCGCGACCTCCAGTGCATCTGCGCTTTCGGTCCGCCAAGCCATGCGGGTCAGTGCGGGGGCCCGGCCTTCGCGGACCACAAGGCTGTAGCGGTAGTAATCGCCCCAGCAGCGCAGGTAGACGGCGCCGTCGATGCGGTCGACAATTCGCAGACCGAAGTGCTTCTCATAGAACTCGGCCGAAGCTTCGACATCCGGGCTGGCGATTTCAAGATGGGCAATGTGGGAGAGGAGCTTTTCCACGAGTGTTCTCCTGATGAGTGGTTTCTTCCGCCGGCACGCCGGGCGGCTGGTGCGCTCCGATTCGAGCGTTGGTTCAACTGTCGTGCAGGTCACCATCGCCCCGGAAGGGACCGAAAACGCATGACTGTCATTGATGCGATCAATGCGTGCATCGCTAACAATTTGAGGGACGGGTGCCACCGGGGACACCCTCGAAGGGCAGCGCAAAGAGCCCCGCACCGGCTCCTCCGTCGGTGAAGAGGACGCTGGCACGGGGCTCGTCGTCGGGGCGCCGGCAGCGCCGCAAAGAAGGTCTAGATGTTTTCTGAAACCCAATCGGCGATGAAGTTCGTGGCGACCGGCTGGTTGTCCGCGCTCACATGCTCCACGCCGCCCTCACGGGGCGTGAAAATCTTGAGTTCACGCTTGGGGCTGTTCACCGCCTGGTCGTACTGCGCCTGCGCGTATTCCAGCGGGATCTGCCGGTCGTTCTGGCCATGGGTGACAAGGAACGGGACGGTAATGTGCTCCACCACCCCTTCCAAGGTGACACGGGGAGCGAATTCCATGAACTCCTCGACATTGTCCTGTCCCCAGACCCAGAGCACGTGGTCCCAGTAGTGGGGCACGGGCCGGTCTCCCTCACGCTTGAGCCGCCGCTTTTGCAACTCGCCCCAGTTATAGTTGGCGCCCCAGGCCACGCAGAGGCTGAACCGCTTTTCGAAGGCTGCCGCCCGGGGAGCAAAGTACCCTCCGAGGGACCAGCCCATCATCCCAATCCGCTTCGAGTCCACGTCCTGGCGTTGCTCCAGGAAATCCACGCAGGCCGAAGCCCAGCGCTCACTATCATGGATGGCGGTGAGCCCTTGCAGCCGTAAGGCGCCGCCGGTGCCCGGTTGGTCCACCATGAGCGTGGAGACTCCGCGGCGGGCCAACTCCTGACCGATGCCAGACCAGTAGATCATCTCCTTGCTGCTGTCCAGGCCGTTGCAGTGAACCATCACCGGCGCCGACCCGTCAACGTTGTCCGCACGAACGAACAACGCCGGAAGCGTCGAGTCGCCGTAGGGTACCTCCACCAATTCACAGTTCTCCCGGCCGAGGCGTACGGAATCGGCGAAGGCCGCGAGCATCTTCTTATAAGCACCTTCCCGGGGCGTGAACCAACGGCTCTGCATGCGCTCGGAAATCTGGTAGTAGATCGCGGCCCGCCGCAGGCGGGTGGCGGCGCTGAGTTCACGGCCGGCGTCAATGTTCTCTTGGGCCAGCTCGACCTGCCGGTCAGCGACGGTTTGCCATGACTCGAAGAAGGCTTCCGTTCCGGGCTCCTCACCGCGGTTCTGGGCGTCGACGAGGGGCCGGCAGGCCTCGAGGATTTCCTCGATTTCCCCGCCGCTGCTCAGTGCAATGTTGGCCGACAGGTTCCATACGTACTTCTCGGGAAAGATCTCAAACACGGCAAGATGCCTCTCTGCGTAGGTCTGGGCCCCGCACAGGTGGAGGTCTGTGTGCGGAGCGCTTCTCCTTTGCACGGTATGAGGAGCGGCAGCGACCCGGAAGTGGTCGATGCTGCATGCGTGGCATTGACTCGGTCAATGCCCGGGCCGCTAGTTTGTCCTTGGCTCTGAAGTGGTGAGCTCGCGTGCAACTTCCATCAGGCGCCCGCGGAGCCATTCATGCCCGGCATCGGTGTTGTGCCGCGGGGTCCACACCATCACCTGTTCCAGGCGTCGGAGCTGCATGGGCGGTTCCAACAGTCGCAGCCGGTGCTGTTGGGCGAGGAGCCGTCCGAGCTGGTAATGGGCCAGCAGGATCAGCCGCGTCCCCCGCAGCAGCAACGGCGCGATCAGGAACGATTGCGCGGTAACTTCCACATTTCGCCGGATCTGCAGCTGGTCCAGCTGCAGATCGGCCAAGGAGGCCCGCCCTGCGGACTGATAGGCGAGGTACGGGAGGGTGCTGAACTGATCCATGTCGATCTCGTTGCCAACGTCGGGGTTGTCCGCATCCACTGCGACGACGTACCCGTCCGAGAACAAGGGGGCCTGCGCGTAGCCGGTCTGTCCTGGAAGCAGTTCGCGGGGAACAATCAGCAGGTCCGCTTGTTCCCGCCTCAGATCCTCGGTGTAGTCTCCCGCGGAGACCGGGATAATGGTCACCCGCACGTGCGGTGCTTCCTTCGCCAGCTTTTCAATCAACGGCCGCAGCAAAACCAGCGTGACGTAATCACTGGCACTGATCGTGAAAGTACGGTGGTCAACAGAGGGGTCGAAGCTGCTGCGCACGGTCAAGACCCCCTCAATGATGCCCAAAGCTTGGCGCACCGGGTCGATGAGTGATTCTGCCAACGGCGTCGCCGCCAACCCCCTGCCCTCCCGGACCAGCAAAGGGTCATCAAAGAGACGCCGCAGTCTCGCCAGCGTCGAACTCATGGCCGACTGGCCCACCAGCAGGCGTTCGGCCGCGCGCGTGACGTTACGCTCTGCCAGCAATGCATCCAAAGCCACCAACAGGTTCAGATCCATATTGGCCAGGTTTTTCGCCATACTCTGCTGCCTTTCAGGAAGGGAAACGCGCCAGTCAAGGCTGCCGGGAAGCCGCGTCCCGCCGTGCCGGGGACGGTAAAACTTCAGGTATTGACCGCCGCGATGCCTCTCATCGACAATATCCCGTTCCGAAGCCAGTCAGCCGCGCCTAGTGTGCCAACTACCGTACGGAAACCGGAACAGCAAAAGAAAGCGGTGGTCGGATTGCCTGTAAAAAAGTACCTCGTGGTGGGCGCAGGGATTGGAGGCCTGGCGGCTGCCGCTGCTCTCGCACGTAACGGCTCCGAGGTGGACGTGGTTGAGCTCAAGCCGGACAACGCCGTCGTGGGTGTGGGCATCAACCAGCCCGGCAACTCGCTGCGTGCACTCGACGCTCTGGGCGTCCTTGAGCGATGCCTGGAGGCCGGATTCGCGTTCGACCGAAACACCCACTACGACTGGCAGGGTACACCGATCGTCGAGACCGTTTGCGGGCTCGGCAGTGAGCGGGTACCGCCGAATAACGCGCTTAGACGCTCGGCCCTCCACGACATATTGACCAATGCGGCTCTCGGTCACGGAGCCGCGATCCGTTATGGAACCACGGTGGAAGACTTCTACGACGACGGAGCCCGCATTGCCGTGCGCTTCACGGAAGGAACACGCGCAGAATACGACGCCGTAGCCGCCTTTGACGGAATACGCTCCCCGATGCGCCGGCGCCTGTTCGGTGACGGATACGAGCCTGCCTATACCGGCTATGCCGTGTGGCGCGCGATGCTGCCGCGGCCCGCAGCCGTGGACCACACGATGCTCTTCCACGGCGATCGTTCAAACACCGGCCTCATCCCTCTGTCGTCGACGCAAATGTACCTGCTGCATGTCTGCGCGGAGCCCGAGAACGCTCGCTACGCGCCCGCAGACTTCAATACACTCCTCAATCAACGCCTCGCCGGCTACGGCGGCCTCGTAGCCCAACTGCGCGAAATGCTTCCGGACGACGGAATCGTATACAGCCCCCTGAGCGAAGTCCATCTGCCGCCGCCGTGGCACCGCGGCCGGGTCATCGTGCTCGGCGACGGCGCGCATGCCTCCGCTCCGAACCTCACCCAGGGAGCCGCCATGGCACTGGAGGACGCAGTCGTTCTGGCCGATGAACTCGCAGTTGAACGCCCGGTCGAGGAGTCCCTCGGCGCCGTCACCGCCCTCCGCGCCCCACGGACGCAGTTGGTCCAAGAGGTCTCCCACCGCATTCTTATGGCCGAGATGGCTGTTACCGCCGACCACCTCCCGCAATTCGCGGCGGGTCTTCGTACCCACCTACCCCGGCAGGCGGCGTCTATCGAGGAGCAACTCAACCGCCCTTTCCGCCGTCTGGAGGGCGCGCCACTGTCCAGCTGAATGATGAGGCACTAGGACTCTTGGCCCCCCGCGACTATCGATTTGAGTGATGCTAGCCATCGCCAACATTCACTTCCGGTGGTAGCTGCTGGTTCCCTAAGCTGATCGAACGGCAACAGGTGTGACGCCCAACACGGCTTTTCGGGATGCAGTGGCGTCCAGCGCAACTCAATTACAGGGGAATTTCATTCGGCCCTCGGGCCGCCACATGTCGAAGGAGACAACCGGACATGACGCAGACAGATACTTTTCCTCCGCAGACCCCGTCCAGCACACTGGACGCGATCTTGGACCGGGTCGAGGAAGGGCTCGCCCAGGACTTGGTACCAGTCGAGATATTCAATGACGAAACCGTTTTCCAAGCGGAGATCGACCGCATCTTCACCAATAACTGGGTTTTCGTCGCACACGAGACCGAGATTCCCAACGCCGGTGACTTCGTGCAGCGGCGCATTGGCGTGGACCCGGTGATCGTCACCCGCGACGGTAAAGGCGGCATCAACGTCCTGTCGAATTTCTGCCGGCACCGCGGCACTCAGGTTTGCCAGACAGACAGCGGCAACTCCCGGTTCTTCAAGTGCCCCTACCACGGCTGGACGTACAACAGCCAGGGACAGCTCGTCGGAACTCCCCATATGCAGGATGCTTATGGAGAGAGGCTGGACCCCGATGACTGGAGCCTGATGCGGGCACCCCGTGTCGACACGCGCCAGGGCTTCATCTTCGCGTCCCTGTCCGAGGACGTTCCGCCGCTGGACGAATATCTGGGTGGAGCCGGCTGGATGTTGGACGCCATCGTCGGGCTCCATCCCCAGGGAATGCGGGTCGCTGGCCCACCGGACCGTTACAAGGTCAAAGCCGACTGGAAGACCGCAGCGGAAAACTTCTCCGGGGACGTCTACCACCTCGATGTGCTGCACTGGGGCACCCAAGAGATTCAGGTCTCCCAAGGCCTGGAGTTCTCCTGCGAAATCGCGCGGGCCTACCACTTTGGCAATGGCCACAACTTCGTCGGGCACGCGTGGACCAAAGCCATCCACCCCGGTTTCACCTTGTGGGGATACCCGGACGAGATCAAGTCGCAGTTCGATCTGTCCGGTCTCGACGAGGCTCAGCTGAACATGGTCAACCACGAGCCTCCGACGGTCGGCACCATCTTTCCGAACCTGTCCATGATCCGGTTCGCGACACCGGCCGTTCCGGGCGGGCCTGTCTCGGTGGTTACGAGCTTCCGGCAGTGGCAGCCGATCGGACCCGGGGAAATCGAGCTGTGGAGCTGGCAATTCGTCTGGGATTTTCAGTCCCCGGAAGAAGTCCGGGAAACCTACACCACTGGCCAGTTCGTGTTCGGTTCTGCGGGCATCTTTGAACAGGACGACACAGTCGCGTGGGAAGGAATCCCGCGTGCCGCCGCCAGCCCATGGGCACGAAAAGCCGGCATGAAGTTCAACTTCCAACAGGGCAACAACAGTGAGGTCGACCAGTCACCGAACCCGGACTGGAATGGCCCCGGCATCCAGCGTCCGACCGGCTACGGCGAGCATAGCCAGTTGGCGTTCTACCGCCATTGGCTTCAGGTCATGCGCGGCGAAACCCCGTCCCCCGCACCGGCGACCACGACCACCGAGGAGAAGTAGCCCCATGACTGTCACCAACAACCTTCCCCTCCAGACGGACGCGGAATTGCGCGCGGCGATCACCCAGTTCCTTGCCACCGAGTCACGCCTGCTCGATGAGGGCCGCGAAGGCGAATGGCTGGACCTGCTTGACGAGGATCTGCTCTACGAAGTGCCGATCCGGCAGGCATCGGAGCCGCGCAGCCAGGAATACGCGCAGCCCGGGTACCGCATGCGCGACACCAAAGAGCATCTGCGCACCCGCATCGCGCGCCTGAACACCGGCATCGCCTACTCGGAGGTCCCGCCGTCCCGGACCATGCGGCTAGTCGGCAGCATCGAAATTTCCCCGACAGACCGACCCGACGTCGTCGCCGTGGCCAGCGCCCTGTTGTTGTACAGGCAGCGCGGCATCGACCCCTACTTCGATCTGGTCCCTGCCCGGCGCGAAGACACCATCCGCCTCACCCCAGAGGGGCCGAGGTTGCTGACACGACGGGTCCTCAACACCGAAACCTCGCTGGAAACCCCGAACCTGGCGGTGATCCTGTGACAGGAGTATCCACCGACGTAAAGCAAGACGGGACGATGCGGGTGCATCTGGATACGGCCAGATGCCGTGCCTACGGAATCTGCGTCGGCCTGGCACCGGAGGTTTTCGAGCTCCCCAAAGGCAGCCCCGCGGCCGTACTGCATCGCCAGGTCATCGGTGAAGAAGACCGCGAGGATGTCGAAGAGGCGGTCTTCGCCTGCCCGGCACAGGCCCTGAGCCTGTCCGGGTCCGAGGACGGATCATGACCGGCCTGCCCCGCAACATCGTCATTGCCGGTGCGTCAGTGGCCGGGGTAACCGTCGCGGACGGATTACGGCACGGCGGTTTCGACGGATCCATTACCCTGCTCTCCGACGAGCGGCACCTGCCGTATGACCGGCCGCCGCTGTCCAAGCAGTTGCTGACATCCCATGAGGAGCCCGACGCCGTCCCCTTGCGCGATCCGGGACATTTCGCCGAACTCGGCATCGATCTGATGCTGGGACAAGGAGCGGCCGGGCTGGACATCGACCGGCACTACGTCATCACCACCGACGGAAATCCGCTGCCTTGGGACGCGGTCGTGATCGCCACGGGCAGCCGTCCCCGCACTATCACCACGGCAACCGGAGAGCCACTGCCCTCATTGCGTACCGTCGAAGATGTGCTCGCGTTGCGTCGTGCGGCTGCAAACTACGGAGCCATCACTTTGATCGGCTCCAGTTTCATCGGTCTTGAGATTGCAGCCTCTCTGCGCACCCGAGGAATCGAAGTCACCGTCTTCGGTGCCACGGCACTGCCGCTTAATCAGAGCGTGGGACCGGAGGTGGCAGCCGACCTGAGGGACCTGCACCTGATCCAGGGCACCGACCTGCGGATGGGCGCCCTCGTCGTCGCGGTCGAAGGCGCCCCGGGGGACTACACCTTGACCTTTTCCGACGGCACTGTGCACCACACGCCGTATGTCGTGGCCGGCACCGGTATCCAGCCCAACACCGAATGGCTCGTCGGATCCGGTGTCGAACCCGACGAAACTTTCGGCGGCGTCGTCTGCGATGCGGCCGGGCGCACAAATGTGCCTGGCGTGTGGGCGGCCGGCGACGTCGCCCTGTACGACCATCCGGTGCTCGGTCCCCGCACCCACGTCGGACACTGGACCAATGCCGCACAGCAAGCGCGGCACGTCGCCGCCAACATCCTTGCCGGGCGGGAGGATCCCTATACCGCAGTGCCGTACTACTGGACGGACCAGTTCGACCGGAAAATCCAGTGCTACGGGCGGCGCCATCCGGAGGACGTCTCTCAAGTGGCCGAAGGCTCGGTCCAATCGGGCGAGTACCTCGTCTTATACGGAAGCGCTGGAGAGTTCCATGCCGTACTCTCCTGCGGGCGCGACCGCTCTCTTCGCAAGTACCTCAAACTACTGCGGCGCCAAGCCAGCTGGGACGATGCTTTGGCCGCAGCAGGTGACCTGCAGACTTCCGAAACCTGACCACCAACATTTTTCGACCAATACAGGGAGCACACGTGCAACTGCTAGACAACCATGTCGTTCTGATTACCGGCGGAGGCTCAGGCCTGGGCCTCGGCGTAGCGCGCCAATGCCTCGCCGAAGGCGCCGACGTCGCCATCCTTGAAGTCTCAGCCGCCAAGGTCGCCGACCTTGAAGCCGAATTCGGCGACCGCATCCTGATCCGCCAGGGCGACGTCCGCAGCATCGAAGACCTGCAGACGATGCGGGCAGCCATCGAGGACCGCTACGGCAAGCTCAACGCCCTCATCGGATCCCAGGGTGTCTTCGACGGCAACCTTCCCTTGGCGAAGACACCGCTCGAGAAGATTCCCTCGCTGTTCGACGAACTTTTCCACGTCAACGTCCTGGGCTACGTCCTCTCGGCCAAGATCTTTGTTGACATGCTTGACCAAAATGACGGCGCGATCGTTCTGACTGCTTCCACCGCGGCCTACGCTGCGGACGGCGGCGGCCTCTTCTACTCCGCGAGCAAGGGCGCCGTACGCAGCGTCGTGAACCAATTGGCCTTCGAGTTCGCGCCCCGCGTGCGGGTTAACGGGATCGCCCCCTCCGGCATCGCGAACAGCCAGCTGCAAGGACCCCGCGCGCTGGGGATGGACCACATGAAGCAGTCCGACATCCCCAAGGAAAACTTCCTGGCCCAGTTCCAGGAACTCATGCCGCTCAAACACCTGCCCACGCCGGAAGAATACGGCTGGCTTTACGCGTTCCTCGCCTCCCGCCACAACACCCTCATGACCGGGCAGACGATCGTCGCCGACCAGGGACTGTTCAACCGCGCAGTCCTCACCCAGGATCTGCCCGGCGCCGAAAGCGTCGCAGGCGGAATCGGCACGCCGCAAGTGGCAGGCGTCTAGCCTAAACACTCTGCCCTTCCAGGTCTGCCAGCACGAGCGATCACAAGTGTCCGGCTCCGGCTGGAGCCGGACACTTTTTCTGCAACCCCACGCGAACCTCCAGAGAGGCGAATTTGCTATGTGCAGCATCATCTCGTCGGCCCTAGAAGGCCTTCCTGTTGCTTCCCGTCGTCAATTGCTTCAAGGCGCCGGACTGGCAACGCTTGGCACCATCGGCGCCACCCTGGTGGCCACCCCAGCTCCTGCCCATGCGGGACCGGGGAAGAAGAAGGCCCGAACACGGCTCGTGCTGCTCGGCACCGCAGGCGGCCCCAACATTCTCACGGACGAGCGCCTTGGAATATCCACAGCAGTGGTTTACGAGGACAAGGTGTACCTCGTCGACCTGGGACATGGCTCACAGGTCCGGCTCCTTTCGGCCGGTCTGGCAGGAGAAGGCTTTGGCGGGAACGCATTCAGCAACATCCGCGGCGTGTTCTTTACCCATATGCACAGCGACCACGTGGCGGAGTGGCCAGCGATGTACTCCACCGGAAGCATGAACATGATCAACGGAACCAACGCTCCCGTGCAGGTGTTCGGACCCGGCAACCGCGGATCAATGACCCGCGTATTCCCGCCCAACCGTCCCGAGCCGGAACCATTCAACCCGGACAACCCGACGCCCGGCATCACGGACATGACCGGCTACCTTCGCCAGGCGTTCTCCGCCGACTTCAACGACAGAGCCCGGGACAGCAACGTTGCCTCGCCGGACACCAGCTTCGAAGTCCACGACATAGACCTTGGCTCACTCTGGGAAATCGACCCAGCAGGCATACCCCCGCGGCTTCAGACACCGATCCACGTCTGGAAAGACGGAGAAGTTACCGTCACTGCCACGCTGGTGGATCATCGTCCCACCGCACCGTCCTTTGCATACCGGTTCGACACCCCCGACGGGTCAGTAGTTGTATCTGGGGACACCTGTGTCAGCGAGAATTTGATTGATCTGGCCAAGGACGCCGATTACCTGGTGCATGAAGTGATCGATCCCGATTTCGCAGACCAACTGGCTGCCTCACTGCCTCCTGAATGGGGCCAGGCAGTGAAAGAGCACCTCCTTGCTTCGCACACCACGATCGAGCAAGTCGGTCGTGACGTGGCCGAACGGGCCGGCGCCAAGAACCTCGTGCTTTCGCATCTGGTCCCCGCGACCACTCCCGACCGCCGCTGGAGGGAAGCCCGGCATGGGTACAACGGAAAACTGCATGTAGGCAGGGACCTCATGGAACTAGAGGTCAAAAGCCGCTGACCGGTTGGCTTGGCTCTTCAAACCGCTAGTTTCACCAGCTATATCGACTTCAGTACGCAAAGGACTTTCGAATGACCGAGAATCAGATGCTCGCTCCGGCACCTACTGCCGAGGAGCAGGAGCAGTTGGACCAGCTGTATAAGGACTTCGACTCGGAGAACCTGATCCCATTGTGGACGGAAATCGGTGACCTGATGCCGATGCATCCGAAGCCCCAAGCCGTTCCGCACGTATGGCGATGGAACAACCTGCTACCCATGGCACAGCGTGCAGGGGACCTGGTCCCGGTGGGCCGGGGCGGAGAACGCCGCGCCATCGCCCTGGCGAACCCCGGCTTGGGCGGGCGCCCGTATGCGACCCCGACCTTGTGGGCTGCCATCCAGTACCTCGGCGGCCACGAGACGGCTCCCGAGCACCGCCACTCGCAGAACGCCTTCCGGTTCGTCGTCGAGGGCGAGGGCGTCTGGACCGTTGTCAACGGCGATCCGGTACGTATGTCCCGCGGCGATTTCCTGCTGACCCCGGGCTGGAACTTCCACGGCCACCACAACGAGACTGATCGGCCGATGGCCTGGATCGACGGCCTGGACATCCCGTTCGTGCACTACACTGACACGGCGTTCTTTGAATTCGGCACCGAGCGGGTCACGGACGAATCCACGCCGAACATCTCCCGCTCCGAACGGCTCTGGGCCAACCCCGGCCTTCGCCCGCTTTCCAGCCTGGACAACACTGTCTCTTCCCCGATCGGCGCGTACAGGTGGGAGCACACCGACCGGGCCTTAGCCGAACAGCTCAAGCTTGAGGACGAAGGCCACCCGGCCACCGTCTCCCAAGGCCACGCGGCCGTACGATTCGTGAATCCGACGACTGGCGGCGATGTCATGCCGACCATCCGCGCCCAGTTCCACCGGCTCCGGGCAGGCGCACAGACCCAGACCACCCGCGAAGTCGGCTCAAGCGTTTACCAGGTCTTCGAAGGACGCGGCGCCATTGTGATCAACGGCGAAACCACCTGTCTCGAAAAGGGCGACCTGGTGGTCGTCCCGTCCTGGGCTGCCTGGTCGCTGCAAGCCGAAACCGAATTCGACCTCTTTCAGTTCGGCGACCACCCCATCATCGAGCGCCTGAACTTCAACCGCACCTACATCGAAGGAACCACCAAGTGAAGCTCGCCACCCTCCGCATCAGCGGATCCACCCGCGCCGCCCGCCTGGACGACAAAACATACACAGAGATTCCCGGGTTCGCCGACGTCGGAGAACTCCTCACCAACCCTGACTGGCGCAACCTTGCCTCTACAGCAACCGGCCGACAGCACCCGGCCGCCGGCGCGGACCTGGCCTCCGTGGTCACCAGGCCGGGCAAGATCGTCTGCGTGGGCCTGAACTACCGCACCCACATCCTCGAAATGGGCCGCGAACTGCCCGAATACCCCACCCTCTTCTCCAAATACGCCGAAACCCTCATCGGCGCCAACGACGACATCGAACTGCCGACCGAGGACACAGCCATCGACTGGGAAGCCGAACTCGCCGTCGTGGTTGGAAAATCCGGCCGCCGCATTAGCGAAGCCGATGCCGCTGAACACATCGCCGGCTACACGATCTGTAATGATGTGTCCATGCGTACCTGGCAGTTCCGGACCAAGGAATGGCTGCAGGGCAAGAACTGGGAGAACTCCACACCGCTCGGGCCTGCCCTGGTCACCACCGACGAATGGACCCCCGGCGGAACCATACGCACCACCGTCGACGGCGAAATCATGCAGGAAGCCTCCACAGGCGACCTGGTCCACGGCCCCGAATTCCTGATCTCCTACATCTCCACCATGATCAGCCTCAACCCCGGCGACGTCATCATCACCGGCACCCCCGGCGGTGTGGGCCACGCCCGCAACCCCCAGCGCTACCTCACCAACGACCAGACAGTGGAGACCTCCATCGACGGCCTCGGCGCCCTGCGCAACAGGGCAACGGCAGTCGTTCCCGCCATCGTCTAGCAGCAACACGGATTTCCTGGCGTGGCCCGTCACTGCGCGGGCCACGCCGCACCGATCTTCCACGCCTCCCTGAAGGAGTACCTATGGTCGCACGGCAGGACCTCACCCAGGACCTGGAGCTGAAGGCAGCTCTGCTCACCGCCCGCCGCGGTACAGCGTTCTTCGGTCGCAAGCTCAACGAACTCTCCGATGACGGACTCAGTGCACCCTCGCTGCTGCACGGCTGGACTCGCGCGCACGTCATCGCGCATGTCGGCTACAACGCCCGCGCAATCGCCCGCCTCATGGAGTGGGCCAATACCGGCATTGAGACGCCCATGTACACCTCCGCAGAGGCACGCAACCACGAAATCGACTACGGTGCCACCCTGCCCCCGGCCGCACTGCGCAATCTCTACGAACACTCCGCTATCCACCTCAACGTGGAATGGCGCGACACCCCGTCCGCAGCCTGGAACCATGAGATCAAAACCGCCCAAGGCCGCACGGTCCCCGCTTCGGAAACGGTATGGATGCGCACTCGCGAAGTTTGGGTACACGCGATCGACCTAGACAACGGAGCCAACTTCGACCAAATCCCTCCAGACGTCCTCGAACGCCTGCTCAGAGACATCACCGGAGCATGGAGGGCGCGCGGGCAGGACAAGGATCTGCTCTTGAAAATCGCCGGTGCCCCCACCGTCACTGAACTCGGCGACGCAGCCTCTACAGACCCAGACATCATTTCCGGCACCTTGTCGGACATCACGGCGTTCGCCTGCGGCCGCTCCCGGAACGGCGTGTTCTCCAGCAAAAATGGGACGCCAGCAGCACCACGCTGGATCTAATAGTCATCTACCAGTCAAAGCAGAAACCGGTCCGACCGGCCCGTAGCCGGAAGAACATCTATAAGAAAAGGCAGGTCAAACATGACAATAACCGCTGCCCACATCACGGTAGCGGCGGCCACAAGCTCCGAAGCCGATGAGAAGCTAAACGCCTCGGTACAGGAGCTTCAATACGTCGCCAGAAACAACCCCACCAGAGGCATCTTGGTGACCAAATTGGCTCCGGGCCGGTTCACCGTCGAGTTGAGCACCAAGGTCCCCTACGGGCTCACCTTGGAATCAGGGCAATATCATGGCGGCCAAGATTGAACACGCCGCCACAGTAGACAAATACAAGTAGTGCGCTCAGCGCTTGAATGGACGAAAGATCGCACTCCGTGTTCGAGGATATCCACTACTCACCTAGCTCGATTTCTCAAGATGCCTACCTCAGTGTGTTCCGTCATATGTTCGAGAAGACAGGGCAGATGGCGCACTACGCCATGATGCTGCATGGCAAATCGAGTCTCGAGGCCGTTTTCGAGTCCGAGGATCTAAAGGGGCCCGAAACATCTAATCCGTTAGCACGGAAGGGGCTGCCGCATGACCTGCTCAAGCTCTGGTCTCCTAGTCGGGTAGTGAACAGCATTGTCATAGAGTCGGAGATGGTGTGGCACGGCCCCTGCCCGCAAAGAATTCATGGCAGAAGTGAAACTGCTTCGGCTTGGATAACAGGCCGAACGCATAGGCGTGCACCACAGGTTTTTTCATTGGGTGGCCGCCCCGTACGGCCTTTGGGCAGTTGTTATGTCAGAGGTTATTAGGTGCTGTCACAGCGATGCAATTGACTGCTCGGGCGCTCCAATCTGCACGCGCCGGCCGGGAGGCCCGTTGAGTTCGGCGCGGGCGGTCCATCGACACATCGACGCGGTTGCGAAGCTAGTCGGCTGTGTCGGATCAACGAGGTAGATTTCTGACATGAGCATCCGGAAGCCAAACCAACACTCGGGGCCCATGGCTGGCCATGTGAAAAAAGGCCGCGTGTTCAAGTCTCCTCTAGCAGCGACCGGCATGTTAATTCTGGGGAACTGGATCAAGGACGACTTCCCGGATCTCCTCTGGCCCGCACTCGTACTTGCAGAGCAAGGCGCTGACAGCTTCCGGCAGTTCGTGAAATGGCAGAAAGCTGTACAGGAAGGGCTCGCCCAACATGGAGAGGTGGCGTGGGTCGCAGAGGCGTTGGACGGCCGACTCTCGCATCTGGCTGCCCTGGACGCCAAGTTCTCCGATGCATCCGAAATAGTCGTCGACGAGGCCAGCCGACATGGCCTGCTTTCTGAAGGCGTCCGCAGCGCGCTGGCGTCGTACCCGTATCTGCCGGCCCCGTGGCTTGTCGGTGACGTCGAGGTCACACCACCGAAACAACGAGACTTGGAACTGATCCGGGATGCGCTGCTCTCTGTCCTTCGGGACGGCCATCATGAGGCACTGCTGAAATGCTTCCGTACTTGGAGCACCGTCCAGGCCGGAACGTTCAGGTCAAGCGGCCCCACGATCGATCTGCTGAAGAACTACCCGGGTGACCTCGCCACCCGTGCGTCGGCTGACACGACGGTGCGTGCGATGTGGGGTGCACACAAAGGGGTGGTGCAGGCCGATGATCCAAACCACTTCGATGAAGCGATCAAGTGGGCACGCGTGTTCTGGGGAGCGAACTCGATGACATCCAGATGCATTCGGAAGCGGGACGCCGAAAGCCCCGACGGCGGCCCCGCGGAACCAGCTGACAGCCGACAGGATGGGCGGGTTGCATCGTCCGTCCACCCCGATGAAGCCGAGCCAACTTCCATGCCCGATGGCGGTGAGAACCTGCGCCGATTCACTTTGGACGTGCTGAGCAGCTTCGTCGAGGCGCTGGAAACTGCCCCGGCCCACCTGTACGCGAACGAACGACAGGAAGTTGTTTCCGGGCTTGTGGCCCGTGCCGGTCGTGATCTCGTGGCGGTGCTGGGTGCTCCCGATCTGTGGTGCCTGGAACACGGCGCACACATCGGTCGCATGTTGGTAGAGACCAGGATCTACCTTCACTGGATGGCGCAGCAGGACCCAACTATCTATAGGCAGTTCCAGGAATATGGGGCCGGCAAGGCGAAGCTCTACGCACGCATCTCAGACGAGTTGCCTGACGAAGCGCGAGCCGCTGGCTTTCGCGAAAGCATCGACGAACTCCAGCGTCTAAGCCACAACGATGACGTGCTCGATCACCGAACAGTCGATACTCGAGACACCTTCGCTGACGGCAAGTCTATCCGCGACATGGCTAAAGAAACTGATCTCCTGGACTTCTATCGGCAGACGTACTCGCTCTCTAGTGGGGTAGCGCACTCTGAATGGTGGTCAGTGGAAACGCATGTGATGGAGCCCTGCTTGAATGTTCTCCACGGGATGCACCTCATTCCCAGTTTGTCGCTAAACATGGGAGGAAACGTCGAGTTGGCTACAGCCTGGGTGGACCAGTTCTACTCGCTCGCACGCACGGGACTGCGCATCCTCAAGACTGACGAGGCTGCAGTATCTGCAGCCTTCGCCTGGGTAGACGACGCCGACGACTCGTCAGAGGCACCTGCTGATGAGGATCTGGTCTCCTGACGTTTCTACGTGTGGCGATGCGGTGAGTCCTAGCTTTGCTGGCGGTACTTCGCCCCCCGGCTAATCTCGTGGCCTTCGGCATCGCGATCCAAACAGGTCCGCTGGTCCATGACGGCCTAGCTCAGGGAGGCCGTACCCTGAGGTTATTCAGCTACGGAACGTGGTGGAATTCAGGTTTGCGCTCTAACCCTTTGCGCGGGCAATGGGGCCGTTGACGCGTGGCCCCATTGCCCGCGGTGCAGTTTAGTAGCTGATCACGTGGGGCTGGCCGAGGTGCTTGAGGCCTTCGACGCCGAATTCCAGGCCATAGCCGGACTGCTTCGCACCGCCGAACGGAACCCGCGGGTCCACGGCCCCATGCTTGTTGATCCACACCGTGCCTGCCTGGATCCGGGCGGCCACCTCGCGGGCCTGGTCCTTGTCGGAGGACCAGACAGAGGCCCCCAACCCAACCTCGAGGGCGTTGGCCATCTCGATGGCTTCGTCCACGCTGGAGTACTTGACGATCGGCAGGGCCGGGCCGAACTGTTCCTCGGCGACGAGCGGGTTGTCGTTGTCGATGTCAGCGACCAGGGTGGTCGGGTAGAAGTAGCCCGGCTGGCCCTGTTCGGGGTTGCCGCCGAGGACTACGCGGGCACCGGAGTCCTTGGCCGCCTGGACCAGGTTCGCGACGATGTCGTACTGGTTCTTGTTCTGCAGCGGGCCGAGCACGTTGTTCTCGTCCAGGCCAACGCCCATGGGCATAGCCTTCGCGACCTCGGTTAGGGCACTGACGACGTCTTCGTAGATGTCCTCGTGCACGTAGAGGCGCTTCAGGGCAGCGCAGGTCTGGCCGGTGTTGATGAACGCGCCCCAGAACAGGTCCTGGGCGATCGCCTGCGGGTCGGCGTCGGGCAGCACGATGCCGGCGTCGTTGCCGCCCAGTTCCATGGTTAGGCGCTTCACAGTATCTGCGGAGTTGCGAATGATCGCCTTGCCCGCGGCCGTGGAGCCGGTGAACATGATCTTCGCGATTCCGGGGTGTTCGACCAACAGGTTGCCCACGGTCCGGTCTCCAGAGACTACGTGCAAGACGTCGTTCGGGAGCGCTGTGTTCAGGACGTGCACCAGTGCGAGGACCGACAGCGGCGTGGAGCTCGAGGGCTTCATCACGACGGTGTTGCCCATGCGCAGGGCGGGGGCGAGCTGCCACACACCGATCATCATGGGCCAGTTCCACGGGCCGATCGCGCCGACCACGCCGAAGGGGCGGTAGTGGAGTTCGGCCCGGCCGCCGTCGTCGTCGACCAGCACTTCAGTCTCGAGTTCGAAGGATGCCGTAGCGCGCAGCCATGCCGCGCAGGCCCCGACCTCGAAGCGGGCGTTCGGCCCGTTCAGCGGTTTGCCCTGCTCGCGGGAGAGCAGCTCGGCGAGGGCCTCGGAGGAGGCTTCGACGGCGTCGGCGGCGCGGTTCAGGTAGGCGCTGCGCTCCTCGTGGCCGAGGGCCGCCCATGCCGGCTGCGCTTCGCGGGCAGCGCTGACGGCCGATTCGAGATCCTCAGCCGTGTGTTCTGGCGCGCGGCCCACTAGTTCACCGGTAGCCGGATCCTTGATTTCCCGGCCGCCCTCGGACGGCTGGATGACGGAGAGCAGCTCCTCAAAGCTGATGACTGGGGTTTCGAATTGCGTGGTCATGTCTGGTCCTTTTGGTATAGGCGGATTCAGGGGTGCTGTGCGTGCGCGTGGCCTGTGGGTTATTCGGCGGGGTAGTGGGTTTCGTTCAGGACGGTGAACCTGCTGTCGAAGGGCAGGTGCATGGGGGCCAGGGTCGGTCCGTCCCAGCAGAACATGCGCCCGATGGAGCGCTCGTTGGCGAGGTCGATGACCACGAATGACTCGACTGGCATGACGGTTTCGCTCCAGTACAGGAGCACGATCCCATCGGCGAGTTCGAATACCCGTATGGGATCGACGTCGCTCAGGCCCCGTTCCGCGCCCTGGACGCAGTGCCAGACGAACGTGCCGGAGTTGAGGTAGATGTGCTCGTACCGTTCGGTAGGGCTGTAGCGGTAGAAAATGCGCTTGCCTGTTAGCTCGTTGCTTTCCGCGCGAGGTTCAATCGCGCCGGTGCCGGCCACACGACCCGAGAGAAAGTCGGTGTGCATGCGCACGTCCCCGTGGCGGTTTACGAAGAAGGAGTCCGCGACCGTGACCCGGCCGTCAGCGCGGTTGAAGATCATGGTGACGTCGTGGGTGCCGGTGCCTTCGCCCTTGAGGAAGTCGATGTAAAGATCTCCTCGCGCACTTCGACCGCCCTATAGGGGTGGGTGCCGGAGGCGCTGGCGTCGGCGCCGCCTGTGATCGTCCAGGTGACCTCGCCGCGGTCGAAGGAGTGGCTGATGGTCCATCCGTTGTCGAAGGCGAGGTCGAACGAACTGCCCTCGAGTTTGTCGCTCACCGGGAGGGTCGGGTCGCCGAAGCCTTCGAGCATCGCCGTCACGGCGGGCCATTCGTCCTGTGGGACGTAGCCTTGTCCTTCGGCGTGTGCAGTTGCGGTGTCGTTGCTCGTCATGGCGTGTATGTATCCGTTCTTTTGCAGGCTCAAGCCTCGTGGGTTACCTGTGTTAGTCGAGCTTGGCGGCGACGATGCGCGCGGTGGACAGACCGCTTTCGATGGCGCCGTCGATGAAGCCGCCCCAGCCGTTGGCGTAGTCGGAACCGGCGAGGAAAACGTTCCCTTCGGGGCGCTGCATTTCCTCTAGACTTTCCGACAGGTATCCCGTGTAGTGCATGGGCCAGGTGGATTTGGCGAACTCGTCGCCGACCCAGGAGTGCCCGGTGATTTCGAGGACCTCAATGCCGGGGACCAGTTTCTCCAGCACAGCCTGCGCGGCGTCCCTATCTTCGACATCGACTGCGTTTCCGTCCGGTCCGAAGGCGACCAGAGTAGTGCTGTCCTCGTCGAAGTATTCGGACTGGACGAAGTTGATTGGCCAGTCTTCTGCGCCAAAAGCGACAAACCGGTCCCACTTGCCCCTAACCTTGATCCACACCTTCGCCCCCTGGCCTGCTTGGCCGCGTGAGGCAGCGGCCTGCTTGCCTTCCGAGAGCGCGGGCGAGAACTCAACCGAATCCAGTGCGTTCAGCGGCAACGTAACGATCACAGCCTTGGCGGCGTGGGTCGCCCCGTCCGCGGTGGTGACGGTGACCCCGGCGTCGTTCTGCTGTACACACTTGACGGTGCTGCTGAGGTGCAGGTCCGCCGTCGTGTCCGCCAGGATCGCGGCGGCCAGGGCGGCCGTTCCGCCCTGCACCTTGTAGGTGGCGCATGCTTCGAACATGAGCATCCAGTCGCCGCTGGCGGCCGAGCACCAGCGCAGTGCCTGGGTGAAGGCGGCGTCTTCGATCTTGCCGTTGAAGTTCAGCGACCAGAAGGTGCGCAGCAGTTGGCGTGCTTCTTCGTCCAGGTTCAGCGCGTCAATCCGGGCGGAGAGGCTTTCGTGGTCCACGCCCTTGACCGCGGGGTTGCTCAGCGGCTGGTACGGCAGAGGGATCAGTTCGCGGGTTTGCTCCAGGAGGCGTTTGTTGGGTTCGTCGATGATCTCCAGTACCCGCTCGGCCGGTCCCTCGTGCCGCTGTCCGTCGGCCCACCAATAGGCTTTCTCGAACTCCGGGCCGGCGACCACGCCGATGCCGTAGCGGGTCATCTCCGCCCATACGTGGGGCTGGACCCAGTGGACCCAGGTGCCTCCGAGTTCAAGGCCGCGGCCCATCCGCTCTTCCACCCACGTGCGGCCCGCGATCCGGTCGCGCGCCTCGAGGATTTTCACGGTATGTCCACGTTGCGAGAGTTCGCGGGCTGCGGTGAGGCCGGCGAACCCGGCCCCGATGACGACGACGTCAGTAGTAGTGCTCATTGGTTGCTTCTTTCAGGGAATGGTCAGCTGTAGACGAAGAATTCGACGGTGGGTTCGACCACTGTCCATCGGGTCTTGGCTCCCTTGGAGAAGGAGGCCATGCTGCCGGCCTTGAGGTCGAAGGTGTCCCCGTCGAGGACTTCGATGTGGAGGTGGCCGGAGACGATGTAGATGGTTTCGTCTTCTTCGATCGGCAGGTCGAACGGTTCCGGGGCGTCTTCGGGCGTGACATGCCAGATGCCGGACGCGAGGGCCTGGTTGCCGCCGTCGCCGTTGCGGCGCAGCCACTGGACCTGGCCGACCTCGAACGGCTCATATTGGGTTTCCGGTGTGGTCGGCGTGGAAAACGGGTGATGTCATGGTGATCTCCTTGGGGGCTAGTTGGTTGGTTCGGGGGTGGATACGGGATCTTCAGCCGGGTACTCGGTGCGTCGCGGTTCGCGGAGCAACGGCAGCTTTTCCTGCCCGCGGCGGCGGATGGCGTAGAGGACCAGGGAGAGCAAAAGGATGCCGACGCCGATGGAGAGTTCCAGTGGTCCGCCGTAACCGGTGAGTTCGGAGGACAGCGAGCCGACGACCAGAACGACGGCACCGTAGATGGTCAGGGTGATCGCCAGTGGCATTGCTGTGCGCCCGGCACGGAATGGTCGAGGCATCTGGGGGTGGTCTTTACGCAGGATGATGAAGCCGCTGACGGCCAGCAGGATCGCCAGCAGGTAGCCGAGGTTCGCCGGCGACCAGGATCGAGATCGGATTGGAGACGAAGATGATCAGCAGGATGTTCATGACGACGGCGGTAAGGATGGCCCGGGCGGGAACCTGGTGCTTGTTGAGCTTCTCGAACTGCCGGGGAACCAGCCCGTCCAGCGCCGCGCCGTAGAGGGCACGCGAGCCGTCGGCCATGCTGGCGTTGACTCCCATGAGCAGCGCGCCGATGGAGATGATCAGCATGATGTCAGCCATCGGGCCTGCGGGCAGCACGCTGGCGAAGGCGTTGACGAAGACGCCGCCGACGTCGGCCGCCGCGTCTTCGCGGGAGATCAATCCTCCAACGCCCAGCGGAACCAAGGCGAACATGGCGAAGGTGTAGGCACCCGACGCGGACAGGGCGCGCTTGGCGTCCTTGCGTGACTTGTATTCCGGGGTGAAGGAGGCGCACATTTCGGTGCCGTAGGCGGTCCAGCCCACCAGATACAGCCAGACAATCGCGTCCTGCCAGCCGCCCCAGTGGTCGGCACCTTCGCCGCCGAGGCCCCAGGTGAGGTTCTCGACGTGCCAGTTACCGCTGATGATGGGCGAGACGACGAAGATCAGCAGCGGAATGACCAGCAGCGCACCGAGGAGCTTGTTCACCCAGGCGGCGGGCTGCGCACCGAAGAGATTCGGGACCATGATGGCCAGGATCAGGGCGATACCGATCAGTTGGCTCAGTCCGATCTGGGCGATGCCGAGGTCCAGCACCCAGGTCTGGTCCGGGAACCAACGCGCCTGGATGATCGCGCCGGCGGTGAAGCTAACGACTGAAATGACCGCGGACCAGCCGAACCAGTAGCCGAAAGTGGCCAGCGCACCGGCGGGCGCGAAACGTTCCTTCCATGCCTCGTGTGCATAGACGGGGACTCCGCCCGGCTTGTTCGGGAACATGGACGCCATTTCGGCAAAGAGGTTGTTTTGAAGCCAGCCGATTCCTGCCGCCAGTGCCCAGATGAACAGGGCGGATAGGGCGCCGATGGCGGCCATCGTGGCGCCGAAGGAGACAAACAATCCGCCGGAGACGGCCATAGCCAGAGCGAAAGCATCCTGCCAGCGCAGCGTCTTGTGAAGTGACGGTTCCGCTGCCGGAACGGCGGCAGCGGGTGAGTTTGGGTTGGTCATCACGGGACCTTTCAATGAAGAATGCCGGAACGCATCGACAAGTGAGTGTGAGGTGGGGCACGTCCACCCACAACTATGCACTTGCTTAGTTCCGAACGTCAATAGGTTTGGAAAAGTTCTTTTCTGGGCCGAGGGCTCTTGGGAGATCGGACCGCTTGTGTAGATAGACTCGTTTCATGCCCAGTGGACGAGCGCACAAATACGGTGACGGGCGGGAAGCCCTCTTGGCCGCCGTCGTAGGAGTCGTGGCTGAAAAAGGGCTGCGGGGCCTGACCTACCGCGCCGTTGCGGAGCGGGCAGGCGTGAACAACACGCTGATCTCCCACTACTTCGGTTCACGAAGCGCACTGTTGGAAGCGGCTATGGAATGGGCCTCTGCTCGGTCCATCCGTCTCAGCGATCTATCGGCCACCGAGGAAGTCAATGAGGATTTCGCTCGCGCCCTGGTGGAACTCGTCCAGTCAGAACCAGAGCTGCAGCTGTTCCAGTACGAAATGATCTTGGAATCCCGGCGAAAACCAGAACTCCGCCCCTCAGCGGTCAAGCTCTATGAGAACTACGTCGCCTCGATGCAACAGGCGCTGCAGAAACACGGCTATCAAGACACAGGCCCATTGGCGCGCGCAATTTTCGCAGCCCTCGACGGCTTGGTCCTGCAGCAACTGACAGTGGCCGATACCGGTTCAATACATGATGCGATCCTGCGAGTAGGGCAGCTGCTGGAAAGGACGCCTCGTCAGCAGAGCTCCGTCCTGGAGAAAACACATTTGGCCCCGAGCAACCCGTTGGGTAGTACAACGGCGAGAGCTATATGACGCGGCGACTCGCTGGCATGTACCCGCCAGGTTGTAGTCGGTGGAGTTGGTGAAAATCAGACCCGCCTGCCTGGCCGGGGCAGGGCAACATCGTTGACGTCGAATTCTGGCGCCTGCAGGTACGGGCAGACCTGCGGACGGCGGCGCTCCAAGAGGTTATTCGGCTACGGAACGTGGTGGAATTTAGGTTTAATGTCTGACGCTCCGCCGGCTTGCCCGGAGTGCCACGAGGTGTTCACCTACGAGCAGGGCCGCTTGCTGGTGTGCCCGATGTGCGGCCATGAATGGCCGAAAGACTCGGCCGAGACCACGCCCGAGACCGCTTCACTCAAGGATGCCGTTGGCAATGTGCTCGCCGATGGTGACACGGTCACGATCGTCAAGGACCTCAAGGTCAAGGGCGCCGCTGGCGGTGTGGTGAAGGTCGGCACGAAGGTGCGCGGCATCCGACTCATTGAGGACGGCGTGGGCGATCACGACATTGATGCGACTGTTCCCGGGTTTGGGCGGATGCAACTAAAGTCCAGTGTGGTGAAGAAAGTCCTCTGACCTGCGCCCATTCCCAATAGACATGGGTTTAGTCGGTTGTGTCTGCAACCGCTTAGGAGACGCTTCCCAGATTTCGGTCTGGGAAGCGTCTCCTTGGTTTAGTCCACCAGACTTCTCAACCTACTTACGCAGCAGCGCATTAGTTCGACTCGTTCACACTAGTAGACGCACTCTAAACGAGAGTTGCAACTCGCTCGAATGCAGACTTCTCCAGAATGAATCCATCCGGGATTACCAAGTCATCCTTGCTGATTTGGTCGATGCTATCGTGTCCCAACCCAAGCATGAACTTCTCCATGCTGGACCGTAAAGCGGTGATCACTTCGGTGACCCCCCGCTCTCCATCGGCGGACAGCCCAAACAGCCAAGCTCGTCCGGCGAGGACCACGTCCGCGCCGAGCGCCAGCGCCTTGACGATGTCACCACCCCGTCGGATCCCACCGTCGTAAGACACTTGAGCCTGCCCGTTGACCGCCGAGACGATCGCGGGGAGTGCGCGCAGCGCCGACGGCGTCGTGTCGAGGTTGTTTCCGCCGTGGTTGGATACCCCGATTGCTGTCGCACCGGCGTCGATCGCGCGGAGAGCGTCGTCCGGGTGCCAGATTCCCTTGATCATGAACGGTCCGCCCCAAGCCTCCTTCACCCACGCAACGTCATCCCAGCTCGGGAGCGGGGTATCAAGCCATTGCATAAATGCGTCCATCATTGTGGGGGCATCGCCGATCCCGTCGCCGAAGTTCGGCACGGTAAGGTCGGGGACTTGGCCACGCTGCAGGTAGCTGCTGAGCCACCTGGGCCGGGAGAGTGCTACCGGGGCGAATCTGATCATCTCGGGCAGGTTGAGATTCCCTGGCATGGCCGGGGATCCCCAGTCTCGGGCCTGGATGGGAAGAGCGTCCATCGTCAGGATCAGGGCCTTCGCGCCCGATGCCTTCGCCCGTCCGATCCGCACGGCAATGTCATCACGTGTGCCGGTCCAGTACAGCTGATAGATCGCGTTCGGGTTCTCGGCGATGACATCTTCGAATCGGCTCGAGGCGAAGTTGCTGTGCCCGAGGGTGAGGCCGGCCTTTCTGGTCGCCCTGGCCACGGGGACCTCCCCGTCGACGTGCATCGCCTGCGCCCCCGCAGGACTCATGATCAGCGGGAGCGACATATCGATGCCCATGAAATTGGTGCTGTAGTCCCGACTCTCAACCTCAACACCTACACGCGGGATCACGCCGATACTGTCGAAGGCTTCGAGGTTCTGGTCCAAAGTGGCACCGCGCTCGTTGCCGGCAAGTAGTGCAGAGAATACTGCGCGCGGCAACCGTTTTTTGGCTCGCTGTCTCGCGTCTTCTACCGTCTCGATTGGCTTCCTCGCCATGATCTCTCCTCGGTTGTTGGGGTTGGCTGCGATGCAACGAGGGCCGCTGTCTCGGCCCGGCTCGCACCATGCCATGCTGTAAATGGAACGTTTGTAAGGTGTACGTGACGTCCGACACTACCCTAATGGTACTCAGTACCAAAAAGGGGGGCATTCCTGATGAGTGGGAGAAGTGGACTTGGCGAGACAAGGCGAAAATGGGCGTGGCGGGCGACCGTATGCCTCATCTGCAGCGGAAATTGAGGAATGTGCTATAGGGCTGTTCCTCGAGAAGGGATTCGATCAGACTTCGATGTCCGAGGTCGCCGCGGCCTGCGGCGTGGGTCGCACGACTCTCTTTCGCTACTTCCCATCAAAGGCCGACATCCTGTGGGTTGGCTTCGATGACCACCTCGTACGTCTAGCCGAACTCCTGCACTGCCAGTCCGAGAACCTCCCGGTCCTTGCGGCGGTAGAGGGTGCGGTTCTCCAGGCGTTAGAGGAAGCTGCAGATGAACGGCAACTATGGAGGCGGCGTTTCAAGGTACTTGAGCAAACCCGGTCCCTTCGCCCTAGCGTGTCGATTCGATGGTTCGACTGGGGGCGAACTGTTGCCGAGTTCGTCGGAGAGCGCACAGGTACCCATCCAGAGAGTGTCATTCCCTCGAGCATCGGCGGCGCTGTCCAAGGGGCTTTCTTGGCGACCTTGCGGTCATGGGGTCGAGATGAAGGGTTCAATGGGGACGTAGTCGCACGTATGGGAGAGGCTCTTGGCCCTATGTGTGAAGCACTCAGTCCTCTCATTGGCGAAGGGCGAACCGAGAGCTCCCAGTGTCAGAAACTCCCGGAAGTTATGTGATGCCCAGCGGAGGAATCCTCGAGAGCTCCCCAGCGCGTTCAAGCTGAAGGTTCAAGGCAGATAGAGAAGCTCCTCTGGCCCGGCTCCAAGAGCTTCCTGTTTTCGGCGAACATAGGCACGTGCAAGGTATTGAGCAGAGACTTTGCGTTGTGACGTAGGAGCGGAGACGAACTCCGTGGGGAGCGAGCTGAAACATTAGCCACATGAAGACTTGCCGATTGCTTGGCGCGGTTCTCGGCGTCATTGCGCTAATAAAATGTGAAAAGCCCTGGCCCTCCTCTGCCTCCCATCGCTGTGGTCGCCGCCTTGCTGCTGGACTGGGTCTTGCGCCAGTAAGCACGTCCCAAGATCGCGATCCTGCACCAGTCGGTAAGGTGCGCAAATGTCCGCTGAGGGACCCCCAAAACGGAACGATTTTAAGTACTGCCACCGATATGGCTGGGGGAGTCGCAGATCATTCAACTCCTTGTATAAGTCCTCGCATCTCCGTGTTGCGATGGCCCGCCGTCTAACGGGTCACTTTGAGTAGCAGCACCCGTCCCGTGCGCGGACGAGGTTTACCGGAATCGCACCTCGCGGGGGGGCGAAGAACGCGATCCGGGCTGCGTGATCTGTAGGGAGAGTGAGGTGCCCTGCCTGAGCACGGCGGACCAAGCCCCGTCCGGCACCAGCGAGGGGCTCGGCGAGTAACGCGTGGCCACCCGTCTTTGTTGACGCTTCAACAAAACACGGCTAGATTAGATGCATACGCATAAAGAATGCGGTACAGGGCCAACGCGTATGCAGGCATGCCGCCGCGGCCGACGCAGCACAGACCGCTGCGCAGCGATATGAGGAGGACCGAATCATGGGAAAACTGGACGGCAAGGTTGCCATCATCACCGGCGCGGCGCAGGGCATGGGCGAATCCCATGTCAGGCGTTTCGTGGCCGAGGGTGCCCGGGTGGCGTTCACCGACGTAAATGAGGAACGCGGGCGTCAGGTCGCGCAGGAACTGGGCGAAAGCGTGCTCTTCCTGCGCCACGATGTCACCTCACTGGCCGACTGGCAGAGAGTCGTGGCGGAAACCGAACAGGCCTTAGGTGCCGTGAACATCCTGGTCAACAATGCCGGTATCCTCGGCCCCATTTCCCCCACCGTGGACTTGGACGAAGAGGAGTACCTCAAGGTGATCGCGGTCAACCAGAATTCACAGTTCTACGGCATGAAGACCGTCCTTCCGCTGATGCAGAAGGCTGGCGGCGGATCCATTGTCAATATCTCCTCGACCGCCGGCATGGTCTCCGTCATCGGCGCGCCGAACCTTGCGTATGTGGGCAGCAAGTTCGCTGTGCGCGGCATGACCAAACACGTAGCCCAGCAGTACGGCCCCGACAACATCAGGGTCAACTCCGTGCACCCGGGCTACATCAAGACGCCGATGATGGAGGCCGCGACCGACGAGACCGGCGGCGGCATCGCGGAACAGGTCCCGTTGCGCCGCATGGCGGACCCGAGCGAGGTTTCCAACCTCGTCCTCTTCCTGGCCAGCGACGACTCGTCGTACATCAGCGGCATGGAGCACGTCATCGACGGCGGCCTGACCGCCTCCTGATCCGCAGGCCGCTACCGTCCGGCCGTTTTGCCGGACGGCGCGGTTCTGCCACCGCTGCCGCCCGGGGCTGCGGCGCTACCGCCCGGAGTCGCGCCGTCAGCCCGCATGCCGGGGCTGCCGTTCGTCCGCGTCCATTGCGGGTCCCGTGCGGAGGCGCGAATCCGTATGCCGGCCGATGCTTTCAGGGGCAGGGACGTGAACGGCTCCGGCCCGTCCGCAGCGTGACAGACACCGGCGCCGGCGAGACGCCCGCGGCTGTTCGCCGGGCACCTAGCTTCGCCGTCGAGAGCTTCCACAAGTTCGGAGGGGATTAGTGTTGTCATGGGCCAATCCTCCCAATTTGAGCGGTTATTTCCTCGAGAGGCAAGGACGAAGCGCCGCCACGACTGGTTGTCGTGGTGGAGCTTCGGACTGCTGCGAAGCGAACTTTGGTGAAGTCTGCAGACCGAAGACTGGAAACCCCTCGCGCAAACACGCACGTAGGTGAGGTTATTCTTTTACGGAACGTGGTGGAGTTCCGGTTTAACGTGTGACGAATTTTGCAGAATCGGCGGTGTACTCCGTCTGCATGTCAGGTACCCTGATTGCGGTGGTACGAGCCACCGAACGCACTTCCACGTGGCAACCACGTGAATCATCGAGGAGAGGCCTGAACGTTCAGGACATGTCCGGATGGGGTGCGGCGCAATAATGCGCCAACTTCATTCCGCCGATGCCGATATCGGCTGACGAAAGGACGTGACATGTCATCGAAGGACGAGAAGAACCTGACGCAGGTTATCGACAAGATCTCGAAGATGGACGAGCCGCGGCGTTCGGTCATGCAGAGTGTGCATGACACAATCATGGCTGCGGCACCCGTTCTGAAGCCGCGGATTTGGTACGGAATGCCCGCCTACGCGAAGTCGGCGAGCACTCCCGCGCTCGTGACGCTGCGCAACGACGAACGGTTGAATCTCGCGATCACCGAGAAGGCGCCCTTCCGAGCCGCAGGCGGCGTTGATGGGCAATTGATGCCGGCCGCGTGGTATTTCGAGACCGTGGACGAGGATACGGAGAAGCGTATCGCGGCGATCGTCCGTTCGGTGGTCGACTGAGCATCGAGTGAGCGCCTTCTCACCCCTCCCTGAGCGCGACCGATCGCGGCCCGTCTTCGGGGAGGGTCGAGGCAGTGATTGGCCGCGGATGCCTGGACGCCTTCGTCGGCGATGCGCCAGCCGCGGTGAAGCCGACCCTGCGAGATGCATACACAGTCTATGGCCAGCGCTGGTCAAAGGTTATTCGGCTACGGAACGTGGTTGAATTTCGCTTCAATGTCTGACGGTCTGCCGCTTTGCCCGGAGTGTCACGAGGCGTTCACCTACGAGCAGGGCCCCTTGCTGGTGTGCCCGATGTGCGGCCATGAATGGCCGAAAGACTCGGCCGAGACCACGCCCGAGACCACGCCCGAGACCGCTTTGATCAAGGATGCCGTTGGCAATGTGCTCGCCGATGGTGACACGGTCACGATCGTTAAGGACCTTAAGGTCAAGGGCGCGGGTGGCGGTGTCGTGAAGGTCGGCACGAAGGTGCGCGGCATTCGACTCATTGAGGATGGCGTGGGCGATCACGACATTGATGCGACCGTTCCCGGGTTTGGGCGGATGCAACTGAAGTCCACCGTGGTGAAGAAGGTCCTCTGACCCGCGGCCATTGCCCATGTAGGGGTTTCGTCGTCGGCGAGCCTGTTCACAGCTAGTCATCGAAGACCAATCGATGCATCGGCCGCTGCGCTATCTGCGGCCGGACCTCGGCGCCGGCCAACCTTGGGCGAGGAGACGGTACGCCGCCCTGACACACAGGGATGAAGTCCTGAGATTTCGTATCTTCGATGCCGCGAGCGCAGGCAGGTTAATTAGTCGGACTGCTTGCGCAGTGCTGCCCAGGCTTGGAAACCGCCGATAAGGTCGGTCGCACGGGTCAGTCCCAGCCGTTGCAGGGTGTGGGCAGCGAGGCTGGAGCTGTAGCCCTCATTGCAGACGACCACGATCCGTCGAGCGGGGTCGTCAGCGATCGGGAGCCGGTGGGGGCTGGAAGGGTCGAGCCGCCACTCGAGAACGTTTCGGTCAATGACGACCGCTCCCTGAAGATCACCGTCGCGTTCTCGCTGATCGACCGGCCGTGTGTCAACAACAAGGGCGCCCACGGCCATCTCCCGCTCAAGATCCGAAGCGTGAACACGCTCGAGCCCGATGCGGCTCTCAAGGAGTAGTTGGTCGATCGTAAGAGCCCCGGGGGAATCGTCGGGATCTGGACTGCGTTGGCAGGTCACGCCGCCGTCGTCGGAGATGTGACGCTGCTTCACCGTTTTCCTCGCTTTGCCTGCTGATCGGTCGGTCGTTCCAAGCGCAATGATGAGCTACTTTGGTCGTCAATTTCAAGGGTATGTCGTTGGCCCCAGCGCTCGGCACCGACTCGACCGCGTATGTGAGTCCTTGCTGTTGGTCACGGCGGTGGAGGTTTTTTGGCTGCGCCGCCAAGGGCGCCGGTGTACTTAAAAGTTCACTGCGCGGAGCTGCTCAATTCGAATCACAGGTCCGCGGCCGAGGGCGATTCGGGTGCTGATAACCATGTGGTGCGGACGGGGCCATGGAAATGTCCCGGCAGGCTTGGACAGGGCTGAATGTCCAAGGACAGAAGCGCCGTTGCCGGCGTTCTCCGCTTGGCGGCTAAACGGTGCTGATTCTAGGCCTGCGTGGCCTGTTCATGATGAAGTGGGACCATGGCAGCTGTCCGGGCGGCGAGGCGGATTCCGGGGCTGGCCTTGTATTTTCGACGGGGTCGGTGCACGGTGGGCATCCACTAGTTTTTACTGGAGTGCGTGATGGATTCTGCACGGAGCTTTGAATCGATTGTCATCATCTTCAATCCCAACAGCACCGGTGATGCACCGAAGTTGGCGGAGCAGTTGTGCGACGGGTTGAGGGAGCTGTTGTCCTATGCCCCGGATATCAGGCTGCAGCCAACGGGGCATGCGGGCCATGCCGTCACGCTGGCGCGTGAGGCGGCTGCCGGAGGCCGCGACGTGCTCATCGTGTCCGTCAGCGGTGACGGCGGGTACAACGAAGTGGTCAACGGTGTCATGCAGTCCGGCAACCCTAACGCGGTGTGTGCTGTGATGGCGGCTGGAAACGCGAATGATCACCGGCGGACCACGGGCACGATGCCGCTGGCAGAAGCGATCGCCCAGGGCCGGGTGCGGCACATCGACCTGCTGCGCATCCACACCGGCCAAGGGCCGGACGCTCCGGATGAATACGCGCACTCCTATGTCGGATTCGGTCTGACGCCGGTGATGGCGATCGATCTGGAAAAGGGGAGCAAAGGCGCCCTCAAGGAGATGGTCTCCGTGGTGCGGACATTTTCGAAGTTTCAGCCCTTCGCAATCCTCCAGAGCGACGGCAAGCGCCGGAAGTTCGACAGCATCGTCTTCGCTAACATTGCCGAGATGGCGAAGTACGCCACGCTCAGCGAGGCCGACGACAAGCTCTCGGATGGAAAATTCGAAGTGATCATTTTCCCGCACATGTCCAAGTGGCGGGTCCTGCTGAAGGCCCTGCGCGCCACCACCCAGGGGCTCGGGGACCAGCCCAGCGTAAGCAGCTACGAGTTCACCACGCTCAAGCCCCTGCCCTATCAGATCGACGGTGAAGTGAAGTCCGTAGACGCCGGCACCTTCGTCAAGGTCGAGAGCGCACCCTCGGCCCTGCCGATTCTCGGCTAAACACGTTGCTTAGGCCGTCCCGCTACCCGCGGACGCGCCTGAGTCTGCGCGGCTTGCCTGGTGGGTGAACCTTCGCGGCCCCGAGTACTCCGCGGTCCCGATGACCTGGACCGGCCGTGATAGCGAACGTGAAGTGTCCAGGGCTACCGGGCAAGCCCGAGCGCTGCAGGGCAGCAGGGTCAAGCGCTGAAGCCGACTGCTTGGCTCCAGCGCCGCTTTCATCCTCCCTCCCGTTGTCGGAGGCCCCGTTAAGATTCCGTATTGGATAGCTTCAAAGGTTTAGGTACGGTAGGTCCGGGAATAAGTGGTGTCCGATCTGCCGGCCCGGTCTGCTCCTTCCCGTAAGGTGAGCTGATGGATCCCGAAAGCGCAGAAACTCCAGCCGCTGCTGGAAGCCGCGGCAGGCGCGGAACCCCGGGTGGGGACGCGGACGCGAAAATAACGGCAAGGATCGTGACCACCGGCCGTTGGGACGCCCATGTTTACTCTCTGGCCGGGCCGCACGCCACGTCGGGAAACCCTGTTTTCGTGTTGCTGCACGGTATCGGCATGTCCCACCGCTACTACCGCAGGCTGCAGCGGATCTTGGCGGGACACGGAGAAGTCCATTCCTTCGACCTACCGGGATTCGGTGCTGCCGCGAAGCCGGACCGGCAGATTTCCGTCGCAGAGTATGCTGCTGTCATCGCGGGCACCCTCGTTGAGCTGGGCACCGGACCGGTCGTGGTGGTCGGGCATTCCATGGGAACGCAGTTCGCCACCGAACTTGCCCTGATACGGCCTGACCTGGTCTCGCACGTTGTGCTGATCGGCCCCGTTGTCGATTCAGCACGCCGAAGCGTCTTACTCCAAGCCCTCGCCCTGGGGGCCAACTCGCTCACGGAAAGCCCGGCGGGCAATGCCATCGTATTCACCGACTACGTGCGCTCCGGCATACGCTGGTACCTGACCGAACTTCCGGTGATGATGTCCTACGATCTGGAAGCGAGGGTGAGCCGGATCGCCCAGCCCGTTCTGGTAGTCCGCGGCTCACGCGATCCGGTTGCGCCCCGGTCCTGGTGCCAAAAACTGGCAGCCATCGCTGCGCACGGCCGCTTCCTGGAAATACAGGGCAAGCCGCACATCGTCCAGCACGGAGCGGCAACCAGAATGGCAGCCGGCATACTGGCATTCACCCGCTCCTAAGACCCGACCAAACCTGGGAAAGCGGACCTGATGAAGAAAGGGGCGCTCAGCATCAAGGAAACGGCAGGCCGTTAAACTGTCCCTGTTCGTGCCGACCCTGGCCGCATCCTGGCTGTTCTTCGTTATGTCCGGGTTCTATCCGATCTTCGGCCCCTCCTGCTCACCGCGGTGCGGTGGGTGCCGCTGACACTTTTCATCGCATCTCCTGTCTATCGGGGGCAGCCGGTGCGGGCTGGCACTGAGTTCCTGCTCTCCTGCTTGGTCATTACGGTCGCACTGACCAAGCCGTCCACTGACTGGACCTCGTCGGAAGGCTTTGCCGGGGCGGCGGTGCTGACAGGACTCCTGATGGCGGCCTGGGCCGGGCGCAGCAGCCCGTAAACATGCAAAAGGGCTGGTCGAACGCAGCGCCTGCGAGAAGGGTTGTACATAGAGAGTTCCCTTATGCTCGCTCTACCCTTGGCAAAGGCTAAGACCCGTTGAGGGGTACATAATAGCGAGTCGCCGCCGTTATCCGCTCCGGTTCGCCCAGGCTGGGTCCGCGGCTCGTCCGCGCCGCGGACCTGTTGGCCCAGGCGCTGGCGGATTCAACAATTCGGGAAAATACTCATTTTTGGTGGTTGCTTTCGCCTGGTTGGCGGGGCGATCCGCCTAGACGGAGAGCGAGGCCTCGGGCCGAAAGCGAGTCACTGGCCAACAGTCCTTGAACCGGGGATCCCGGAATGGCAGACGCTGCTGCCCGGCGTTCCGACACTTAGAAGGACATCGGGTGCCGGGGTTAGCTCGACGTCGTACCCGAGTGGAGCCTCTCCGCCTCCTGCCAGAACTCATCCACCCGCGCGTTCCAGGCGTCCGGGACCTCTTGGAAGGGCTGGTGCGCTTCCTCCTCCATTACCTCGAACCGGGCTCCGGGGATCTCATCGGCCACCGCCTTACCGAGCTCAGGGCGGCTCATCCTGTCGGCGCCGCCGGCGAGCACCAGTACTGGAACCTGAATGGCGTTCAGTCTGCCGGCCGTTACGTGCCGCGCGCAGGCATCGGCGAACGCGAGGAAGTCCTCCGTGCTCTGCTTGTGCGGGAAGGCCATGGCGTCCTCGATGAACCGGTCGACCGTCCCGTCATTGTGGGCCCTGGCGGTGTAGACCCAGATGAAGAACCCCTCCAGGAAGTCACGCTCGCTGGGCGCCAGCTCGGCTTGCCAGTGGAAGGCCCGGATCATCGTCTTCATGAAGTCGTCCATCGCTGACCACGTGCTTTGCAGCACCATGCTGCGGACGGCTTCGGGGTGGCGCAGCGCGAGCTCCTGGGCAATGATGCTGCCGCCGGAGAACCCGGCCACATGGGCCGAGGAGACTCCCAACGAGTGCAGCACCGCGGCAGCGTCGTCAGCCATCGCCTCCACGGTCGGCTGCCCCTGGGGCATGGCCGTCCGGCCAGCCCCGCGGTTGTCGAAAGCCGTAATCCGGTAACGGTCCGCCAGCCCGTCCAGCTGGAACTGCCAGGACTCCACTGTGTCCCCGAGCCCGCCGATCAGCAGCACGTCGGGGCCCTGGCCGACCTGCTCCGTCCAGGTCTCCAGCTCCCCGGCCTTCACATGCTGTCCCATACGACCCTCCAGGCTAGTGCGGTTGCCCGCTGGGCGGTCCCTGGCAGTGGCGGCGCCAGCCCTTGCCCGGCATCTCCCGGGTGATCCATTTCGGTATGCTACTCCCGCTCTGACCGGGCTGCCTAGGGGTTGTCGTTTCCTGCATGATGACGGCGGACGGCGGCTTCCCGGACCACCCTCAGCTTGTCTGAGTAGGGCGGAGGGGTGCTCCATGTCAGGGTCTTCAGGGAAGATCGGCCAATTCGCTCTTCCTTGAAAAGCAGGCACTCCGGTGGGTCTGTTGTCCGGTGACTCGGGCGAATCTATACTTGAGGCCACCACGCGCTGTTCCAGTGCATTGTCGGCTGGACCGTATTCCCGGGCCGGAACACCTCAGGGCGCGTCCTGGGCAGGTACCGCCCGGGCATCGCCGGCACCGGCGAATTTTAATCCACTGCTGGATTAAGGGACGTCAAACCCCCGCGTCAGGGAAGCAACAGACCAATGAACACAATGGATCATGGCGACCAGGACGGCGAAACCGACCGCGCCCTGCAGGAGCTGCGCAGCCATCTGGCCGGGTCGGTGGTTGAACCGCAGGATCCGCTCTTTGACGAGGCCCGAGCAGTGTGGAACGGGATGATCGACGTGCACCCGCGGGCGGTTATCCGGGCGGGCACGGTTGCTGACATCGACCACGTCCTGGACATGGCGCGGAGCACCGGGCTGCCGCTGGCTGTGCGCGGGGGCGGCCATAACATCGCCGGCCATGGCACGGTCGAATGCGGCCTGGTGCTGGATTTGGGCCAGTTGCGCGGTGTGGAGGTCGAAGCAGGGCAGCGGCTTGTGACCGTCGGACCCGGTGCGACTTTGGCGGACGTCGACCATGCCACTGTTCCGCACGGACTTGCCGTCCCGCTCGGGGTGATCAGCGCGACCGGGGTCGCCGGGCTGACCCTTGGTGGCGGTGTGGGCTGGCTGACCCGGTCCAACGGGCTGAGCTTGGACAACCTTGTCTCCGCCGACGTCGTCACCGCCACAGGCGAGCACTTGCAGGTCAGCGAGGAGCAAAACCCCGAGCTGTTCTGGGGCCTGCGCGGTGGGGGCGGGAACTTCGGAGTGGTCTCATCTTTCACCTTCCGGGCCCGTCCGTTGCCGGCTGCCGTACTGGGGGGAAATTTCTTCTACCGCCCGGAGCGTTGGAGGGACGCCCTGCAGGCCTTTGATCGCTGGACCCAGGACCTGCCCGATGAGATGAACCCGATCATCTCGATCCTGGTGCTGCCGCCCGACTTCGAGATGGGGGAGGAGCCGTGGATGATCATCGGCTTTGCCTGGGCCTCCGAGAACCATCAGCCAGGGCTCGAGTTGATTGGGCAGCTGCGGGAAGCGGCACTCCCGGACGAGGAGGAAGTGGGGCCCGCGGCCTGGCTGGAGTGGCAGTCCGCCATGGACAGCCTCTTTCCCAAGGGAGCCCGGGGGTACTGGAAGAACGTGTCATTCTCCAGACTGGATGAAGAGGCCGTCGATGTCCTGGTCGGCTTCGCCTCCGAGGTGACGTGGTTCGGAACGGGGATCGACATCCACCACATGCAAGGGGCCTTCGGACGTGTGCCCGAGGATGCGACAGCGTTTCCCAACCGTTCGGCGAAGTACTGGCTGAATGTCTACGGCTTCTGGAAGGACCCAGCGGAGGACGAGCGGCTCAGCGGGTTCGCCCGGAAGGCCTACGCCAATATGCAGCCGCTTGCCGAGCACGGCCAATACGTCAACTTCCTCGGTGCAGAAGTCGGTTACGACGCCACCGACGCCGCGCGCCAGGCCTACGGGCCGAAAACGTACGACCGGCTGGTGGCCCTGAAAAACCGCTTCGACCCGCAGAACCTGTTCCGCCTCAACCACAACATCGTGCCGACGCCCTCAACGGCGGGGTCCCGGCCCTCTACGTCGCCATGAACTGGGGCGAGATGGCATCGAGTGCGCCCCGCCGCGTGTAGTCAAGGTGATTGCGGCGACCGTAGATTTCAAATGGTCGAGCCGGCCACGTAAGTCTCCGGCGTTATTTGCCATGGAGCCGCCCACCTGTTGGACTGTTGGCCCGCGCCGAGAACCGCATGTCGGACGCGTCGAGACCGTTGGAGACTGGGCCTGCTCTCAGCTGATGAAGGGCATGACTTGGAATGTCACGAGGTTGTACACCAGGACACCGAGCACGCCTGTCGCGCCGATACCGATCGCGGCACCTGAGGGCACCTTCCCTGTGGGCTGCCGTGCGCCTCTGGTTCCAAGGACAAGGGCTAAGAGATCGAGGACGAGCACAATGCCCCAGGCGATGGTCCAGAACGTGAAAAGGTTGCCGTAGTCCCCACGGGCCGCCGCCTGCTGCGCGGCCAAGGGCGCGGCGAATGTGGTGAATCAGGTGAACACGACCGCGACCAGCGCGCACGCGAATACCACCCGCGTGGTCACTTCAGCGCGCGGCCGGGTCGAAACCGGTTGTGTGGGTGAGTCTGACGAGGCATCAGGGAAAGTCTGCGGATTGCTCATACTCCGGAGTCTAGTGTCGGCCTAGTATCAATCCCGGAACCAAAGGGCTCCAGTCAATCCGCACTCAGGGCCGGGAATCGTGAACCATGGCCTAACTGGGTCATCGCCTGCGCTCGGTATCGGCCGCGCGGGCGGATTTCAGAGCCGACATGAGACGGTGCGCGTTCCTGGGCGACGCCAGCAGGTAGCTTGTTTCCATCAACGAGTCGTACTCGGCTTTCGACGTCAAGACCGCGGACCCACGCTTTGACACAATCTCTACTGCGGTGCGGTCGAGGTGGACTCGTCAATGAAACTGTCAAGGTTGCGCCGGGCTTCGCTCGCTGTGACGGCCACACCCGCCTCCTGTTCGTACAGAAATGCTACTGGTTGGCCTTTGTTAGGTTCTGGACAAGCATCGGATTGGTAATTCATATCGCGAAGCGGAAAGTTCGACGAACTCCGTGGGGAGCGAGCGGAACATTAGCCACATGAAGACTTGCCTATGGCCGCGCCAGAGGTTATTCGGTTACGGAACGTGGTTGAATTTAGATTCAACGTGTAGTTCCTGATCTCCCTCGGACCTTTTGCGATAGCCGCTAAGAACACGTGTTCTTAGCGGCTAGGCGCAGCAGTCGAGGCGAAGGCTGCTCGGCATGCCGCAATAATCCTCGGTGTCATCATGGTTTGCTGTGCTGTAGGGAGTGCCGGCACGCTTTCGCGATGGCTATGCAGGCGGACGGGACCATAGCCGGCCGAAGGAGGTACCCCTCCCTCCTCCTCAGGTTTAGGCTCGGGGCATGGCGACATGGAAGCCGGACCCCCTGTGGTGGCCCTTTGCGATCTGTCTACTCGGGCTGACAGTGGCGAATCTGATTCTGATCCTCGTATCCGTCCCCGTCTGGGCGCGGCTAATCCCCGCATGGCTGTACATCCTTTTCTTTATTGTCGCCATGTCGGTGCTCCTGCGGCGGCGCGCGCTACCTAAGAGGGACAGCACTAGCCAGTCCCGGAGACGCACCCCGTAGGTCGTGGTCATGCCATTTCCCGGCAATCTTCAAGTACCGCGGAGCCATCCCGATCTGCCGGCAGCCGCCTTCCACAGCACCCCGGTGCAGCCCAAGTGCGTCGCCTGCCGTTTCGACGATCATCTGGACGGCAGCGGACGCCAGACCACGGGCCCGCGTAGGCGCCATCCGTCCAGTAACCCAGACCTGCACATCGGAACGGTCCACGCACGATGCCTGCCAAGTTGAATCTGCGGCATGGACGTCGCCAGCAATAACCCAAAAGGGAACCCTCGACCCCCGGCCCGAGCGCCTGTTCCCGAAAAAAGAATCCGGCGGGTCGAGGTTCGCTACGCCAACGTCCCGTCGCGGCTCTGTCGCGGCGAAGCAGAGGTTAGCTAATACCGGGGTCTTCCTGTGGTGTGGGCGCGGGATCAGTTGCCCAAGTGGGGCAGGATAGGAAGCATGCGATTTATTCCGAAGCGTCAGGCATCGACCGCTCGCTCGGTGTCGAGCACTCTCAAGGCTGATCCCGAGGCGGTGGAATCCGCCACCGGACCCGGAGTGAAGCCGCAGGAACCGCGCGGGATTTTCGCCGCCGGCGTTGACCGCACTGCTCTGTGGACTGGACGGGCCGTTGTCATCGCTATCGGTTTAGTGCTGGCCTGGTGGCTGGTCCGTTCGCTGTGGTCGGTGGTTTTCCCGACGATCCTGGCCCTGCTGCTGGCCAGCATCCTGTGGCCGGTGAACCGCCTGGCCCGCCGCCTCATGCCCAAGGCGCTGGCGGCCTTTGTCACCGTGCTCGCTGCGCTGGCTGCCGTCGTCGGAGTGCTGATACTGGTAATTCCGTCGCTGGCCTCGGGAACCGCGGGGCTGGCCGGGAAGGCACGCGAAAACCTCGGGCAGATCACCCAGTTCCTGGCCGGGCCACCGTTCAATCTTGAAAACGCGGACCTGAATTCCCTGGTGGACAGCGCGGTATCCCAGATCCGCGAGCACGCCGGAGACATCGCCTCCGGGATCACCACCGGACTGGGGGCCATCACTTCGGGCACCATCATCTTTGTGCTGGTCCTGGTCTTCACGTTCTTCTGCCTCAAAGACGGCGACCGCTTCCTCGCCTGGACCAGCCGATGGACGGACGCCAAGGTCTACGTGCACGCCGCCGCCGTGACCTCCCGGGCCTGGCAGACTCTGTCCGGCTACATCGCGGCGCAGGCCGCCGTCGCCCTGGTCGATGCTGTCTTCATCGGCGCCGCCCTTTTCATCCTGGGCATTCCGCTCGCCTTGCCGCTGACCATCCTGATCTTTATCGCGGCCTTCATCCCGGTCGTCGGTGCGGTGGCAACAGGTTTGCTCGCCGCCCTGATCGCGCTGATCTCCCACGGCTGGGTCACGGCCCTGATCGTGCTCGGCGTGGTGATTGTGGTCCAGCAACTGGAGAGCAACCTGCTGCAGCCGTTCCTGGTGGGAACTAAGCTGAAGATCCACCCGGCCGTGGTGCTGGCCTCGGTAACAGTCGGCGGCACCCTGTTCGGCATCGTCGGAGCTTTCCTATCGGTACCAACAACAGCGGTGGGAATTGTGGTGCTGCGTTATCTGCGGGACGTAGTCTTCCCCGTCCGACCGGAAGGGGAAGCAGAGGTAGACGGTTCTAACAGCAGCCGGCCGGAAGCCAAGGCAACCGTGGCAGGCGCGCAGGGCTAACCGCAGACCTAACCCGCCGCACCCTCCAGCGGCCAGGTGTGCACCGCCCCGTTGGTATGCATGTTGTGCGAATTCTGCCGCGTCATCTCGGCCTGCGCCACGGTACGACGCCCTGACACGCAGGGATGAAGTCGTCCTGAGATTTCGTATCCTCGATGGCTCCAGCGCGGGCAAGATATTTAGTCGGACTGCTGCACAGTACTGCCCAGGCTTGGAAACCGCCGATGAGGTCGGTCGCACAGGTCAGGCCCAGAGGACGGCTCAACGTCGCACAGCCCGCGAAGCCCGTAGCCCCAATCCCCTTAGAACAGCGGCCAGGGCACCGCAGACATCTCACCGCTCGGAGCCGGAAACCGCTGTGCCAAGCGCAACCGGGCGCAGCGCTCCGCGAGCGAAGCGATTTCTTCGGCGCTGAGCAACTCCGCCAGGTTTCGGCCCAGCCCACCGTGCAGTCCCTCGCTGACACGATCTATGCCGTCGCGCTCCTCGGCGGTCAGAGCGTCTCCCAACCATCCCCACAGCACCGTGCGCAGCTTGTGGTCACGGTGAAAGGTGAGCCCATGGTCCACGCCGTGCCGGTGTCCGCCCGTCATGGCAAGAATGTGGTCGCCTTTGCGGTCGGCGTTGTTGACGACGATGTCGAAAACCGCCATGCGTCTGAGCGCCGGCGAGTCTTCGTGAACGAGGGCGACCATCTGTCCGCTCTCATCACGACCCTTGAGAACGTGTTTCCAGCCCGTCTCCGGCACCCGGTCAGCGGCGACCAGGTTCACGGCGCTTTGGGCGGAGTCTTGCTCCTGCCAGAGCTGCACCATTCCTTCCCCCAGTGGACCATCGCGGAGCCAGGTGTGCGGCACGACGTCCCAGCCGAAGGCCTGCGAGACCAGGTAGGCGGCCACCTCCCGGTGGGCCAGGGTGCCGTGGGGAAAATCCCACAGCGGACTTTCGCCTGCTATCGGCTTATAGACGACCACCACGTCGCCGATGCTGCCCAAAAATGTCGCGTTTGAAGCAGTCGTGATGCGGCCGGTGAGCTCCAGTTCGGCGGTCACCAGGTCCGGCGCTGGCATCAGGCCTCGGGAAGGGGGCAAATGTGCCCGTCGGCGTCTATGGGGTAACCGCAAAGCGGGCACGTCGGACGTCCGGCGGCCACGACCTCGCGGGTGCGCTTGGCGAATGCGCGGGCGGTGCCGACCGGCATTCGCACCAGCAGCATTTCGGCCGCCTCAGCGTCGCCCTCATCAGGCGATTCGTCGTCGTCGGCATCGGCGTCGGTGATGGGGTAGGCCTCGATGACGACCTGGGCCGTCGTCGGGTCCCAGCCTAAGCTCATGGAGCCGGTGCGAAACTGCTCCGGAACGGCCTCGAGTTGGTCATCGTCGACAAGTTCAATGGGAGTACTCGTGGGAACGCTGAAGGGGTTGCCCTCCACGGTGATGAGCTGGTCGAGAAATTCGTCGATCTTCTCCGCGAGCAGGGCCGACTGCTGCTTCTCCAGGGCAATGCTCACGATCTGCGTCCCCGAACGCACCTGGAGATAGAACGTCCGCGCCCCCGGAAGGCCAATGGTGCCAACGACGACCCGATCAGGCCAGGCGAACTCGTGAACACGTGTAGGCATCTCACAATCTTAGGTCATGAGGTTCATGGCGCCTTTTGCCCCGCACCGCCGCCCACCGGTGCTTCGGCAGAGCCGATGCCGTCCGCCAGCCACGAGAGATCACCGGCGTCGGTGTTGGTCGCGTAGACGCTTGGCCGACTAGCGCCGTAGTGAACGATCGATACGGACGCTGGGCCCACGTTGATACGCTGGAACAGGTCAAGGTGCATGCCGAGCGCGTCGGCGAGGATTGACTTGATGATGTCACCGTGACTGACCGCAACCCACACGGCCCCTGGCCCGTGCTCGGCCTCGAAGGCTGCATCGTGGCGTCGAATCGCTGCCACAGACCGTGCCTGCATCGCGGCCAGGGATTCACCGCCGGGAAAGACGACGGCGGACGGTTGCGACTGCACAACCGGCCACAAATCCTCGGCCGCGAGATCACTGAGCTTCCGGCCCTGCCACTCGCCGTAATCGCACTCGGTGAGATCGAGATCGATCGGCGCGTACGGCGAGCCGGCTTGGCGATCGAGGATGAACCGGGCGGTCTGCCGACAACGCTCCAAAGGGCTCGACACCACCCCGACTACGGGCACGGCCGCGAGCCGGTCGCCGGTCAGGGCCGCCTGATCACGCCCGATCTGGTCCAGGCAGACGCCGTCGGCCCGACCGGCCAGCAGCCCAGTGGCATTGGCTGTGGTGCGGCCGTGCCGCACAAGAATAACTGTCGCCATCCACCCAGCGTAACCACCCGCTCGATGGCGGCGTGAACCGCGCAGGGCGCGCGTCGAACAGACATATAAAGCATTCCGGAAGGGACAGACCAACCTGAGGTCTGCGTCCACGTCGAACTGTGGACAAAGTTTGACTGGGTGTGTACCTATTGAAAGGCCGAGCACCAGACGGCGTGCTTACCGGATCTGTCGGTGAGTTCCAGCCCGTTTCCACGGCTTCGGGCACATCCACCATCCACGCGGGATCCTGGAGGCACGTTGAAGCTCTTGCTTACCTCAGGCGGCGTGACGAACCCGAGCATTCACTCTGCGCTCGTGCAGCTTCTCGACAAGCCGGTGGCCCAGTGCCGCGCCCTGATCGTCCCGACAGCGCAGTGGGGTCACCCGATGTGCGGACCGGCATCGGTGCGGAACCTCCTGGCCGCCGAGCACGACTTCCGTCATTTGTCCGGCTTGGGCTGGGCGTCGCTCGGCGTTCTCGAGCTCACTGCGCTGCCCACCATTGGCGCGGATCGGTGGGTCCCGTGGCTTCGGGAGACCGATGTGCTCTTGGTCGACGGCGGCGACGCGACGTACCTGTCCCATTGGATGCGGGAGTCCGGAGTGGCCGGGCTGCTCCCGTCACTTCCCGACACGGTGTGGGTGGGGGTGAGTGCCGGAAGCATGGTGATGACGCCGCGGATCGGGGAATATTTCGTCGAGTGGCCGTCCGCTCCGGATGACCGGACTCTGGGGGTGGTGGATTTTTCGATCTTTCCGCACCTGAACGCTTTCCCGAGCAACTCCCTGGCCCACGCAGAGCGGTGGGCCGCCGACATAGGTGTCCCTGCCTACGCCATCGACGAACAGACAGCGATCAAGGTCGTCGAGGGCTCCGTCGAGGTAATTTCCGAAGGACAGTGGAAGAGGTTCGTGTGATGGGTGCCCGGCATGTGTGACGTCGCGTGGCTGTATGGGACGTGGCCGGGCATTGCGAATGGTTTGTTGGGGGGAGACCGAGGGGACCCACAGGTTGTTGCAGGGAATCGGCGCCGGGACGTGAAATCATGCGGGCATGACCGACAAAACGGATTCGGCCACCCTACGGGAAGCTGTGGCATCGAAGAGGAATCAGTACCTGTCACTGAAGAGATGCACCGCGGCATGAGGGCGAAAACCTGGACGCTGCCGCTGCTGGTGGCCGTGTTCACAATTGCCGGCTGCGGCCCCGGTGAGGAGGTGGCGGCGCCTGCACCCTGCGGCGGCGTCGCCACCATCGAGGACGGCGGCTTCTGGGACATTATCGAAAGAACGCGCGCGGCCTCGGACGGAAGCACTCAGAGGCAGGCGACTGAGCTGAAAGAATGCCTGTCGGAGCTTTCCGCCGTGGAAGTCGCCGCGTTCGACGCTGAGTTCGTCCGCCACAACCAGGAGCTGTATTCCTGGGATCTCTGGGGCGCGGCCTTCGTGCTGCTGACACTCTGCGGTGACGACTGCTTCACGGATTTCCGCAGCTGGGTCGTCGCCCAGGGCCCGGATTACTACCAGGCTGTCCGGGATGACCCGTCTGCGCTGGCAGACGGACGCCTGACCAACCAGGAAGAGGTCGCCGAGGCCGAACTTCTCTCCTACGTCGCCTCCGACACCTACACGCACCTCACCGGCAGGAAAATCTGGGACGACTACCCGGACCATCCCGGCGTCTTCGACGTCGACGAACCCGCAGGCAAACGATGGAAGGAGCCCGACGTCGATGCCGTGTTCCCGGAGCTGACACCGCTGCCGCTGGAATGACCTGGCTGCGCCGGTCCAGGCCCCCTGAGTGAAGCGCTCCCGCGCCTGCGGGTCTCGGATTCGCCGAAGGCGACGGTGCCTTGGACTGTCACTCTTCGGGGAAGGGACGGACGATCATCGGTGGAAAGGCTTGTAGCAGGACAGTACGAAGGTTATTGCTGTTTTTCCATTGACTGACGTCGAGGTCGGTGCTTCGTCCCCGGCAGTCCATCAGCGCGATGCAGCCGCAGCTGCGGTCCCCGACGAGGGCGACGTCGGCGAGCTTGATGGCCTTGGAGCTGCCTGACCGATGTTTGACGAGGTGGGTGTCGGTGAGCTGCAGGCGGGTCCTCGTGGTCTTGCTGCGCCATTCCCTGTTCTCCGTGCCTGTAGTGTCGGCTTGCCGCGGTTCCCCGTAGTCGGCCCGCCATATTTCATATGGATCGACCGCCAGTCCGAGATTTCTGGTGTCTTTCTTTCGGAGTTTCACGGCGCGGTCGACGGCGACGATGAGGGACTGCAGGCTGGCTTTCAACAGCGCTGTCAGGTCAGCCGAAGTCATCCTCGTTGCACGGTCGAGCAGCTCCTGCCGGGCAGGGGTGGTTCTCCCGAAGAAGCCGTCGTGGGCCACCTGGTCCAGATAGCTCACCGGGACCGTGTCATCCCAGGCGTTCTCCGCCTCGTACGCCTGGCGGGCGCAGTCTATGGCGGCCTGGCTGAAGCCGGACGCGGCAATAGCGATTTGACCAAGGTTGGCGCGGTGATGACCGGGGCCGGCTGGTCTCTGACTACAGGCACGCCGGGTGGAAGCCGGACGTCCACGGAATCTGGGATGGGTCCGGTGAAAGTCAGTGCGGCGTTGGCCCACGTGAACCATCTCTTGACCCAATCGATGGTCTCATTCAAGCTGATCCCGATGGTTCCGGGTGCACCGAACTGGCCAATCCCTGACCCGCGCGGGCCGAATCGGTAGGTCAGCAGCCCCGCCGACACCTGGTGGAAACTGCGCGGGTTCTCTGCCTGGATAATGGCCTTCTCCAGAATAAGGTCCTTCTCCGACAGCGTAGAGAAGTTCCTGATGACTTCGGCGAGGGCATTGAGGAAAGCGGCAACGGCCTCGGGCTTTCCGGAAGCATGGAACTCGGTCGTGTTCGTATCAACCGTGCCCCCGTGCTGCACCGTAACCGGTTGCACCTGGCGCAGGACGAGATGTTCGACCAGATGCGTGATACCGGCCAATGGAGCTGGTTCATCACGTAATCCAAGGCCGAACACCAGCACGCCCGTACACAGCCCCGGCTTATCGAGCCAATAGGACTGAATGCCGTTGTGTTCGGTGCTATTGACCGTCTGCATCATAAACGAATTCTCCCAGCGCTTTAGATCCTTACATCAGGCAGACGGCACTCAGCTGTTACCGCGATAGCTCGTGACGTTCGTTGCAGAGCGGACTCCGAGTACAAGCTCAACCCAAACGGACTCTCACTGGAGCAGACGCATGATCTGGAACGTCACGAGGTTATGCACCAGGACACCGAGCGCGCCTGTCGCGCCGATACCGATCGCGGCACCAGAGAGAACCTTCCCCGCGGGCTGCCGTGCGGCCCTGGCTCCAAGGATCAGAGCCGCAAGGTCCAAGGTGAGCACGATACCCCAGGCGACGGCCCAAAACGTAAAGATATTGCCGTAGTCCCCTCGGGCCGCCGCCTGCTGCGCGGCCAGAGGTGCGGCGAATGAGGTGAACCAAGTGAGCACCACAGCGACGAGGGCACATGCGAAAGCCGCCCGGGCGGTGAGGCCGGCCCGCCGGGCTGGGGACGGGTGCACAGGTGACTCTGACGAGGCGTCAGGGAAGGTCTTCGGGGCATTCATGCTCCAGAGCTTAGTACCGGCTTCGTCTGCAACCCGGGACGTAAGGCCCCAATCAGTGCGCAGTGAGGGCCGGGCATGGCGAACCATGGCCTCCGAAGAGGGCCGCTGCCCAATCATCCTGCTAGAGGGGCGTTACTTTTCAGCCGTCGACTTGCCGGGGTCAGGAGGAAGCAATAAAGGCAGAGCTTGTCGCCCAGGCTCACCAAACGTCCCCGGTGCGGGCTCGGCAACACACCGGCTTGTGACTCAAAGGCGGTGCGCTGGCTGGGCTTCTTATCGACGGGAAGGTGCGCATCACCGGACGCTCTGCACCGCTGAAGGCAGCGGCGGTGAAGCTTCTCGGATCCCAACTCCAGGCAGCCGGCGCGGATCAGCCGTGCACGCACCGGGTGATATCCACGGTCTTGAACCAGTTCAGGGCCGACGCCGTTAAGACCGAATCGAGGCAAAGGCGGAGTGGGTATTCTTTCCGTATTGGAGGTGGTTACCAGTGAGTTTATGTTCCTGCCTGCTCTGATGATGCCGGCGGGGGAGTACTACCGCTTGCGTCGAGGACCTGCCCGATAGTCGCCGCGATCAGGTCAACGTCCTCGTCTCCCACCACGAAGGGTGGGCTGATTTGGAGGGTGTTGCCGCGCAGGGGCCGCACAACGACGCCGCTGTCTATGCATGAGTTTGCCACGGCCTCAGCCTCTGCCTCGGGTGCGAGCTGGACGCCGGCGAGAAATCCGACCCCGCTGCGGATTTCCTGCACGAGGGGATGCGAGGCTAGAGGGGCAAGGGCCTTATCGAGGACGGATTCAAGCTCCAAGGCCCGCAGGACGAGTTGTTCGTTCTCGAGGATGTCGAGGTTTGCGTGTGCAACTGCGCAAGCTGTTGCATGACCCGAGTACGTCATGCCATGCCTCAGGACGGGGGCGTCCTGTCCTCGATAGAACCGTCCCCAGATCCGGTTGGAGACGAGGACGCCGCCGAGCGGGGCGTAGCCGGATGTTATTCCTTTGGCTAGCAGAATCATGTCGGGCTCGAGATGGAACCTTTGGGAGGCGAACATGGAGCCAGCCCGGCCGAATCCGGTGATGACTTCATCGACGATTAAAAGAATGTTGTTTTTTCGGGCGATTTGCTGCAGGCCTTCAAGATATCCGGCAGCAGGCGGAATCACCCCTCCGGTCCCTATGATTGGCTCGGTGATAATAGCGGCAATATTCTCGGGTCCGATCGCGTCTACGACGGCCTGGACGCCTTCTATATTGTTTGTGGGAATTAGGGCGGTCTCGGGAACGAGGGAATCCGATCCGTAGCCGTCCCGATTAAAGTCAAGCCCGGCGATACTGGTACCAAAGGCATGGAGCCCGTGGTAGGAGTAAGTACGGCTGAGGATGGTTTTCTTGTCCGTCATACCTTCAAGCTGCCAGTGGCGCCGTGCGATTTTGCAGGCCAGGTCCACGGAGTCAGAGCCGCCACTGTTGAAAATCACTTTGGCGTCCGGAATCGGACCCATGGCCACGAGTCGGTCCGCGAGGGAGAGTGCTACGTCGTTCGAGAACCGGCCGAAAACGTGATACGTCTCCAGCTTGCACATCTGGTCATACGCCGCTTTCGCAACTGCTTCCCTGCCATGGCCGATGTTGGCGTGCCACAGTCCGGCGGTGGCATCCAGCAGGCGCTCTCCCTCCGAGGTCGTGAGGTATGCCCCGTGCCCCCCGGTAATCACGATGCGGCGTTGCATAACCGACGGCATGTGCGCCTGGGCACTCCAAAGTGACTCGCCCACGAGCTTGGTACGGTTTGCTGGATCAAGAACGGTTGCTTCGGTTGCCATTGTTTCTCTCCTAGGCAGGCCAATAGAGCGGATCCATTTCAAGCCACCGCCAACTGCCCTGCGCCTCGTGTGCTGTCCCGATTGGCGCCGCTCCCCGGCGTCGTGAGCGAGTCCAGCATTCCCTCAGGCGAAGTTGAACGTGAGCATTGCGACGTGTTGTGGCATGTGCCCGCGCCGGTTAATCGAGGACGGCGAGTAATTGTCCTTCCGTGACTGCATCCCCTTCGGACACGGAGATGTCCGCGACAACACCGGATTCGGGCGCTTCAACCGGGATCTCCATCTTCATGGATTCAAGGATCATGATGGTTTCGTCTTCCACAACAGACGCTCCCGGAGTCACGAGGATCTTCCAAACATTCGCCGCCAGATCCGACCGTACTTCACTCAATTTACGTTCCTCCTCGAAAGCCGGCAATTATGATGCTGTGTTCGTCATGGACCGGCGGCGCTGGCCCGTGTGGTCCATGTGTCTTTTGATTTGCTCGTCCAGGTCCTCGATGTTTCCTCCTCTCACGTTTGCCAGGAGCTCCTGGTGTTCGGCCGCTATCTCTTTCGGATGGGGATAGGATTTCTCCAGCATCATGAGCGACATGCGCGTTTCAGTCAGCAGGGTTTGATAGAAGACCGTGAGACGTTTGTTGCCGAGGCTCCCGACCAGGGCCGTGTGGAACGCCAGGTCCAAGTCGACCAGATCTGACCAGGGACAACCGCTTTCCGAGGCCGTCTTCATATCGACTACGATGCGGTCAAGTTCATCGAAGATCTCTTTCCTTGGATTCTTCGCCAGATCCTCGGCTGCTGTCTTTTCCACGGACTGACGTGCGACGGATATGTCATCCATATCCGCCTCGGATAGTTCCAGGACAAAAACCCCCCGGTTGCGTACCCGGTGCAGGAGACCTTCCTGTATGAGCCGCTGCATTGCTTCGCGCACCGGCGAACGGCTGACGTTCAGCTGCCGGGCAAGACTGGTTTCCCGCAGCTGTTGGCCGGGCGTGTAGGCGCCCTTTTCGATGGCGCCCCGCAACCGGTTAACGATGGTGTCCACTGTTCCGTCGATGAGGATCGGCTCCAGTATCGGCTCACTCAACTCGTTGCTCCCATCCTTCCCGGGGTCAGTTTCGACACAACACGGATCAGCCCGTTTCCGTCGCTGCGTTGTCGGCTTTCGTCAACGCCCGCACAGATATGCCCGCATTCTGCAGGGACTGCCAGACCGTGCGGATCACCTCCACCGAGTTCGGCGCGTCCCCGTGCAGGCAGATGCTCTCCGGGGAGATGTCGAGATCCCGTCCCGACACAGTGGCTACTTTCCCTTCCCGCACAAACCTGATCGCACGTGAAGATACAAGTGCAGGGTCCCAAGCCTGCTTTTCCCGCTCGATAATAAGGTTGCCGGCGTCGTCATAGCCGAGGTCGACAAATCCCTCCTGGACCAACCGAACGCCGTAACGGGCGGCCAGCTCAGTGTGGCGTTTGTCGAAACAGTAAAGGGGGAGCGAGCTGTCTATTTCGGCGACCGCGGCGATGACAGCTTCGGCCAGCTCTTCGTCCTCCAGCGACATCAGATACATGACCCCGTGCGGTTTTACATGGGACAGTTTCGAGCCTTCGGCCTCAACGAAGCCCTTGAGGGCGCCTATCTGATACAGCGTGTAGTCACGGAGCTCTTCCGCCGAGACCGCTATGCGCCGTCGTCCGAAGCCCAAAAGGTCCGGGAGCGAGACGTGCGCCCCGATCTGCAGGCCCTGAGCGACCGCCGCCTGGACTGTACGGCGCATGATTCTCGGGTCCCCGGCATGGAAGCCGCACGCGATGTTGGCGGCGCTGATATAGGGCATGAATTCTTCGTCGGGCGCGAAGCGCCAGCGGCCGTAGCCTTCGCCCATGTCGCAGTTGATTTCGATCGCTGTATCCATTATTCGGTCCCTCCTGCTGCAGACGTGAGCAAGGCATGTTCCTTGTCCAATGCGTAGGCGTCGTCGATGGAAATTGGCTTAAACCGGATTGTGTCTGTCCCTGGTCGCATCTGGCCGGTCTTCCATAGGCTCGCCTTCGGTACGACTCCGAATACGACAAAGCCGCCGGAAGTGGGGCCGTCAGGTCCGAGGATCACGGGAGTGTCCCCATTGAGGTTGATCCCGCCGAGAGGGTAGCCGGTATCGAGGATGTTGGATGGATGGCCGCCGGCAATGCCGCCGTCGGACCGGGCCCACCGCAGCCTCGCCGGGTCCAGTCTGATTCCGGTACGGTTTGAATTCTGGTCCACGGTCCAGGAACGTGAAAAGAAGTACTCGACGTCCGCTTCCGTGACAAATTCAGGGGTAGCAAATGGCCCTGGTACGACTTCCAGTTCCCAGTCGTGCAGATACTCGGGGATCCGTTCCTGCGGCAGTGCCGCCATAGCCGAGGTGTCCGAGCTTCCGATGTCCAGGAGATCGCCCTTGACGAGCGCGCGTCCTTCGACTCCTCCTAGCGATCCCATGGTGTAGGTGGACCGGGAACCGAGGATTTGGGGGACATCGATTCCTCCTCTGATCGCCAGATAAAACCTGAAGCCGGATACCGCCAAACCGATCTTCAGTTCGGCGCCTGCGGGAACTTCGACAGCGGCCCACTGAGGCACCGGGCTGCCGTCGACGGTCACGTCGCCCGCGGCGCCGGTTACTGCCACGGTGGCGGGGGACCGGAACCGGAATTTGGTCTTGCCTAGTGTGATTTCAAGGCCGGCAGCGTCAGGGCTGTTGCCAACGGCGACATTGCCGAGCCGAAACGCGAAATCATCCATCGGACCCGCGGGGAAATAACCGCGTGACAGCATTCCGATTCGTCCAGGCCAGTCCTGGACGGTTGTCTGGATGCCGGGTTGAACAACTTCAACGGACATAAGAGGCTCCTTACGGGACGGCGGTGGCCGCGGCAGCAGTGTCCCGCTTGGCAGTGAAATCTGCGGCTTCGGCCACGAACGAAGCGCACCAGGCGTTATAGCCGGCGACGTCAAAGTCTTCGTCCTGTATGTCGTAGACGTATTCACCCCGGTGGACGGCTTCGAAGGAATCGGTCAGTTCCTGTTCGGAAACGGCATGGAATCTGATGCGGTCACATGGGCGCAACAGCAGGGGTGACTGCGCGAAAGCAGGGTTGCGCTGTTGAATGTCGTACACGGGCAGCGTTCTGCCGAGCAGTTGGTATCCGCCCGGGGATTCCACGGGGTAGATCGAGTAGCACGGCCCGCCCAGACCAATGGCTCCTTCCGCTGTCCAGGTACGTGTCGGGTTGTATTTGGGGGCGAAGAGAACCTTCCTCGGATCCAAGGGAAACGTGAACGGTAGCCCGGGGAAGAACCCAATGAATCCGACCCAAAGCTCCGTCCCCGTGACAACTTCGATCAGCTCGTCAAGATCCCGAAGCCCGTTGTAGGCGATCGTGTAATCGACGTTGTTATCGTTTACGCAATTAGGGGCATCGGAGCGGATGCTGCGCACATAGCGGGCAACAGCTGCCTGGGACGTCGAATCGTGAAACGCTGCAGGAAGATTTACTTTTCGACTGGGAAGGACCAGTTTTTCCGTACCGGCTGCGTTGTCATATGCCTCATCCAGTGCCCGAACCAGGTTCGCAACGTTTGTTTCCGCTGGGTCATAGGAGAGCAGTATGGAACGGAAACCGGGGGACGTTTCAACCAGTCCCGGAGGGCGGGACCGGTTCACCTCGGTGTTGATGTTGTGGACAAAGAAGTTAAGGTTCAGGTCAAAGTGCATGTCACCGAACTCAACGAGGAGATAGCTGTCGCCGGCGAGGCGGTAGGTGAGCGCAGGTTTGCCGTCAGTGGCCTCCCGTCGCTCGTAAAGTGCGGATGGGACTCCTGCCCAACGTTCCGAGATGTACTGTTTGGAGACTTCGTGCGGCTTCATCGTGCATGCTCCTCCTGACCTGTCTCGCCCATTGCTTTCGATTCGGCAGCCCGGCTCTGCACTTCGGCCACGACGCCGGTGCTGTAGCGGCCCGATTTGAAGGCCGGATCGTTGAGAAGCATGCGGAAAAAGGGAAGGTTGGTTTTTAGCCCCGATATTTGGAAGGCATCGACGGCGGACCCGGCACGTGCGAGTGCTTCTTCCCGGTCCCGCCCCCAAACGATGAGTTTCGCCAGGAGCGGATCGTAGGCCGTGGTCACGGTATTGCCGGCTGCATAGCCGCTGTCGACGCGAACACCTTCTCCTGATGGTTCCGTCCACTCACTGATGCGACCGGGAGACGGCAGGAAGCGTTTAGGATCTTCGGCATAGATCCGCATCTCAAGGGCATGTCCTGTCGGTTCGAGGTTGCCGGCGTCGAAGCCAACGTCCTGGCCGGCGGCGACGCGGAGTTGTTCTTCGACAAGGTCGATGGAAAACACAGCTTCGGTGACAGGGTGCTCGACTTGCAGCCGGGTGTTCATTTCCAAGAAAACAAAGGTCTGCCGCACGGGATCGACCAGGCATTCGACGGTGCCGGCATTGCGGTATCCGACAGCAGTCCCGGCTCTTACCGCGGCGTCCAGCATCCGGGACCTGAGTTCCGGTGTGATGCCCGGAGACGGCGACTCCTCTGCGACCTTCTGGTGGCGGCGCTGGACCGAGCAATCCCGCTCTCCGAGCGCTATCACGCGGCCGCCGGCGAGCCCGAGGATCTGGACCTCGACGTGGCGGGCGTGCTGAATGAACTGTTCAATGAGGATCCGCGAGTCCCCGAAAAAGCGCTCAGCACGCGAACGTGCAGTATCAAAAGCTGCCCTCAGGTCTTCGTCATTGTCGGCAACTATCATTCCGATGCCGCCTCCGCCTCCGGATGGTTTGACGATGACGGGGTAGCCGACAGCATTGGCGATTCTTACGGCCTCTGCGGGGTCGCTTACCGGTTCGGCTGACCCAGTCGCCACCGGCACGCCGGCGGACTGCATCAGGTTGCGGGCGTTGATCTTATCCGCCACCATGTCCATCGAGTCGGGCGAAGGCCCCACCCACGTGATGCCGCTTTCAATAACCCGCCGGGCGAAGCCGGAATTCTCGGCGAGAAATCCGTAGCCCGGGTGGATGGCCGCAGCCCGGACAGTTCGGGCTGCGTCCATTAGCTTGTCGACGTTCAGGTAAGATTCGGCAGGATTCGCCGGACCCAGGGCGACAAATTCCGAGGCTTCCTTCACAAAGGGAAGCTCTGTGTCCACATCCGAGCAGACGGCGATGGTCCGGATTCCTAAGGCATTGGCTGTGCGGATGATGCGGCGGGCGATCTCGCCCCGGTTGGTGACCATCAGCGATTCGAAGACCGGCTCCGTCACGACGTGACTCCTTTAGCGATGAGGCGGGCCTTCGCCGAGGCCCGGAAACGGTCAGCCACGACCGCGAGAATAAGCGCCGCACCCAAGGCGATGGCTTGCATGTTGGTATCAAGCCGCATGAAGTTCATACCGTTACCGAGCAGCATGATGAAAATGACGCCCAGGACCGTACCTCCAACGCCGCCTCTGCCGCCCTGGAGCGACGCCCCTCCGATGACGGCCGCGGTGATGGATTGTAGGGCAAAGGCGCCCCCGAAGGTCGGTTGCCCCGAACCGCTGCGGGCGGTCAGGAGATAGGCGGCGAGGGAGGCCAGAACAGCGCAGATTATGTAGGTGGTGATCAGATTTCGCCGCACTTGGATCCCCGCGGTCTTCGCGGCCAGGGCATTGCCGCCTATTGCGTACAGGTGGCGGCCGAATGTTGTCCATTTCAGTACGACGAAGACAAGGATCAGGACCGGAAGGGCGAGGAGTACCAGGTTTGGAACGCCGAAGGTGAACCCGGATCCCAGGCCGACGATGTACTCTCGCGGCAGCCCGGAAACCGTTGCCCCGCCGCTGAAGACCATGGTGATGCCCCCGACGATGGTGGCGGTAGCAAGTGTCACGATGAACGGGTTGACCTTCAGGAAGGCCACTCCGAGACCGTTGGCCATCCCGACGACCAGTCCGACTGCGATGCAGACGACGAAACCCATGATCATGGACTGACCTGCAAATTCAGGTACGCCGCCGAAAACCAGCTTCATCATTGTGGCGGAAACAACCGACGACAGGGCAACGGTTGCTCCCACTGACAAATCAAATCCACCGGTGACCAGTACCAACATCTGTCCCAGAGAAATCAGCAGCAGTGCCACGGATTGCTGGGATACAGAGAGTAGATTATCGGGCTGCAGAAAACGGTCGTTTGCCAGGGCAAAGACGACCACCATTACGAGCAGCAAGGGCGGCAGCGGGCCGACGGTGCTGAAGAACCTGAGCCAGTACTGGCGGTTTTCTTTCTTTGGCGCGCCCGCGGGGGCCGCAGAGCTCTTGACTTCGGTTGTTGACATGACAGTCCTATGCTGCCGCGCCTGCTGCATGCCCGAAGGCACCAGCAACAACGGCTTCGTTCGTGATCTGGTTCCCAACGAGCTCGACCTGCACCCGCCCGCCGTTCATGACATAGACCCGGTCGGCGAGTCCTACGACCTCCTCCAGATCAGAAGAGACCATCAGGACGCCGGCGCCATCGCGGCACAGTTTGCGCAGGTTGGCGTAGATCTCCTGGCGGGCACCCACATCCACCCCGGACGTAGGTTCGGCGACTACGAAAACGCTGCGGTCGCGGGTCAGGGCACGGGCCAGAACGACCTTTTGTTGATTGCCGCCGGACAGGGCCCGAACCTCTGCTGTGACGGACCGGGGCCGGATGTCGAGCCTCTTGGCCAAAGCCTGGGCTAGGGCGCGGATTTTCGATCCATAAATCAAGCCAAGAGTGTTGTATTTCTTCGCCCGGTTAACTTCAAGTGCGATGTTCTCCTGGACGCTGAGATCGAGCGCGAGAGCTTCCCGCCTGCGGTCCTCGGGCATGAAACCGATCCCCGACTGGATCATGTCTCGTGGATTCGGTCGCGTATATTTTTTTCCTCCTACCAATACGTGCCCGCTTGAAAGGGGCAGGAGGCCGAGGATGGCCTTGGCGAGTTCGCTTTTCCCGGAGCCGACGAGGCCGGCCACTGCGACAATTTCACCCTGGCAGACCCGCAGGGACGCCTGGGTGACCTTGCCGTCGGCGGTAGACAGGTCTTCGACCTCGAGCAGCGGTGGGCCGTTGGTTTCCGCCTTGTCCGGGTAAACAGCTGCCAGTTCACGGCCGACCATGTCATTTATCAGCCTCTCCTCGGAAAGCTCGTCGAGAGTATTAGTCGAAATGAACCGGCCGTCCCGCATGACCGTCACCCGGTCGCCGAGGCGCCGGACTTCCTCCATCCGGTGGGTGATATAGAGAAGCGCCCAGCCCTCGTCCCGGAGCCGGTCAATGATCTTGAACAGCCTGTCGGCTTCCCGCTCGCTAATCGCAGCAGTGGGCTCGTCGAGAAGGAGGATACCCGGAGTGCCCAGGAGTCCTTTCGTGATCTCAACTAGCTGCTGCTCGGCCCTGGGCAGCGAACCACACTCTGCCTCCGGATCTATCTCGCCCCCGAGCTGTCCGATTTTGTCCCGGGCGATGGCCTTCATTTTCCCGTTGTCGACGAGGCCAAATTTTTTCAGCTCGCGGCCAAGGAACAGATTCTCGGTCACCGACAGGGTTGGGGCCAGGCTGAAATCCTGCAGGACTACGTTGATGCCGAGCTTGCGGGCATGGGCCGGCGAATGGTGGAGAACTTCGGAACCCCGAACCGTGATCGTCCCACTGTCGGGCTGGTAGTTGCCGAGGAGAATGCTGACCAGAGTCGATTTCCCCGCACCGTTCTCGCCCAGCAGGATGTGGACTTCGCCGGGGTAGAGGTCGAGGGACATGCCGCCAAGCGCCTTTACGGCTCCGAACGTTTTAACGATGTCCCTGAGCGAAACGACCGGTTCCTGCTCCAAACCTGCCTCACTTCCTTCCCATGCCGATTCCGCCGAGGGCACTGCAGCTTAGCTTCGTCGCCGCATCAGCCCTCCGGCGTCCAGCTCGTCACCGTCTTGAAATCCCGCGGGGCGAACATCTCGGTATAAGGTACGTCGGCGGCATTCTCCTCGGTGACCATCATGGGCACCGGTCCGGAGGTGGGCGCCTGCAGCTCTTCGCCTTCAAGCATGCGGACTGCTTGATCAACTGCCATGCGCCCCTGAATCGTTGTGAAATCCGTCGGGGAACCTACGGCGTCGCCAGCAACAATCGCGTCGTAAACAGGCGGGATGATGTCGAATGCATAGACATCGATCTCTCCGGTCTTGTTGGCGTTGCGGACTGCAATCACCCCCGCTTCAGCCGCAATGTCCACTCCCACAATGTGCGTGATATCCGGGTGGATTTTCAGCGTGTCCTCGATCAAGTTCTGCTGGATTTCCAAGCCGGGATCAGCGCGGCGCATCTCCGCGATCTCCACATTGGTTCCTTCGATCGTGTCCCTGAAACCCTTGACCGCGGCGTCCGACCATCCGGCGCCCTCGGGGCCGGGGAAGAAGCCAACCTTTGCGGGCGCCCCGGCGGTGTCCTCGATGATGTATTCGGCTGTCGTCACCGCAAGATCATGGAAGCTCACAAGTGCATGTGAAAAGAGCGGATTATCCTCGGACTCCGGGCAATCGGTTCCATTGATGAAATCCACGACTGGAATCTTCTTCTCCAGGGCGGCGGCAACCTGAGGGCAGACACCAGTGGCGTTGATGGCGCCGAGAATAATGGCGTCATAACCGCCATTAATACAGTCCTGCATTTGGCTCAACTGCCGGTCGAGGTTGGTGTAACCTCCGGCTTCGAACATGCTGTACTCGAGGTTGTCCCGCTGCGCTTCGATCAGCGTTCCGTAGTTCGTTGCAGCCCAGTATGAGTCCTTCATATGCGGGAACAGGACGCAAAGCTTCCATTGCTCTGAAACTTGGTCTTGTGCGATTGGAGTGTACTCCGATTCCGTAGTCTGGCCGTCGAGGGTCGTGTGTATGGCCGGCGCAGTCCAATCCTCTGACGATCCGGCGTCAGTGGCCTCGCCGGTCTGACCGTTTCCTGAACCACCCATTGCCCCACACCCGGTCACCGACAACGTCGCTGCCAGCGCAAGCGCTCCGAAGGTATTTGCTTTCTTGTTCAGCTTCATGTGTCTCTCCCAGCTCGGCGTTGCTGAAGCCGCACCGCAGATGCCCGTCCCAAGTTCACGAAGCTCTACGAGCTTGTGAGGCTAGGGCTGGTCGATTGCCTTTTGTACACAATCTGCAGCGGTGTTGCCAGCATAGCTCGTGAGGTGGATCACATCAACACTTTTTGCGCGCTTTCCGTGCACTGCTTTTCAGGAACAGTAGGACGGCGGCATGGTCCGGATCAGAGCCCATTCGTCACGCCTGATGGGGGCGGGCGCTCTGGGAGATAGCCCCGCGGCTGCACGGCAAGCAGGTGCTTTGTGCACCCTTGCCGGTGAGCCGTTGATGGGTTGCCGGGACCTGCCGACGCAGCATCGTGGCCACGGAGGCGGTGCATGGTTCCCGGGAAGAGTGTCCGTATTGGACCTTCCCGTTTTGGCAGAGCCACCTGCTGGCGTATCGATGACACCCGAAACTCACAGTCAGCGAAAGTAGCTGTAGACGGGGCACACTCTGAGGCGTCAGCTGCGGCACGGGCGGGACGTCCTGGCTCGCCGTAGCCGGTCCTCTTGATGCCCGGGCCATTCAGCCGGTGGGCAGCGAACTTCCTTCCGGACGTTCTTCCGGGATTGCTTAAATCGAGGCGCATCGTGCCAGGAGTAGAAACCTCGGCACAGCTTTTGGGCAGCCGCCTGTGGAGTAAACTATAGAATTGTCAACAAAGACATAAGACAGGCAGCGAACGTTACTGAGTTCAACCAGAAATCGTTGGCCAAGCTCACATTGCAGCAAGGATGGAAACAGGATGAAAAGGGGAGTGCTGGACCCGATAGTGCAGGAATCTACGCCTGCCATTATTGCCCGCCGGATCCGTGATGCAATCGCCCGAGGTGATTTCGCTCCCGGCATCCAACTCGGTGAAGCCGAGCTTGCCAAGGAACTGGGAGTCAGCCGCGGGCCCCTGCGGGAGGCCATGCAGCGCCTCACCCAGGAAGGGCTGCTCATCAGTTATCGGAACAGGGGCCTCTTCGTTGTCAACATGGACGAGGACGACTTCCGGGATGTGTACCTGGCCCGAACCGCGGTTGAAGCAGCCGCAATCCGGCGCGTGGCCAGCACCAACTCGGAGGGCAACGCGGCCCAGCTAATGAAAGCCGTACATGCCATGGAGGAAGCGGCGGAAAGCCCCAACGGCGAAGCCATGACTGAAGCGGACATGAGCTTCCATGCCCTCTTGGTTGAGCTCGCCGGCAGCCCACGGCTGAAGAAGATGCATGACACGCTCCTGACTGAGACGCGAATGTGCCTCAATGCCCTGAAAAGCACGTACGCCACTGCTGACAAACGCATTGCCGAGCATAAAGGCATCGCGGAAGCCATCTCCAAGGGAGATTCAGACCTCGCTGAAAAGCTTATGGCCGAGCACATGGAGGACGCACTGACACGGCTGATCCCGTAGTTATCGCTGATCCCGTAGTTATCTTCGGACTTCCTGACGGTCCCTGTCAGGGCCGCCAATCCCCGACCGTGTCGTCTGCGACGATCGCTAGACCCGCGGAATGGCCATGTACTTGATCTCCAAGAATTCATCCAAGCCCACGCGTCCGCCTTCGCGGCCCAGACCGGAGGCCTTGATGCCACCGAACGGCGCCGCCGGGTTGGAAACGATCCCTGTGTTGAGGCCGACCATGCCCGACTCCAGATCCTCACCGACGCGGAACGCACGGTCCAGGTCCTGGGTGAACACAAAGCTCGCAAGGCCCCAAGGGGTATCGTTCGCCAACCGCACCACTTCGTCTTCGGTGTCGAAGGGGATGACGGGCGCCACCGGGCCGAAAATTTCTTCGCTCATCAGTGCGGCGTCCTGGCTGACGTCGGAAAGCACCGTTGGGGAGTAGAAGTAGCCGCTGCCCGCCGGGCGGGAGCCGCCGCAAACCACACTGGCGCCCTTGGAAACGGCGTCATCTACGAGCTCCTGCACCTTGTTCAGCGCCTTTTCCTCCACGAGGGGGCCGACGTCCGTGCCGCTCACTGCGCCGTCGCCGACCTTGAGGGCGCTCAGCCGCTGCGCGAGGCGGACGGAGAACTCAGCGGCGACGGTGCGCTGGACGAAAATCCGGTTGGCGGCCGTGCAGGCTTCGCCCATGTTCCGCATCTTCGCGGCGAAAGCGCCCTCAACGGCGCGGTCCAAGTCCGCGTCCTCAAAGACGATGAGAGGGGCGTTCCCGCCCAGTTCCATAGAAGAACGCATGACGTTTTTGGCCGCCTGCTCCAGCAAGCGGATGCCCACGCCCGTAGAACCTGTGAAGCTAACCTTGCGGGCAATGCCGCTTTCCATCCATGGCGTGACCACGTCGGCGGCTTTGGTGGTCGTGACCACGTTCAGAACACCCTTGGGCAGGCCGGCCTCTTCCAGGACGTCCGCCAGTGCCAGCGAAGACAGGGGAGTGAGGTTGGCAGGTTTAAAGACCATGGTGCAGCCGGCCGCTATGGCAGGGCCAATCTTCCGGGTGCCCATGGCCAGCGGAAAGTTCCAGGGCGTCACCAGGACGCAGGGCCCAACGGGTTCCTTCGAGACGAGGATGCGGTTCTTGCCGTCGCCGCTGGTGGTCAGATCTCCGTTAATGCGGACGGCTTCCTCCGAAAACCAGCGGAAGAACTCGGCGGCGTACGCCACCTCGCCTTTGGACTCGGCAAAGGGCTTGCCCATCTCCGTCGTCATGATCAAAGCCAGTTCGTCTTGGCGGGCCATGATCAGGTCGAAGGCGCGACGCAGGATTTCGCCGCGCTCGCGGGGCGGGGTTTTGGCCCACTGTTTTTGGGCTCTGCCGGCGGTTTCGATCGCACGGCGTGCGTCTTCGGGTCCCCCGTCGGCCACGCTGGCGATGACTTCCTCGGTGGCGGGATTGATGACATCGAACCGGGCACCGGAAAATGCTTCGGTCCACTCTCCGTCAATGTAGAGGTTCGTGCTGACCTTTGCGACGGCGTCGAGCGCCTTTTGCGAAGTTCGGGAGGCGGCTGACTGCGTGCTCATGGGTGATCCTTTCTGGGTTGGGAGGGGAAGGCCGGCGTTACGGTGGCAATCCAAAGCCGCTCATGCGCCGGGGTCCAGTAGCTGGGCCAGGTGACGACCCCGCCGAAAGTCATCAATCTGCTTCACCTGCATGGCACAGGAGAATCCGTCCGTAAGGATCACCGAAGAGGTATCGGTCTGACGCAGGGCCGGGGCCAGCGCGTGCTCAGCCACCAGCATGCTGACGTCATAGTGTTCCTTCTCGAAGCCGAAGTTTCCGGCCACGCCGCAGCAGCCGGTGGCATCCACCACACTGTTGACGCCCGCAGCTCTGAGTGCCGCACGCTGGACACCGGCTCCGAAGACGGAGTATTCGTGGCAGTGCGTCTGAAGCACCACTTGTTCCGGAAGGGGGCGGGCCGGCGCTGGTTTCCATCCGGCGCTGGAGAGCTCGTCGATGTGCGTCGCGAAGCTTCGTACCCGGGCCGCAACCCGGCGGGCCTGTTCTGTGTGGACCAGCTCGGGCAAGTCCTTGCGCAGCGCCGCCGCGCAGCTGGGTTCCACCACCACGATGGCCCGATTGGTACCGTCATCCAATGCCGCCGCTGCCTTGGCCAGCACCTTTTTTGCGGTGCCCAGCTGGCCGGTAGAGATCCAGGTCAGGCCGCAGCAAGCCTCGGCCGAGTATTCCACGGAGCCTGAGCCGGCCAGGACGCGAGCAGCGGAACCCGCCACCTCCGGTCGGAAGCCACGGGTAAAAGTGTCCACAAAAAGCACCACACCACCGGCATCCTGAGCACTGCCGTCGTTGCAGTTGGTCATGGGACCGATGCCGGCAGCCGCTACTTCTCGACGCCACTCGCCGGCTCCGGCGAAACGTGGCATTGCCCGCCGGGTGGTAAGCCCGCCAAGGGCGGAGGCGCCCTTGGCCAACGGGGTGGACATCAAGGCATTGACCAGAGGCGCGGACCGGCCCGCGATTTTGAGCCAGCGGGGTAGCCAGCCCAGGGAGAAGTGGGACACGGGGCGGAGTCTGCCCTTGTAGTAGTGCGAGAAGAATTCGGACTTGTAGGTGGCCATGTCGACGCCCGTGGGGCAGTCGCTGGAGCACGCCTTGCAGGACAAACATAGGTCAAGCACCTCGCGGACCTCTTCGGACTTCCAGCCATCCTCGACGGTTCGGGCTCCGCGGACCATGTCCTGGAGCACTCGGGACCGGCCCCGGGTGGAGTCCTTTTCGTCCCTCGTGGCGCGGTAGCTGGGGCACATCACGCCGCCCGCGTCCGTACGGCAGCGTCCCACGCCAATGCAGCTTTGCAGCGCGTGAACCCACGGCTCCGTGCCGCTGCCGGTGGAGGTCTCGGGCGTATCGGTTTCCGCGCTCGCTCCGCCACCGGCTCGGATTGGACGCAGGTCGTAGCTGGTGCGCCACTGCCGCTCCGGAATGCCTTGGAGCGCCAGGTTAGCGTCAATGGGGTCAGGCTCGGTGAGGGATCCGGGATTGAGAATTTTTGCCGGGTCCCAGGTGCGCCGGTACGTGGCGAACGCCGCCAGCAGGCGCGGGGAATACATCAAAGGCAGCAGTTCCGAGCGTGCCCTGCCGTCGCCGTGTTCGCCGGAGAGCGAACCGCCATGGCGGACCACCAGTTGGGCAGCTTCTTGTGTGAAGTTGCGGAAGACGCCGCGGCCGGCTTGGGTGCGCAGGTCATAGGTGATCCGGATGTGCATGCAGCCGGCACCGAAATGTCCGTACATCACGCCCGTCAGGTCGTAGCGGCCCAGAAGGTCGCGGAAGTCAGAAAGGTAATCCGCAAGGTTCTCCGGGGCAACTGCGGAATCCTCCCATCCGGGCCAGGATTCTCCGCCGGTGGAGAGGCGCGCTGAAAGCCCGGCGCCGTCCTCGCGGACACGCCAAAGGGCGGCTCGCTCCTGCAGGTCCGGTACAGTGTGCCCATCCACCAAGCGGCCGTTTTCCTTGAGCCTGACGAGCAGTCGATCAGCTTCTGCCCGGACTTGGTGCGGATTCCCGCCGTCGAGGTCCACGTACAGCCAGGCTTTGCCTTCGGGCAGACCCGTTACCGAGCCGTTGCCGCGGCGGAAGCGCATAGTGTTTACGATCGCCTCATCGATACCTTCGACGGCAGCCGGGGAGAACTCCAAGATGGTCATGATGTCCCGTGCCGCGTCGACTATGTCCGCATAACCAAGGCACACCAACAGGGCGCTGGCAGGCTTAGGCACGAGCTTCATCCGGGCGCCGACAATGATGGCGCAGGTCCCCTCGGAACCCGCGAGGGCGCGGGCGATGTTAAACCCGTTTTCCGGAAGAAGGTGGGCCAGATGGTAACCGGAGACTTGACGCTGGATTCGTTCGAGTTCCAGGCGGAACTCGGACAAGTGACGGTGGGCCAAGTTTTTGAAGGAGGCGGTCAGTGCATCCGCACGGGCCGCCGAGTCATGGTCGGCAGGATCTGTGGCACGCAGCCCGGTAGCCGTGGCCGTAAGGCGGGCGCCGTCGGAAGTGACGACGTCGATCTCCACTACGTGGTCGGAGATCCGGCCGTACCGAACGGAGTGGTTGCCGCATGCATCATTGCCAAGCGAGCCGCCCACGGTGGCACGGTTCTTGGAGGACGGGTCCGGCGCGAAGGTGAAGCGGTTACCGGTGGCCTTCTCCACCTCGCGGGAGAGGATGGCGAGCACCACGCCGGGGTCGACGCTCACGGTGCCCGTCACCTCGTCAATCTCGTGGACCACGTTCATGTGCCGGGAGAAGTCAAGTATCACGCCTGGACCCATGGCGTTGCCCGCCATGGACGTCCCGCCGCCGCGCCCAATCAGCGGGGTTGCCGTTTCCCTGCATGCAGCAACCACCGCGAGCACGTCCTCAACCGTCCGGGGGAACACCACGGCAACCGGGGCTACCCGGTAATTGGAAGCGTCATAGGAGTATTCCGCGAGGCGGCGTGGCGAGCTGTCGGAAGCCACGCCCGCCGATGCAAGGCGTGCAAGGACGGCGGGGAGGCCGGCATCCGGTGCGCCTGTTCGACGGGGGCCGGTTGCTGGACCTGCGGGGGAGCGAACGGCATCCGTCATTGGTGGGCTCAGCCTTTCGCGGAAACGGCCGCAGTGACGGTGGCTACGGCGTTTTCGAAGCGTTCGAGGCCGGTGGTGATTTCTTCGGCGGAGACGATGAGGGCGGGGATGAGGCGAACGACGTTACCTGCGGGGCCGCAGGTGAGAGTGAGCAGGCCGTGATTGGTGGTGGCTTGCTGGACCGCTGCTGCGGTGGCGGCGTCGGGGGCGCCGTCTTCGGCGGTGAATTCAATGCCTTGCATCAGGCCCTTGCCGCGGACATCGCCTATGACGGGGAAGCGGTCCTGGATTTCTTTGAGTCCGGTCTGGAGCTGCTCGCCGCGGATCCGCGCGTTCTCCACCAGCCCTTCGTCACGGATGACGTCGAGGGTGGCGACGCCAGCGGCGGCCGAGACCGCATTCCCGCCGTAGGTTCCGCCCTGGGACCCGGGCCAGCCCTTGGACATCAGTTCGGTGGAGGCGGCGATTGCGGAAATCGGAAAACCTGACGCGATGCCCTTGGCGGTGATGAGGATGTCGGGGGTGGCGGTGGAATACTGGTGTCCCCAGAACTTGCCCATCCGGCCCACGCCTGTCTGGACTTCGTCGAAGATCAACTGGATTCCGTGCCGGTCGGCCCGTTCGCGCAGTCCATCTTGGAACGCCGCCGGGGTGGGCAGGTACCCACCCTCGCCGAGCGCCGGTTCGATCAGGAATGCTGCAGTATCGTCTGGAGCGGTGCGGGTCTGGAGCAGGTAGTCCAGTTCCTTCAGGGCGAATTCCACTGCTGCCACGTCATCCCAGCGGTACCGATAGGCATAGGGGAAGGCGGACATGTGCACTCCGGACATCAGCGGGGAAAACCCTGCGGAGAACTTCGTTCCGGCAGTGGTCAGCGACGCCGCCGCAACCGTCCGACCATGGAAACCACCCTGAAACACTACGATGTTTGGCCGGCCCGTGGCCATTCTGGCCAAACGAATCGCAGCCTCCACGGCCTCGGACCCGGAATTGGCGTAGAACACCGAGTCCAAACCTTCGGGCAGTACGTCACCAAGCTTCTCCGTCAACGCCAGCAACGGCTTGTGCATCACCGTGGTGTACTGCGCGTGAATGATCTTGCCCACCTGATCGCGGGCAGCCTCCACTACCCGCGGGTGGCAATGACCCGTGCTCGTCACCCCGATGCCGGTAGTGAAATCAAGGTACGACTTTCCATCAGTCGCGTGGATCCAACTGCCTAGGGCGTGATCAACTACCAGTGGGGTAGCCTGCTTCAAAAGAGGGCTAAGGGAGGCCATGCGTCCCATGATGCGGGTCACATTATTTTATTGTCAACAATCGCCGATCAGGCTAGTGTCAGACGTGGGATACCGCCAGTTCGAGCGGATGCACCGCTGCGGTCCTCGGGGAAGTGCCCGCGGGTCTTGAGATTTCCGCAAAACACAAGGAGCAACCATGAGCACAGCCACAGCAGTCGTGCGCCAAGGCGTCCTGGCCGACGCCTTGGTACCCAGCACCGCCCTGGCCAACACCGCGCTGGTGGTCGGCGGTGCCGGCCTGACCGCTGTGATGGCTCAACTGGCTGTGCCGCTGTGGCCGGTCCCGATCACCGGGCAGACCCTGGCCGTGCTGCTGGTTGGCAGCACCTTGGGCCCGGTCCGCGGGATGCTGTCGATGGCCCTGTACTGGATGGCCGGTGTCGCCGGCATGCCGGTGTTCTCCGATGCCTCGTCCGGCCTGTCGGTTGCCGTCGGCCCTACTGGCGGTTACCTGGTGGGTTTCGTTGCGGCCGCGGGCCTGACCGGATGGCTGGCCAAGCGCAACTGGGACAAGAAGTTCCTGGGCGCCACGGTCTCCTTCCTCGCCGGCACTGTGATCACCTTTGTCTTCGGCATGGCCTGGCTGTCCATCTCGCTGGGCGCCGATCTGCAGCAGACGCTCGAGTGGGGCCTGTACCCGTTCATCATCGGCGGCATCGTGAAGGCCCTGCTCGCTGCTGCAGCCATGCCCGCCGCGTGGAAGCTGGCAGCCAGGCTGCCCGAGAACTTCGGTGGCTCCCGCGTCTAGCGGACTTGACCCGCGCGTTCGGGCTGCCCCTGCTCGACGACGTGATGCGATGACCCGCCAACATTATTGACTGCCAAGCCTCCGCCACTTCATCAAGGCGCGAGACAACCACGCCGGCGGGTCCGTAGCGGATTCCCAGCAGGCAGAGTGATGTCTACGCCCAACTCTTCTCGAAGCTCACGCACAAGCGCTTGACGACTATTTTCGCCTGGCTCGAGATGGCCTCCCGGAAAGTCCCAGACATTGGCGTACCGTCCCTTCGACGGTGATCGATGCACAAGAAAGACTCGGCCTGCACGTATCAGCATGCCGCATGACACGTAGCGCACCAATGATTCACTCACGAGACGAGTTTACGAGCGACCCCACCCGGCGGGTGACACGTCGATACCCGAAAGGCGAACGTTCACCGGGCATTGACGGACGTTGCGGCGGTTTGTCTCAGTGGCAGGGCCATGAGGACTTCGCATCCCGGTCATGGTGCGGTCAACCGCCCGGCCGTGCAAAGGGGACGAGCGTTCCATCCTTCAACGCCGGAGTTCAGTCGATGGGATACCGGGATTCCGCCCCCGCTGCACCAATCCCAGTTCAGGTGTCGTCCGGGGTTGCTTCGTAACGATCCGGCCGGGATCGTGTTCGGCGGCCCTTAGCGCGTGCCCCGCTCTGTTGGTAGAGCGCCAGCACGATGGTCAGCATTGCTGCGGCGGCGATCTGCTGCCACTCTCCCTCGAACGCCTGGAGCTTATCCGCACCGGAGGCGTTGAAGGACCCGTGAAGGAGTCCGACGATGAGGATGCTTCCGCCCGTGCCCAGATAGACCATGCCCGCCAGGAGCCTGAAAATCGGGGCGAAGAGGAACAGGACCGCCCAGTAGAAAAGCACCTCCCGGACCGGCGTCGCGGTGAAGCCTTTGTCCGCGAAGGCGAGGGGGAGGTGGATCAGCGCAAAGGGTAAAGCTGTCAGCAGCGAGCCGGAGATCAGGCCCCACCGCTCCATCAGCCGATGCTGTACCACGGCGGTCCAGGCCAGTTCCTCCCAGATATTCGCCAGAACAGCCCCGACGAGGATGGTATTCACGAGATAGTTGCCGGTTTCAGCGGCCCATCCGGCTTCCGGTGGCTGAAATGACCCGGTTGCCGCGGCGATCAGCAGGGTCAGCACGGGTATGGCGAGCAGGGCGGCGATATACCAGCCGACGCCTACCCGCCAGCGGACAGCCTGCCGAAAAAGGCCCCGGACGGCCTTCCTGCCGCCCGAGGCTGCGGTCACCAGGGCCGCAGTACCCAGCAGGATCAGCAGCTCTGCCAGGAGCCCGGGCAAAACATTGCCCAGCACAACGATCGATAGCACCTGCGCAGCCCACGTCAGCCCGATCGCAATGACCACAAAGGCCGTTACCGGGTGCCGGGCGATCAGGCGTCCCGCATGCCCTCCGCGGGGAGATGGCGCCGGTTCGGCTCCCGAAGGATCGTTACCCATGCCCACCCCATTCGATGATCAAGCGGCCAAACCCGGCTCCCGGGGACTGCCAACGGGGGCGGCTAAAGGGGGAGAGGGCGGTATGGCCGCCACTTTTCTCCGCTGCCGGACCTGTGTCAAGCGCTGCCGGGGCGCTCTGAAGTTCCGTGCAATCCTCAACAGAGGAGCCCGGCGATCGGCGCAAACAGTCAGGTCATTCGGAGCCTGGGCGCTGGCGGTTGCGCTTGGTCTCGGAGCGCAGCCGTTTTGCATCGAGCCGGCGGCGCCGCGAGCCAGCCGTGGGGCGGGTTGCCCGCCGGGCGACAGGCGGAGTCACCGCGTCCCGCAGGAGTGCTACGAGGCGTTGCCGCGCCGCAGCCCTGTTGCGCCGCTGGGAGCGGTGCTCTGAGGCGCTGATGGTGAGCACGGTGCCCGACATTCTCTCGGAAAGCCTGGCGACGGCGCGTTCGCGTTGGATCTCGCTGAGCGCCGTTGTGGTGCCCAGATCGAGACTGAGTTGCACACGAGAGTCGGCGGTGTTGACGCTCTGGCCGCCAGGGCCCGAGGCTCGGGAGAACTGCTCGACCAGTTCCCCCGCCGGCACCCGGAGGCCGCGGGGCGCGCCGGGTCCCGGGGGCACATGCAGGTCGTCCACACGGTTTATTGTGCCGCAACTCCGACGCGGCGCAGCTGGGAGGGGGCTTCTTTTCTGTCCCCGCGGCTCGCTAGCATGTCGCGCATGGCCATCAAACTGGAGAACGTCGGTATCGCCGTCCGGGACCTGGAAGCAGCGATCGCCTTTTTCACCGACCTCGGCCTGACGGTCCTCGGCCGTGACACGGTCAGCGGTGACTGGACCGACACCGCCGTCGGGCTTGATGGCAACCACGCCAACATCGCGATGCTCCAGACCCCGGACGGTCACGGCCGGCTCGAGCTCTTCGAATACCTCCACCCCCAAGCGATCGAGTCGACGCCCACCCGCCCCAACGAGATCGGCATGCACCGGGTCGCTTTCTCCGTGGATGATTTGGACAAGGCCCTCGAAATAGCCGCGAAACACGGCTGCCGTCCGCTTCGCGGGGTGGCAACCTACGAGGACGCCTACAGGCTCACGTACGTCCGCGGCCCGAGCGGCATCATCGTGATGCTCGCCGAGGAACTGAAGAAGAACTGACGTGTGCCGGTGTCGCTGCCGGCCCAAGTAAGCACCGTGAAGGGGCGGAACGATCATGGGAACCCTCGCCTATGTGGCAACAACGTCCATCGACGGCTACGTCGCCGATGCCGACGGCGACTTCCAGTGGACGGGCCCGAGTGATGCCGTGTTTGCTGTGCACCTCGAGCGCATGGCCGGGATATCGACCGAGGTGCTCGGGCGGAAAACCTATGCGTTGATGGGGTACTGGGACACCTATCCGGACGGCGAGGACCGTCCTGCGGCCGAACGGGAGTTCGCCCGGCGCTGGCGGGACCTGGACAAGGTCGTGGTGTCGTCGACCATGACGGCCGAAGAGCTCACCTCGGACCGGGCGCGCATCGTGCCGCGCCTGAGCTTGGGAGAGCTGCAGCGGATCGTGGAGCGCGCGCACGGTGTGGTCCAGATCTTCGGGCCCACGGTTGCGGCAGACGCGATCCGTGCGGGCATGGTTGACGACTTCCGGTTCTTCGTGGTGCCGAAGATGGTGGGCGGCGGCCTGCACGCCCTGCCCGACGACGTGCACCTCGACCTCAGCCTCGCCGAACACAGAATCTTCGACAACGGCATCGCGTACCTGCGATACGTGCCTCGACAACCCGCGACGGCACGGTAAGGATGGAGTGGTGCCTGTCATCGGATTCCATGCATCCCACGAACAGATCTCGCCCGCCCAGCTGCTGCAGGACGTGAAACTGGCAGAAGAAGCGGGTTTCGACGCCGCCATGTGTTCGGACCACATCGAGCCGTGGTCCGTGCGGCAGGGGCATTCCGGCTTCGCTTGGTCCTGGCTCGGTGCGGCGCTGGCAACCACAGCGCTGCGGTTCGGCGTCGTCACCGCCCCCGGCCAGCGCTACCATCCGGCCATCATCGCGCACGCCTCGGCCACCCTGGCCGTCATGTTTCCGGGGCGGTTCTGGATGGCGCCGGGCAGCGGCGAGAACTCCAACGAGCACATCACGGGCGACGCCTGGCCCTCCAAGGACGTGCGCCAGCAGCGGCTGGAGGAGTCCGTGGAGGTGATCCGCCGCCTGCACGACGGCGAGGAGGTCACCCACCGCGGACTGGTCACCGTGGAGCACGCCCGGATTTGGGAGGTACCCGAGCCCAAGCCCGAGCTGATCGCCCCCGCCATCAGCGTGGAGACCGCCCGCCGCGCCGCGCGCTGGGCGGACGGGCTGATCACCGTCAACCAGGCGCCGGAGCAGCTCAGGAAGGTCCTCGCCGGTTACCGGGACAATGGCGGACGCGGGAAGGCCGCGCTGCAGGTGCACCTGTCCTGGACACCGTCGGAGGAGGCCGCCGTCGACATCGCCATGGACCAGTGGCGCTCCAACACGTTCGCCCCGCACGTGGCCGCGGACCTGGCCACGGCCAGCCACTTCGACGCCGTGAGCGAGCACGTCGGCGAGGACCAGCTGCGCACGGCGGTCAACGTATCGGCCAGCACGGGCCGGCATGTGGAGTGGCTGCAGGAGTACCTGGACCTGGGCTTCGACGAGTTGTACCTGCACTTCGTGGGCCAGGAGCAGCGGCCCTTCATCGAGACGTTCGCCGGCGAGGTCCTGCCGAAGCTGCGCTGACGGACTCGACCGCCCGGACGGAAAGCGAGGAGAAGCCAGTGAGGATTACCGACACTTCCGACCTGTGGTGGAAGACGGCAGTCGTCTATTGCCTGGACGTGGAGTCGTACTTCGATTCCGACGGCGACGGCGTGGGCGACTTCGCCGGCCTGGCGCAGCGCGTGGATTATCTGGCCGAACTGGGCGTCACCTGCATCTGGCTGATGCCCTTCTATCCGACGCCGGAGCGGGACGACGGCTACGACGTCACGGACTTCTACGGCGTGGACCGGCGGCTGGGGGACCACGGCGACCTGGTGGAGTTCCTCCGCACCGCCCGGGACCGCGGCATGCGGGTCATCGCGGACCTGGTGGTCAACCACACCTCCGACCAGCATCCGTGGTTCCAGTCCGCGCGCCAGTCCACGGACAGTCCGTACCGGGATTACTACGTGTGGCGGTCCGACCCGCCGCCGGACACCTCCCGGGAGGTTGTGTTCCCGGACCAGGAGCAGTCCATCTGGACCCAAGACAAGCCCACGGGGGAGTGGTATCTGCACCGCTTCTACAGGCATCAGCCGGACCTGAACGTGACCAACCCCGAGGTCAGGAACCATATTGCCAAGGCCATGGGCTTCTGGCTGGAGCTGGGGCTTGACGGTTTTCGGGTGGACGCGGTGCCCTTCTTCCTTGAAACCACCGGGCAGGACGGGTCCGGGCTGCCGGATCCGCACGAATTCCTGCGGGACCTTCGCCGTTTCCTGAGCCGCCGCCGCGGCGGTGGAATCCTGCTGGGCGAAGTCAACCTGCCGTACGAGGACCAGCTGACCTTCTTCGGCGGCAGCGACGGGGACGAACTCAACGTGATGTTCGACTTCATCGCCATGCAGAACATGTACCTCTCCCTGGCCCGGCAGGACGCGGGCCCGCTGGCGAAGGCCCTGCAGGGCAGGCCGGCCATCAACCCGGACAACCAGTGGGCTACCTTCGTGCGCAACCACGACGAGCTGACGCTGGACAAGCTCACCGAGGAGGAGCGCCAGGAGGTCTTCGCGGCCTTCGGGCCCGAGGAACAGATGCAGCTTTACGGCCGCGGACTCAAGCGCCGGCTGCCGCCGATGCTGGGCGGGGACCCGCGCCGGATCAGGATGGTGTATTCGCTCCTGTTTTCGTTGCCCGGCACCCCGGTGCTGTATTACGGCGAGGAGATCGGCATGGGGGAGAACCTGGACGCGGAAGGCCGCCTGGCCGTCCGCACCCCCATGCAGTGGACGAACGGTCCGAACGCGGGCTTTTCCACCGCGGAGCCCGGACAGCTGATCTCGCCGCTGGCGGACGGCGGCTTCGGCCCGCAGTTCGTCAACGCCGCCCAGGCCAAACGGGACCCGGAATCGCTGTGGAACTTCATGGCCACGCTGATCAAGCGCTACCGCGAGTGCCCGGAGCTGGGCTGGGGGCACTTCGAGATCCTCGACCAGCCGGAGAAGTCCGTGCTGGCCCACCGCTGCACGTGGGAGGAGTCCAGCATGGTCCTGCTGCATAACCTCTCGCCCGATCCGGTCACCGTCGCGCTGGACCTGGCGACGGAGGACCGGCCGGCGGAAAAGCTCCGGGCCGTGCTGCTGCTGGACCTGCTGGGTGACGCGGACGTGAAAATCGCCGAGGACGGCACCTGCACCCTGCCCCTCGAAGGGTTCGGCTACAAGTGGCTGCGCCTGCAGCATTCTGGGGACCGGCGGCTCCCGTAGGCCGGCGTGAACGACGGCGCGCGGGCCGGCGTCGGCGACGCACTGCTCCTGGGTCCAAACACCATCCGTTGAACTACGCCCGGTTGACCACTCTGCAACTGCAAGTAGACCTACCGCCGACGAAGGGCAGCCATTATTGTCGAGTCCCGGTATTGTCCGCAGGCGCTGAGGGGTGCTTACTGGTGGGAGGAGCCCGAACCAGCGGTATGGCTTGCCGGAGGTTGTGTCCACCCTCACAATGCGCCTGTAATGAGCAGCGGCAGGCGAGGCTCCAGTTAATAAACCATTGGAGGAAACATGTTCGCTCGAGTCAGCACTTACCGAGGCAGCCAAGACGCTTCCAGCGGACTCCCGCAGGACCTCGTCAAGCGGGTGCTGGAACTCCCCGGTTGCCGGGGCTTCTATTTCATGAACGGGAAGGGGAACGGCAAATCCTTATCCATCGCGCTATACGACACGGAGGAAAACCTGACGGCAAGTACGGAGATGGCGAACAGCCTTCGCTCCGAGGCAAGCAACTCCCTAACGCTGGAGATCCTCGAAGTCGAAGAGTACGAAGTCGCCACCGCCGAGCTCAACGAATAGCTCGTCGACGGCTTGTGACGATGCAGCCGCGGTTCCACTGCAGAGCTGCGGGTTCACTCGTTCGAGCCCTGCATAGGTGCTCGGGCCACCGATCAGGGTACGGCCCGATGGCGCGGGCTGTTCGGATTCATGAGTGAGTGCTTGCGGCTGTACAGCAGGTAGATGACCAGGCCGATGATCAGCCAGATCAGGAAGCGCACCCAGGTTTCCCAGTCGAGCTGCAGCATCAGGAACCCCGAGGCCAAGACGCCGAAGGCCGGGACCACCGGCATCCACGGCAGCCGGAAGGTCCGCGGTACCTCCGGCCGGGTGCGCCGCAGCACGATCACGGCGACGCAGACCACCACGAAGGCGGCCAAAATGCCGATGTTGGTCAGGTCGGCCACGGCACGGATGGGGAACACCCCGGCCAGCAGCGCTGACGCGATGCCGGCGATCCACGTCACCCGCTGCGGGGTGCCGTGCCGGTCCGTCGCCGCGAACCAGCCCGGCAGCAGCCCGTCGCGGCTCATCGAGAACCAAACTCTGGTCACGCCCAGCAGGAAGGTGAGCATCACGGTCAGGATCGAAACAACGGCGAAGGCGGCAATGATCGTGGCCACGACCGGCAGCCCGACCGACTCGAAGGCGGACGCGAACCCCGCGGTGGGGCTGATGTCCGTGTAGTTCTGCATTCCGGTCAGCACCAGGGTGGCCAGCACATAGAGCGCCATCGCGATGGCCAGCGACAGCAGGATCGCCTTCGGCATGTGCTTCTTGCCGTCTACGGATTCCTCCGCCGCCGTGCTCATCGCGTCATAGCCGAAGACCGCGAAGAATACGGTGGCGGCTCCCGCCAGCACCGGACCGAATCCGGAGGGCATGAACGGGTTGTAGTTGCCCGGGTTCACGAAGAAGAAGCCCAGCCCGATGATGAAGAGGATCAACAGGATCTTCAGCCCCACCGCTATCAGTTCGAACCGGCCGAAGGTGCGGGTCCCGCGGCTGAGGATCCACGTGATCAGCAGGCAGACCACAATGGCCGGCAGGTTGACCACGCCGCCCTCGACCGTGTCGGAGGTGCCCTCCATCCACGCCGGGACCTGGACGCCGATGCCCTCCATAAAGGCGCTGAAATAGCCCGAGATGCCGATGGCGACGACGGCGACGATGGCCGTATATTCCAGCAGCAAGTCCCAGCCGATAAACCAGCCGATGACCTCCCCCAGGGCCACATAGCCATAGGTGTAGGCCGAGCCGGCAAACGGGATCATGCCCGCGAATTCCGCATATGACAGGGCCGCCGCCGCGCTGGCCAGGCCCGCAATGAGGAAGGAAATGAGCACCGCCGGGCCGACCGGATCCGCGTCGGCGCCGCCGTTGGCCACCAGCCCGGCCAACGTGAAAATGCCGATGCCGATGATCCCGCCGACGCCGATCGCGGTCAGCTGCCACACGCCCAGGCTTTTGGACAGGTGGCTTTCCCCGCTCTCCTCCACCAGCTCCGTGATCGGCTTGCGCCGGAGGAGGGACTGGGAACCGCTCCAATTAGCCATGCCAGACTCCGATGTTCGCGCCTGCATCTGCGGCCGGAGCCTGCGCCAGGGGCGGCTCCGCCCCGCCGATGCCCCGTACGTGTCCGAGTATGGACCGCGCGCTGCCCACAGGGAATACCCCACCGGTCCTAGCGTGCGAAACCGGCACACACCGGCCCCGGTCTGCCCGTGGCAGGGTAACTTCGAGACATGGACAAGCCGAAGACCGTGGACGAGTACCTGGCGGCGTTCCCTGCAGACGCCCGCACGCTGCTGGAGGAGCTGCGGTCGCTGAGCCGCGGGCAGGTTCCGGAAGCCGAAGAGTCCTTGAAGTGGGGTTCCCCGGCGTACTCTCTCGACGGCACCATCATGTTTGTTTTCGCCGGATACAGCCGGCACGCGAACATGGTTTTCACTCCTGGCATCCGGGTGGCGTTTGCCGACGAATTGGCTGGCTTCCGGACCGGCAAGGGATCGGTGCAGCTGCCCTACACGCAGCCTGTGCCCGCGGAGCTGCTGGGGAGGATGATGGCCCACCGCGTCCGGGAGTTCCGGGAAGACGGTGTCCTGTGGATGTAGGGCACGGCCTCCGCCGCCTCATCGGGTCCGCGCGAGCCTCCGGCGTCGTCGTTTCCCCTGTTGTGGGTGAATTGGATGGGTTAGGGTGGGCCCATGTCGCGGTTCAGCTTCCTGGAGTGGCCGGTTGTACGGCAGTTCCGCACGAGTGATTCGCTCGGGCGGGGCGAGGCCGTGACCTCGCGGCGGACCCGTGAAATCGCTCCCCGGACGTCCACCGCGGACCGCGTGGTGCAAAGCGTGTGTCCGTACTGCGCGGTGGGATGCGGTCAGCGCGTCTTCGTCAAGGACGAAAAGGTTGTCCAGATCGAGGGCGACCCGGATTCGCCGATCTCCCGCGGCCGGCTCTGCCCCAAGGGATCTGCCAGCGAGCAGTTGGTCAACGCGCCCGGCCGGCAGACGAGGGTGCTCTACCGAGCGCCCCACGCCAAGGACTGGCAGCACCTTGACCTGGACACCGCCGTCGAGATGATCGCCGACAGGTTCCTCGAAGCCCGCCGGAACACATGGCAGCAAAGCGATGAGCACGGCAGGCCGCTCCGGCGGACCATGGGCATCGCCGGGCTGGGCGGGGCGACCCTCGACAACGAAGAGAACTATCTGATCAAGAAGCTCTTCACCGCTGCGGGCGCCATCCAGCTCGAGAACCAAGCCCGCATTTGACACTCCGCAACGGTTCCCAGTTTGGGAACCTCGTTTGGACGCGGCGGCGCGACGCAATCACTGCAGGACATGGCCAACGCCGACTGCATCGTCATCCAGGGCTCCAACATGGCCGAGTGCCATCCCGTGGGCTACCAGTGGGTCACGGAAGCCAGGGCCCGCGGCGCGAAGGTCATCCATGTGGATCCTCGGTTTACCCGCACCAGCGCGGTGGCAGACAGGCACGTGCCCATCCGTGCCGGTTCGGACATCGTGCTGCTGGGCGCCCTGATCAATTACGTGATCAGCAACGATCTGTGGTTCAAGGACTACGTGCGGGCCTACACCAATGCGGCGACCCTGGTGAACAAAGAGTTCCGGGACGCCGAGGACCTGGACGGGCTGTTCTCCGGATTCGATCCGGAAACGGGCCAGTACGACCTCGCCTCCTGGGCCTATGAACGGAAGTCGGAGGCAGGAGAAGCCGGCGGCCACGAACACGGCGCCGACACCGCGGACCGGGCGACCGGGCAGCAGTACGGCAGCGGCGGGCCGACCCTAGCCCACCCCGATTTCGAGCAGGACCCCACGCTGGAGCACCCGCGGACGGTGTTCCAGATCCTGAAACGGCACTATGCCAGGTACACCCCGGAGATGGTCCGGGAGGCCTGCGGCATTTCCCTGGCGGATTTCGACTACCTGGCGCGGGCGGTCACGGAGAACTCCGGCCGGGACCGGACCACCTGCTTTGCGTATTCCGTCGGCTGGACCCAGCACACCGTGGGCGCGCAGTACATCCGGACCGCGGCGATCCTGCAGCTGCTGCTGGGCAACATGGGGCGGCCGGGCGGGGGAATCATGGCGCTGCGCGGCCATGCCAGCATCCAAGGCTCCACCGACATCCCGACCCTGTTCAACCTGTTGCCCGGCTACCTCCCCATGCCGAAGGCCGAGATGGAGACGTTGCAGGACTACCTCGGAGGCATCGCGTCGCCGGACCAGAAGGGCTACTGGGCCGACGCCGATGCCTACACCATCAGCCTGCTCAAGGCCTGGTGGGGCGACGCGGCCCGTGAGGACTCGGACTGGGGCTACGGCTACCTTCCGCGCATCGACGGCCCGCACGGGACCTACCAGACGGTCATGGGCATGCTTGCCGATGAGGTCGAGGGCTACTTCCTCTTCGGCCAGAACCCCGCGGTCGGATCCGCCAACGGGCGCATGCAGCGTTTAGGCATGTCCCATTTGAAATGGCTGGTGGTGCGGGACCTGAACCTTATCGAGTCGGCGACGTGGTGGAAGGACGGTCCCGAGATCGCCACGGGCGAGCTGCGGACCGAGGACATCGGCACCGAAGTCTTCTTCCTGCCGGCGGCGACGCACGTGGAAAAGGCCGGAACCTTCACGCAGACCCAGCGGCTGCTGCAATGGCGGCATCAGGCCATCCAGCCGCCGGGGGACTGCCGCAGCGAACTGCAGTTCTTCTACGAGCTGGGCATACGCCTCCGGGAAAAACTGGCGGATTCGACCGATGAACGAGACCGGCCGCTGCTGGATCTCACGTGGGACTATCCCACCGACGAACACGGCGACCCCGACGGCGAAGCGGTGCTCGCGGAAATCAACGGCCGGCATCTCACCGGTCCCCGGGCCGGCATGCCCCTCTCGTCGTACACCGAGATGCGCGCCGACGGCTCGACCTCGGGCGGATGCTGGATCTACACGGGCGTGTACGCCGACGGCATCAACCACGCCGCCGACCGCAAGCCCGGCCAGGAACAAGGGCCGGTCGCCTCCGAGTGGGGCTGGGCCTGGCCGGCGAACCGGCGGATCCTCTACAACCGCGCGTCGGCGGACCCCGACGGCAAGCCCTGGAGCGAACGCAAGAAGTACATCTGGTGGGACCCGGAGCAGAACCGGTGGACCGGGGAGGACGTCCCCGATTTCCCGCTGGACCGCGCTCCCGGGAGCAAGCCGGACCCGACAGCCGGCGGCGCCGCCGCGCTGGCCGGAGACGACCCCTTCATCATGCAAGCCGACGGCAAGGGGTGGCTGTTCGCGCCCAAGGGCATGGTGGACGGGCCGCTGCCGACCCACTACGAGCCGCAGGAATCTCCGGTCGCCAACCCGCTCTACCGGCAGCAGCAGAATCCCGCCCGGATCACCTTCCCGCGCGCAGACAACCTCAGCGCGCCGAGTGCCAACGTGCGCGGTTCGGACATCTACCCCTACGTGTTCACCACCTACCGCTTGACCGAACACCACACGGCCGGCGGGATGAGCCGCTGGCTGCCGTACCTCTCGGAGCTGCAGCCGGAAATGTTCTGCGAAGTGTCGCCGGAACTGGCGGCCGAACGCGGCCTGGAACCCTACGGTTGGGCGACAATCGTCTCGCCACGGGCAGCCATCGAGGCCAAGGTGCTCGTGACCGAACGGATGAAGCCGCTGGTCGTCGGCGGGCGCACGGTGCACCAGATCGGGGTGCCCTACCACTGGGGCGTCGGACAGGAAGCGGTCATCAGCGGGGACGCAGCCAACGACCTGCTGGGCGTGACCCTGGACCCGAACGTACAGATCCAGGAATCCAAGGCCGGATCGTGCGACATCTTCCCGGGCCGCCGGCCTCAGGGCCCGGAACTGCTCGCCCTGGTCGCCGAATACCGGGCCCGCGCCGGGGTGACGCCCGAGACCGGCAGCGACAAGATCACCCATCCCGGCCCCGTGCCGGGTGATGACACCACGAGGGAAGGCTTATGAAACGGCTGACCGAAGCGCCCGGGGACATTCCGCACACCGGACACCCGCGCAAGGGCTTCTTCACGGACACCTCGATCTGCATCGGCTGCAAGGCGTGCGAGGTGGCCTGCAAGGAATGGAACCGCAATCCCGCCGACCCGCAGTACGAACTGCTGCAGTCCTCCTACGACAACACCGGCGCGCTGGGAGCCGACACGTGGCGCCACGTCGCCTTCGTCGAGCAGGACCGCGGGCGGATCGAAAAGGCACGCGACTCCGGGCGGGCACTCGTCAGCCTCGGCATGCCCGGCATCGGACCGCCGGGAAGCGCGGCTGCAGCGGCGAAGCCTTCGGGCGTGGATACGACGCCTCCCGATACGCCCGATTTCCGCTGGCTGATGTCCTCGGATGTGTGCAAGCACTGCACCAACGCCGGGTGCCTGGACGTGTGCCCCACCGGTGCGCTGTTCCGCACAGAACACGGCACGGTGGTGGTGCAGGACGACGTCTGCAACGGCTGCGGCACCTGCGTCGCGGGATGCCCGTTCGGCGTGATCGAACGGCGCAGCGACGGCACGGCAGGACCGAAGACGCAGCGTGACTTCACCCCGGGGGAACAAGCCCCGACCCGCAACGTCGGTGTCGCCCAGAAATGCACGCTGTGCTACGACCGGATCACCGACGACCAGACGCCGGCCTGCGCCCAGGCCTGCCCCACGACGTCGATCAAGTACGGCGAGCGCGAGGAATTGGTGGCCACCGCGAAGCAGCGGGTAGCTGAACTGCACTCGCAGGGGCTGACCGAGGCACGCCTCTACGGGGCCAACGATTCCGACGGCGTGGGCGGCACCGGTTCCGTGTTCCTGCTGCTCGACGAACCGGAGGTGTACGGGCTGCCGCCGGACCCGCGGGTGCCCACGGCGGACCTGCCGCGCATGTTCAAACGGGCGGGCATCGCCGCGGCCGGCATGCTGGCCGCGGCCGCGGCCGCCTTCCTGACGGGAGGCCGCGGGTGACCGTCTCCGACTTCGACAGCTACCGCCCGCCCGAACCGCCTCGCCGCTCCCGGCGCGGCGGCAAGCGGCGCCGCGCCGGGACCGGAGACGGCTCGGGCGAACTGCCGGTGGTTCCGGACGCCCGGTTCGACTCCTACTACGGCCGGCCCGTGGTCAAGCCGCCGCCGTGGGGCGACCCGATAGCCCTCTACCTCTTCCTCGGCGGCGTAGCCGGCGGCTCGGCGCTGCTCGGACTCGGCGGGCAACTGACGGGCAGGCGTGCGCTGTGCCGCAACAGCCGCCTGTCCGCCCTCACGGCAGTCGGCCTCGGCGCCGTCGCGCTGATCGAAGACCTGGGCCGGCCCGAGCGGTTCCTCAACATGCTGCGCACCATCAAGCCCACCTCGCCCATGAGCCTGGGCTCCTGGATCCTTGCGGCGTTCAGCGCCGGTGCCGGGATCTCCGCGGCGTCCGAAATCGACCGCCTGACCGGCTCCCGGCTGCCGCTGGGGCCGCTGCGCCCGGTGCTGCGCGCGCTCGAGGGCCCGGCGGGAGTCGAGGCAGCGGTGTTCGCGGCACCGCTCTCCGCCTACACCGCGGTTCTGTTGTCGGACACCGCGAACCCGACCTGGAATGCCGGTCGCGACAACCTGCCCTTCGTTTTCGTCAGTTCTGCCAGCCTCGCCGCGGCCGGTCTTGCCATGATCACGACCCCCGTCCGCGAAGCCGGGCCCGCCCGGGCGCTCGCGGTCCTCGGCGTTGCCGGTGAGGTCATCGCCACCCGGGCCCTGGAACGCGGCATGGACCCGGTGGCCGCGGAACCCCTCCACGAGGGTGCTCCCGGGCACATGCTTAAGTGGAGCGACCGGCTGGCCGTGGCTGCCGGTGCGGGGGTGCTCGCCGTCGGCAGGCACAGGCCGGCGGCCGCGGCCTGCGGCACGGCGCTGCTGGCCGCGTCGGCGCTGACGCGGTTCGGTATCCTGCGTGCCGGCATCCGCTCGGCGGAGGATCCCCGCTACACGATCGAGCCGCAGAAAACCCGGCTGGCGGCCCGGCGCCGCGCGGGCATCGTCCACGATTCGATCACGACCGCCGGCTGAGCCAGGCTGGCGCCAGCCAGGCTGGTGTGGGCCTAGCGCACCTCGATCCCGGATCCCGGAACGGTCTGCCCCACCACGGGGTGCCCGGGAAGTTCCCCGACCACGAGCAATCCGCCGGAAGTCTGCGCGTCGGCCAGCAGCAGCAGGTCATCCTCCGTGATGCCCGCCCCCGGCCGCAGGTGCGGGCGGACCCAGTCGAGGTTGCGCCGGGTGCCGCCGGAGATATAGCCATCCCGCAGTGCCTCCCGTGCGCCGGCGATGAGCGGCACGGCCTTCCGGTCGATGACCGCGCCCACGCCGGACGCGCGGCACATCTTGTAGAGGTGGCCGAGGAGGCCGAACCCGGTGACGTCGGTCGCCGCGCGGACGCCGCCGCGCACGGCCGCGTCGGCGGCCTCCCGGTTCAGCTGCGTCATCACCGCGACCGCCTCGTCGAAGACCTCTCCGGTCCTCTTGTGCCGGTTGTTGAGCAGGCCGAGGCCGATCGGCTTGGTGAGCGTGAGGGGCAGCCCGGGCCGGGCCGCGTCATTGCGCATCAGCTTGCCGGGGTCGGCGATGCCGGTCACCGCCATCCCGTACTTCGGTTCCGGGTCGTCAACCGAGTGCCCGCCCGTCACCGGACAGCCCGCTTCGGACGCCACGGCGAGCCCGCCCCGCAGCACTTCGGTCAGCAGTACCATCGGCAGGACGTCCCGGGGCCAGCCGACCAGGTTGATCGCGCTGACCGGACGGCCGCCCATGGCATAGATGTCGGAGAGGGCGTTCGCCGCCGCGATCCGGCCCCAGTCGTACGCGTCGTCGACCACGGGAGGGAAGAAGTCCGCCGTCGAGAGCACCGCGAGGTCCTCGCCGACCCGGACGGCGGATGCGTCGTCGCCGTCGTCGAGCCCCACCAGGACGTCGGGGTTGGTTTGGCCGGTCAGGCCGCGGACAACGTCCTCGAGCTCGCCGGGCGGAATCTTGCAGGCACAGCCTCCGCCGTGTGCGTATCCCGTGAGCCGGACTGCTGCGGCGGACTCTTCTGCGACGCCGGTGATCCCGTTCATGATCACAGCATAGGAGCGGCGGGCCGGTGTTACCATGCTCGTGGAGGCGTCCGGGTCCTGGTGGGCCCCCCGGTCTTCAAAACCGGTGAGGCCGAGTACCTCGGCCTGGCGGGTTCGATTCCCGTCCGCTTCCGCCAGCTGCGCAGCTGAAGGTGACCCGGAAGGAGGGCCGTGGGCCAGAACGACCCGCGCCGGCACATTCCGCGCACCGACCAGCTGCTCGCCCACCCGGAACTTCTCCACGCACGCGTGCGCCTCGGCGACGACGCCATCCGTTCCACCGTCCGGGACGTGCAGGAACAGGCGCGTCGCGGCGACCTTGCCCCGGAAGACGTCGAGGCGACGGTCCTGACCGCGGTGGCTTCCCGCGCGGCCAGCTCGTTGCGCCCGGTGCTGAACGCCACCGGCGTCATCGTCCACACGAATCTGGGACGCGCTCCGCTCTCCGCGTCCGCACGCCAGGCGGTGCTGTCGGCGGCCGGTTATGTCGACGTCGAGATGGACCTGCCCACCGGCGGACGGTCCCGGCGCGGGGCCGGTGCGCGGAAGGCTTTGCTGGACGCCTGCCCGGCCGCCGAGGAAGCGCTGGTGGTCAACAACGGCGCCGCGGCCCTGGTGCTGGCCACCACCGCCCTGGCCGGATCGCGCGAAGTGGTCATCAGCCGCGGCGAACTCATCGAGATCGGGGCCGGTTTCAGGCTGACCGAGCTGATCGAATCGACCGGTGCCCGGCTGCGCGAAGTGGGCACCACCAACCGGACGCACCTGGAGGACTACGCCTCGGCGATCGGCGCGCAGACCGGCTGCCTGCTCAAGGTGCACCCGAGCAATTTCCGGGTCAGCGGATTCACCGCCGACGTCGGCATCGGCCGGCTCCGGTCCCTGGCCGAAGAACACCGGATCCCGCTGGTCGTGGACCTGGGCAGCGGCCTGCTCCACCCAGACCCGGTGCTGCCCCGGGAACCGGACATCTCCGGCGCGCTCGCCGCCGGGGCCGACGTCGTCATCGCCAGCGGTGACAAACTCCTGGGCGGCCCCCAGGCGGGACTGCTGTTGGGCCGGGCCGCGGTCATCACCCGGCTGGCCCGCCACCCGCTCGCGCGGGCGGTGCGGGCAGACAAACTGACGCTGGCCGCGGTGGAGGCGACGCTCACCGGAGAACAGACGCCGGTGGCGGCGGCCCTGCACGCCGACCCCGCCCGGCTGCGGCAGCGCACGGAGCGCCTGGCGGCCAGCGCCGGCGGCCGGGTGGTGGAGCACGACGGAAGGGTCGGCGGCGGGGGAGCGCCCGGGGTGCCGCTGCCCGGGTGGGCCCTCCAGCTGCCCGAAGCGGCCGCCCGACGGCTGCGGACGGGCGACCCCGTTGTGTTGCCCCGGGTCCACCGCGGTGCCTGCCTGGTGGACCTGCGCTGCGTGCCCGAGGCCGACGACGAGCGGCTCGCCGCCGCCGTACGCTCGGCGCTGGCGCACACCGACGACCAGCAGCGAACCACGGGCTCCTGACATGTTCGTGGTGGCCACCGCGGGACACGTCGATCACGGCAAAAGCACCCTCGTGCGCGCGCTCACCGGAATGGAGCCCGACCGTTGGGCCGAGGAACGGCGCCGCGGTCTGACCATCGACCTGGGTTTCGCCTGGACCGTGCTCCCGTCGGGCAGGGACGTGGCGCTCGTGGACGTGCCCGGCCACGAGAAGTTCCTGGGCAATATGCTGGCCGGACTCGGTCCCGTTCCCGCCGTGTGTTTCGTCGTCGCCGCGGACGAAGGCTGGCAGGCCCAATCCAGCGACCACCGGGACGCCGTCGCTGCGTTGGGCATCAACCACGGGCTGGTGGTGCTGACCCGCAGCGACCGCGCGCCGGGCCGGGCCGGCGAGGTCCTCGCGCGGGTGCGGGCGGAGCTGGCCGGCACCGGGCTGCACGACGCCCCGGCAGTCGCCGTATCCGCGGTCACGGGAGCCGGCCTCGACGAGTTGCGCAAGGTACTGGATACAACCTTGTCCTCGATCCCCGCTCCCGACCCCTCCGGCCGCGTGCGGTTGTGGATCGACCGATCCTTCACGATCAGCGGCGCGGGAACGGTGGTGACCGGAACGCTGACGGCCGGCTCCCTGGCCGTGGGCGACCGCCTGCAGCTCGCGGGCCACGGCAGCCTCCGGCCGGTGTCGGTGCGGGGCCTGCACAGCCGCAACGAAGCCTTATCGTCCATCGGTCCGAGCAACCGGGTCGGCGTCAATGTGCGCGGCCTGGCCGCCGGCGGCATCCATCGCGGCGACGTCCTCCTGTCCGAAGACGCCTGGCTCCTCGTGGACAGCATCGACGTCCGCCGCACGATGGGTGCGGCGTTCCCGGACGGGCCGCGGCACCTGCTCGCCCACATCGGCACCGCGGCCGTGCCGTGCCGGGTGCGCCCGTTCAACGAGGACCACGCCCGGCTGACGCTCGAGCGGCGGCTCCCGCTGGCGATCGGGGACCGCCTGGTGCTGCGGGCCGAAGGCAGCCGGTCGGTGCTGGCCGGAGCCCAGGTCCTCGACGTCGACCCGCCGGCGCTCGACCGTCGCGGGGACGGCGCCAGGCGCGCCGAAAGCCTCGCGGCGCTGCCTCCCCGGGGCGACGCGCTCATCGAGGTGGTCCGCCGGGGGGCTGTCCGGAGTGAGCACCTCCGCCGGATGGGTGTCACGGCGCCCGGCAGGGTCCCCGACGACGTCCGGGCGTTCGGCGAGTGGTGGGTGCACGCACCCGTCTTCGACGCCTGGCGGCGGCGGCTTCGGGACGCAGTGCTGGAACTGGGGGAGCAGGACCCGCTGGCGGCCGGCCTGTCCCGCGGGGCCGCCGTTGACCTGCTCGGACCGGCAGGGAACGCGGTGCTCGAGGCGGCCGTCCGGGAGGCGGGGCTGGAACAGGTCGGCGGATACGTCCGGCTGCCGGGCGAACACGGCGATCTCGGTGCCGCCGAGGACGCGGTCAGCACGCTGGAGCGCCGCCTCGGGTCCGAACCCTTCGCCGCCCCGGAAGCCCACGACCTGAGGGCCCTGGGTCTCGGCAACCGCGAACTCGCCGCCGCGGAACGCAGCGGGCGCCTGCTCCGGTTTGCCGGCGGGGTTGTGCTGCTTCCGCAGGCGCCCGCCCTGGCGATGCGCGAACTGGCCCGCCTGCCCCAGCCCTTCACGGCCAGTGAGGCACGCCGCGCGCTGGGCACGACTAGGCGGGTGGCCATCCCGCTGCTCGAACACCTCGACGCACGCGGCTGGACCAGGCGGCTCGACTCCGGCCACCGGACCCTCGTGCGGCGGGCCCAACCGACGGGTTGAGGTCGCGAGGGCCGGCGACGGGGACACAAATCGGTTAGCGCTCGATAACTGAAGCTTGTCTGAGGCAACCGTTTCCGGCGGTGTCCCGAGCCCTCCAGCAGGCCGGGATCGCCGTGTTTCCGGGCATCCGGCCATGGCTCCCGGCCTGAGGCCGGAGTTTTCGCCCGGTGGCGGCCCGTGGCTTTAAGGTTGCATCTCGGTAACAACCGGATATGAAGCGAAGTTTTTATACCCAAGCCGAGGGGTTCCGGTTTACGCTCTATTGCGTGTGAGACATGCCACGTTCGGCGGGAAGCTCGTTGAACTTCAGGCGACGCGGTCTATGTCCGTCCCCTGCAGCACTGCAGGGGACCTTCCAAAGACAGAAACAAGGAGGCGGAATGCGTTTCGGACGTACTTCCAAAGCTATCGGGGTCGCGGCTGTTGCAGCCCTGGCCCTGAGCGCCTGCGCGACTTCGGGTGGCGGAAATTCCCCCGAGGGCACAGGCGATTCCACCGCGGCTGGAGCCGGTGGTTCCATCAGCGTCGCTGAAGTGAACGCCTTCAGCTCCTTTAACTCGGACACCGCCGTCGGCAACGTCGATATCAACTCGAAGATCTCGTACCTGACCCACGCGGACTTCAACTACATCGACAACGAACTCAACGTGGTCAAGAACGAAGAGTTCGGCACCTACGAGAAGGTCAGCGAAGACCCGCTGACCGTCAAGTACACGGTCAACGAGGGCGTCGCCTGGTCGGACGGCAACCCGGTCGACGCCGGCGACCTGCTGCTCGCCTGGGCCGTCTACTCCGGCCATTTCGACGACGCCACCTACAACGACGAGGGTGAAGTCGACAAGGGCACTGCCTACTTCTCCTACGCCGGCGACACCTCCGGCCTGGGCCTGACCGACAAGCCCGAGATCAGCGACGACGGCCGCTCCATCACGCTGAAGTACTCCAAGCCGTTCGCCGACTGGGAGATCTCCTACGGAGTCCTGGACAGCCCGGCCCACGTGGTGGCCGAGAAGGCCGGACTGGCGGACGAGCAGGCACTGGTCGACCTGATCAGCGAGAGCCCCAAGGGTAATCCGGACAAGCCGGCCGAGAACGAAGAGCTGAAAGCCGTCGCCGATTTCTGGAACACCGGTTTCGACAGCAAGACCCTCCCGTCGGACGCCAGCCTCTACCTCTCCACCGGCCCGTTCATCGTGGACAGCATCACTCCTGATCAGTCCATGACCCTGGTCCGCAATGAGGCCTACGAATTCGGACCGATGCCGAACGTGGAGGAAATCACCATCCGCTACATCGGCGCCGCTCCGGACCAGGTCCAGGCGCTGAAGAACGGCGAAGTCGACATCATCGCCCCGCAGGCGTCCGCCGACACCGTGGAATTGCTCGAAGGCCTGGAGGGCGTGACCGTCAACCGCGGCGAGCAGCTCTCCTACGACCACATCGACCTGAACTTCTCGGGCGTCTTCGAGGAAGCCAACGTCCGCGAGGCGTTCATGAAGGCCGTGCCGCGCAAGGCCATCGTCGACCGCCTGATGGCTCCGCTGGATCCGGAGGCCACGCCGCTGGATTCCCAGTTCTTCGTGCCGGCGCAGGCCGCCTACGAGGACTCCGCCGCCAACAACGGCTCCGAGAACTACCAGGAAGCCGACATCGAGGGTGCCAAGGAGCTGCTGGCCGGCGCCACCCCCGAGGTCCGGATCATGTACAACAAGGACAACCCCAACCGCGTGGACGCCTTCACGCTGATCGAGGAATCCGCCTCCAAGGCCGGCTTCAAGATCGTCGACGGCGGCCTGGGCGGCTCCGACTGGGGCTCGGCCCTGGGCGGCGGCACCTACGATGCCACCATCTTCGGCTGGATCTCCCCGGGCGTGGGCGTCAGCGGCGTGCCGCAGATCTTCCGCACCAAGGCCGACTCCAACTACAACGGTTTCTCGAGCAAGGAAGCCGACGCCCTGATGGACGAGCTGATCGTCACCACGGAGCCGGAGAAGCAGGACGAACTCATCAAGCAGATCGACAAGATCGTCTGGGATTCGTTCTACGGCCTGCCGCTGTTCCAGCCGGTCGGCATCGATGCCTACAACAGCGACCGGATCGACGGTGTGAAGTACATGCCGAACCAGACCGGCGTCTGGTGGAACTTCTGGGAGTGGAAGGTTAAGTAACCGCCCCGCCTGTTCCTCGGCAGATAGCATGCAAGGCGTCGGGACCTTGAGTACCACGGTCCCGGCGCCTTGCGGCATTTACCACCGGATTTTCCCGCATAAGTGATTGGGATTTCCCAAATTCCGCTCGTGTGTAACCTGCATTACACTCACTGTGAAAATGCCGGATCCACAAGATCCGCAAACACATACCAACGAGGTTAAAAACGCTATGGTGACCTACATTGTGCGGCGGTTATTCACCGCCGTGCTCATTCTCCTAGGTGCCTCTTTCCTGGTCTATCAGTTGACGGCGCTGTCGGGTGATCCCCTGCACGACCTCCGGGAGAGCAATGCCGCGAATAAGGAGCAGCTCATGCAGCAGCGCATTGCGCTGCTCGACCTGGGAACGCCGGCACCCATCCGGTACTTCGGCTGGCTGGCGGGCGCCGCCAAGTGCGTCGTCCCGTTCGTGGCGCAGTGCGACCTGGGCTATGCCGTCAACGGCCAGCCGGTCACCGTAGAACTCGGCCGGGCCATGGGCATGACCATTCTGCTGGTCACGGCGGCGACAGTCCTCGCCATCATCATCGGTGTTTCCCTGGGTATTGTTTCGGCACTGCGGCAGTACAGCGCCCTGGATTACGGCATCACCTTCATGGCGTTCCTCTTCTTTTCACTTCCCGTTTTCTGGGTAGCCGTCCTGCTGAAAGAATTCGGTGCCATCGGATTTAATAACTTCCTGAGAGACCCAAACATACCCCTGCAATCCATCCTCATCATCGGGTTGGTCAGCGCGGTCGTGTGGTTCGTCTGCGCCAACGGCAGCTACAAACGGAAACTGGGCGCCGCCGGGATCGGTTTCCTGCTGGCTGCCGCAGTGTTCTGGGGTCTGTCGGTCACCCAGTGGTTCAAGACTCCCGGGCTCGGCCTGGTAGTTATCGCCATCAGCGGCGTCGGCATCGCCTTCGGCATCACCCTGCTGGCCGCGGGCCTGAAGAACCGCAAGGCGCTCTACTCTGCGCTCATCAGCGTCGGCGTCGGCGTGGTCATCTACTTCCCGATCCAGCCGCTCCTGGCCCAGGCCACCGGGCTGATGATCTTCCTGCTGGCCCTTGCCGCCGTCCTGGTCGGACTTGCGGTCGGCTGGTTGATGGGCGGGTATGACCGCCGCCAGAGCATGAATGCTGCGGCGATAACCTCCTTCCTGGTCGGATGCCTCATCGCGCTCGACCGCTTCATGCAGGCATGGCCCACTTACTTCACCAACGGGCGTGTCAACCAGCGCCCCATCGCCACCATCGGCTCGGAAACGCCGAACCTGAAGGGCGACTACTGGGTCCATGGCCTCGACACGTTCACCCACCTGCTGCTGCCCACCATCGCGCTGCTGCTGATTTCCCTGGCGTCCTACAGCCGCTACTCGCGGTCGTCGATGTTGGAGATCATGAACATGGACTACATCCGCACGGCCCGGGCCAAGGGCCTGGGCGAGCGCACCGTGGTCATGCGCCACGCGTTCCGCAACGCGCTGATTCCGATCGCCACGATCGTTGCCTTCGACATCGGCGGGCTCATCGGCGGCGCGGTGATCACCGAGCAGGTGTTCGCGTTCGCCGGCATGGGGCAGCTGTTTATCCAGGCGCTGCAAAGGGTCGACCCGAATCCGGTGATGGGTGTCTTCCTCATCACCGGCATCCTGGCACTGGTCTTCAACCTTGTCGCGGACCTGGTCTACTCCGCGCTTGATCCGCGAGTGAGGGTAAAGGCATGAGCACCACGGCAACGAAACCCGTCGCAGCCACCAACGAGAACAAGGCCGGCCTCAGCCAGGGCCAGATCGTCCGCAGGCGCTTCATCGGCAACACGGCCGCCGTCGTCAGTTTGGTGGTCTTTGGCCTGATCCTGCTGATCGCCTATTCGTCCAGCGGGATGTTCGGCCTGCCCGGCTGGTGGAAGTACACGCACAACGGCGTCAACGACATGGTGAACTCGGGAGCGCCCACCCTGCAGCTGTTCCCGTTCAGCCTGGGCGAACATCCGTTCGGCCAGGACCGCCTGGGCCGTGATACGTTCGCCCAGACCATGCGCGGCATCCAGATCTCCGTGGCGGTAATGTTCATCATCGGCCTGGTCGGCGGCGCCATCGGGGTGGTCATCGGCGCCCTCGCCGGCTACTTCCGCGGCTGGGTCGAAGCGGTGCTGATGCGGCTGACCGACGTCGTCATCGTCATCCCGCTGATCATCATCGCGGCGGTGCTCGGCCAGGTCGCCGGGCGGGCCGTCGGGCCCGGCATCCAGCCGTATTTCCTGGGCCTGTTCGTGGGCTGCGTGATCTGGACCGGCCTGGCGCGACTGGTCCGGGCGGAATTCCTGTCCCTGCGCGAGCGGGAATTCGTCGACGCCGCACGGATCGCCGGCGCCTCCAGCGCCCGGATCATCTTCAAGCACATCCTGCCGAACGCCGTGGGCGTCATCATCGTCTCGGTGACCCTGAGCATGTCGGCGGCGATCCTGCTGGAGACCAGCCTGTCCTACCTGGGCCTGGGCGTGAAGGCACCGGACGTCTCGCTGGGCCTGCTGATCAGCCAGAACCAGGAAGCGTTCCAGACCCGTCCGTGGCTGTTCTGGTGGCCGGGCATGTTCATCGTGGCCATCTGCCTGTGCATCAACTTCATCGGCGACGGACTGCGCGACGCGTTCGACCCGCGGCAGAAGAAGTTCAATGCCAAGCGGGCGAAGGCGGCAGCGGTTTCCGCGCACCCCGAGACCGGAACCACCGCGACGACGGGTGTCTAGGATGGGCACCCGTCGCCTGCCCGGCCCCGTGAGGCCCGGCTCAGCGGGCCAGCGTCACGACGCTGAGTACCGCGAGCGCCGTCCCGACGGCGAGGACCGCCCAGTTCGGTGTCCGTCCCACCGGGACGTTGTCGGCGTCCCCGATGCTGATGCTGCCCGCAGCCAGCAGCTCCGCCCAGCGTTTGCGGACGTAGTACGCGGCTGCCCCGGAATCGGTGTTCGCGAGATCGCCGGGGCGGATCGACTGCGCCGGCCCGTAGGTGGTCTCCGGAAGCCCCTGGACGTGATCGGCGCGGGCGCGGTGGACGCCGAACATGCCGGGAGCCGGTGCGGCCCACGAGGTGTACTTGCGGCGCGGGGTGACCAACGTCAGCGCATACTGGGTGTCCACCGTGGCCAGGGCTCCCCAGGGCACGGAGACGGTCCGTACCGGGTTGCGCAACACCACGCCGTCGTCGCCAATAACGACGGCGGGATACCAGGCCAGCCACCAGGTCAGATAGGCAATAGCGAGCAGCGGCCAGGAAACGAGCAGGCTGCCCGGGCCGTGCGTCAGCACCGAGGACGCCAGGCTGACCGCCACGATCGCCCAGACGATGCCCGTGAACCAGGTCGCGGAGCGCGGACGGAAGACCGTGGTGCCGGCGGCAGCAGACGTTGTCATGCCCCCATAGTTTCAGGACCGGGTGCCGGTTCTCCACTAGCCACAACCAACTGCGACACGTTGGAAGGGAAAGACCAGCTATGACTGAAATCATCGATCCGACGCTGCCGGCAGGAAAACTGGAGACGGCCGGCGGAACACCACCCGTCCTGGAGGTCACCAACCTCAGCGTGGACTTCGGCGTGGACAAGGAGTGGGTGCCGGCCGCGATCGGCCTCACCTACGATGTCAAGGCCGGCGAGGTCCTGGCGATCGTGGGCGAATCCGGTTCGGGCAAGAGCGCCAGCTCGATGGCGTTGCTGGGCCTGCTCCCGGGCAACAGCCGTGCCACCGGAAGCGTCAAGCTCAACGGCCGGGAGATCCTGGGCCTTAGCAGCGCCAAGCTCCGGCAGGTGCGCGGCAAGGACGTCGCCGTGATCTTCCAGGAACCCATGACGGCGATGAACCCGGTGTACACCATCGGGTTCCAGATCGTGGAGACGCTGCGGCTGCACTATGCCATCTCGCCCGGCGAGGCGAAGAAGCGGGCACTGCGGCTGCTGGAGCTCGTCGAGCTGCCCGACCCGGACAAGGCCTTCCGGTCCTACCCGCACCAGCTTTCCGGCGGCCAGCGCCAGCGCGCCATGATCGCCCAGTCGCTCTCCTGCGACCCCAAACTGCTGATCGCCGACGAGCCCACCACCGCGCTGGACGTCACCGTCCAGGCCGAAATCCTGGACCTGATGCGCAACCTGCGCAACAAACTGGACAGCGCCATCGTGCTGATCACCCATGACATGGGCGTGGTCGCCGACCTGGCCGACAAGATCGCCGTGATGCGCCGCGGGCGCATCGTGGAGGCCGGCACCGCGATGGAAATCTTTAACAACCCCCGGCACGAATACACGCAGGCCTTGCTGGCCGCCGTGCCGCACCTGGGCGGGCGCCCCGAGGACGGAACGGAAGTCGACCTCACGGCGGCGCTGGCCGCCGCCACCGGGGTCTCGCTGAGCATCGACGAGACCGAGTTGCAGCGGCGCGAACGCGAAAACGCCGAAGCCCTGGCGCAGTCACGCCATGAATCGGCCAAGGGCGACCCCGTGCTTCAGCTGACCAATGTGGCCATCGAATACCCCAAACAGGGGCGGGTGCCCGCCTTCCGCGCCGTGGAGGGGGCCAACTTGTCCATCTACCCCGGACAGGTGGTCGGGCTGGTCGGGGAATCCGGATCGGGCAAGACCACGATCGGTCGCGCCGCCGTCGGACTGCTGCCCGTCGCGGAGGGCTCCCTGCGGGTGGTGGGCCACGACATCGCCGGCGCCCGGCCCAGGCAGCTCCACGCGCTGCGCCGCCACGTGGGCATGGTGTTCCAGGACCCGTCGTCCTCGCTGAATCCCCGGCTGCCGATCGGCGAGAGCATCGGCGAACCGATGTACCTCGCCGGTGTCGCCAAGGGCGCCGCCCTGCAGCGGAAGATCGAGGCGCTGCTGGACCAGGTGGAGCTGCCGCGCGCGTACCGCAACCGCTACCCGCACGAACTCTCCGGTGGCCAGAAGCAGCGCGTGGGCATCGCCCGGGCACTGTCGCTGGAGCCGAGGCTGATGGTGGCGGACGAACCCACCTCCGCGCTGGACGTGTCGGTCCAGGCGACGGTGCTGGATTTGTTCCAGAACCTGCAGCAGGAACTGGGCTTCGCCTGCCTGTTCGTCACTCACGACCTGGCTGTCATCGACGTGCTCGCGGACCGCATTTGCGTGATGCGCCACGGCCGGATCGTTGAGCAGGGCACCCGCGACGAGATCCTGCGCAACCCGCAGGAACTGTACACCCAGCGGCTGCTGGCGGCAGTGCCGTTGCCCGATCCGGAAAAGCAGCGCGAGCGCCGCGAGCTGCGCGCCCAGTTGCTGGCCGCCGGCGACTGACCAGACCCGCAAAGCCCGCCATCCATGGTGCCGGGCCCCCGCCCATGATGAAATGGCGGCGGGGGCTCAGCCGCCCCTGGCCGGTGTGCTGCCACGACGGCGCCGCCGGCCATCGCGCAATCCAGGAGTGTTAGTGGTACGCAGCATGAATATCGAGGCGATTGAAAAGGGCATCGGCGTCAGCTGGGCCGAGGTGGAGGAGTACTTGGCCGGAATCGGCGCCAAGGAACTCAGCCACAAGGACATCGCCGCTGCCTTGCACGAGTCGGGGCTCGCGGACGGCTGGTGGGCGCAGACGGCTACCGTCGCCTACGAACAGCAGATCGGCCGCCGCCAGCCCGGCCAGGACTGCGACGGGGAGTTCCAAACCTCGGTGAGCAGGACCGTCACCGGAAGCATGGATGAGGCGCGCAACAAGTGGGTGGCCGTGGTGGGCGCGGCAGAGGAATTCTCGGGCATCGCGGTCACCCGCGGACCCGAGTTGAGCGACACCGCCAAGTGGCGGTACTGGCGCTGCGGCTTGGCCGACGGCTCCCGGGTCAGCGTCCATATCTACGAGAAGCCCTCGGGCAAGTCCTCGGTTGGAGTGCAGCATGAACGGCTCGAGTCGACCGAGCAGCTTGACCACTGGCGTGCCTACTGGAAAGCGAAGCTCGCCGAGCTGTCCTGAGGGGACCGCGACCGGTCCGTCGCCGTCGCCCCGGTAAGGTTCGTGGCCGTGTCGGTCCCCGGCACACCGGCCCGGAAACCTGGTCAGCGGCCGCGTTAGCACCCCTTATCACCAAATCGCAACCCAATTGGAAGCAAGGCCTGTTATCAGCGTCACAGTTGGCGCCTATGCTGGTGCCACCTGAGCCTGCGCGGCTGCGATCCATGCCGGCGCGGACCGGTCCGGCGTCACAAGCCGCCGGATGGAGCACGGTACCTGAGGAGGCGGCATGCGTTTCGCTCGAACATCCCGACTGGTTGGACTGGCAGCCGCGGCAGTGCTCGCGGTCACGGCCTGTGGGGGCGGCGGTGGTGGCGGCGGCGGCACGGAGGCCGGCGGCGGCAATGCCGAGGCGGTGATCACGGCCAACAGCACGGAGCCGCAGAACCCGCTGGTCCCCACCAACACCAACGAGGTCGGCGGCGGCCGCGTGGTTGACCTCATCTTCGAGGGCCTGATCAGCTACGATCCCGAGGGCAAGCCGGTCAACGAGGTGGCGGAATCCATCGAGACCGAGGACGCGCAGAATTACACGATCACCCTCAAGCCGGACCAGACGTTCACCAACGGCGACCCGGTCACCTCCAGCTCCTTCGTGGACGCCTGGAACTACGGGGCCGCCGTCGAGAACGCCCAGCTGAGTGCCTATTTCTTCGAAAGCATCGAAGGATACGACGAGGTCAGCTCCGAGGGCGCGACCACGAAGGAGATGTCCGGGCTCAAGGTCGTCGATGACACGACCTTCACCGTGGCGTTGAGACAGCCCGAATCCGACTGGCCGTTGCGCCTGGGCTACACAGCCTTCGTGCCGCTGCCGCCCGTGGCCTTCGAGGACATGGAGGCCTTCGGGGAGAACCCGGTCGGGAACGGACCCTACATGCTGGGCGGCGACGGCGCGTGGCAGCACGACGTGCAGATCGAACTGGTGCCGAACCCGGACTACCAGGGCACCCGGACCCCGCAGAACGGCGGGATCACGTTCAAGTTCTATTCGTCCTTTGAGGCGGCCTACCAGGACTTGCTCTCGGACAACCTGGACGTGCTCGACACCGTCCCGCCGAGCGCGCTGGCAAACTTCAAGACCGACCTCGGCGAGGGCCGCTGGCTGGAAAAGCCCTATGCCGGCAACCAGACCATGGTCATTCCGCAGTACCTGGACGAATGGACCGGCGAGGCCGGCCAGCTGCGGCGCCAGGCCATCTCCATGGCGATCAACCGGGACGAGATCACCGAGGTGATCTTCCAGGGCGGCCGGCAGCCGGCCACCGAGTTCACCGCCCCCGTGCTCACCGGCTACAGCGACAGCATCCCGGGCAACGAAGTGCTGCAGTACAACGAGGAGGAGGCCAAGCGGCTGTGGGCGGAAGCCGACAAGATCCAACCGTGGGGCGACAAGACGTTCACCATCGCTTCCAACGCCGACGGCGGCCACAAGGAATGGATCGAAGCAGTCGCTAACGGCCTGAAGAACGTGCTCGGCATCGACGCCCAGTTCGAGTCGTACGCCACCTTCCCCGAGCTGAGGACCAAGGTCACGGCGAAGGAGATGACCGGCGCCTCGCGTGCCGGCTGGCAGGCCGACTACCCGTCGCTGTACAACTTCCTCGGCCCGCTGTACGGCACCGGGGCGGGATCCAACGACGGCGACTACTCGAACAAGGAGTTCGACCAGAAGCTGCGCGACGGGCTGGGGGCGGCCACACCGGAAGAGGGCAACCAGATCTTCAACGAGGCGCAGGAGATCCTGATGCAGGACCTGCCCGTCGTCCCGTTGTGGTACCAGGTCCGGCAGGTCGGCTGGAGTTCCGTCGTCGAGAACGTGGACACCGCCTGGAACGGGGTGCCGATTTACCACCAGATCACCGGCAAGTGACCCCGAGGCGCTGCGGGGCCTGGCCGCGGCCGGGCCCCGCAGCGCGCCCCAACTCCCGATCCCACCGAGAGGCAGGGTTGATGATCCATCACTTGGCGGCACGCAGGGCGCAAGGAGGAAGCTAGTGCTCTGGTACATCTTCCGGCGCTTCCTGCAGATGATCCCGGTGTTCTTCGGCGCCACGTTCCTGGTCTATTTCCTCGTTTTTTCGCTGCCGGGCGATCCCATCCAGGCCCTGTTCGGCGACCGCACGGTCAACCCCGCGGTGGCCGCCCAGCTCCGGGCGCAGTACAACCTGGACCAGCCGTTCCTCATTCAGTACGTCCTCTATCTGAAAAACCTCGTCACCTTCAATCTCGGCAACGACTTCTCCGGCAGGCCCGTCGCCGAGGTGCTGGCCCAGATCTTCCCGGTCACGGTCAGGCTCGCCATCCTCGCGCTGATCTTCGAAGCCGTCTTCGGCATCCTCTTCGGATTGATCGCCGGGCTGCGGAAGGGCCGGATGTTCGACGGCACCGTGCTGGTCGCCTCGCTGATCGTCATCGCGATCCCGATTTTCGTCCTCGGTTTCGTCCTGCAGTTCGTCGTCGGCGTCAAGCTCGGCTGGGCCAGACCCACGGTCGGCGCCCAGGCGGGCTGGTCCGACCTGATACTCCCCGCCGTCGTGCTGGGCCTTGTGTCGTTGGCCTACGTGCTGCGCCTGACCCGAACCTCCATCATCGAGAACATGAACGCCGACTACGTGCGCACCGCGATGGCCAAGGGCTTATCCAGGCCGCGCGTCGTCGTCGTACATATCCTGCGGAACTCGATGATCCCGGTCGTGACGTTTTTGGGCGCCGATCTCGGGGCCCTGATGGGCGGGGCGATCGTGACCGAGGGCATCTTCAACGTCCCCGGCGTCGGCCAGCGCCTGTACCAGTCGGTGCTGCGGGGCGAGGGCCCCACCATCGTGTCCATCGTCAGCGTGCTCGTGCTCGTCTACATTCTGGCCAACCTGCTGGTGGACGTGCTCTATGCCTGGCTCGACCCGAGGATCCGTTATGCCTAGAGAACCGCTGGAACGCGACAACCAGGCCATCGAGCATTTCGTGGCGCCCCTGGACGAAACGCCGCTGCTGGCCACCGACAAGGTCGACGAGGATGTCCAGCCGCTGAGCCTGTGGGCCGAAGCCTGGCGGAACCTGCGGAGACAGCCGCTGTTCATCATCTCGGTGCTGCTGCTGGTGCTGGTCATTGTCGTGGCGCTCTTCCCGTGGATCTTCACCCAGACACCGCCGGCGCAGAATTGCCTGCTGGCCAATTCCGACGGCGGACCGGCGCCCGGGCACCCGCTGGGGTTCACCAAACAGGGCTGCGACGTCTATTCGCGCATCATCTACGGGACCCAGGCGTCGCTGACGGTGGGTATCTTCGCCACGCTCGGCGCTCTGCTGATCGGCGGGACGCTCGGCGCCATTGCCGGGTTTTACGGCGGCTGGCTGGACTCGGTGATCGCCCGGATCGGCGACGTCTTCTTCGCGCTGCCGCTGATCCTGGGCGCCATCATCATCATGCAGCTGCCGTTGTTCCGGGCCAACCGCAACGTCTGGACGGTGGTCATCACGCTGGTGGTCTTCGGCTGGCCGCAGGTGGCACGCATCACCCGGGGCGCTGTCATTTCGGTGCGGAACGCCGACTTCGTCACGGCGGCCCGGTCGCTGGGCGTCTCCAGGCTTGCCGCCCTGGTCAAGCACGTCATTCCCAACTCCCTGGCGCCCGTCATCGTGGTGGTGACGGTGAACCTGGGCATCTTCATCGTCGCCGAGGCCACCCTGTCCTTTTTGGGCATCGGGCTGCCGCCGGACGTGATGTCCTGGGGCAATGACATCTCCACGGCCCAGGTGTCGCTGCGCTCGAACCCGGCCAGCCTGCTCTGGCCTGCACTGGCGCTCTCCGTCACCGTGCTGAGCTTCATCATGCTCGGCGACGCCCTCCGCGACGCCCTTGACCCGAAGGCGAGGAAGCGATGACGCACATCCGCGAAGTCGAGGGTGCCGCGCCCCTGCTGCAGATCAAAGACCTGGCGATTACGTTCCGAACGTCCACCGGGGACGTGGAGGCGGTCAAAGACGCCCACCTGACGGTCATGCCGGGGGAGACCGTGGCGATCGTGGGCGAATCAGGCTCGGGCAAGTCGACCACCGCGCTGGCGGCCATCGGACTGCTCCCGGAGAACGGCCGGGTCTCCGGAGGGCAGATCGTCTTCGCCGGGGAGGACCTGGCCGGCGCCAGCAGCCAGCGGATCGTGGAACTGCGCGGCAATTCGATCGGCATGGTGCCCCAGGACCCCATGTCCAACCTCAACCCGGTGTGGAAGATCGGCTTCCAGGTCAGGGAAACGCTGCGCGCCAACGGGCTCCGGTCCGATAACGCCGCGGTGGCCAAAGTGCTGGCCGAGGCGGGCTTGCCCGATGCCGCCAGCCGATCCCGGCAGTTCCCGCACGAGTTTTCCGGCGGCATGCGCCAGCGCGCCCTGATCGCCATCGGCCTGTCGTGCCGGCCCCGGCTGCTGATAGCCGACGAGCCCACCTCGGCCCTCGACGTGACGGTGCAGCGCCAGATCCTGGACCACCTGGAATCGATGACCCGGGACCTCGGCACCGCCGTCCTGCTGATCACGCATGACCTCGGCCTGGCCGCCGAACGTGCCCGCAAGGTGGTGGTCATGTACAAGGGCCGGGTGGTGGAATCGGGTCCCGCCCTGCAGATACTGCAGAACCCGCGCCACCCCTACACCCGGCGGCTGGTCGAGTCCGCGCCCTCCCTGGCCTCGCGGCGGATCCAGTCGGCGAAGGCCGCCGGCATAGAAACCACGGAACTGCTGGCCCCGGTCGGCCAGGAGGCCCAGGCCGCGGACAACGTCATCGAGGTCAAGGACCTGACCAAGGTCTTCAAACTGCGCAGCGGGTTTGGGAAGTCCACCGACTTCACCGCCGTGGACAACGTGTCCTTCGCTATCAAGCGCGGAACCACGATGGCGTTGGTGGGGGAGTCGGGATCCGGCAAGTCCACGGTGGCAAAGATGGTCCTGAACCTCGAGTCGCCGACCAGCGGCCGCATTGTCTTCGACGGCGTGGACATGACCGGCCTCAACGCCAAGGCCCTGCTGGCCTTCCGCCGGCGGGTCCAGCCGATCTTCCAGGATCCGTACGGATCGCTGGACCCCATGTACAACATCTTCCGCACCATCGAGGAGCCGCTGCGGGTGCACAACATCGGCGACCGCTCCAGCCGCGAGGCAAAGGTCCGGCAGCTGCTGGACCAGGTGGCGCTTCCGGCGTCGGCCATGCGCCGGTTCCCGAACGAGCTCTCCGGGGGCCAGCGTCAGCGGGTCGCCATCGCCCGTGCGCTGGCCCTGGATCCCGAGGTCGTGATCTGCGACGAGGCCGTATCCGCGCTGGACGTGCTGGTCCAGGCCCAGATCCTGGACCTCCTGGCGGGCCTGCAGCAGGACCTGGGGCTGAGCTACCTGTTCATCACGCACGACCTGGCCGTGGTCCGGCAGATCGCCGACGACGTCACCGTGATGGAAAAGGGCAGGGTGGTGGAGGCCGGCACCACGGACGGCGTCTTCGACTCCCCGCAGCAGCGGTACACGCAGGAGCTGCTGGCGGCCATTCCCGGCGCGACCCTGGAGTTGCCGCCGGAGGTGGCCTGACACGGATTCCGGCCCCGTTGCCGGCCCGGGGTCCGGGCCCCCGTTAGGCCATGAGTGGCCTTGCGGATTACAATGGAGTGCCTACCCGCATCCGGGCACGGCGCTGGCTGTCCGATATTAGGCCCAGGTTCCATGTAATCCACGGAAGAGTAATCCCGCATGTCTGAAACCACCGCATCGACGCAGAGCGCCGTCCGCAGCGACCTTCGCAACGTCGCGATCGTAGCCCACGTCGACCACGGGAAGACCACCCTCGTGGACGCCATGCTGAAGCACACCGGTGCCTTCTCCAGCCACGGCGAGACTGAAGAGCGCGTCATGGACTCCGGGGAACTGGAACGTGAAAAGGGCATTACCATCCTGGCCAAGAACACCACCGTGTTCTACTCCGGCCCGTCTGCCCAGGGCGAGACCATCACCATCAGCGTGATCGACACTCCCGGGCACGCCGACTTCGGCGGCGAGGTGGAGCGCGGCCTGTCCATGGTGGACGGCGTGGTCCTGCTGGTCGACGCCTCCGAGGGCCCGCTGCCGCAGACCCGTTTTGTGCTGCGCAAGGCGCTGGCCGCCAAGCTCCCCGTCATCCTGGTGGTCAACAAGACCGACCGTCCGGACGCCCGCATCGACGCCGTCGTCGCCGAGGCGATGGACCTGCTGCTGGGCCTGGCCTCCGACCTTGCCGACGAAGTCCCCGACCTGGACCTGGATGCCGTCCTCAACGTTCCCGTTGTCTATGCATCCGGCAAGGCCGGCCGCGCCTCGCTGACCCAGCCTGCCGACGGCTCCCTGCCGGAAGACGAGGACCTGGAGCCGCTGTTCGCCACCATCATGGAGCACGTGCCGGCCCCGTCCTACGATCCCGACGGCGTGCTGCAGGCCCACGTGACCAACCTCGACGCCTCCCCGTTCCTGGGCCGCCTGGCGCTGCTGCGCATCTACAACGGCACCCTTCAGAAGGGGCAGACCGTGGCCTGGGCCCGCCAGGACGGCCAGCTGAAGAACGTCCGGATCTCCGAGCTGCTGGCCACCAAGGGACTGACGCGCGTTCCGGCCGAATCCGCCGGCCCGGGCGAGATTGTCGCCGTCGCCGGCATCGAGGACATCACCATCGGCGAGACCCTGACCGATGCCGAGAACCCGCAGCCGCTGCCGCTGATCAAGGTGGACGATCCGGCCATCTCGATGACCATCGGCATCAACACCTCGCCGCTGGCCGGCAGGGTCAAGGGCGCCAAGGTCACCGCCCGCCAGGTCAAGGACCGGCTGGACAAGGAACTGGTGGGCAACGTCTCGCTGAAGGTGCTGCCGACCGAGCGTCCGGACGCCTGGGAGGTCCAGGGCCGCGGCGAGCTGGCGCTGGCCATCCTCGTGGAGCAGATGCGACGCGAAGGTTTCGAGTTGACCGTGGGCAAGCCCCAGGTGGTCACCAAGACCATCGACGGCAAGGTGCACGAACCGATGGAGCACATGACCATCGACGTGCCCGAAGAGTACCTCGGCGCCGTCACCCAGCTGCTGGCCGCCCGCAAGGGCCGGATGGTCAACATGGCCAACCACGGCACCGGCTGGGTCCGGATGGAGTTCATCGTTCCGGCCCGCGGCCTGATCGGCTTCCGCACCCGCTTCATGACCGAAACCCGGGGCGCCGGCATCGCCGCGTCCATCTCCGAGGGCTACGAGCCGTGGGCAGGGCCGATCGAGTACCGCACCAACGGTTCGATGGTGGCCGACCGGGCCGGCGTGGTCACGCCCTTCGCGATGATCAACCTGCAGGAACGCGGCTCCTTCTTCGTCCAGCCCACCTCCGAGGTCTACGAAGGCATGATCGTTGGCGAGAACTCGCGGGCTGACGACATGGACGTGAACATCACCAAGGAGAAGAAGCTCACCAACATGCGTGCCGCTTCCTCCGACAGCTTCGAGAACCTCACCCCGCCGCGGAACCTGACCCTGGAAGAGTCGCTCGAATTCGCCCGCGAGGACGAGTGCGTGGAGGTCACCCCGGAAGCGATCCGCATCCGCAAGCTGGTGCTGGACGCCAACGAGCGGCTCAAGGCGGCCCGGGCGCGCGCCAGGGCATAAGCTGGACCGTATGACAGAGCAGAGGCAACCCGCCGGAGACCACGGCGGGTTGCCTTCCGCTGTTTTCGGGCCAGGCCTCGAACGGCGCCCCACACGACGGCGGCGTCCCGCCCTTCAGGGGTGGGGCACGGCCGTCTTCGGTGCGGTGGCGACGGCGGTCGCCGGAACGGCCCTTCACTCCCAGATTCTCTATGCCGGCGAGTCCGGGTACCCGTGGGGCGCCGCGGCGGCCCTGCTGTTCGCCCTGGCGGTGATGGTCTGGGCCGGACTCAAGACGCACAACGTCCTGATGGCCGGCCTGACGGGTGTTCTCTCGTACGTCCTCGTCGGGCTGATGGCGATGGCTCCCGGTGGGGAGCCGCTGATCGTCACGGGGACCACCGCAGCGGTGGAATTGCCGATCGCCGTGGCCGGCCGGATCTGGATGATCGGGCTGGTTTTCGCCACCATCGTGGCGCTGCTGGCCTGTGCCTGGGCACTTAGGCCGCGGCGGGCCGGGGCCTGATCCGCGTCGCCCGCGCGCCGGGCGTCAGTTCGCCGTCTGGTCCAGATGGTGGGCCATGAAGATGGAAGTTGCGGTCCCGTCTTCGTCGGCGGGCAGCATCGCGTATTCCTCGAAGATTGCGCGGATCTTCGCCAGCATCTCCTCGCGATGCGCGTCGTTGAGCTTGATGCCCATTCGCGTGGTTTCGATCTGGTCAGGGGCCAGGCCGTCGATTTCCTGCAGGAAGGTCTCTACCAGCACCGGTGCCGCGTCCGGCATCTTCGCGCCCCACGACATCCGGGTGGCACGGTAGGGGACCTCCTTGGCGCCCCGGTTGCCCTTCCGCGGTTCCTCGGCCTCCAGGAAGCCGGTGTTGAGCAGCGTGCGCACATGGTGCAGCGAGGTGGCCGGATTCAGGCCGAGCAGTTCCGCGATCTCCTTGTTGGTCCGGGACCGGTGGAGGCAGAGCCGGAGTATACGCAGCCGTACCGGGGAGCTGAGCGCCCGCCCGGTGGCTTGCAGGTCCTGATCCGTAGGCATGTCTCCAGCATACGACACCGGCGCCTAATGATTGACTTTCCCCAATCGCTGTCTGAGACTGTGACCTGTGACCCAGCTACCCGCGCCAGGGGCCTCCGGAACAGCTCCGGCGGCCGGCGCCACCCACCCGGGCGGCGCACCGCCGTCGTTATGGCGGGACCGGAACTTCCGTACCTTCTGGTCGGCCCAGACGCTCAGCCAGGTCGGGGCCCAGGTCGGCCAGCTGGCCGTCCCGGTGCTCGCCGTGGCCGTGCTCGGGGCCACCGAATTCCAGGTGGGTGTCCTCACTGCCAGCGCCACCGCCGCCTTTCTGCTGATCGGGTTGCCGGCGGGCGCCTGGGTGGACCGCTGGCTCAAGCGGCGGGTCATGATCACGGCCGACCTGGTCCGTGCCGCCGCGATGCTGTCCGTGCCGCTGCTGTGGTGGGCGGGCGTGCTGCAGATGTGGCACCTGTACGCGGTGGCGGCCGTGCTCGGCTGCGCAACGGTGTTCTTTGACGTGGCCTACCAGAGCTACATCCCGGTCCTGGTGCGCAGCGACCAGGTGTCGTCGGCGAACTCCAAGCTGGAGAGTACCGCGCAGCTGGCGAGGATGGGCGGACCCGCCGCGGGCGGCGGCCTGCTGCAGGTGATGGCGGCTCCGCTGCTGTTCCTGGCCGATACGCTCGGCTACCTCTTCTCGGCCCTGTTCCTGATCCGCACCTCGGACCGGGAAGTGCCTGCTCCGCGGCACGGCCGGCGGCCGCTCGCGGTGGAAATCAAGGAAGGGCTCGGCTTCGTGGTGCGGCACCCGCTGATCAGCCGGATAGCCGCGTGCACGGGCCTGTCCAATTTCTTCGCCGGCTTGGTTTTCACCTTGTTTCCCATCCTGGTGCTGCGCGAACTGGGCCTGGGCCCGGCCGCGCTGGGGCTGGTCTACTCGGTCGCCGCGGCCGGCGGACTGCTGGGCGCGGTGGCCGCGCCCCGGCTGGCGAAGCTGACCGGCGAGGGGGCCCTGATTCCGCTGGCTAGTGTCGCGTCGGCGGTCTTCCTGGCGGCGATGCCGTTGTCGGTGCTGATGCCGGACACCGCCTCGGCACTGCTCCTGCTGATCGTGGGCGAGGCCGGCGTCGCCTTCTGCTCCCTGGTCTACAACGTGATGCAGGTGACGATGCGCCAGCGGGTCTGTCCGCCGCGGCTGCTCGGGAGGATGAACGCCTCGATCCGCTTCGTGGTGTACGGCGTGTTGCCTCTCTCCGGACTGCTGGCGGGCCTGCTCGGCGGAACCATCGGGTTGGTGCCCACCCTGTGGATCGGTGCGGCCGGGTCCGCGCTTGCCGCGGCGCCGGTACTGTTCTCGCCCCTGTGGGCCCTGCGGAAACTGCCGGACAGTTACGAGGGCTGACCGCCGGCCCGCGGGCGGCGCCGCGGCGGGGCGGGCGGCACCTGCTTGGCCGCGGCCACGGCCGACAGGGAGACGACGACGTCGCCGCGCCTGGTGACCACCGTGCAGCTTTCGGCGTCGACGGCGCGCAGTTCGCCGAGCACGTCGGTAAATCCGCCCTCGATCCGGTATCGGACCACCACGCGCGTTCCCGGTGCTGCTGCGGCCAGAAACGCGGCGGGGGTAGCGGGTATCACGTCACCATCTTAGGCAGGCCGTGCCCGGCTGGGGAGATAATGGTCCGAACGGATACGCTGGTGGGAACTGTTCAGAAAGGTGCTGACGGACGTGACGTACGTAATCGCACAGCCGTGCGTGGATGTAAAAGACAAGGCATGTATCGAAGAATGCCCGGTGGACTGTATCTACGAAGGCGAACGGGCCCTGTACATCCACCCGGATGAATGTGTCGATTGCGGCGCCTGCGAGCCGGTCTGCCCGGTCGAAGCCATCTACTACGAGGATGACACCCCCGAGGAGTGGGCCGACTACTACAAGGCCAACGTGGAGTTCTTCGACGATCTGGGTTCCCCGGGCGGTGCCGCCAAGCTGGGCAACACGCACAAGGACCACCCGCTGATCGCCGCGCTGCCGCCGCAGAACCAAGACTGAACTCGATGAGTCCCTTCGGCCTGCAGCTGCCGGAATACCCGTGGGACGCCATGGCGCCCTACGCGCAAAAAGCGGCCGCGCACCCGGGCGGCGCGGTGAACCTGTCCATCGGCACGCCGGTTGACTCCACTCCGGCCGTCGTCCGGGAGGCCCTGGCCGCGGCCGCCGACGCGCCGGGCTACCCCACGACCCACGGCACCGCCGAACTGCGGGAAGCGATCGTGGATTGGTTCGGCCGCCGTCGCAACGTTCCCGGCATGGACCCGGAGGCGGTCATGCCCACCGTCGGCTCCAAGGAACTGGTCGCCTGGCTGCCCACCTTGCTGGGACTCGGGGCGGGCGACGTGGTGGTGCGCCCCGTCGTGGCGTATCCGACCTACGACATCGGCGCCATCCTCGCCGGCGCGACCCCGGTGGCGGCGGACAACCTGGCGGACCTGGATCCGCAGACCAGGAGCCGGGTCAAACTGGTGTGGGTCAACTCGCCGGGCAACCCCACGGGCATTGTCCGGGACCGGGCAGAGCTGCGCACCCTGGTGGAGGACGCCCGCGGCCTGGGCGCCGTGGTCGCCTCCGACGAATGCTACGCGGAGCTGGGCTGGGGCGCCTGGGACACCGCGCGCGGCGGGCAGGCCGTGCCGAGCGTGCTGGACCCCTATGTCGCGCAGGGCTCGCACGAGGGCCTGCTGTGCGCCTACTCGCTCAGCAAGCAGTCAAACCTTGCCGGGTACCGTGCCGCGTTCCTGGCCGGCGACCCGGCGCTGATGCCGAACATCATCAACAGCCGCAAGCACGCCGGCATGATCGTGCCGTTCCCGGTGCAGGCCGCGATGCGCGCCGCCCTGCGCGACGACGCGCACGTCCAGGAGCAGAAGGACCTGTACCGGAGCCGGCGCGAGCGGCTCTTGCCGGCGCTGGAGAATTTCGGCGTGCAGATCCGCCACTCCGAGGCCGGCCTGTACCTGTGGGGGAGCGCGGGGGAAGATACGTGGACCACCGTGGGCCGTCTGGCCGAGCTGGGCATCGTCACCGGACCCGGCGTGTTCTACGGCGAGGCCGGCAACGGCCATGTCCGGGTGGCGCTGACCGGCAGCGACGAACGGATCGACGCCGCCGTCGAACGGCTTTCCTGACCCGGCCAGGCGGCGCCCGACTGTGGATATGAACAAAAATATATGTCGCGGATTAGATATATCCGTGACTCTACGGGTAGCGTTTTACCCGAGTATGTGCATGCTCAGTGCCACAAGCGCCCGGCGTGCCGTAAGCTTCTAAACCTCCTGAAGGGGACTCAATGACTGAGCAGACCGGTGCCAAGCTGCACTTCGATGGCGGCGAACTCGAACTCCCACGGCTCAAGGCCGCCGAAGGCAACGACGGTTACGACGTATCCAAACTGCTGAAGCAGACCGGCGCGGTCACCTTCGACCCGGGGTTCATGAACACGGCGGCCACCACCTCAGCGATCACCTACATCGACGGCGACGCCGGGGTGCTCCGCTACCGCGGCTATCCGATCGAGCAGTTGGCCGAGCACTCGAGTTTCCTCGAAGTGTCCTACCTGCTGATCTACGGCGAACTGCCCACACCCACGGAGCTGGAGGAGTTCGACCACAAGATCCGCCGCCACACCCTGCTGCACGAAGAGCTCAAGGGCTTCTTCGGCGGGTTCCCGCGCGACGCGCACCCGATGCCGGTGCTCTCCTCGGCGGTCAGCGCGCTGTCCACCTTCTACCAGGACTCGCTGGACCCGTTCGACGACAAGCAGGTGGAGCTGTCCACCATCCGCCTGATGGCGAAGCTGCCGGTGATCGCCGCCTACGCGCACAAGAAGTCGATCGGCCAGGCGCTGCTCTACCCGGACAACTCCATGAACCTGGTCGAGAACTTCCTGCGCCTGAGCTTCGGCCTGCCCGCCGAGCCCTACGAACTGGACCCGACCGTGGTCAAGGCCCTGGACCTGCTGCTCATCCTGCACGCCGACCACGAGCAGAACTGCTCCACGTCCACCGTGCGCCTGGTGGGCAGCTCCAACGCCAACATGTTCGCGTCCGTCTCCGCCGGCATCAACGCCCTGTTCGGCCCGCTCCACGGCGGCGCCAACGAGGCGGTGCTGAACATGCTCCGCCAGATCCAGGCCAGCGGCCAGGAGCCGGAGCAGTTCATGGAGAAGGTCAAGAACAAGGAAGAAGGCGTGCGCCTGATGGGCTTCGGGCACCGCGTCTACAAGAACTATGATCCGCGCGCCCGCCTGGTCAAGGCCACCGCGCACGAGATCCTGGGCAAGCTCGGCGGCAACGACGAGCTGCTGGACATCGCCATGCGCCTGGAAGAGAAGGCGCTGGCGGACGACTACTTCATCGAGCGCAAGCTGTACCCGAACGTGGACTTCTACACCGGGCTGATCTACAAGGCCATGGGCTTCCCGGAGAAGATGTTCACCGTGCTGTTCGCCATCGGGCGCCTGCCCGGCTGGATCGCCCAGTGGCGGGAAATGATCAAGGACCCGCAGACCAAGATCGGCCGCCCGCGGCAGCTGTACACGGGTGCGCAGGAGCGCGAGTACCCGGCCCGCTAGTACGACGGCGGAGCACGCCTTGACGCCGATGGCCCCCGGAGCAATCCGGGGGCCATTCGTTTGCTTCAGGCGGAGATCATCGACGCCTGCCGCTTGCGCCGTTTGGTCAGCCGGCGTAACCGTTCGGGTTGTTCTTCTGCCAGCGCCAGTGGTCTTCGCACATCTGCTCGAGGTTCTTGACGGCCGACCAGCCGAGCTCGGCCAGCGCGGCCGAAGGGTCGGCATAGCTGATGGCGGCGTCTCCGGGGCGCCGGTCGGTCAGCTCGTAGGGGATGTCGAATCCCGCGGCCTTGCCGAACGCGGCGAGGACCTCCAGCACGGACGAGCCCTTGCCGGTGCCCAGGTTCCATCGGCGCACTCCGGGCCGGCCGGCGATGAAGTCCAGGGCCGCCAGGTGCCCCGCGGCCAGGTCCATGACATGGATGTAGTCGCGCACGCCGGTACCGTCCGGCGTCGGGTAGTCGCTGCCGAAGACCCGGACCTTGTCCCGGCGGCCCACGGCCACCTGCGCCACGAACGGCAGCAAATTGTTGGGCACACCCGTCGGGTCTTCGCCGATCCGCCCGCTCTCGTGCGCGCCCACGGGGTTAAAGTAGCGCAACAGGGCCACGTGCCAGCGCGGGTCGGAGTCGCCCAGGTCGGACAGGATGTCCTCGATCTGTTCCTTGGTCCGGCCGTACGGATTGATGGCGTCCAACGGAAGCTTCTCGGTCAGCGGCACCTCCTCGGTGGCGCCGTACACCGTGGCCGAAGAACTGAACACGATCGTGCGGACGTCGTGGGCGTCCATCGCGCGGAGCAGGTTCAACGTGCCGCCCACGTTGTTGTGGTAGTAGTGCAGAGGTTTCTCAACGGACTCGCCGACGGCCTTCAGGCCGGCAAAGTGGATCACGGCGTCCACGGACTCGGTCTCCAGCACCCGGCTGAGCGCGGCCTCGTCGAGCAGGTCGGCCCGGTGGAACCGTGCCTGCCGGCCGGCCAGCTCCTGGACCCGTCGCAGCGACTCCTCGCTGGAATTGGCCAGGTTGTCGAGCACCACCACGTCATGCCCCGCCTCCAGCAGGGCGAGCGTGGTGTGCGAGCCGATGAAGCCGGTTCCTCCGGTGACCAGAATTCTCATGCCCACCAGCTTAGTAGCTCACCCCCGATCACCCCGCCACGGACCGCAGCGGGGTAGGTACAGGGCTGGACAGCAAGGTCTAGAGTTGAGCTACAGGCGGCAGTGGAGATCCCCGCGGGCGGCACCCGCAGCGGGGCCGCTGCAGATGAGCTGCGTCGTCGGTCCGAGCGAAAGGACGCGGACAGCATGCACCAGACGGGTGGGCCGGGGTGGCGGATCACCGCAGACACCTCGGGACATATGCTGCTGGCACTCTACCTTCGCGACGTCGCCGGGCTGGCCGGAGCCGGCTGGCCCGCGGTCTCGCCGGTGTTGCCGACGGTCCGCACCGCCGATCCCACCCAGCTGACCGCGCATGTCGGCGGCCCGGCAGCGCTGCGGGACGAATGGGAGAAGTGGTGGGAGGACCTGGTCCGTGACCGCCCGGGCAACGCCGCGAAACTGGCCCCGCCGTCCTTTCCCGCCTTCGCCGGCAGCCCCGCGCTGCAGCGGCTTCTGCAGGCCCACTTCGGCGCCGGGATGAGCTGGGCGCGTGCCCGGATGGCCGAGTACGGGAAGCTGGCGCAGGAGCGCGAGGCCAAGGGCACGAACGGGTTGATCCGCGAACTGGTCCAGGACCGGGAAATGGAGCTCGGACGCGCCGCGCGGACCTTCGAGCTGAAGCTCATCGAGCTGCCGCTGTGCGAGCCGCGTGCCTGGTTTGTGGAGCCGGACCGGGTGCTGCTGTGCCAGACACTGCTGGACGACGAAAGCGCCTTCCGCAGTTACCTTCAGCCGATCGTCGAACTCATCGTCTAGCTGCGCCGGGCGGCTCAGGCGGCCGGGCCCCGCGCCACCGTGATCACGACGTAGCCGGTGTCGGTATCGGCGCCGACCCAGCCGCCGTCGTCACGCTGCCAGCTCAGGCCCGCGTGGGCCACCGACTCAAGGTCGAACCGTTCGGCAGTAGCCACCGCCCACTGTGCCACCGCCCAGCCCCGCTCGTCGGCTGCCGCCACCCGGACCTCGCGGCCGGCGACGGCCATGTCCAGGCCGGGATGCACGGCCTCCAATTGCGCCAGGACGGCAGCGGGGTCCCCGGCTGCCTCGGCATCCTTGAGCACACAGTTCAGGGCGGCGGGCGAGTGGCCGGTCAGCGCCGAAGCGAAGGCCTTGGCCTCGGCCTCATGGTCCGCGTAGGCCAGCGGATAGGCGCTGCGCTGGACGGTCTGGGCCGCGTCGGTCACCGGCATGGACTCGTAGCCCGGGACCTCTTCGAGCACCTCGTAGAACTTGTTGGCCGCATACACCGGGTCCTGCACTTGTTCCTCGGTGCCCCAGCCCTGCGACGGCCGCTGCTGGAACAGCCCCCGGGAGTCGGGACCGGCCGTGTCACCGTAATCGATGTTGCGCAGCTTCGACTCCTGGATGGCCGTCGCCAAGGCGATCGACGCGGCGCGTGCGGGCAGCCCGCGCCCGACCGCAATCCCGGAGATGAGCGCGGCGTTCGCGGCCTGGTCCGGTGCCAATTCGAAGGTTTCCGAACCGACGACGGCGGTGCACCGCTCCCGGACCAGGGTTTGGGAACGGTCTATGAAGGTGGCGGCGAAGTAGGCGGCACCGCCGACCAGGGCCAGCAGGACGATCAGGCTGAGCAGGCTGCGTGTCCTGCGTGCACGGGCTTGCCGGGACATGGCGGTGCCGTCCGGGACTGCTAGTTGGCGTGCAGGACCGCGTTGAGCTCCACGCTCTGGCCCTTGCGCGGCAGGACTTCCACTGCACCGCTGGTGGAGTTGCGGCGGAAGAGGAGGTTGGGCAGGCCGGAGAGCTCCACGGCCTTGACCTGGCGGTGGTCCCCGGTGGCAACGTCGATCAGGCTGACCCGGGTTCCGGCGGTGACATACAGGCCGGCCTCGACCACGCAGTCGTCGCCAATGCTGATGCCGACGCCCGAGTTGGCGCCCAGCAGCACGCGCTCGCCAATGCTGATCCGTTCCTTCCCCCCGCCGGAGAGCGTCCCCATGATCGAGGCGCCGCCGCCGACGTCGGACCCGTCCGCCACAATGACGCCGGCGGAAATGCGGCCCTCCACCATGGAAGTGCCCAGCGTGCCGGCGTTGAAGTTGACGAAGCCTTCGTGCATCACCGTGGTGCCGGCGGCCAGGTGCGCGCCGAGGCGGACGCGGTCGGCCTCGGCAATCCGCACGCCGGTGGGAACCACGTAGTCGACCATGCGCGGAAATTTGTCCACGCCGAAGACCGTGACCTGGCCGCGGCGGCGCAGCCGGCGGCGGACCGCTTCGAAACCGTCCACGGCGCACGGGCCGAAGTTGGTCCAGACCACATTGGCAAGGTGCCCGAAAATGCCGTCCATGTTCAGCGAATTGGGGGTGACGAGGCGGTGGGAGAGCAGATGCAGCCGGAGGTAGGCGTCGGCGGTGTCGGCCGGCGCGGCGTCCAGGTCGATGCTGCGGGTGAGAACCTCGAGACGGGTGCCGCGGTCCGCATCGGCGCTGTCCGCGGCGTCGGCCTCGAGGCCGTGCTCCGCGTCCCGGGCGGCGCCGGCAGGGCCCAGCGCCGGCGCGGGATACCAGACGTCGAGGACGGTGCCGCTGTCGGTGACGGTGGCCAGCCCGGTGCCGTGGGCGGTGCGGGGAGTGGCGGTGGCGGTGGTGCTCGCGGTCATGGATGCAAGTCTACCGAGCGCGCCGGGGCCGCTGACGCCGGGATGCCGCAGGCGCGTCTGGCTAAGCTGGGGGAGTGACTTCCGCCATCGCCCTGGACTTGACCGCCGACGTCGCCGAGCTGACCGCGGCGCTGATCGACGTTAACAGCGTGTCCGGCAACGAGACCGCCCTGGCCGACGCCGTGGAGGCCGCCCTGCGTGCCCTGCCGCACCTGAAGGTGCTGCGCGACGGCGACGCCATCGTGGCCCGCACGCAGCTGGGACGGCCGGAGCGGGTTATCCTGGCCGGCCACCTGGACACCGTGCCGCTGCCCGCCGTGCCCGGCTCCCGCGGGACCGTGCCGTCGGTGTGGGACGGAGACGTGCTGTACGGGCGCGGGGCCACCGATATGAAGGGCGGGGTAGCGGTGCAGCTGGCGCTGGCCGCCGAGCTGACGGCACCCAGCCGCGACGTCACCTACATCTTCTACGACCATGAGGAAGTGGATGCTTCGATGAGCGGGCTGGGCCGGCTGGTGCGCAACCACCCGCAGTTGCTGCAGGGCGACTTCGCCATCCTGCTCGAACCGACCGACGGAACCGTGGAAGGCGGCTGCAACGGCACGGCCCGGTTCGAAGCGAGCACGGTCGGCCAGGCGGCGCATTCCGCGCGCGCGTGGCGGGGCGTCAACGCTATCCATGCTGCGGCTGACATCCTGGTCCGGCTCCGGGACCATGAACCCGCCACTGTCACGGTGGACGGACTGGAGTACCGCGAGAGCCTGAACGCGGTGAAGATCAAGGGCGGCACGGCGGGCAACATCATCCCCGACAGCACCACGGTGGAAATCAATTACCGGTTCGCTCCGGACAAGACGCCCGGGGACGCCGAACTGTACGTGCGGAACCTTTTGGAGGGCTTCACGGTGGTCTGCACCGATGCCGCGGCCGGCGCCCGGCCCGGCCTCGACCACCCGGCGGCTGCCGAATTCGTGGCCGCCGTCGGCGCGGAGCCGAAGCCCAAGTACGGCTGGACCGACGTGGCGCGGTTCAGCGAGCTGGGCATTCCGGCCGTCAATTTCGGCCCCGGCGACGCGTTGCTGGCCCACACCGACAACGAACACGTGCCGGCGGAGGCCGTCCGCGAGTGCCGGGCGGCGCTGCGCCGCTGGCTGCTGGCCTGACCGCCCGGGGCGGCGGGGGACGCCGCGGTCGGGGAACAGGGCCGCCCGGAACGGGGAAGGGGAGGACGCGCAGGCATCCTCCCCTTCCCCGTCGGCGGTCAGCGGCAGCCGGTCACACCTTGACGGCCATCGGCTGCGTGGTCAGCGGCGCGGTCTCGCCCGCGGTCCGGCTGCTCAGGAACTTGGAGAGCCAGTTGGCTACCCAGGACAAGGCGAAGTTGACGATGATGAAGAGGACGGCCGCAATCGTCAGCGACTGCAGGATCGGACCGGCGGAGCCGTAGATCTGCATCGACCGCAGCAACTCGGAGTACGTGATGATGTAGCCGAGGGCGGAGTCCTTCAAGATCACCACGAACTGGCTGACCAGGGCAGGCAGCATGGCCACCAGCGCCTGCGGCAGTTCGATGCTGCGCAACGACTGGCCACGGCTCATGCCGATCGCCATGCCGGCTTCACGCTGGCCCTTGGGCAGGCCGAACACGCCGGAGCGGACCAGTTCGGCGATCACCGATCCGTTGTACAGCGTCAGGGCCGTCACGACGGCGTAAAACGGGATGTCGGCAGGGGTGCCGATTCTCAGCTGCCCAAACAGGAGCCAGAAGAAGATCATCATCAGCAGCACCGGGACAGCCCGCAAGAGTTCGACGATCACCCCGCAGAGCCACCGCAGGGGGCCGTTCGAGGCGAGCCGGCCCACGCCAAAGAGCAAACCGAAGATTACGGACGTGAGGATCGAGACTGCCGCGGCCTTAAAGGTATTCATCAGGCCCGGCAGGATGGTGAACTGCCAGACCTCGCCGGTCAGGAAGGGCGTCCACAGCTCGGATGCCAGCTGGCCCTTGTCGTTCAATCCGACGATGACGAAGATCGCCGCACCCAGGAAAAGCAGGATGCCGATGACGTTGGTGACCATGATCCGCGCACGGGCCTTCGGGCCGGGCGCATCGAAGAGGACGTTCTGCTGGATTTTCATCGTGACACCGCCAGTTTCTTGGAAAGCCAAGTGGTCATCAGGCCGATCGGCAGCACGATGATCACGAAGCCGATGGCGAAGGTCGCGAATATGGCCATGATGACATCCGGCCGGAACTCGATCATGGTTTTCATCAGCCCGGCGGATTCGGCGACCGACGCCGCCGTTGCCACAGTGGTGTTCTTGGTCAGGGCGATCAGGGTGTTGCCCAGTGGCGCCACGGCGCCGCGGAAGGCCTGGGGCAGGATGACCATCCGTGCCGCCGGCAGGAAGCTCAGCCCGATGGCGCGGGCGGCCTCGGCCTGTCCCAGGGGCACGGTGTTGACGCCGCTGCGAATGGATTCGCAGACGAAGGCCGCGTGGTAGATGGACAGCCCGACGATGGCCCAGAGGAAGAAGTTGAAGTCGAAATCGCCGGAGAGGTTCATCTGGAGCTGGAAGACCGCCACCAGGATGCAGAACACCATGATGATGGTCAGCGGCGTGTTGCGGAAGACGTTGACGTACGCCGCGCCGGCCCAGCGGAAGCTGGGTACCGGTGAGATGCGCATCAGGGCCAGGACGGTACCCAGCACCAACGAGCCCAGGGCGGCCCAAAAAGCGAGCTGGATATTGACCCACAAGGCTCCGACGACGTCGTAGGTCTCCAGCGCCGTCAGGTAGCTCTGGAAATACTCGGACAAACTGTCCATCCCCTTTCGGTGGGAAGAGGCAGATCATGTTGTGGGGCGGGGGAGCCCCGCCCCACAACGGATGTTGCTAGGCGCAGGCTTCGCCCGGCTTCGGCGGGTTCAGGTCCTTGTTGTAGGAGTAGTCCACGCCCTCGGTGTTCTTCTTGAGGGCTTCTTCCCAGGCACCATCCTCGACCATCTTGTTGATGGCTGCGTTGATGTCCGCGCACAGCTCCGAGCCCTTCGGCAGGCCGACGCCGTAGTTCTCCTCCGAGAACGGGTTGCCGACCACCTTGTACTTGCCGGCGTTGTTCGGCTGCGCCGCGAGTCCGGCCAGGATGATGTCGTCGGTGGTCACCGCGTCGATCTGGCCGCCTTGCATGGCGGTCACGCACTCGGCGTAGCTGGGCCGCTCGACCAAGTTCACTTCGGCGGCGTGCTCTTCCTTGATGCGCTGGGCGGAGGTGGAGCCGGTCACCGAGCAGAGGTTCTTGCCGTTAAGGGCATCCGGGCCGGTGATTTCGGTGTCGTCGGTCCGGACCAGCAGGTCCTGGCCGGCCACGAAGTACGGTCCAGCGAAGTCGACGGTCTGCTTGCGCTCATCGGTGATGGAGTACGTCGCGAAGATCATGTCCACCTGGTTGTTGGCGAGCATGTTTTCGCGGTTCGCCGAGGGCGACTCGACGAATGTGATCTGGTCCTCCGAGTAGCCCAGCTCGTTGGCCACGTATTTGGCTACATCCACGTCGAAGCCGGAGAACTGGCCGCCGGAGGAAAAGCCCAGGCCGGGCTGATCGTACTTGATGCCGACGCGGATGCCTTCGCCGCCGCCTTCGCCGCCGCCGGCAGTCTCGCCGCCGCCGCCTCCGCCGCCTGTGCCGCCGCCACCGCCGCAGGCAGACAGCACGAGCGCGGCTCCGGCTGCCATGGCAGCCATTCCATAACGGGTCTTTCGCATGTTTTCTCCTTGCGTTGTCGGCCCTCCGTCAGTGGAAGGCCAGGTGTGGGGGTCAGTGTTCGAGGATCTTGCCCAGGAAGTCCTTGGCGCGGGTGCTCTTCGGGTTGGTGAAGAATTCTTCCGGGGTGGCCTGCTCCACGATCTGGCCGTCGGCCATGAAGAGCACCCGGTCTGCTGCCTTGCGGGCAAAGCCCATCTCGTGCGTAACCACGATCATGGTCATGCCTTCCCTGGCCAACTGCACCATGGTGTCGAGCACTTCGTTGATCATTTCCGGATCGAGTGCCGAGGTGGGCTCGTCGAAGAGCATCACCTTCGGCTTCATGGCCAGTGCCCGGGCAATCGCCACGCGCTGCTGCTGGCCGCCGGAGAGCTGGGCCGGCAGCTTTTGCGACTGGTTGGCCACACCGACGCGCTCGAGCAGGCTCATGGCCAGCTCCTTGGCCTCGGACTGCTTCATCCCCTTGACCTTGATCGGTCCCAGGGTGACGTTCTCCAGGATCGATTTGTGGGCAAAGAGATTGAAGGACTGGAACACCATGCCGACGTCGGCCCGCAGCTTGGCCAGGGCCTTGCCCTCGGCCGGCATCTTCTCGCCGTCGATCAGGATCTCGCCGTCGTCGATGGTCTCCAGGCGGTTGATCGCCCGGCAGAGGGTGGACTTGCCGGAACCCGACGGCCCGATCACGACCACCACTTCGCCCTTGGTGACCTCCAGGTTGATGTCCTTCAGCACATGGAGGGATCCGAAGTGCTTGTTGACGTTCTTTAGGGACACCAGCGGCTGACCCGCCGGCGCGGCGGACGTGGCTCGGGTTGCCGCCGCCGGAGCGGCAGGCGGCGTTTTACTGTGCGATGCGTCACTGGTCATGGAATGAATCTAGCGAAAGATTCCCTTCAAGCAATGCATTCGCGACCGAACCGCTGGAATCGTGATTTAAGAGCAACCTGCGCCCGGGACCGCGCATACGCCGAATTGTCACCGAAACAGGGGAAACCGCCACGGATGGCCGGCGAATCTGTAGCCTTGGGAAATGACAAACCAGCAAGACATCCCGCTCCCGTCGCAACTTCCGGGCGCACCGAAAACCCGTTTCAAGGGGCCGGTTGAGCTGCGGCGCCGCCAGGCGGACATCCCGCAGGCCGACCAGTACCTGCTGGACACCAAGGACCGGGCGGAGTTTACGCACACGGATCCCTGGCGCGTGCTGCGGATCCAGAGCGAATTCGTCGAAGGGTTCGGCACCCTGGCCGACCTCGGCCCGGCGATCAGCGTGTTCGGTTCGGCCCGCACCCGGCAGGGCAGCAAGCACTACGCCATCGCCGAGGAGATCGGGCAGCTGCTGGTCCGGCATAATTTCGCGGTCATCACCGGCGGCGGCCCCGGTTCCATGGAGGCGGCCAACAAGGGGGCCAGCGAGGCCGGCGGCGTGTCGGTCGGACTGGGCATCGAACTGCCGTTCGAGCAGGGGCTCAACAACTGGGTGGACCTGGGCATCAACTTCCGGTATTTCTTCGCCCGCAAGACCATGTTCGTCAAGTACGCGCAGGGGTTCATCGTGCTCCCCGGCGGGCTGGGCACGCTCGACGAGCTGTTCGAAGCCATGGTGCTGGTCCAGACGAAGAAGGTGACGTCCTTCCCGATCGTGTTGGTGGGCACGGCATTCTGGTCGCCGCTGATCGATTGGATCCGCAACACGCTCTTGGCCGAAGCGATGATAGCGGAGGCCGATCTGGACTTGGTCAGCGTGGTGGATACGGCCGAGGAGGCAGTCGAGCAGGTCATCTCCGGGTTGTCCGCCCGCTCCGGATTTTGACCCGGCGGGACGTCCTCTCTGGCACGATGGTGCTGTGAGCGCATTCCTGGTTTTCCTTGCCATCGCCGTTGCAGGTGCGGCCGCTGTCGCCGCGTCGGGGTGGCGGGGCCGGAGGAAGGCGGCCGCCGACGGCGCGGGCGGCGGGGGCGCCGGCACCGGATGGGAGCGAGGGCGCGTGGCCGCGCTGCAGGGCCTGAGCGAGCATGAGGCGCGGCTGCCGGCGGTCTTGCTGCCTGAACACCCCCGTGCCGAAGACCTGGACAGTGTCCGGTTTTCCACCGCCCTGAGGGGCTACCGGATGGACCAGGTGGACGAAGTGCTGGACGTCCTGCGGGCCGAGCTGGGAGCCAAGGAGCGCCTGATCCGGCAACTGAGCCACGAACAGCCACAGCACGACGGCGGTGCCCACCCGGCGCGGGAAGGATGACGGGGGTGCAGGACCGCCTTGCGCGCACCCGCGTGCTTCGGGAGGCCGTGCACGCGGAGCTTTCCTTCTGGCGCCGGCGGATCTCCGGGTGGCCGTGGTGGGTCCAGGTCTGCGTGCTCTACGCCCTTTCCCGGGTGTATTCGCTGCTGGTCTTCCTCGCGGTGGCACGCCAGCAGGGGCCGAATCCGTGGACCGGCCCGCACCCCGACTATCTGTCCTTCATCGGAATCTGGGACAGCGCCTGGTACGAGCAGGTCTACCAGGAGGGGTATCCCGCCGATATTCCCCGCGGCCAGGACGGGCGGGTCGACGAAAACCAGTGGGCGTTCTACGCGCTTTTCCCCGGCATCGTCCGCATCCTGGCGGCGGGCACCGGGCTGGGGTGGCAGTTGCTGGCACCGCTGGTTGCGACCCTCGCAGGTTTTGCCGCCGTGCTGCTCATCTACAAACTTTTCCGTCGCTACGCCCCCCACGGCACCGCGCTGTGGGCCCTGCTCTTCGTGGCGGTCTTTCCGGTCTCGCCGATCCTCCAGGTGCCGTACGCCGAATCGCTGAATCTGGCGCTGCTGGCGGGAGCGCTGCTGCTGCTGGTGCGGCGGAAGTACCTGCTGGCGATTCCCGTCGTCGTGCTGATGTGCCTCTCCCGGCCGGTCGGCGTTCCGTTCGCGGCGCTCGCCGGCCTTCACCTGCTGTGGCGGATCAAGCAGCGCCGCACCGATCCGCTGCAGACCCGGGAATTCCTCCGCGCGGCAGCGCTGGCGCTGGTCAGCTGTGCCGCAGCCCTCGCCTGGCCGGTGCTGGCCTGGTCGGTCACGGGCGAGATGACCGCGTACACCGATACCGAGACCGCCTGGCGGGGCGAGGCCCTGATCCTGTTCAAGCCGTGGTTCGACATGGGCGTGAACCTTTTCGGGCTGTTGGGCGGAATGATCGCCCCGCTGCTGCTGGTGGCCGCGGCGGCCTGGGTCCTCTGCTCCCGGCCGGCCCGGGAGATGGGGGCCGACCTGAGGCTGTGGTGCGCCTGCTACCTGGGCTACCTGCTTGCCTTTCTTCATCCGCAGACCAGCACCTTCCGGTTGTTGCTTCCGCTCTTCCCGCTGGCCTTGGCGGCGGCCCTGCTATCACGCAGCCGGGCCTACCGCACATGCCTGGCAGTGATGTTCCTGGCCGGGCAGATCGTCTGGGTCACCTGGCTCTGGTCCTGGGCCGAACTGCCCGGCGGCGGGGACTATCCGCCCTAGCGGCGGCCGGCGCCGGTGCGCCCCGTGTCGCGCAAATTAGCACCCGGTTGTGATGTACGCGATAATGGGTAGTGGTTGGACATGGCGGCCGGGCAACTGAAGGGCCGCCGATGTGAGGTTGGCGGGCAGGGCGATCACCGATCGGGCTGCCCCATGGCGGAAGGGAATTCCCAGATGGCTGCGATGAAACCGCGTACCGGTGACGGTCCGATGGAAGTGACCAAGGAGGGGCGAAGCCTCATCCTGCGGGTGCCCATCGACGGCGGCGGGCGTCTGGTGCTGGAACTGAATGCCGAAGAAGCCGGCAACCTCAAGGACTGCCTGCTCGGCGTCACCAGCGACGTGGCAGGCTAGGAACCGTTTGCTGTGAACCACGTTCCCTCCACCGCAGAGGAACAAACCGCCCGTCATCTGGAGCAGGCCCTGGTTGAACCGCAGATGGCGCGCGTCCAGGCCCTTCCGGCCCTCGGCCGTGGACAGTCCCCGGCCGAAGGCGCCGGGGATGTCACGGTGCTGGCGGTTCCCATCGCCGAAGGCGAGGCCAACGTCGAGCGGGCCACACCGCAGCCGCGCCAGGGTGCCGCCGAGGCGGCAGCCGACTTTGGCGCCGACGTGGCGGCCCTGGCGGAGGTCCACGGGATCTCCGGCAAGGCCGGTGAAGTCCTGGCCGTGCCGGCGCCGCCCGGCTCCGCCCGGCTGCCTGAGCGCCTCGTCTTGATTGGGCTGGGCAGTGGCAGCGCGGCGGAGCTGCGCAAGGCCGGCGCCGCCCTGGCCAAGGCGACGATGGGCACCGACCGGGTGCGCAGCAGCGCCGTCGAGGGCCTGCCGGAAGGGCTGCAACAGGCTTTCATCGAGGGGTTCCTGCTGGGCGGCTACCGGCCGCCGCGCGCCGGGACGTCCGCCGCGCCCAAGCCGATGGCCGCGGTGCTGGAACTGACCGGGACCGCGGCGGAGACGGCCGCAACGGCCGCCGCCGGCGCCCGGGCCACCTGGCTGGCACGGGACCTGGCGAACATGCCCTCCAACGTGAAGAACCCGGAGTGGATGGCCGGCCAGGCCGCGCGCCTCGCCGCGGCCCGCGGCCTGGGCATCCGCACGTGGGACGAGCATCAGCTGGCTGCCGGAGGGTTCGGCGGCCTGCTGGCGGTGGGATCGGCCTCGCCGACTCCGCCCAGGCTGGTCCAGCTGGACTACACGCCCGCACAGGCCGGCGAGAACACCAGGCACATCGTCATCGTCGGCAAGGGCATCACCTTCGACACCGGCGGGCTGTCGCTCAAGCCGCGGGAACCGATGGTGCCGATGAAGACCGACATGGCGGGCGCCGGCGTCGTGCTGGCGGTGCTGGCCGCTGCGGCGGAGCTGCGCGTCCCGCACCGTGTCACCGGCCTGCTCGCCCTGGCCGAGAACGCGATCGGCGCCGACGCCTACCGGCCCGGCGACGTGGTGACCGTCCACGACGGCACCACGGTGGAGATCGGCAACACGGATGCGGAGGGGCGCATGGTGCTGGCCGACGGCCTCTCCTACGCCGCCGCCCGGCTGCAGCCCGACGTCCTGGTGGATATCGCCACCCTCACCGGTGCGGCGTCCCTGGGGCTGGGCAGGCAGCATGCGGCGCTGTACGGCACCCGGCCGTCCCTGGTGCGCGCCTTCGAAGCCGCGGGGGAGGCAACCGGGGAGCGGGTCTGGCACATGCCGCTGGACGAGGTGGCGGCCGAATACGGCTTCGCGTTGGAATCCGGTATCGCCGACATCTCGCACATCGCATCCCAGCGGTCGAAGGTCGGCGGGGGATCGATCACCGCAGCGCTGTTCCTGCGCGAATTCACCGGCACCCTTCCGTGGATCCATCTGGACATCGCCGGCCCCGCCCGGGCAGACTCCGACCGGGCCGAGGTCACGAAGGGCGCCACCGGGTACGGCGCCCGGCTGCTGCTGTCCTTCCTGCGCTCCTACCGCGGCTAGCACCGGGCGGCGGCCCAACCGCCCGCGGGCAGGGAGCCGCGGGCTGGGCGCCGCGGGGCGGTCAGCGTTTGACGGCCAGCAGCAGTCCCTCGCCGGTCGGCAGGATGGTGGACAGCAGTTGGTCGTTTTCCCGGATGGCCTTGCCAACCTTGCGCAGCGTGGTGGTGGATTCTTCGCGGATGGCCGGATCCGAGACCCGGTCGTGGTCCAGGGCGTCGTTGACAATCAGCATGCCGCCGCGCTTGAGCAGCCGGACCGCTTGCTGCACGTACAGCGGATACGAGGGCTTGTCCGCGTCGACGAAGACGAGGTCGTAGGCGTTGTCGGTCAGCCGGGGCAGCACGTCGGCCGCGCGGCCGGAGATGGTGCGGGTGCGGTTGCCCGGAATGCCGGCATCGACGAAGGACTGGCGTGCCGCACGCAGATGGTCGACGTCCGCATCGATGGTGGTCAGCACCGCGGCAGGCGGCAGTCCGCGCAGGAGGCAGACCCCGGAGACACCGGCGCCGGAACCGATTTCCACCACCGTCTGCGCCTTGGTACCCGCGGCGAGGACCGTCAGGGCGGCGCCGACCCCCGTGCCGACAGCGGCAACGCCCAGTTCATGGGAACGCTCACGGGCCCGAAGCAAGACGTCATCCTCGGCGGGGAGTCCCTCCGTGTAGGACCAACTCGTCTGCTTGTCGGCACTCATGAAATATCGCTTTCTCTTCAGCTTTTGCGGTGAAACGGCGCAGGGCCGCAGTGCCAAGCCTACTGCCACAGGTGGCGGGATCAGGCGCGTGCCCCGGCGTCGGGACACGCTGCCGCCGGCCGGGGCAGACGGGGGAGCGGGCTTAGCGGTATTTGTGCAGCCGGTTTACAGAATTCTCCCAGTTTTTTGCGCCAAGATGGGTACCCGGGACGCCGAAAGCCAGACCGGCAGCACGCAGCCGCATTCCCGGACCCCCAGGAGGTGGGCGGCGTGCGGGCGGTCCGACGAAGGGGCACGATGATGACGAAGCTACAGGACGCCGCGTCGGCCGCCGCCGCCGGCAACGATCAGTGGGTCGCTCCGACGTGGGAAGAAGTGGTGAGCAACCACTCCGCCAAGGTCTACCGCTTGGCCTTCAGGCTTACCGGCAACCGGTACGACGCCGAAGACCTCACCCAGGAAGTCTTTGTCCGTGTTTTCCGGTCGCTGGACAACTTCAAGCCCGGCACGCTGGACGGCTGGCTCCACCGGATCACCACCAACCTCTTCCTCGACCAGGCCCGGCGCAAGAGCCGGATTCGGTTCGATGGACTGAGCGACGAAGCCGAAGCCCGGCTGCCCGGCAAGGATCCCGGCCCCGAGCGCAGCTTCGAATTCAACAACCTGGATATCGATGTCCAGGCCGCCCTGGAAGAGCTGCCGCCGGACTTCCGCGCCGCAGTAGTGCTCTGCGACCTGGAGGGGCTGTCCTATGACGAGGTCTCCGCGGCCCTTGGCGTCAAGCTGGGCACCGTCCGCTCGCGGATCCACCGTGGCCGGACCATGCTGCGGGAAAAGCTGGCGCACCGGGATCCCGCCGAGCGCCCGCGCCTGAAACTGCCGCGAATCGCCGGAGCCCACTGATCGCTGCCATGCTCCACCCGGGAAGAGAGCTGGCGGAGTACCTGGACGGCGAACTCTCCGATGATCGCCGCCCGGCCCTCGAACGCCATCTTCAACGCTGCCGGCGGTGCCGCAAGAGTGTCGACGAATTCCGCCGGATCCAGGACCGCCTGCGCTCGCTGGACGTGCCGCCCCCGGACGACAACCTGACCGCGCGGTTGCTGCGCTGCAGCCAGCCCGGGGCTACCGGACCGGCCGGGCCCCCGCTGGGCCTCGAACCCTCCGGTGCCGCGGAAAACCGGCACGACGGCGTACCCGCGGCCGCGCGCACCCCCGCGCAGGCCGGTGCCGCCGCCGCCCACCCGCCCGCCCCCGCCGCTCT
>NZ_JBNHGI010000003.1:0-322375 GCF_059091125.1 Arthrobacter sp. Y3223151 | reverse complement strand
ACACACCACAGGGGCGGCACGCCACGGCACTTTCAACCAATAAATAATTGGTATCAACAAACTTGGCACACTATTGAGTTCTCAAACAACAGGAGCACCCGGCACCAGGACGACCCTCTCAGGCCCTCCATCGCTCCGGAGCAACTTTTCTAACTTACCCGCGCCGGCAGTCCTTGTCAAACTGCCCGGTCCCGCTCCACCCGTTGGCTACTGCCTTCGGGCGGTTCCGGCGAGGCGGCCTCACCGCCCTGCGCGGCTTTAAACTCTAGCACCGGTCGGCGCGGATGTAAATTCCGCTGCCGTTCATCTTTCCTCCACCCGGGCCGGGCCACCGGCAGGCTTCAGGTACACCACGCCCAGCGGCGGCACCCGGAGCGTCGCGGAAGCGGGGCTGCCCTTCCAGCCGCCTTCCACGGCGGTGACCGCACCCGAGTTGACGACGCCGGATCCGCCGTATTCTGCGGCATCGGTATTCAGCGCCTCGTCCCATTCGCCCGCCCACGGCATCCCCAGCCGGAACCCTTCGTGCGGGGAACCCGAGAAGTTGGCCACGCAGACCAGCGGGTTTCCCTGCTGGTCCCAGCGGATGAAGGACAGCGTGTTGTGCGCGCCGTCGTGCTCGTCGATCCACTGGAAGCCGGCCGGCTCATTGTCCCGCTCGTACAGAGCCGGCGTGGAACGGTAAATCCCGTTGAGGTTGCGGACCAGGTGCTGTAGCCCCTTGTGCGGAACATTCTCGGAGAGCCACCAGTCCAGCCCGTGCTGCTCCGACCATTCCGATTCCTGGCCGAATTCGGTACCCATGAAGATCAGCTGCTTGCCCGGATGCGCCCACTGGAAGGCCAGGTAGGCGCGCAGGTTGGCCAGCTGCTGCCAACGGTCGCCGGGCATCTTGCGCAGCATCGACCCCTTGCCGTGGACCACCTCGTCATGGCTGATCGGCAGCAGGAAGTTCTCCGTGTAGGCATAGACCATCGAGAAGGTGGCCTTGCCGTGGTGGTACATCCGGTTGACCGGGTCCTCGGCGATGTATTCCAAGGTGTCGTGCATCCAGCCCATGTTCCACTTCAGGCCGAAGCCGAGGCCCCCCGCGCTGGTTGGGCGGGTCACGCCGTCGAACGCGGTGGACTCTTCCGCGATCATGACGATGCCCGGCACCCGCTTGTACGCGGTGGCGTTGACTTCCTGCAGGAAGGAGATGGCCTCGAGGTTTTCCCGGCCGCCATGGATGTTGGGGACCCACTCCCCGTCATTGCGCGAGTAGTCGAGGTACAGCATGGAGGCCACCGCATCCACCCGGAGTCCGTCGATGTGGAACTCCTCCAGCCAGTACAGCGCGTTGGCGACCAGGAAGTTGCGCACCTCGCGGCGGCCGAAGTCGAAGATCAGCGTGCCCCAGTCCGGGTGTTCGCCCAGCCGGGGGTCGCCGTGTTCATACAACGACTGGCCGTCGAACCGGGCCAGCGCCCACTCGTCCTTGGGGAAGTGCGCCGGAACCCAGTCCAGGATGACGCCGATGCCGGCCTGATGCAGCCTGTCCACGAGGTACTTGAAGTCGTCCGGGTGCCCGAAGCGCGAGGTCGGCGCGTAATAGGAGGTGACCTGATAGCCCCACGATCCGCCGAACGGGTGCTCGGCCACCGGCATGAACTCCACGTGCGTGAAGCCCTGCCAGCTGACGTATTCGGCTAGCTGGTCGGCCAGCTGCCGGTAGTCCAGCCCCAGCCGCCACGACCCCAGGTGCACCTCGTACACGCTCATCGGCCCGTTGTGCGCGTCCCGGGCGGCACGCCGCTCCATCCATTCCTGGTCGCCGAAGCGGTAGTGCGATTCGACCACGCGGGACCCGGTCAACGGCGGGACCTCGGTCCAGCGGGCCATCGGGTCGGCCTTCTCCCGCCACTGGCCGTCCTGGCCCAGCAACTCGTACTTGTAGACGGCACCCGCCTCGACGCCGGGGATGAACAGTTCCCACACGCCGGATCCGCCCATCGAGCGCATCGCGTGCCGGGCGCCGTCCCAGTGGTTGAAGTCGCCCTTGACGCGGACCGCCCGGGCATTCGGCGCCCAGACGGCGAAGCTTGCCCCGGACGTGTCGCCCAGCGCGGAGTTGTAGCGGCGCACGTGGGAACCGAGCGCGGTCCACAGGGTTTCGTGCCGGCCCTCGCCGATCAGGTGCAGGTCGATTTCGCCCAGGCTGGGCAGGTAGTGGTACGGATCGTCGCTGATGGCGGGAGCACCGCCGTCGTACGCCACCTCGAGGCGGTAATCCGCGACGCGCCCCGGATCGTCGGCCGGAAAGACCGCCACCCAGATGCCCTCGTGCTCGTGTTCCATCGGCACGCGCAGTGACGGCGTGATCACCGTGACCGAATCGGCCAGCGGGCGCCGGGTGCGGACGGTGACGTGTCCGTGGTCGTCCAGGTGGGCACCGAGCACGGCGTGCGGCTGGTGGTAGGACCCGTGCGCGACGGCGGAGAGCACCTCCGGCTCGACACGCACCGGGGTGCCGGAGCGGCTGCCCGACGGCGATCCCGGTCCGGGGGTGCCGGCCGCGCCGGAAGTATTGGCCGAGCGGGAAGTGCCGGCCGCACCGGAAGTATTGGCCGCGCCGGACGTTCCGGCCGGGCGGGAAGTGCCGGCCGCGGGCGCACCCGCGGCGGCGGGAGCTACGGGCGCCGCCGCTCCGACTGCGGCAGAAGTCCGGCCGCTACCGGGCCTGGTGCCGGTGCCCGCCAGCGGCGCCAGCGCCTCGCGTACGCCGCGGACCGGCACCTGTACCCAGCGCGGGCGGTTGCGCTGTTCGTACACCACTTCATAGAGGGCCTTGTCCAGGAGCAGCGCCCGGAAGAGCGTGGAGGAGGTGTCCACCGGCTCGCCCGTCCCCTCCCGGTAGCCGTCCAGGAAGGCGGAGCTGGCCTGAGCCGCCCAGTTGTCGGCGGCGGCACCGGCGGCGTCGTCGGGCTCCGCGAGCCGGGCAACGCCGGCGGCGTAATCGAACGAGCGGAGCATGCCCACCACATCGCGCAGCGGCACGTCGTCGGTGCCGCGATCGCCCATGGGCCGCAGCGGTTCGCCCTCGAAATCGAGCACTACCCAGCCCCGTTGTGCCGAGAACAACACCTGGCCCAGGTGGTAGTCGCCGTGGATCCGCTGCAACTCCGGAAGCTCGGTCACCTCGTCCAGCCGGTCCAGCAGCTCCTGCACCGCGTCGTCCAGGGGCCCCACGGACGCCCCGGCCTGGGCCCAGCCCCAGCGGATCCGTTCCGCCAGCGCGGCCTTGAACGCCTCGACGGCCTTGGCATCCGCCGGGGAGGCGCCGGCCGCGTCGCGCAGGCTGCGGTGGATCCGTCCGGTGACGGCGCCGAGCTCGCGGGCCTGGGAGCTGAAGTCCGTGCCGTCCAGGGCGGAGCCCGACGCGGTGCGCCACGCATCCTGGCTGTCCGGAATGAATTCCCGCAGCACGCTCAGGTGTCCGGTGTCCCAAAGGCGGTCGCCGCCGTCGCTGTCCTGTCCGGGAGCCAGCCAGCCGCCGGTCACCCAGCCGTACGTGACCGGGACTTCACGGCACCCGGCCTCCGTGAGCAGCACACCGACCTCGACGTCCGGATTGGTGCCGGCTTCCAGCACCCGGAAGAACTTCACGATCAGCGGACCCTGGTCGGACTCGACCACCACCGAGGTGTTCGACTGCTCACCCAGCAGTACGGAGGCCTGCAGCCCGGTGGCGAACTGCGGCCAGGAATCGAACCCGGCCCCGGCATGGCCGCGGGTATGCCCGTCGCCGGTCACCAGCTGCCGCCGCATCAGTTCCAGCCAGGCGGCCACGAACACCGGGTCGTGGGCGCCGTCGTAAATCCAGCGCTCTCCGGTACCGCCCGCGGCACCGGCCGCGCCCGCGGCGCCGCCCGCCCGCTCGTCCGACCCGACGGTCTCGCCCTCTTCGCGGGTTGCCGCCCACGCGTCCTCGGTGCCCTGCTGCACGCGCCCGAGCAGGGCCGCCTCCCCGCCGGCCAGGGGCTCCCGGCGGTAGCTCAGCGGCACGTTGACCACGTGGACGGCGTCGGCCGTGTGCACGGCCACGATGTGCACTTCCAGTCCCACCGCCCCGGCCGGGTCCTGCAAGCGGATGCCGCCCAGCCGGCGCAGGACCGACTCTTGGCCCTTGGCGGGGAACCAACGCTGGGCGGGGAGCCACTGGTGCAGCAGTTCGGGCAGGCTCGGCGTGAAATCAGGCATGTGTTGCCACCTCTGTTCCTTCAGTCGCGGGTCTGATGACTGGGAGTGTCTCGGTCTGTGGAGATGCGGGATTGGACGCGGCCGAACGCAGCCGCAACCAGAAAAAGTCGTGGCTGCCCAGCGTCAGGGTGAGCTGGCCGGCGTCGTCAAAGGCCGGGAACGGGACGCCGCCAAACGTGTCGCGCAGCCCCCGGCCGGCAAATTCGGGCAGGCGCAGCGGTGCCGCCACGGGGTGCTGGGACAGGTTGAATACGCACAGCAGCACCTCTTTCTCCAGGCCTTCCGGATTGTCCTCCGGCAATTCGCGCAGGAAAGCCAGCACCGATTCGGAGTCCACCGGCACGTTCCGGTAGGTGCCCAGGCCGAAGGCGGGATGGGCCTTGCGCACGGCCAGCATCTGCCGCACCCAGTGCAGCAGCGAACTGTTGTGCGCCAGCTGCGCCTCGACGTTGACGTAGTTGTAGTGATAGACCAGCGACTGCACCACCGGCAGGTACAGCTTGCCGGGGTCCGCGGTGGAGAACCCGGCGTTGCGGTCGGGGTTCCACTGCATCGGCGTGCGGGAGGCATCGCGGTCTTCGAGCCAGATGTTGTCGCCCATGCCGATCTCGTCCCCGTAATACAGGAACGGGCTGCCCGGCAGCGACAGCAGCAGCGCGTGAATCAGTTCGATCTCGGCGCGCGAGTTGTCCAGCAGCGGGGCCAGCCGGCGGCGGATCCCGATGTTGGACCGCATCCGGGAATCCGGCGCGTACCAGCCGAACATCGCCTCACGTTCTTCGCGGGTGACCATTTCCAGCGTCAGTTCGTCGTGGTTGCGCAGGAACGTTCCCCACTGGGCCCCGGCCGGGATCGCCGGCGTCTGCTCCATCGTGGCGATGATCGGGGCGGCCTTTTGGTCCCGGAGCGCGTAATACAGCCGCGGCATGATCGGGAAGTGGAAGGCCATGTGGCATTCGGGGCGCAGCCCGCCGTCGCCGTCCGGCTGGCCGAAGTATTCCACCACCTCGTGCGGCAGCTGGTTGGCCTCGGCGATGATCACGCGGCCGGGGTATTCCGTGTCCACCAGTGCGCGCAGGTCCTGCAGGAAGGCGTGCGTGGCGGGCAGGTTCTCGCAGTTGGTCCCGTCTTCCTCGAACAGGTACGGGATGGCGTCAGCACGGAAACCGTCGATCCCCTGGTCCAGCCAGAACCGCACGACGTCGAACAGTGCCTCGATCACCTTGGGGTTTTCGAAGTTCAGGTCCGGCTGGTGGCTGAAGAACCGGTGCCAGTAGAACTGCCGGCGGATCGGGTCGAACGCCCAGTTGGAATCCTCGCTGTCCACGAAGATGATCCGCGCGTCCTGGTATTTCTCGTCGGTGTCGGACCAGACATAGAAGTCTCCGTACGGCCCCTCCGGGTCCCGTCGGGACTGCTCGAACCAGTCGTGCTTGTCCGACGTGTGGTTGATCGGGAGGTCGATGATCACGCGGACGCCGCGGGCGTGTGCCTCGGCGACCAGGCGTTTGAAGTCGCCGATGGTGCCGAACTCGTCCAGCACGTCGAAGTAGTCCGCGACGTCGTACCCGCCGTCCCGCAACGGGGACTTAAAGAACGGCGGGATCCACAGGCAGTCGACGCCGAGCCACTGCAGGTAGTCGAGCTTGTCGATCAGCCCGGAGAAGTCGCCCGATCCGTCCCCGTTGGAGTCCGCGAAGCCCCGCAACAGCACCTCATAGAACACTGCCTTGCGGTACCAGTGGGGGTCATGCGTGAGCCCCGGAGCGTGCAGCTGGAAGGGGCCGGCCATCAGCGGTTCCTTCGGACGTGCAGGATGTGGGCGGGTTCCACGTGTGCGTCCAGCCGCACGTAGTTGTGTTCGCTCCAGCGCCAGCTCTGCCCGCTGAGCAGGTCGTCCACCCAGAACGTGCCGTCGTCGTTAAGGTCCTCCTCCCGCAGCCCCAGCGCCGCCAGGTCCAGCGAGACCGTCGATTCGCGCGCGCTGTGCGGGTCCACGTTGACGACGACGATGATCGTGTCCCGCCCGCCGCCGTGGCTTTCGGGCAGGTGCGCCTTGTGCTTGGAGTACACCACCGTGGCCGGGTCGGTGCTGCGGTGCACGGTGAGGTTGCCCAGGTCGCCCAGCGCCGGGTGGGCCCGCCGGATGGAATTGAGCCGGGTCAGGTACGGGGCGAGCGAGCGCCCTTCGGCCTCCGCGGCGGCGAAGTCGCGGGCCTTGTATTCGTACTTTTCGTTGTCGATGTATTCCTCGGCGCCCGGCCGGGCCACGTGCTCGTAGAGTTCGTAGCCGGCGTAGACGCCCCAGAGCGGGCTGGCCGTGGCCGCCAGCACGGCCCGCACCTTGAACGCGGCGGGGCCGCCGTACTGCAGGTACTCGGTAAGGATGTCGGGGGTGTTGACGAAGAAGTTCGGCCGGAAGAACGGCGCCGTCTCGTGGCTGATCTCGGTGAAGTACTCCTCGATCTCTTCCTTGGTGTTGCGCCAGGTGAAATAGCTGTAGGACTGCTGGAAGCCGGCGCGGCCCAGCGCGTGCATCATGGCCGGGCGGGTGAAGGCCTCGGCCAGGAACACCACCTCCGGGTGCTCGCGGTTCACCGTTCCGATCAGCCATTCCCAGAACCACAGGGGCTTGGTGTGCGGGTTGTCCACCCGGAAGATCTTCACGCCGTGGGAAATCCACAGCTTCACGATCCGCAGGACCTCTTCGGACAGGCCGCGCGGGTCGTTATCGAAGTTCAGCGGATAGATGTCCTGGTACTTCTTCGGCGGGTTCTCGGCGTAGGCAATCGTGCCGTCGGCCCGCGTGGTAAACCACTCGGGGTGCTCGGTGGCCCACGGGTGGTCCGGGGCGGCCTGCAGCGCCAGGTCCAGGGCCACCTCCATGCCGAGCGCCTCGGCGGCGGCCACGAAGGCGTCGAACTGGTCAAATCCGCCCAGGTCGGGGTGGATGGCGTCATGCCCGCCGTCCTTGGATCCGATGGCCCAGGGCGATCCGGGGTCGCCGGGCCCGGCGGTCAGCGTGTTGTTCGGCCCCTTGCGGTTGACCTCGCCGATCGGGTGGATCGGCGGCAGGTACACCACGTCGAAGCCCATGGCCGCGACGGCCGGAAGCCGCTCGGCCGCCGTGGTGAAGTCGCCGGAGGTCCAGCTCCCGTTCGCCGGGTCGTAATGCGCGCCCTCCGAGCGCGGGAAGAATTCGTACCAGGCGCCACGGCCGGCCCGTTCACGCTCCACCAGGATGGGGTACCGCTTCGAGGGGCTGACCAGGCTGCGGATCGGATGGCTGTTCACGGCGTCCAGCACGGCGTCCGAAGTTCCCGCGGCCAAACGTTCATGCACGGTGAGCGATCCGTCGGCGAGCGCGGCGGCGGCATCGCGCAGCACCTGCGCGTTGCCCTCCGGCCGCCCGCCCTGGCCCGCGGCCTGCTCCAGCAGCAGCCGGCCCTCGGCCAGCATGAGGTCCACGTCCACGCCGGCGGCAATCTTCACCTCGGCGTTGTGCCGCCAGGTGGCGTAATTGTCTCCCCAGCCTTCAACGTGGAAGGTCCAGAGGCCGGTGCCGGTGGGCCGGAGGGTGCCGTGCCAGCGGTCGGTGCCGGGCGCGCCGGGCGTCAGCCTCGCCCGCTGGACGGGCCGGCCGTCCGGGTCGAACAGCACCGCGGTCGCGCCGATCTTGTCGTGCCCCTCCCGGAAGACGGTGGCGGCTACCTCCAGGTCCTCGCCCGGAATCGCCTTGGCCGGAAACTCGCCGCCGCCGACCACGGGCCAGACGTCGACCACCGGGATCCGGCCAAACTTCAGGCGGGGGGCTGGCTGAGTCGTACTCTGCTCCTGCATCGAAGTCGTCACAAGACAGACGTTAGCGAGATTCCTTCCCGATTGCGAAGGATCCCCACGCCATGCGACCGGGTTGACGGCCAGTTCGACGCGCCTTCACCCGGCGGCCACCACCGGTACAGGGGATCTGCGCTAGCGTAGGCCGGGTGAAGGCAATCCGCAGATTTACTGTCCGAACTGTCCTCCCCGAGAGCATTGCTCCCTTGGCCCGCTTGGCCGGCAACCTCCGCTGGTCCTGGCACCGGCCCACCCAGCAACTCTTTGAACAGCTGGATCCGCAGGCCTGGTCCGAGGTGCGCCACGATCCCGTCGCCCTGCTCGGCTCGTTCACCCGCGAACGGCTGCGGACGCTGGCCGACGACCGGGACGTCGTGGCGCGGGTGCGGGAGCTGGACGCCGACCTGGAGCAGTACCTGACCGAGGACCGCTGGTACCAAACGCTGGGAGCGGACGCACCGGCGTCGATCGCTTACTTCTCCCCCGAGTACGGCATCTCCCATGTGCTCCCGCAGTACTCCGGCGGCCTGGGCATCCTGGCCGGCGACCACCTCAAGGCCGCGTCCGACCTGGGCGTGCCGCTGGTGGGCGTGGGCCTGCTCTACGCCGCCGGTTACTTCAAGCAGTCGCTGAGCCGCGATGCCTGGCAGCAGGAGACGTACCCCGTGCTGGACCCGGACGGCCTGCCGCTGACGCTGCTGCGCGAGCCGGACGGGCAGCCGGCCCAGATCACGCTGCCGCTGCCGAACGGCCGCAGGCTCGGCGCCTACATCTGGCGCGCCGACGTGGGCCGAGTGCCGCTGCTGCTGCTGGACTCCAACATCCCGGGCAACGACGAGGCCGCCCGCGGCATCACCGACCGGCTCTACGGCGGGGGCGGCGACCACCGCCTGCAGCAGGAGCTGCTGCTGGGCATGGGCGGGGTGAAGGCGCTGCGCATCCACCAGCGGCTCACGGGCGCCCCGGCGCCGGAGGTTTTCCATACGAACGAAGGGCACGCCGGCTTCCTCGGCATCGAACGCATCCAGGAGTTGGTGGCCGCCGGGTTGACGTGGGACGAGGCCTTGGCCGCCGGCCGCGCCAACACCGTGTTCACCACGCACACGCCGGTGCCGGCGGGCATCGACCGGTTCGACAAGGCCCAGATCCAGCATTTCTTCAGCGCGGGCCTCGCCCCGGACGTGCCCACCGCGAAGATCCTGGAACTCGGCGACGAGAATTACGACGGCGGAGATCCATCCAAGTTCAACATGGCCGTGATGGGCCTGCGGCTGGCGCAGCGGGCCAACGGTGTGGCCAAGCTGCACGGTGTGGTCTCCCGCGGCATGTTCTCCGGGCTCTGGCCGGGCTTCGACCAGGAGGAAGTGCCGATCACCTCGGTGACCAACGGCGTGCACGTGCCGACCTGGGTGGACCCGCGGATCGCGGAGTACGCGCGGTCGGCGTTCGGCGACGAGCCGGTGATCGCCCGCCAGTGGGACCGGGTCTACGACGTGTCCGACGAGGACATCTGGGCGCTGCGCCGGAGCCTGCGGACGGCCCTGATCGAGGATGTCCGCCGCCGGCTGCGTGCCGCCTGGAAGAAGCGGGGGGCCGCGGACGCGGAACTGGCGTGGACCGACGCCGTGCTGGACCCGGACGTGCTGACCATCGGCTTTGCCCGCCGGGTGCCGACCTACAAGCGGCTGACCCTGATGCTACGCGACCCGGCCCGGCTCAAGGCGCTGCTCCTGCACCCGGAACGGCCGGTCCAGCTGGTCATCGCCGGCAAGTCCCACCCCGCCGATGAACAGGGCAAGCGGATGATCCAGGATCTGGTCCGCTTCACCGACGACCCCGAGGTCCGGCACCGCATCGTGTTCCTGCCCAACTACGACATCGCCATGGCCCGCACGCTGTTCCCGGGCTGCGACGTGTGGCTGAACAACCCCCTGCGCCCGCTGGAAGCCTGCGGGACGTCCGGCATGAAGGCCGCCATCAACGGCGGGCTGAATCTCTCCGTGTTGGACGGCTGGTGGGACGAGATGTACGACGGCGACAACGGCTGGGCGATCCCGACGGCGAACCCGTCCACCGAGGCAGGGACGGCGGACCTGTTCAGCCCGGACGAACGGGACGACATCGAAGCCGCCGCGCTGTACGACCTGATCGAGCACCACGTGGCGCCCCGCTTCTATGCCGCCGAGGTTTCCGAGGGCGCGGGTGCGGCTGGCCCGTCCCAGCCGGTGGCCGACGATGCCGTGCCGCACCAGTGGATCGCCATGATCAAGCACACGCTGGCCAATCTGGGTCCGGCGGTTTCCGCCGAACGGATGCTCCATGACTATGTGGAGCACCTGTACCGTCCCGCCTGGGCGTCCGGCCGGACGGCCCGGGCCGACGATTATGCGGCGGCGAAGGAACTCGCGGCGTGGACCAGCAGGGTGCACGCGGCCTGGGCCGACGTCTCGGTGGAGCACGTGGACTCGCTCGGCATCACGGACGAGCCGCAGATCGGCGAATCGCTGACCGTCAACGCCTACGTCCGGCTCGGCTCGCTGGCCCCGGACAGCGTCACCGTCCAGGTGGTGCACGGCCAGGTCACCGAAAACGACGACCTCGCGCAGACCTCCAGCGACGAACTTGCCCTGGCCGAACAGCTGGGCGATGGCCGGTACCTCTTCACCGGCCCGGTCACCATCGACCGATCCGGGTCGTTCGGGTACAGCGTGCGGGTGCTGCCCAAACACCCGGCGCTGGCAAACCATGCCGAACTCGGCCTGGTTTCCAACGCCACCGGCTGAGCCACGCAACGTCGCCCCGACGCCGCTCGCGACCGCCGTGGACGCGAGCGGCGGACGGCGAGGGCCGCGGAACGGCTGAAACGTCACTATCCGGCAGTTTGTTTAATTCCTTTGCGACCGCCTGTTTCATGCCGATTTCGAGCGGAAATAAGCGCCTTCGTACGTCCTTCTGTGTGCCTCACCCCTTTATTATCAGCATGCTGACTAATAGCATGAGGGTGTTCCGTCCGAACGGACTACGAAGGAGGCGAACATGGGCACGAGCACCGACCGGGAGGCACCACCGCCGGACCACGAGGACAAGCCGCAGCAGCCGCAGCAGGTAAAAAAGGCTTCGTGGAAGTACATCCTCCGCAAGACGATGCGGGAATTTTCCGACGACAACTGCACTGATCTTGCGGCGGGACTGACGTACTACGCAGTGCTGTCCCTGTTCCCCGGCCTGCTGGCGTTGGTTTCCATCCTGGGACTGGTTGGACAGGCGGAACAGACCACCAACGCCATGATGAACATGCTCGGGCAAGTAGCACCGGGCCAGGCAGTGGAGGTCATCCGCGGGCCGATCGAACAGTTGGCCGGCTCCCAGGGGGCCGGGTTCGCGTTCGTCGTCGGCCTCGTGGGCGCCATCTGGTCCGCCTCCGGCTACGTCAACGCCTTCGGCCGGGCGATGAACCGGATTTATGAGGTCGAGGAAGGCCGGCCGTTCTGGGTACTTCGCCCGGTGATGCTGCTGATCACCGTCGTGGTGCTCCTGCTGGCCGTCCTGACGCTGCTGATGTTGGTGGTGTCCGGCCCGATTGCGGAGGCGATCGGATCCGTGATCGGACTCGGCGAGGCGGCAGTGACCGTCTGGAACATCGCCAAATGGCCGGTCGTCGTCATCTTCGCCGTGGTGATCGTGGCCGTGTTGTACTACGCGACGCCCAACGTGAAGCAGCCGAAGTTCCGCTGGATGAGCCTCGGCGCCCTCCTCGCGCTGATAGTGCTGGCCCTGGCGACCCTTGGTTTCGCCTTCTACGTAGCCAACTTCGGCAACTACAACGCGACCTACGGAGCCATTGGCGGCGTCATCGTCCTGCTGCTGTGGTTCTGGCTCGCCAACCTTGCCCTGCTGTTCGGTGCTGAGTTCGATGCCGAGACGGAGCGCGGCCGCGAACTGCAGGCCGGCATGGCCGCCGAAGAAAACATTCAGCTTCCGGTCCGCGATAGCCGCAAGATCGACAAGAAGGCTGAGAAGGAAGAGGAGGACATCACACGGGGGCGCGATCTGCGCCGCAAGTTCGGACGCTCCGAGGAGGAATCCCGTGACCGTAGTTGATCAAGATCAGGACTGACAGGAAGAACCCGACAAGGAAAAGGAATTGCCATGACCACGAATCCACATTCCGGCAGTTACGACGAGGGCGCTCCCGTTTACCCGACAGGGGGCACGGCCGTCCCGCCACCCTCGAATCCCCCGTCCACCGGCCAGTCCAAGAGCGAGACAGCCAAGACGGAGGCGAGGGAAGTAGGACGCGAAGGAGCCGAAGCCGGCCAGCAGGTTGCCCAGACGGCCAAGGGCGAGGCCAAGCAGGTGGCGCACGAGGCCAAGGAAAAGGCCCGCAACCTGATGTCCGAGCTGGGCGATGGCATCCACAGCCAGGCCAACACCCAGCAGCAGCGCGTGGCTTCGGGGCTGCGGGCGATCGGGGAGGAGCTCAACTCCATGACCCGAAACTCCGAGCAGTCCGGACCGGCGACCCAGATGGTCAGCCAAGTGGCCGGCCGAGCCGACTCCGTCGCGGGGTGGCTGGAGAACCGCGATCCGGGATCGCTGCTCGACGAGGTCAAGCGTTTTGCCCGGCGTCGTCCCGGTGCCTTCCTGGCGATCGCGGCAGGAGCCGGCGTCCTGGCCGGGCGGCTCACCAAGGGGCTGACCGCCGACAGCGGATCAGACAGCGACTCCATGACGGGCAGGCGAGTGGGCACGCACCGTGCCACCACCGGATCGGTCTATGGCACGGCAGGAGCCGGCAGCTATGAAGCCCAAAGCGCCGAAGGTTTCGCGGCGCCCGGGGCGCAGACAGGTTCCGCCCTCGGCGGCGCACCGGCACAGCCTGAAACCACCTACCCTGTGGGCGAACCGCCCGTCGGTGGCCGTGGCACAGGGATCCCGGAGCGGAACCCCTATGAGGACGGAGGGACTCGATGAGTCACCAGCAAATGCCGGGTCCGAGCAACCAACGGGTGCCCGGCCAGGATGGAGCCGAGCCAACACGGGCGGAAATCAAGGCCGAAAACGAATCCCTGGGCGACCTGCTCAGCCAGGTGAGCACGGACATCTCCGTCCTGATGCGCCAGGAACTGGAGCTGGCGAAGGCCGAACTCAAGGAGACCGGCACCAAGGCCGGCAAGGGGGCAGGCTTGTTGGGCGGCGCCGGCGTGGCCGGCCACTTCGTCCTCCTGTTCCTGTCCCTGGCCCTGTGGGCGCTCATCGCCGACGGGATCGGATGGGCCTGGTCCGGCCTGATTGTGGCAGTCATTTGGGCCATCATCGCTGCCATTCTCTATTCGCTCGGCCGCAAGCAGCTGAAGACGGTCGAAGGGATGCCCCAGACCACCGAGTCAGTAAAGCAGATTCCGGAAACATTGAAGCCAAGTGAGGAAGCGCTATGAGCCAGTCACCCGAAGAAATCCGAGCCGACATCGAACGCACCCGCGCCCGGCTGGGCACGGACGTCGACGCCGTGGCGGAGAAAGCGTCGCCGTCGAACATCGTCCACCGGCAGACGGACAAAGTGAAGGATTCCGTGGGCCGCGTCAAGGATAAGATCATGGGCGCCGCTGACGACGCCACCGGTGGCACCCGCTCCATGATGCACGACGCCGGCGAAATGGCCAGCGACGCCCCGCACCAGCTCGCCCGCAAGACCGAGGGCAACCCGGTGGCGGCCGGCCTGATCGCCTTCGGCGCCGGCTGGTTGCTGTCCTCGCTGTTCCCGGCCAGCCGCATAGAGCAGCAGGCAGCCGACAAGGTCAAGGAACAGGCCGAACCGGTGGTGCAGGAAGTCAAGGACTCCGCCCGGCAGGTGGCCCAGGACATGAAGGAGCCGGCCCGCGAGGCAGCCGAAGACCTGAAGTCCTCGGCCCAAGACTCGGCGGGCCGGGTCAAGGCCGAAGGCGCGTCCGCCGCCGAGGACGTGAAGCAGCGGGCCCAGGAGGCCCGCGGCAACGTCCAGGAGGAGCCCCGGCAGATCTAGGCCCTTCGCCCACGCTGCGTGACGGCAGCATGCCGGCGCCGGGAGAGCCTTTGAGGCACTCCCGGCGCCGGTGCGTTTGCTTAAGAGCGGTAAATGGAGATGGTGCTCGCGCCCACCACGTCCATGTCGCCGCTGCGGATCTTGGCGCCGCGCCGGTGCTCGCCGTCGTGGGACGTGGTGTAGAGCAGTTCGAAGAGGTGCTTCCCGCCACGGTGCTTGCCGAAGTCCTGCAGCGACTGCGGGGTCGGCATCACGATTTTCTGCGGCTGGCCTCCGCCGTTGATCACCACCAGCCCGTCGATCATGCCCTGGGGCGACCCCATCAGCAGCTGGACCAGGCGGCAGTCCGGGTTGTTCCAGTCGTCCGGCGTCATCGGTTCGCCGTCGGCGTTGAACCAGAGCAGGTAGGAACTCTCCGCCCGCGCGGGGTAGTTGTACGGCTGGTGCGCCAGGAAGGACCTGCGGATCCGGATGAGCCGGCGGGTGGCGTCGAACATCCGGTGTTCGCGCTCGTCCAGCTGCCAGTTGGTCCAGGCCAGCTCGTTGTCCTGGCAGTATGCGTTGTTGTTTCCCTGCTGGCTGCGGCCGATCTCGTCGCCGGCGCAGATCATCGGCACGCCGAGCGACAACAGCAGGGTGGCCATCAGGTTCCTGGCACTGCGGTCCCGGGCGTCGAGGACCTGGCCGTCCCCCGTGTGGCCTTCGATGCCGTGGTTGTAGCTGCGGTTATGGTCGTGGCCGTCGCGGTTTTCTTCGCCGTTGCCTTCGTTGTGCTTGCGGTTGTACGCCGTCAGGTCGGCCAGGGTGAAGCCGTCGTGGGCGGTGACGAAATTCAGCGAGGCCAGCGCGGTGCGGCCGGAACCGGCGAACAGCTCGGTGGAGCCGGCCAGGCAACCCGCCAGCCGCGCCACCGTCCCGGCCTGCCCGCCGCCCGCCAACGCGGCCTGGTCCGCCAACCAGAAATCACGGACGGTATCGCGGAAGCGGTCGTTCCAGTCGGCCCAGCCCGGCGGGAAGTGCCCCGTCTGCCAGCCGCCGTCGCCCACGTCCCACGGTTCCGAGATGAGCTTTGCCCCGGACAGCACCGAGTCGGCGCCCACGGCCACCAGGAACGGATGGCGGGGATTGTAATGGTTGTTTCCGTCGCGGGCCAAGGACACCGCCAGGTCGAAGCGGAACCCGTCGATGTGGAACTCTTCCACCCAGTAGCGGAGCGAATCGAGGGCCAGCTGGATGACGCGCGGCTCGTTGAAGTTCATCGTGTTGCCGCAGCCGGTGGTGTCCAGGTAATTCCCGTGGCTATCGTGCCGGTAGTACACGTGGTCCGCCAGCCCGCGGAAGGAATACGTGTCCTGGTCCTTACCGCCCTCGGCCGTGTGGTTGTAGACCACGTCCAGGACCACCTCAAGGCCGGCGGCGTGCAGTTGCTTGACCATGGTGCGGAACTCGTCCTGCACCGCCCGCGGTCCGGCGGCCTGCGCTGCCGCGGTGGCGTAGCCCGGCCAGAGGGCGAAGAAGCCGAGCGTGTTGTAGCCCCAGTAGTTGGCCAGTCCCAGGTTTTGCAGGTGCGGTTCGTCCAAGTGATAGTGCACCGGCAGCAGCTCCACCGTGGTGATTCCCAGCTCCAGCAGGTACTCGACCATCACCGGGTGCGCCAGCCCTGCGTAGGTGCCGCGCAGTTCCTCCGGGATGCCCGGGTGCAGCATGGTCTGGCCCTTGACGTGGCACTCGTACACCACGGTGTCCCGCCACGGCACATGCGGCCGGGCGTCGTTCCCCCAGTCGAAACCGCCGGTGACGTACACCGAGCGCAGCACACCGCCGTCGTCGTCGATGGCACGGCCGTAGGGGTCCAGCAGCAGCTGCCCGGACGCCGGCAGTTCCTCGCCGTGGGGCCAGAAGGCATACCGGCTGCCGGCCTCGAGCCCCTCGACCGTGCCGTGGTGGACGCCGTCGGTGAGGGCCGTGAGCTCGACGCGCCGCCAGGCGCCCGCCCCGTCCTGGAAGTGCACGTCCACCGAACCGAAGTCCGGGGCGAAGACCGCCACGTTGACCGCGCCGGGAATCGGCGGCATGCCCGGGGCGGCGTCGCTCACCCCGAGCGGGAAGGCACGCGAAAGCTGGGCCTGGCGCGTCGGACGCTCAGGGGAAAGGCTCTTGGCGTGACGGGCCACAACGGTCCACCTGCTCCTAGCGCGCGCGCTGCCGCGAAATCTCGTACAGGCTGATGCCCACGGCCATGGACGCGTTGAGCGACTCCATCGCCGAGTCGATCGGGATGGAGACGATCTGGTCGCAGTGTTCGCGGACCAGCCGGGACAGGCCCTTGCCCTCGGATCCCACCACCAGGCACACCGGTTCGGTGGCCAGCGACAGGTCCGGCAGCGAGACGTCGCCGCCGCCGTCCAGGCCGAGCACGAAGATGCCCAGCTGCTGGAAAGCCTTGAGCGTATTGGTCAGGTTGCTCGCCTTGGCCACCGGCACGCGCACCGCCGCGCCGGCGCTGGTCTTCCACGCGGAGGCCGTCATCCCGACCGAGCGGCGCTCGGGCACGATCACGCCGTGGCCACTGAAGGCCGAGGCTGAACGGATGATGGCGCCGAGGTTGCGCGGGTCGGTGATGCCGTCCAGGGCCACGAACAGCGGGGCGTTGTTGATGTAGCCCTTCTTGAACTTGGCCATGGTTTCTTCGGCCAGCTCCAGGGCGTCCTGGTAGTCATAGGGCGGGATCTGCAGCACCAGGCCCTGGTGGACGGCGTCGTCGGTCATCCGGTCCAGTTCCGGCTTGTGCGATTCGAGCACCGGAATGCCGCGTTCGGCGGCGATCTTCAGGGATTCCCTGACGCGGTCATCCATCTCGATCCGGACCCCCACGTGCAGCGCCTTGGCGGGAACACCGGCGCGCAGGGCTTCCACCACGGAGTTGCGACCGGTCACCATCTCGCCGGCGGACTTGCCGCGGCGGGGCGCCGCGCCGCGCTGGCCGGCCGGACGCTTGGCGGCCGACCGTTCGGAGAGCTGCTTGGTGCGGTACGCCTTGTGGTACGGGCGGTCTTCGGCCTTCGGGGTCGGCCCCTTGCCTTCGAGCGCCTTGCGCCCGTGTCCGCCGGTTCCGGCGGTGGGTCCTTTTTTGGACTTGCGCACCGCTCCGGGGCGAGGTTTGTTGGCCATCGAAAAACTACCTTTGTGTTGGGGAAGATACGTTCCCACGCGCGGCGCACCGGCTGTGCGCGGCAAGCCCGACGGGAATCGTCTGCTTTAAAGGGTACCGCCCAACGGTGCCGGCTGCCGTCAGCCGAGATTCCAGCTCGCGCCCTCGGCCGAATCCTCCACCACGATCCCGGCGGCCGCCAGGGTGTCACGGATGGCATCGGCGCGGGCCCAGTCCTTCGCCTCGCGGGCCAGCCGACGCTCCTCCAGTTGCGCGCTGACCAGCACGTCCAGGGCCTGCAGGGCCGCGGGGTCCGCGCCGCCGCTGCTCCAATGCGGATCCAGCGGGTTGATGTACAACACGTCGGTCATCGCCATGACCTGGTGCAGCGCGCGCGTGGCCGCCTCCTTGTCGCGGGCGTCCAGCGCGGTGTTGCCGGCCCGCACCGTTTCATGGACCACGGCCAGCGCCTGCGGCACGTTGAGGTCGTCGTCCATGGCCGCGGCGAAAGCCTCCGGGACGCGTTCGGTCACGACGAAGCCGAACTGCTCGCCGTAGAGGAACTTCAGCGCCCGCTGCATGAATCCCTCGATCCGCTCCACCGCGGCGCCCGCTTCCAGCAGCGAGCCGGGGTTGTAGTCCAGCGCGGACCGGTACTGGGCCTGGCCCAGGTAGTAGCGGACCACCAGCGGCCTGGCGTCCTGAAGCATTTCCGCGGGGGTGATGATGTTGCCGATCGACTTCGACATCTTCTCGCCCTCGAAGGTGACCATGCCGTTGTGCATCCAAAAGTTGGCGAATCCGTGCCCGGCCGCCCGGGACTGGGCCATCTCGTTCTCGTGGTGCGGGAACCGCAGGTCCAACCCGCCGCCGTGGATGTCGAACTTGGTGCCCAGGTACTTGGTGACCATGGCCGAGCACTCCAGGTGCCATCCCGGACGGCCGGCTCCCCACGGGCTGGACCAGCTGGCAGTCTCCGGCTCGCCGTCCTTGTGTCCCTTCCAGAGCGCGAAGTCGCGCGGATCCTTCTTGCCGCGCGGGCCGGCGTCGGGCGCCGCCTGCATGTCCTCGATCCGCTGATGCGTCAGCGAACCGTATTCCGGCCACGAGCGCACATCGAAGTAGACGTCGCCGGAATCGTCCAGCGCCGGGTAGGCGTGGCCGCGGTCAATCAGCTGCTGAATCAGGCGGTGCATCTCCGGGATGTGGCCGGTGGCCCGTGGTTCGTAGGTGGGCCGTTCCACGCCCAGGATGTCGTAGGCCTTGGCGAATTCCTGCTCGTAGCGGTAGGCCAGCGCCCACCACGGCTCGTTCGGCACCGGCACCGTCGGGTCTTCGGCCGCATCGGGGCGGAAGGAGTCGGCGGACTTGACCAGGATCTTGTCGTCGATGTCCGTCACGTTGCGCACCACCGTGACGTCATAACCGCTGTAGCGCAGCCACCGGGTGAGCTGGTCGAACGCGATGGCCGAACGGATATGGCCGACGTGCGGATCGCCCTGCACCGTGGCGCCGCAGTAGTAGAGCCCTACCTTGCCCGGGGCCAGCGGGACGAAGTCGCGGACTTGCGCGGTGGCGGTGTCATAGAATCTCAGGCTCACCGCTCTAGCCTAGCGGCGGCCGCCGCGCCGGTGCGAACCGCGGCGGGCCGGCTAGGGCTCCGTTGGGGGCACCCGCTCCGGTTATTTGGCGGAGCAGGCACCCGAAGTGGAGCGCGGCGCAGTAACTCTGCCTAACCAATCGGTCCACCGGCGGCACACCCGCATGCGGGCAGGACGAGCTCGGGCGCTGCCCTGCTATCGCACGGGAACGACGACGGCGGTGGCCACCGCCGCGATCCCCTCGCCGCGGCCGGTGAATCCGAGCCCGTCGCTGGTGGTCGCCGAAACGCTGACCGGCGCGCCGGCGGCCTCGCTGAGCACCGCCTCGGACTCGGACCGGCGCGGCCCGAACTTGGGCCGGTTGCAGACCAACTGGACCGCGATGTTGCCGATCTCAAACCCCGCCTCGCGGACGATCCGCGCGGCTTCCGACAGCAACCGGACCCCCGAGGCGCCGGCATACTCCGGACGGTCGGTGCCGAAGTGCGTGCCGAGGTCTCCGATCCCGGCCGCGGAGAACAGCGAATCCGCGGCGGCGTGCGCGGCGGCGTCGCCGTCGGAGTGGCCGGCCAGGCCGCGCTCCCCCTCCCACAGCAGGCCGCCCAGCCACAACGGCTGGGGGTCGGATTCCGGGGCGAAAGCGTGGACGTCCACTCCGATTCCGGTGCGCGGGAGGGGATACGGGAAGTCGGGCACGGTCAGCCTTTCATGACGGGTCGGGGCCGGTCGGCGGCCAGCAGGGCCTCCGCCACGGCCAGATCCAGCGGCGTGGTGATCTTCAGGGCCCGCGCGGAGCCGGGCACCAGCATCACGTCGATGCCGTGGCGCTCCAGCAACAGGGCTTCGTCGGTGATGGCGGCGGCCTCCTCGGGGGCCATGCCGGCCAGGCTCCGGTGCGCCTTGGCCAGGGTTGCCGCGTCGAACCCTTGCGGTGTCTGCACGGCCCGCAGCCGGGTTCGGTCCACGGTGGCCGCCACCTTCTCCGGCGAGATTTCTGCCCCCGCACCGGTGCTCGGCGCGGCCTCCTTGATGGTGTCCACCACCGGGACCGCAGGAACGACGGCGCGCGCGCCGGCCGCCAGCGCGGCGGCGACCCGTTCGAAGACCTCGGGCGGGGTGAGCGCCCGGGCCGCGTCGTGCACCAGGACCGCGGACATGCCGTCGCCCAGCCCGCGGAGCGCGGCGGCGACCGAGGCGGCCCGGGTGGCACCGCCGTCGACCGTGGAGATCGTGGTGTCGGGATACTGCGCGGCGAAGCCCGCGCAGAGCTGCCGCAGGGCGGTGTCGCCGGCCGGGACGGCCACGCAGATCCGTGACGCGATGCCGGCCGCCAGCACGCCCCGCAGGGCGTGGGAGAGGATCGGTTCGCCGGCCAGCGGGACCCGGGCCTTCGGCAGGCCGTAGCCGAGGCGGGTGCCCGAGCCGGCCGCCACGATGATCACGCCCAGGGACGCGCTTGCTGTGCTCACCCCTTTAGCCTAATGGCCCGCGGCCGGGCGGTTCGGCCACGAAAAAGCGGCCGGCTTCCAGTGCTGGATGCCGGCCGCTTGGAGCGCGATCAGGAGGCGAGAACCTCGTCGAGGACTTCTGCTGCCTTGTCTTCGTCGGTCTTCTCAGCCAGGGCGAGTTCGGAAACCAGGATCTGGCGCGCCTTGGCCAGCATCCGCTTCTCGCCCGCGGAAAGGCCGCGGTCGTGGTCCCGGCGCCACAGGTCGCGGACAACTTCCGCCACCTTGATGACATCGCCGGAGGCCAGCTTTTCCAGGTTCGCCTTGTAGCGGCGGGACCAGTTGGTCGGTTCCTCGGTGAACTCGGCACGGAGCACATCGAACACATGCTCGAGGCCTTCCTTGCCCACCACATCGCGGACGCCGACCAAATCCACGTTCTCCGCCGGTACTTCAATCGTCAGATCGCCCTGGGCAACCCGGAGCTTGAGATACATCTTCTCTTCACCCTTGATGGTGCGCATTTTGATCTCTTCGATCTTTGCGGCACCGTGGTGAGGGTAAACAACTGTCTCGCCGACCTCAAATACCATCTGTAGTATCCCCTTTCCCGACCACCAGTTTATCACGGATGGTTTGGCCACTTCCGCGAGTTTGCAGGCCTGTACGCCCGTCCGAGCGCTAGAATGCCGCGCTTTACCCCCTTGACGGATCTCGGATTTGGTGCTTCGCCCGCGGGTACCTACCGGCGTCGAATCCTACTTTTCACCGGTTTGCCGATAGGCTAGGCGAGGCAAGCTGCCTAGATCTGCAGCACCGCACCTGATTTTTGACTGAGGAGTTTCTGCCGTGAAGATTGCGCCGAAGAACCGTGTGCAGCGCACCCTTGTAGCAGGCGCCGCCGCGCTCACCCTGCTCGCATCGACCGGATGCGGCGCAATCAACGAACAGGCCACCACCAAGTCCTACTCCGCCAGCGACGGCATCGTGGCCAACGTCGGCTCGGTCGGACTGCGCAACCTGTTGGTCGTCGCGGAGTCTGCCGACGCCCCCGCCCGTGTCCTCGGCACCGCCTTCAACACCTCCGATTCTCCCGTGCAGTTGGCCCTGACCGGCCCGGGCAGCACCGCCACCGTCACCATCCCGGCAGACGGGAAGGTCATCTTCGAAGAGGATGAGAACGAGACCATCGTCGGCAGCCCGGGTGCCGCTCCCGGCGCCCTGGTGGACATCACCGTCCGCGTGAACAACGAGTCCGCCGACGTGCTGGTGCCGGTGCTCGACGGCACGCTGCCGGAGTACAGCAGCTTCGTCCCGTCGCCCAAGCCCACCGAGACCGCGGCGCCGACCGAGACCGCCGCCCCCACCGACGGCGCCACCGAAGAGCCGACGGGCGAGGCCACCGAAGAGGCCGGCGCCTGACTCGACTGCCACTGCACAAAAGGCCGGGCCGCTCCCTTTCGGGAAGCGGCCCGGCCTTTCTTTTACGCTAGTGTCTCGGGCTTTACGGTTCGAACTTGTAGCCCAGCCCGCGCACGGTGACCAGGTAGCGGGGCGCGGAAGGATCGGGTTCGATCTTGCTGCGCAGCCGCTTGACGTGCACGTCCAGGGTTTTGGTGTCGCCCACGTAGTCGGAGCCCCAGACGCGGTCGATCAGCTGCCCGCGCGTCAGCACCCGGCCGGAGTTGCGCAGCAGCATCTCCAGCAGTTCGAACTCCTTCAGCGGCAGCGACACCGGTGCGCCGTCCACGCTGACCACGTGCCGTTCCACGTCCATCCGCACCGGTCCGGCGGAAACTGCATTGGGCACCAGTTCTTCCGGTTCGGCCTGGCGGCGCAGTACCGCGCGGACCCGGGCCACCAACTCGCGCGAGGAGTAGGGCTTGGTGACGTAGTCGTCGGCACCGAGTTCGAGTCCCACCACCTTGTCGATTTCCGAGTCCTTGGCGGTGAGCATGATGACCGGAACGGCGGAGCGTTGCCGCAGCTGACGGCACACCTCGGTTCCGGACTGTCCCGGCAGCATCAGGTCCAGCAGGACCAGGTCCGCTCCGGAGCGGTCGAACGCAACGATGGCGTCCAACCCGTTATCCACCACCTCGACTTCGAAGCCCTCTTTGCCCAACAGATAGCTCAACGGATCGCTCAGCGATTCTTCATCTTCGACGACCAGAATGCGGGTCAAGCACCGACTCCTTGTTCATGCGCCACACCGGCGCCCTGCGTGCGCGGCTCCACGGATTCTGTGGCGCCGCCGTCTTCCTGCTCCATTTCCGGCAGCCGCACGGTGAAGGTGGAGCCCTGTCCGGGCTGCGACCACACCGATACTTCCCCGCCGTGCTGGGAGATGACGTGTTTGACAATGCTCAGGCCCAGACCGGTTCCCCCGGTTTGCCGCGAGCGGGCATCGTCGATCCGGTAGAACCGTTCGAAGATGCGGTCTTGCTGTTCGGGGGTGATGCCCGGGCCCTGGTCGGTCACCGAGACGGTGGCCAGACCTTCGCGCACGCGCAGCCCCACACCCACTTTGCTCCGTTCGGGCGCGTAGCGGATCGCGTTGTCGATCAGGTTCCGGAACGCGGTGGTCAACAGTTCGGCATCGCCGAAGACCGGCCCGTCGATCTCCCCGCCCACCGACAGTTCGATGTGCCGGCTTTCGGCCATCAGCTTGTTGCGGTCCACGGCCTCGGCCACCACGGCATTCAGGTTTACCTCGGTACCGTCCTGCACCACGTCCGCGCCCTGCAGCCGGCTCAACTCGATGATGTCCTGCACCAGGGCGCCCAGCCGGCGCGATTCCTTGTGCATGCGGCCGGCGAAGCGGCGCACCGCTTCCTCGTCGTCGGCGGCGTCGTCGATGGCCTCGGCCAGCAGCGAGATGGCTCCGACCGGGGTCTTCAGTTCGTGGGACACGTTGGCCACGAAGTCGTTGCGCATCGCTTCGGTGCGGGTGATCTCCGTCCGGTCATCGGCCAGCAGCAGGATGTACTCCTCGCCGATGGGCGCCACGCGCACCTGGACCACAATGGTGCCCTGGCCGAGCGGACCGCGCGGCAGCTCCAGCTGCCGCTCCTCGATCACGCCGTCGCGGCGCACCCGGGCGGTCAGGTCGAGCAATTCGGAATGCACCACGGTGTGCCCGCGGACCAAACCGAAGGCATAAGCGGCGGGGCTGGCCCGGACCACGCCGTCGATCGCGTCCACCACTACATAGGCGCGGCCGACGACGGACAGCACCTCGGCGGCACCGTCCGGCAGCGTCGGTTCGTCCACTTCCTGCAGGCGCCGCCGTTGGCGGTCGCTCAGGCCGAAGGCGAGCACACCGAAGCTGCCCAGCACGAGGCCCACGAGCCCTGCCAGCAAGCCGAATATCAGTGGATCCACGCCTCTAGCTTAGGCGCAGCCGGGCACGTCCCGAGGCCGTTCCGGTAGCAATCGCCTCCCCGTTCAACTAACGTTCACTTGAGGTGGCGTAATAGTTCACCGCGGGCTGAGAGGGTATGAAGCCAGTGGGATGCTAGGACCCCTATGCTCCACGTACACAAGCGAAAGGACGCCAGTGCGCAAGGTTTTCCAGGCCGAACTCCATCAAGTCGGAGAGCAGCTGGTAGAGATTTCCCGGTTGGTCACCGAGGCGATGCAGAAGGCAACCACGGCGCTCGACACCGCCGACATCGATCTGGCCCAGGAAGTCATTGCCGCCGACGCCCGGATCGATTTCCTCCAGACGGACCTGGACGAGCGTTCCATCGACATCCTGGCGCTGCAGGGTCCGGTCGCCTCGGACCTGCGGATGATTGTCGGCGCCCTGCGGATGAGCGCCTCGCTGGAGCGGATGGGCGACCTCGCCCGGCACATCGCGCAACTGGTCCGGTTGCGTTATCCCGACCTCGTGATCCCCGCCTCGCTGCGCGACACGTTCCGGGAGTTCGCCGAGAAGGACATTGCGATCTCCGAGAAGCTGACCGAACTGCTCGAGACCCGCGACCTGGACCTCGCCGCCCAGATCGACACGTACAACTCCCGCATCAATGAGCTGCATGCCGGCGTCTTCAAGGCGATTGCCGATCCGGCCTGGAACTCCTCCGGGCCGACCACCGTGGACGTCTCGCTGGCGAGCCGTTACTTCGAGCGTTTCGCCGACCACGGCGTCTCCGTGTCCCGCAAGGTAACCTATTTGGTCACCGGCGAGTGGCGCCCCAACGGCCAGTCCGTGTAACGCAGGAACTTAAGCAGGAAGGCCGGCTCCCCGCGGGGAGCCGGCCTTCCTGCTTAAGCGTGTGGCTGTTTCTTGGCGTGTGGCTACTTCTTGCCCTGGTTCGCCACGGCCTGGATGGCTTCCGCCGCGGCCGCGGCATCCAGGTAGGTGCCGCCGGCGGTGACGGGCTTCAGGTTCTCGTCCAGCTCGTACACCAGCGGGATGCCGGTGGGGATGTTCAGCCCGGCGATGTCTTCGTCGCTGATGCCGTCCAGGTGCTTGACCAGTGCGCGCAGCGAGTTGCCGTGCGCGGCCACCAGGACTGTCTTGCCCGCCTTGAGGTCCACGGAAATGTCCGATTCCCAGTAGGGCAGGAAGCGCTCCAGCACGTCTTTGAGGCATTCGGTCCGCGGCACGGCGTCTCCCAGGTCCGCGTAGCGGGGGTCGTTGGCCTGCGACCATTCGCTGGCGTCGTCCAGGGCGGGCGGCGGCGTGTCGTAGGACCGGCGCCAGACCATGAACTGTTCCTCGCCGAACTCGTTGCGGATCTGTGCCTTGTCCTTGCCCTGCAGGGCACCGTAGTGGCGCTCGTTCAGCCGCCAGCTGCGCTTGACGTCGATCCAGCTGCGGTCGGCGGCCTCCAGCGCAAGGTTGGCCGTGACAATGGCCCGCTTCAGCCGGGAGGTGTAGAGGACGTCGGGAAGCAGATTGTGCTCGACCAGCAGCTCGCCGCCGCGGTGCGCTTCCTTGCGTCCCAGGTCGGTCAGCGGGACGTCGACCCAACCGGTGAACAGGTTCTTTTCGTTCCAGTCGCTCTGCCCGTGGCGCAACAGGACCAGCGTGTGTTTCGAAGTGGAAGTCATGGCTGCCATCCTAGCGGAGCAGCGCGTGGCACCGGCGGCAGCGGCAGGACATTACGGAGCCGAACCCGGGGGCAGCCCCGCTGTTCCTGCGAGTGAGCCTGCCCGTATTCGGCCCGTAACGGCCGAGACCGTCGCGGTGCGGCTGGGGAAGTCACCCGTGGCGTGGCACGCCTCGCGCCCGCGGGCTGAATGAGGCAGTACCTACCAGGGGTAGGCGGACCCGCCGCCCTTGACCTCGATCAGGGCGGGCTTCACGTCCGCCAGGTACACGCCGGCAGCGGCAACGGCGGCCAACTGGAAGATCATCCACGTGCCCAGGCCGCCGGCGCCCAACGCGGCCAGGGCCCCGACCGCCGTGGAGGCTGCCAGCACGCCGACCCAGAAGCCCTTGGTCTTCTTGAACGCGGCCTGGAAGTAGTCGGCTTTGCGGCCCACGCAATCCGCCAGCGCCCATAGCTCGATGACCAGGGCAACCAGCCCCAGGACCGTGTAGAGCCAGAATTGGATGTCGTAGGCGAGTAGCACGGGTTAAGCCTAACCGGTGGGGGTGCGTTTCGGCAGCCTCACACGTCCGCGGCGGCGAGTGCCTGGTCCAGGTCCGCCCATAGGTCCGCGGGATTCTCGATTCCCACCGACAGCCGCAGCAGGTTCTCAGGGACGCTCTCGGGTTCGTTAACATGGCGGCGGCGCCGCTCGATCAGCGATTCGACGCCGCCCAGCGAGGTCGCCGGCAGCCACAGCCGGAGCGCGTCAATGACCTTGTCCGCGGCCGCCGCCCCGCCCCTGACCTGAAGCGCGATGATGGAGCCGAAGCCGTCCATCTGCGCGGCCGCGCGGGCGTGCCCCGGATCTTCGGGCAGGCCCGGGTAGCGCACGGCCTCCACGGCCCGGTGGTGCTGCAGTTTCCGGGCCAGCTCGCCGGCGGTGGCCTGCGACCGCTCCACCCGCAGCGCCAGGGTCCGCACGCCGCGCAGTGCCAGCCAGGTCTCGAACGGTCCGGCGATGGCCCCGCGCAGCGACCGGTGCGTCAGCAGCTTCGAGCGCAGGTCCTCGTCGGACGTGACGAGGGCGCCGAGCACCACGTCCGAGTGGCCGGCCAGGTACTTGGTCACCGAATGCACGACGACGTCGACCCCCGCCGCCAGCGGACGCTGGCCCAAGGGCGTGGAGAAGGTGTTGTCCGCGACCACCAGGGCGCCGGCGGCGTGGGCGGCCCGGGCGAGCACCTCCATTTCGGCGATCTCGAGCATCGGGTTGGTCGGGCTTTCCAGCCAGAGCATGTCGGCGCCGCCCAGTTGCGCCGTCACCGCGGCGGTGTCCGCGATGTCTACGGTGCGCAACTGCAGTTCGCCGCGTCCGGCCAGCTGCTCGGCAATGGCCAGGCTGCCCTGGTAGCTGTGCCTCGGCATCACCAGCACGCCGCCGGGAGGGAGCAGCGACAGCGCGGCCGCAACGGCCGCGAGCCCGGATGCGAAGACCAGTCCGGGCAGGGACGCGCCTTCCAACTCGGCTAGGGTTTGTTCGAACGGGTCCCAGGTCGGGTTGGAGTAGCGCCCGTAGGCGCGGTCCCCCTGCACCACTTCGCCCCGGCCAAAGAACGTGGAGGACAACACCACCGGCGGATTGACCGGTGCGTCGTGGTCGCGGGGCGGCCGTCCGGAGGAAACCACAACGGTGTCCGGGGCTAGTTGCCCGCCATCCTGGCGGCCGTGGGAGAAGGCGTCGGTCATGACAGCACATTAGTACCGCCGCCATCCACACGCTAACTGTGGCCGTCCCGCGTGCCCCGGCGATTCCCGCTAGGCTAATCAGGTGAGTTCCGACCGCCAGCCCGCCATCGCCCGCGGCCTCTTTATCGCATTCGAAGGCGGGGACGGGGCCGGGAAATCAACCCAGGCCGCCGCCGTCGAACAGCGTTTGCAGGAGATGGGCCGGACCGTGCTCCGCACCCGGGAACCCGGCGGCACCCCCGTGGGGGAAAAGCTGCGCGCACTGGTGCTCGAACACGGCCACGGCGAGATCGATGCCCGCACCGAGGCCCTGATCTTCTCCGCCTCCCGTGCCGCCCACGTGGAACAGGTCATTCGTCCGGCACTCGAGCGCGGCGAGGTGGTGGTCTGCGACCGGTTCATCGACTCCTCGGTGGCATACCAGGGTGCCGGCCGCGGGCTCGGCCTGGCGGCGGTGCGGGAGCTCAACCTGTGGGCCACCGACGGGTTGCTGCCCGACCTGACCGTGCTGCTGGACGTCGCCCCGCAGCAGGGCCGCGAGCGACGCACGGCCGGGGATGCTGCCGAGGACCGGCTGGAGTCCGAGGCCGACGACTTCCACTCGCGGATCCGGGACGCCTTCGTGGAACTGGCCGGCGGGGCCCCGGAGAAATACCTGGTCCTGGACGCCGCCGCCGACCGCGACGACCTGACCGGGGCCATCATGGCCCGCGTGCGGGAGCTAATGGCATGAGCGTCTGGTCCGACCTGCCCGGCCAGGCCGCGGTGATTGAACAGCTCAGCCGGGCGGCCGCCGCCGAACGCCCCGCGCACGCCTGGCTCTTCACCGGCCCGCCCGGCTCCGGCCGCAGCAACGCCGCCAAGTCCTTCGCCGCGGCGCTGTTGTGCGACCACGCGGATCCGGCCGAACGCGGCTGCGGGACCTGCCATGCCTGCCGCACGGTGCTGGCCGGATCCAACGCCGATGCCACCCTGGTGGCCACCGAAAACGTCACGTTCTCCATCCAGGAAATGCGCGAACTGGTCGGCAAGGCGCAGGACAAACCGTCCTCGGGGCGCTGGCGCGTGATCATCATCGAGGACGCGGACCGGATGACCGAGCGCACCACCAACGTGCTGCTCAAGGCCATCGAGGAACCTCCGCCGCGGACCATCTGGATCCTGTGCACGCCCAGCCCGGCGGACGTCCTGGTGACCATCCGCTCGCGCTGCCGCCCGGTCAGCCTGCGCATTCCGCCGCCCGACGACGTCGCCGCCCTCCTGGTCCGCCGGGACGGCGCGGATCCCGAGCTCGCCGGCTTCGCCGCCCGGGTCTCGCAAAGCCACATCGGCGTGGCCCGACGCCTGGCCACCGACGCCGACGCCCGCCACCGCCGCGGCACCATTGTGCGGCTGCCGCTGCGGCTGCGCGGCGTCGCCGACGCCGTCACCGCCGCCGGCGAACTCGTGGAGATCTCCAATGCCGACGCCGCGGCCGCCTCCGAACAGCGCAACGAGGCCGAGCGCGAGGCGCTGCTGGTCGCGCTCGGGGCACCCGAGAAGGGCACCATGCCGCCGGCCATCCGCAGCCAGCTCAAGCGGCTGGAGGAAGACCAGAAACGCCGCGCCAAGCGCAGTGTCAGCGACTCGCTGGACCGGGTGATGATCGACCTGAGCACGTTCTTCCGCGACGTGCTCAGCCTCCAGCTGGGTACCGGCACCGAACTGGTCAACGAATACCTGCGCCCGGACCTGACCGCCTATGCGGAACGATCCACCCCCGAACAGACGTTGGGCAGAATGGACGCCATTGCCCAGGCCAGGCAGCGCCTGGGCACCAACGTTGCCCCCGTCCTGGCCATGGAAGCCATGGCCGTCAGCCTGCTCTGAGTCCGCCCCGGACCCGCACGCAGCACTATCCAGGAGCCGCCCGCATGCCCCGCACCCGCCCCAGGCACCCCGCTTCAACAGCGCGCCGTTCCGCAGCAGCGGTGCTGGCCGCCGTCGTCCTCCTGCTGGGCACCGGCTGTTCCGTGTTCGCCCCGGAACGGGAGCGCGAGGCCGCGGACCCGGCGCAGGTCACCAACGGCGTGGCCGAAGAACTGATGCCGTACTACACGCAGGACGTCGACTGGCAGCCGTGCGAGAACGGATTGGAGTGCGCCGACGTCGACGTGCCGCTCGACTACGCGGACGCCGGCGGCGACAGCATCCAGATTGCCGCCATCCGCAGCGACGCCGGCGGTTCGGCGCAGGGCTCGGTCCTGGTCAATCCGGGCGGCCCCGGCGGCTCCGGCTACGACCTGCTGCGCGACGGCCTGCAGACGATGTTTTCCGAGCGGCTCCGGAGCGAGTACGACCTGGTCGGCTTCGATCCGCGTGGCGTGCAGCGCTCGGCGCCGGTGACCTGCCAGACCGACGCCGAACGCGACGAGTCCCGGCAGACGGAGTACGACCGCGACTCGGTCGAGGACCTCCAGCGGGCGATCGACGACGCCGCCGAGCTCGCCGCCCAGTGCGCGGAGAAGACCGGCGAGGTCCTGGGCCACGTGGACACGGTCAGCGCCGCCAAGGACATGGACATCATCCGGGCCGTCGTCGGCGACGAAAAGCTGAACTACCTGGGCTTCTCCTACGGCACGTTCCTGGGCGCCACCTACGCGGGGCTGTTCCCGGAACGGGCCGGCCGGATGGTGCTGGACGGCGCGCTGGATCCCTCGCTCAGCAACGAGCAGATCACGCTGGGCCAGGCGGCCGCCTTCGAGGACACCATCCACGCCTACGCGGAGTTCTGCCTGGAGAACGCGGGCTGCCCGATGAGCGGCAGCGTGGACGACGCCGTGGCGCAGCTGCGCGACCTGATCCGCTCGGTCGAGGAGAGCCCGCTCACCGCATCGGACGGCCGCCTGGTCCCGGTCGGCACGTTTGTCTCCGGCCTGCTGGTTCCCCTGTACGACGACGCCAGCTGGCCGATCCTCACCCAGGCGCTGACCAGCGCGTTCCAGGGTGACCCCAGCACCGTGTTGCTGCTGGCGGACAGCAGCGCCGGCCGCGATTCCGACGGCCGCTACATCAGCAACAGCACGTTCGCCTTCATGGCGGTCAACTGCCTGGACTATCCGATGGAGACCGATCTGGCCGCCATGCGCGAGGACGCCAAGGAACTGGAGCAGGCCTCCCCCACCCTCGGCCGCTACCTGGCCTACGGCGGGGCGAACTGCAAGAACTGGCCGTACGAGCCGACGGGTGAACGCGCCCCGATCCACGCCGAGGGGGCCGCGCCGATGCTGGTGATCGGCACCACCGGCGACCCGGCCACCCCCTACGAGTGGGCCGAAGCCATGGCCGGGGACCTGGCGTCGGCCACGCTGCTGACCTACGAGGGCGAAGGCCACACGGCGTACGGGCGCGGCAACACCTGCATCCGCGACGCGGTGGACAACTACTTCGCCGACGGCACCATGCCGGCCGAGGGCACCGTCTGCTCCTGACCCGGCGCGGGCCGGTCGTTTTGACCGGCCCGGCACGGCTCCCATATAGTTGTTCTTCGTGGATTCGGCCCGGAAACGGTCATAATCCCCGCCTCCTTAGCTCAGTCGGTAGAGCGTTTCACTCGTAATGAAAAGGTCGCCAGTTCGATTCTGGCAGGGGGCTCCATCTCCCGGGACTCCCCGGTTCCACCAAAGCCCCGGCGCATGCTTATGGCGCCTGCCGCGCGAAACTCATTGCTTTCAGCGACTTTCACACGATGATCCGCGTCTGCTTCATCGAGCCCCTACCGCCGACTTTCCGCGTGGTGGCACCTCCGACGAAACTTACTGCCAAATGGCCTTCCCTCTGGCCGAAACCCGTCGACACGGCCGAGTTCCCGAGCCGGTCTGACGTTCCAAACCGGCCACCACTCCGCTGAGCCCACACTTGGAACTGTCACCCCCGTCCTGAGACAGACCGACCAGTCGGTCTGCTGTGCTGGTATGGTTTCCGTATGTCGAATAGGGATCACATTCTGCGCACTGCCCGGCAGCTCGCCATCAACTCCAAGTCCATACCCTCCATGGATGCAATAGCGGCAGCTGCCGGAGTGTCCAAGGGCGGCTTTACGCACCACTTCAAGACGAGGGCAGCCCTGATCGAAGGTCTTGCAGCACAGGCTATTGAGTCGATGGATGAAGCCCTTGGTGCTGCTGCCGAGAGGGGTGACGTCGTGGCCACCTGGCTGCGCGTCTCCATGTCACGGGATGACGCTGACCTGTACAGGGCGCTCCTGATGTCATTCGCCGACCTCGGGGAAAACGCCCAGGCGTTGCTGAATCAGTCTGCGGAGGCATCGGAACGATGGGAGCACCTGCTTGGGGGCGAGCTCGGCGACCCAGTGGCGGCCTCGGTCGTCCGCCTCCTTGGAGACGGCATGGTCATGAACTCGCTGACCCGTGACAACCTTCCGTCGCTCGAGGATATCCTTGCGTGGCTGGAGCTGAGGAAGACCGCGCCGTGAGCACCGGCCTCCTGTGGTCGATCCTGGGGCTGGCTCTGGCAGACAGCCTGAACCCGGCGACCATCGTGACCATCACGCTCATCCTTCTCACCGTCCGCACTCATCCGGTGGCTTCAGCGGTGTCGTTCGTCTTTGGTGCCTTGAGCACCGTCTTCATACTCGGCCTGATCATCTTCCTGGGAGCGGGAGCAGCAGCCGACGCCGTGAGTGACGGGCTTGTCTGGCTACGTCGAATCGTCTTCCTGATAGCTGCGATCACGCTGTTCGTCGCGAGCTTCCGGCGCCTCAAGGATCGCGAGCGGAAGAGCATAGGTCTGCCGTCTTGGTTTGGGCTGGGGACAGCGCTCCCCTTCGGCGTACTGGTCACCGGGGCCGATCTCCCCAATGCATTCCCGTATTTCATCGCGATCGAGCGCATGGTGGATGCGGATACCTCCACCGGCGCGGGCCTGCTTGTCCTCGCAGGATACGCAGTCGTCTACTGCGTACCGTGCCTCATTCTGCTCGCCCTCGGCATCGCTCACGGAGAAAAAGTTCGCATCCGATTGCAGAAGGTCTACGAGCGGTTTGCAACAGGCACGGTGAAAAAATCGATTCCTTCGGCGCTTGCATTATTCCTGCTCGGCATAGGCGTCCTGGCCATCGCGCTCTGGCCCTAACCGCCTCGATAAGCTGCGCATACAGTGCAGGCAATTCACAAGCCGGGGCTCGGATATCGGGCAGGGTGCGGGTCAGTGCTTCAGGCCGGCCAGCAGGCGCTCGGCATCGGTTAGGTCCGCGAGCACGACGGCGGCGCGGCGGCGCACGTTCTCGACGCCGGCTTCGTAGCCTTGGCTGCCGCCAAGCCTGACCATCGCCGCGGCCTGGGCGGCCGCCGCCAGGGAGTTGCCGGCCCTGGAAAGGCTGCGGTGGACATCTGCCAGCACGCCGCCGGGAATATCCAAGCCGTCGGTGGGATGCAGCGACTGGGCGGTGGTGCAGCAGCTGCGCACGCGCGGCAGGAGGCCGGCGAGCTGGTCGGCTATCGGCAGCAGCTCGCCGTAGAGGCCGTCGTCCTCCACGCCCTCGAGGACCTGGTGGTAGCGCTCCAAGGCACGCCGGAAACGGTCGTGTGCGCGGCGCCAAATCCCCTTGCCGAGTTCCTTATCCTCCCGGCGGGCCTGCCGGGCGGCACCGAAGAGCGCCACCGGCCCTACAGGTACTGTCCGGGTCCGGTGTGCCGTTCGCCGCCCTGCACCGAGCCGGCGTTTTCCCCCTCGGCTCCGGTGGCCCGGCGCGGTTCACCGTCGTCGCCAATTACGACGCCGGGCGCGATCATGGTGCCGGGCGGCAGCTGGCGCATTTGCATGCGGGCCGCCATCTGCTGGTTGAGGGCCTGCTGCGCCGCGATTGCGGTCTGGATGCCGTGGAAGAGGCCCTCCAGCCAGCCGACCAGCTGCGCCTGGGCGATGCGCAGCTCGGCGTCCGACGGCGTGGAGTCGTCGGTGAACGGCAGGTTGATCCGGTGCAGTTCCTCGATCAGCTCCGGTGCCAACCCGTCCTCAAGCTCCTTGACGGACCGCTCATGGATTTCGGCCAGCCGCACTCGGGCTGCGTCGTCCAGCGGGGCGCTGCGCACTTCCTCGAGCAGTTGGCGGACCATCGTGCCGATCCGCATGACCTTCGCCGGTTCATCGACCAGATCAGCCAGCGCCGAATTGCCGCGGCCGGACCGCCGCGCGGCGGGACCTGGCCCCGGGTTCAGGGGCTCTCCGCCGGCCGGGCTGTGGCCGCTGGGCAGCGCGGGGAGGATGACCGGTTCTGCCGGCTGCGGCGTCTGCTCTTCGCTCATGTTTTCATCTTGCCAGAGACGGACAGTGGGCGCAGAGCATATCCGGCCCCCGGTCAGCAGCAGCGTCCCTGCGGGTTGTTCTCCTGCCGGTCCGTCTTGTCCCGCCAGAACTCGCGCTCGCTCATCGGCTCCGTGCCGGGATGTGTCCGCCGGTGGTGCCGAAGATAGTCCTGATAGGCGTGCTCGCCCATCACCCCTTGGAAGAACCAGGCGAACCTCTGCCAGCCGCTCCGGGCCCGGGGCCAGATGACTCCGGACATCAGTGGCCCGCCTTGGCACGCCCGGTGTCGGCCGGCAGTTCGTTCCATTGCCTTTCCAGTTCCTTCTCCGGCCGGGTGGCCAAAGGGCCGGACGGCGCGTAGATGGCCGAGACCACCGCGGGGTCCTCGTGCGAGGGTTCCCCGCCGAGCCGCCAGGACTTATAGGTGGCGATGAGTGCGGTGGCGATGACGATGATGGTCAGCACCACGAACACGATGGACAGCGTGCCCTGCACCGCGGTGTTGCGGACGACCGCCTCCATTTCCGCCACCGAGGCGGCGTTCCCCAGGCTCGTCTCGCCGGCCGCCAGTGCCTCGCGGTGGGCGATGTGATTGGCCCAATAGCCCACCTTCACATCGGGGCTGAAGATCTTCAGGATCGAGGCCCAAATGGTGATGACGGCGGCGAAGGCCAGCGGCAGCCCGATGATCCACAGGTATTTAAACGCCCCGCGCTTGGCCGCGATGGCGAGGCAGACCGCGAGCGCGATGGCCGCCAGCAGCTGGTTGGCGATGCCGAAGAGCGGGAAGAACGTGTTGATGCCGCCCAGTGGATCCGTGACGCCCAGGATGAGAATGTAGCCCCAGCCCGCCACCATGATGGCCGTGCAGATCCAGACGCCGGGACGCCAGGACATGTTCTTGAATTTCGGCAGGACGTTGCCGACGGTGTCCTGCAGCATGAAGCGGGCCACGCGGGTGCCGGCGTCGACCGCGGTGAGGATGAACAGCGCCTCGAACATGATGGCGAAGTGGTACCAAAAGCCCATCATCCCGATGCCGCCGATCAGCCCCTGCATGATGTGAGCCAGGCCGACGGCGAGGGTGGGCGCGCCGCCGGTGCGCGACACCACCGATTCCTCGCCGACGTTGCTGGCCAGGTCGGTGAGCATGTCCGGTGTCAGGTTGACGCCGGCCAGGCCCAGGCCGTTGACGAAGGCGACCGCGCCCTCCACCGTGCCGCCGGTGGCCGCCGCCGAAGCGTTCATCGCAAAGTAGATGCCGCGGTCGATCGAGATGGCCGCGACCAGCGCCATGATGGCCACGAAGGACTCCATCAGCATTCCGCCGTAGCCAATGAAGCGGGTCTGCCTCTCCTTCTGCACCATCTTCGGCGTGGTTCCCGAGGAGATCAGCGCGTGGAATCCCGAGAGTGCGCCGCAGGCGATGGTCACGAACAGGAAGGGAAACAGCGAACCTGCCACCACGGGTGCGTCTTCACGGCCGGCGAACTCGCTGAACGCCGGCACGTTGATCTCCGGGCGCACCAGCACGATGGCCAGCGCCAGCATCAGGATGGTGCCGATCTTCATGAACGTGGAGAGGTAGTCGCGCGGGGCCAGCAGCAGCCACACCGGCAGTACCGCCGCGATGAAGCCGTAGATGATGATGCCCCAGGCGATGGTGGTCCTGTCCAGCGTGAAGACCGCCGCGCCCCACTCGGTGTCCGCGATCATGCCGCCGCCGATGATGGCGGCGATCAGCAGCACGAAGCCGATGAGGGAGACCTCGCTGACCTTGCCCGGCCGGAGGAAACGCAGGTAGATGCCCATGAAGATGGCGATGGGGATGGTCATCGCCACCGAGAAGACGCCCCATGGCGATTCGCCCAGGGCGTTTACCACTACCAGGGCCAGGATCGCCACGATGATGATCATGATGGTCAGCGTGGCGATCAGGGCAGCCGTGCCGCCGATGACGCCGAGTTCCTCGCGGGCCATCTGGCCCAGCGAACGGCCGCCGCGGCGCATGGAGAAGAACAGCACCAGGTAGTCCTGGACCGCCCCGGCCAGGACCACGCCGACGATGATCCACAGGGTGCCCGGCAGGTAGCCCATCTGCGCCGCGAGGATGGGACCGACCAGCGGACCGGCGCCTGCGATGGCGGCGAAGTGGTGGCCGTAGAGCACGCGGCGGTCGGTTGCGACGAAGTCCTTGCCGTCCGCGTTGTACTCAGCCGGCGTCGCCCTCAGGTCGTTGGGGCGGGTGAGCTTGTTCTCGATGAACTTGGAGTAGAACCGGTAGGCGATGAAATACGTGCAGACGGCCGCGAAGACGAACCAGATGGCGTTAATCGTTTCGCCCCGCGAAAACGCGAGGATGCTCCAACTCACGGCGCCCAGCAGGGCGATGGCCACCCAGATCACGATCTTGGTTGGGGTCCACCTGTGGGCATCGGCCTCCGCGGCCGGATCCAGCGCTACCGGCGGGAGGCTGGGATCCTGCACCAGCACGTCGGATGTGGGACCGCTCTCCCCGGGTTGCCCGGGCCTGGGTCCGCTGAATTTCTCGCTCATGATGCTCCCCTCATGGAACGCCGTCCGCTTTTACGGAGCACCGTAGCAGCGACGCCGCTTGGAGGGAACGGGAAGGCCGATTTCAGGAGGTAGTGAGCAGGATCTTGCCGGTGTGTTCGCCGGAATCGAAGTACTCGTGGGCCGCCGCCGCGTCCGACAGGGCGAACGTGCGGTGCATCTGGGGCTTGACGTCGCCGGAGACGACCAGCGGCCAGACATGCTCGGCTACCGCCCGCATGATGGCGGCTTTCTCCTCTGCGGGCCTGGCCCGGAGGGTCGTGCCGATGACCGCCCCGCGTTTGGCCATCAACTGGCCGAGGTTCAGTTCGGCCTTGGCCCCGCCCTGCAGCCCGATCACCACCAGCCGTCCGGAGGTGGCGAGCGCGTCCACGTTGCGCTGCAGGTATTTGGCGCCCACCACGTCCAGGATGACGTCGGCGCCCCGGCCTCCGGTGGCGTCCTTGATCCGCTCGACGAAGTCTTCCTCGCGGTAGTTGATCAGCACCTCGGCGCCCAGCCCACGCGCGACGTCGAGCTTTTCCCGGCTGCCGGCCGTCACCGCAGGGATCGCACCGAACGCGGCAACCAGCTGGACGGCCATCGTGCCGATGCCGCCGGCACCGCCGTGGATCAGCACCGTTTCCCCGGCCTGCACACCCGCGGCCATGAAGAGATTGGAAAAGACGGTGGCCGCCACCTCCGGCAGGGCCGCGGCCGTCACCACATCGATTCCCCGCGGGACCGGCAGCACCTGGCCCGCCGGAACCGCCACCTGCTCGGCGTAGCCGCCGCCGGCCAGGAGGGCGCACACTTCGTCGCCCACCCGAAGCCCGCCGACGCCCGGGCCGACCGCGGCTACCCGGCCCGATACTTCCAGGCCGGGGATCTCGGAAGCGCCGGGCGGCGGCGGGTAGACGCCCAGGCGCTGCTGGACGTCGGCGCGGTTGACGCCCGCGGCGGCGACGTCGATCACCACCTCGCCCTCGGCCGGTTGCGGGGCTTCGGTGTCCCGCATGCTCAGGACCTCGGGTCCGCCTGCTCCGTCGTAGAAAACCGCCTTCATACCAGCCTTTCGCCTTGTCCTGGGCATCAAAACCCCGGTGCCTGCGCGCTTTGCCCGGGTAGTCCCCTCCGTGTCAGACTACAAGGTGAGGAAGGTTGTCCGAGCGGCCGAAGGAGCTGGTCTTGAAAACCAGTAGGCGGTAACCCCGTCTCATGGGTTCAAATCCCATACCTTCCGCTTCGCAGCAGGTGTCCGGGCCGTTCAGCCCGGGCACCTGCTGCATTTGTGCTCCCAGACCATGCCGCGGTCCCGGGCCCGCCGCGCCGGATGGGCCGGACGCCGGCCATCCGAACGCCGGCCATCCGGCGTCAAGTATTCTGGCCCGGTGCTCCCCCGGTATACCCTCGGCTAGGAGTCGTTCGCACCAAAGCTTGAGGAGTCCCCCGTGCCCTGCCTGCCAGCACCTGTCCGCCGCCCGCTCAAGGCGGCCGCCGCCGTCGTCCTTCTGGCGATGCTCAGCGGATGCGGGGGTGAAACGGAGGAACCGCCGCGGGATGAATCCGGTGCCGTGACGGAGGCCGCCTCTGCCGGCGCCTACGCGATCAAGGTGGGCGACTGCCTGAACAATCCGGACACCGACCGCCTGACCGAGGTGGAGTTCGTGCCGTGCGACCAGGCCCACGAGCTGGAGGCGTTCGCCGCCAGCAACCTGCCCGAGGGCGACTTTCCCGGCGACGAGGAAGTGGCGGCCAAGGCCGAGGAGTTCTGCGTGGCCGAGTTCGAGGCCTTCGCCGGCATCCCCTACGACGATTCGGCCCTGGAGCTGACCTACCTGAACCCGACCGAGGCCAGCTGGACCGGCGAGGAAGACCGGGAGCTGCTGTGCCTGCTCGGCGAGGAAGGCTCGAAGCCCGTCACCGGCACGCTCAAGGGCGCCCGGCGATAGCTTCCGGCCGTCGCCCCGGAGCTGGCTTCCCGGTGATAGCTCCGGATGGCTTCCCGAAGCTGGCTTCCCGGACGTCGCCCCGGCCTTCCTGTCAAGAGCGGGAGCCGTTCTCCTGCCGGATTTAAACGTTCTTTCACAGAAGTCTTCCCCTGCTTCTGGCCCTCGGGTAACCTCCCGTTCATCCGTGCCCGCTGGACTGGGGGCGGTGCGCCCTGTGCACCGTGCAACCAGCTGTGCCGCAGCCCTTTCCTGCGGTGCGAGGAGCATTACTTCCACCTGAGAGATAGGGCCACATGGCTACTTCATCACTGAGGACCGCGCTGGCTGCGGTCCTGACGGCAGGCTTGGTGGCGGCGCCTTTCGCCGCGTTGCCTGCGCACGCGGCCGATCCGCTCGAGCTGAACCTGCTGAGCATCAACGATTTCCACGGGCGGATCGACGCGAACACGGTCAAGTTTGCTGGCACGGTGGAGCAGCTCCGCGCGCAGAACCCCGAGGGGACGCTGTTCACCTCCGCCGGCGACAACATCGGCGCCTCCGTCTTCGCGTCCTCCACGCAGCAGGACCGGCCGACCATCGATGTGCTCAACGCCCTGGAATTAGCGACGACGGCGGTGGGCAACCACGAGTTCGACGGCGGCTTCGCCGACCTGGCCGACCGCGTGGCCGCCGCGTCCGACTACCCGCAACTGGGGGCCAACGTGTACCGGGCCGGCACCACGGAGCCGGCCCTGCCCGAGTATGAGCTGGCCACGGTCAACGGCGTGAGCATCGGCGTGGTCGGAGTGGTCACCGAGGAGACCTCCTCGCTGGTGTCCCCGGGCGGAATCGCGGAGCTGGAGTTCGGCGATCCGGTGGACGCCGTCAACCGGGTCGCGGCCCAGCTGACCGACGGCGAAGGCGACGAAGCCGACGTCATCATCGCGTCCTTCCACGAGGGAGCGAACAGCAACACCGATCTGGGCGGCGCGGCAGGCGCCAGCGCCGTGTTCAACCGGATCGTTAACGAGACCAGCCCGGACGTGGACGTCATCTTCAACGGCCACACCCACCAAGCCTACAGCTTCGACGCCCCGGTCCCGGGCGCGGAGGGCAAGACCCGGCCCGTGGTGCAGGCCGGCTCTTACGGCGAGAACATTGGCCAGGTGCAGCTGAGCTATGACGCCGGGACGGACGAGGTCGTGGCGCACACCGGGGCCGTGGTGCCGCGCACCAAGACCGCGGACGGTGACCTGGTGGCGGCGTACCCGCGGGTGGCCGAGGTGTCAACGATCGTCCAGGCCGCACTCGAGCACGCCGCGGAGATCGGCGCCCAGCCCGTCGGCTCCGTCACCGCCGACATCACCACCGCGTTCCTGCCCGACGGGCCGGATGCCGGCACGGAGCCGGACCGGGACGACCGCGCCTCCGAATCGACGCTGGGCAACCTGGTCGCCGACTCGCTGCTGGCATCGCTGTCTTCCGCCGAACGCGGCGGCGCGGAAATCGGCGTGGTGAACCCCGGCGGCCTGCGCAACGAGCTCTATTACGCACCCGACGGCACGGTCACCTACGCCGAGGCCAACGCGGTGCTGCCCTTCCTGAACAACCTGTGGACCACCACCCTGACCGGCGCGCAGGTCGAGGCCATGCTGGAGCAGCAGTGGCAGCGCACCGCCGCCGGCGACGTGCCGAGCCGCGCCTACCTGCAGCTTGGCCTGAGCAAGAACGTCAACTACACCTACGACCCGGCCCTGCCCGAGGGCGAGCGCATCACCGGCGTCTGGGTCAACGGCGAACCGCTGGACCGGGAACGCGGCTACCGCGTGGGCACCTTCAGCTTCCTGGCCCAGGGCGGCGACAACTTCCACATTTTCAACGACGGGACGGACACCCTCGACTCGGGCCTGGTGGACCGCGACGCGTGGATCGCCTACCTCCGGGGCAACAGCCCGCTCTCCCCGGGCTTCGCACGCCGCAGCGTGCAGCTCACGGGCGCGCCGGAATCCGTCAGTCCCGGCCAAAAGGTCAGCGTGCAGGCAGCCAAGCTGGACCTCACGTCGCTGGGCGCCCCGGCGACTACTTCGGTGTCGCTCGCGTACGTCGACGCCGCGGGCACCAGCACCGCGCTGGGCACCTTCCCGGCGGCCGACGGCGCTGCCTCCATTGAGTTCACCGCACCGTCCGCGCTGGACGGCGGCTACTTCCAACTGACCGCAGACGCGTCCGGAACCACCTTCCGGCTACCCACTGCCCCGATCAGCGGGGGCACCGGCGGCGATCATGTGGTCATCAACGAGGCCTACCTGTCCGGCGGCAGCGCCGGCGCGGCCTACCGGAACAAGTTCGTTGAGCTGTACAACCCCACGGACGCCGACATCAGCCTCGACGGCTGGTCGCTGCAGTACCGCTCGGCCACCGGCAGCGGAAACCCCAGTGCCGTGGCAGAGCTGTCCGGCAGCATCAAGGCCGGCGGACACTACCTGGTGCAGGCTAACTCCAACGGCAGCAACGGCGAAGAACTGCCGGAACCGGACCTCGTGACCGGCATGGCCCCGTCCGGCACGAGAGGAACCCTCGTGCTGTCGAACCAGGCCGGTTCGGTGGCGGACCTGGGCACCGGCTCGGTCGTCGACCGCGCCAACGTGGTGGACCTGCTGGGCTACGGCACCTCGAACACCTTTGAAACCGAGGCGGCCCGGGCGCCGGACAACAACCAGGACGTCCGGTCGCTGAACCGCGCCGACGGAACGGACACCGACAACAATTCCGCGGACTTCAGCCTCAGCGAAGACCTCACCCCGCAGGGCACCGGCGGGGGTGACGGCGGCGGCGATCCCGATCCGCAGCCGCGGTCCGTGGCCATCGCCGAGATCCAAGGCACCGGCATGCAGTCCCCGCTGGCCGGCCAGACCGTGGCCACCCGGGGCGTGGTCACCGCCGCCTACGCCACGGGCGGCTTTGACGGCTACTACCTCCAGACGGAAGGCACCGGCGGCGACACCGACGTGGCAGCCCGGACGGCGTCCGATGCCGTCTTCGTCTACTCCCCGGCCACCGTCGGCCAGGTGGAGGCCGGCGACTTCGTGGAGGTCACGGGCAAGGTCAGCGAGTTCCATGGGCTGACCGAGCTCACGGTGGCCGCCGACGGACTGAAACTGCTCACCGAGGCGGCCGCGGCCCCGAAGGCGGCCGCCATCGGTTGGCCCGCCACCGACGAGGAGCGCGAGAAGTTCGAGGGCATGCTGCTGGCCCCCCAGGGCGGCTTCACCGTCACCGACAACTACGCCCTGAACCAGTACGGCGAAATCGGCCTGGCCGCCGGGAACTCCCCGCTGGTGCAGCCCACCGCCGTCGGGACCTACGGTTCGGACGCGTTCTGGGCCGAAACCGAGAAGAACGCCGCCCTGGCCGTCACCCTGGACGACGGCTCAAGCGTCAACTACCTTGGCGCCGACGCCAACAAGGACATCCCGCTGCCCTACCTCTCCGCCGACGATCCGGTCCGGGTGGGGTCCCCCGCCGCGTTCACCACGGACGTGGTGCTGGACTACCGCTTCAACCTGTGGCGGTTCCAGCCGCTGGGCCACCTGACGGTGGAGAACGCTGGAACCGTCCAGCCGGCGTCGTTCCAGAACACCCGCACCGATACTCCGGACCAGGTCGGCGGGGTGAAGCTGGCCTCGTTCAACGTGCTGAATTACTTCAGCACCACCGGCGATCAGGTGGCGGGATGCGGTGCCTTCACGGACCGCGACGGCAACCCGATCACGGCCCGCAACTGCGATGCCCGCGGTGCCTGGGACGCGGAGAACCTGGAACGCCAGCAGGCCAAGATCGTGGCGGCCATTAATGCGCTGGACGCGGACATCGTGGCGCTGGAGGAGATCGAGAACTCCGCCCAGTTCGGCAAGGACCGCGACGCCGCCCTTGCCACGCTGACTAAGGCACTGAATGCGGATCTGGGCGACACCCGCCACGAAGGCAAGCATTCGGGCAAGGGGCCGCAGCACGGCGGCTGGGACTACGTCCGGTCCCCGGAGGAGCTGCCGGCGCTGGCGGATGAGGACTTCATCCGCACGGCCTTCATCTACAAGAAGGACGCGGTGAAGACGGTCCAGGAGTCGGTGATCCACAACGACAGCGAGGCCTTCGCCAACGCCCGCAAGCCGTTGGCCCAGGCCTTCAAGGCGAAGAACGGCGCCTCGGATACCTTCATCGTGATCGCCAACCACTTCAAGTCCAAGGGTTCGGGCCCCAACTCGGGCGAGAACGCCGACCACGGCCAAGGCGCCTGGAACGCCGCCCGCACCGCGCAGGCGCATTCCCTGGTGAACTTCGCGGATCGGCTGCAGGAGCAGTTCCGGACCGACAAGGTGCTGCTGACCGGCGATTTCAACTCCTACGCGAAGGAGGACCCGATCAGGGTCCTGACCGACGCCGGGTACGTCGACCAGGGCGCCAAGACAGGCGAGCACAGCTACAGCTTCGGCGGCATGGTCGGCTCGCTGGACTACATCTTCGCCTCGCCCGCCGCGGACGCGAAGGTCATGGGCGCCGACATCTGGAACATCAACTCGGTGGAGTCGATCGCGTTGGAGTACAGCCGGTACAACTACAACGCCACCGACTTCTATGCGCCGGACCCCTACCGGGCCAGCGACCACGATCCGATCATCGTGGGCCTGGACGTGGGCAAGGACCGCGGCAACAGCGGCGGCGGCAACAGCGGCGGCGGCAAGCGCTAGTACCTGGAAGGACGAACAGGCCCTCCCACCCGGGAGGGCCTGTTTTGTTCCCCGGCGATGACGGAGCGTCGCTGGCCCCCGCTGGCGACGACGTCGGTGTCCGCCTGCTCGGAGCCGGCCAGGCTCCTGTTGTCGGCCGCCGCCAGGATGGCGCGCGCTATCCGGTCCGCATCCTGCAGCGTGCGCCCGCCGGTGTCGCCCGGTGCTCCGGCCTCGGCGGCGATCGATGTGCCCCACTGCACCGAGGACAGCTGCAGTCCGATCACGTACAGGCTCCGGGCCGGATGGCCGTTTCGGTCCAACGGACGGTACGGCGGCAGCGTTACGTCCAGGCCCGACCCGGTCACCGGCTGCCCGTTGGGGCCGACCATCAGCCTCGGCCGGACCAGGCCGTCCTCGAGCATCCGCCGGAGCAGCGGAGACCGGTTGTGCGCCACCCGGTTGGCCGGCATCATCGCCTCCACCAGGTACGCCCCGGTGTATTCGGCTCCGTCGACCCACGGCGACGTTACCCGGAACCGGCCGCTGTCCGGGTCAACCTCGTAGACCGGTTCCGGCCCGGCGAACCGGACGATGCCGGCCCGCGCCAGGGCGGCCAGCTGCTCGATGCGCTGGGCCGGCGGTCCGCTCGCCAGCCCTTCGACCAGCGGTTCAAACCAGCCGCGCAGTTCGGCCAGCCAGGATTCCTCCGTGATGCCGCCGTCGGCCACAATCTTCTTTAACAGCGAGCGCCCGGCGTTGAGTGCCCCGATGGCCATCTTGAGCGGGTCGTCGGTGCCGCGGGCGGAACCTTGGGCATCGTCATCCAGATAGTCCAGCACCGCCTGCTGGTAGTCCGCCCCGGCGGGGAACTTGCGCCCGCTAAACGGCTTGGCCAGTGCCTCCACGTCCAGCAGCCGGTGCCCGGCGACCCGTTCCGACAGGTAGGCTCCTGCCCGCACGAGCAGGGTGCGGCTGCCCGGCTCCGTTTTCTCCGCCAGCAGTTGCTCCAGTCCGGCCAGCAGCTCATCCGGCGGCACGCTCAGACACTCAGGTTCCACCCGCGCGAGCGTGGAGTAGTAGGCCCAGTAGACGTCGCGGTGCAGCATCGGCCACAGGTCGTGGTCGAAGCCGGGCTGCACGCCGGCTTCGGCGAACAGGCGGGCCGCGTGCGTGGTGAAATGCCGCAGCTCCACGCCGGCCGGGATGTAGCTGTCGATCCGGGCCTTCGCCCGGTACGGCGTGCCCCGGCGGGAGCCGGCCACCAGCCGCGGTTCCTTCCCCGAGGGGACGTAGCGCAGCGGCTCGGTGTCCGTCGCCGGGAGGAATCGTCCGCCGCGGCCCTCGGTGACCTGCACCATCAGGTCGAAAAAGTTCAGCCCCATGCCGCGCACCAGCACCGTGCGGCCGGGCGGGAGCCGGTCCCAGTCCACGTCGGCCGGCACATTGGGCGGCAGGTAGTTCAGGCCGTGCCGGGCCGCTGCATCCTGAAGCTGCTGCTGCTCCGGATTCAGCGCCGCGGGGACGTGCCCCAGGGCAAGCACCACGGCGTCCGCCGCCACGGTGGCACCGTCGGCCAGCTCAAGCTGCCATTCGCCGTCGTGCTCCGAGAGACCGGTGGCCTCCGCGGGATGAACGGTGAGGGAGACGTCGGCCCCGGTCCGGGCGGCCAGTTGCGCGAAGGTCCAGGTCAGGTAGCGCCCGTAGAGTGCCCGGCTGGGGAAATCGGCCGGCCCCAGCGCAGCGGCTTCCTCGCGGTCGTCCTGCGGCACCTCGGGAAAGCTGCCGCCCGCCACGGCGGAGCGCCAGGCCTCGAAGGTCATGCCCGCCACCGGATCGGGGCCCACCTGCTCCGTCCCCGGGGCCGGCACCACCGTGGGGAACAGGCAGGGGGTGTTCATCAGGAACAACCGGGACTGGCCCGGCTGCCAGACATGCCCCGCGCCGGGCGGGTAGGGATCGATCAGGTGGATCCGCAGCCGCGCCCCGCCGTGGGCCCGGTGGTTGGACAGCAGCCGCTCCAGCACGGAGGTGCCCCGCGGGCCGGCGCCCACGATCGCCACACGGTAACTGCCCGGATTGTCCATCCGTCTAGCCTACGGGTTGGAAACCGGCTCCCCGTGGCGGCATGCCTAGGATGGGTCCATGGCCAAGGACACCGCGCATCTGCCCCAGGACGACTTCATCTGGCTTGAGGACATTTACGCCGCCTTGCCCCTGGAGTGGGTGAAGGCACAAAACCAGCGCACCGAGGCCAAGCTCGTGGACGACTCGTTCACGGCGCTGGAGGCCGGCATTCTGGAAGTCCTGGACGCGGAGGACCGGATCCCGGCCGTCATCAAGCGCGGCCCGCACTACTACAACTTCTGGCGGGACAAGGCCAACCCCCGCGGCCTGCTGCGCCGCACCAGCTGGGAGAGCTACCTGACCGATTCCCCGAACTGGGAGGTGCTGCTGGACGTTGACGCGCTGGCCGCTGCCGAGGGCGTCGACTGGGTCTATGCCGGCTCGTCGTTCCTGCGCCCGGCCGACGGCACCAGCTACCGGCGTGCCATGTTGCGGCTCTCCCCCGACGGCGGCGACGCGGTGCGGCTGCGCGAGTTCGACGTCGAGGACCGCGCCTTCGTGCCCGGCGGCTTCGACATCCCGGTGGCCAAGAGCTATGTCTCCTGGCTGGACGAGGACCGCCTCCTGCTGGGCACCGACTTCGGCCCCGGCACGCTGACCACTTCCTCCTACCCGCGGACCAGCCGCATCCTGCGCCGCGGCCAGGCTTTGGAGGCGGCCACGGATTACTTCGATGTCCCCGGGGACCACATGCTGGCCCAGGTGGGCCACGACTCCACCCCCGGCTTTGAACGGGACGTGGCGGTGGACGTCATCGATTTCTTCAACTACCGCACCTACCTGCGGCGCGACGGCGGGTGGCTGCCCATCGACGTTCCCACCGACGTGAACGTGGATCTCCACCGCCAGTGGCTGCTGCTGCGGCCGCGGGGCGACTGGGAACTGGACGGCACCGTCCACCCGGCCGGCTCCTTGCTCGCCGCCGACCTGGAGGTTTTCTTGGCCGGCGACCGTTCCCTGCAGGTCCTCTTCGCCCCCGACGCGGCAACCTCGTTGCAGTCCTGGAGCTGGACCCGGAACTACCTGCTGCTCAACCTGCTGCAGGACGTCTCGTCCCGGATCCTGGTGCTGGATCCCGCCGCGCAGTGGGCCGCCTCCGAACTCCGGGACTGCCCGCCGCTGCACGCCGTGGATGCGTCCGGAGTGGACGACGACGAATCCGACGACTACTGGCTGGTGGCCACCGGCTACCTCACGCCGTCGACCCTCTCGCGCGGCACCATCGGCGGGCCGGCGCTGGAGGTCAAGGCATCGCCGTCGTACTTTGACGCCTCCGCCTACGAGGTCCAGCAGCACTTCGCCACCTCCAAGGACGGCACGCAGGTCCCCTACTTCCAGGTTGGCCCCAAGGATCTTGAGCACGACGGCGGCAACCCGGTGCTGCTCTCGGGTTACGGCGGGTTCGAAGTGGCCAGGACCCCCGGCTACAGCGGCACGGTGGGACGGGCGTGGCTGGAACAGCGCACCCCGGATGGGCGCGGCGGCGTGTACGTGGTGGCCAACATCCGCGGCGGCGGCGAGTACGGCCCGGGCTGGCACCGGGCGGCGCTGCAGGCCAACCGGCATCGCGCCTATGAGGACTTCGCCGCGGTGGCGCAGGACCTGACGGACCGCGGGGTCACCCGCCGGGAGCGGCTGGGCTGCGCCGGTGGGTCGAACGGCGGCCTGCTGGTGGGCAACATGCTGACGAGCTACCCGCATCTCTTCGGCGCCGTGTCGTGCGGGGTGCCGCTGCTGGACATGGCCCGCTACACCAAGCTCTCCGCCGGTTACTCCTGGATCGCGGAGTACGGGGACCCCGAGGACCCGGCGCAGTGGGAGTTCATCCGCACGTTCTCGCCCTACCACCTGCTCCAGCCGGGCACCGAGTACCCCGACACACTCATCTGGACCGCCACCTCGGACGACCGCGTGGGCCCGGTGCAGGCCCGGAAGATGGCCGCGCGGATGCAGGAGCTCGGGGTCGGGAACGTCTGGTTCCACGAAGCCCTCGAGGGCGGCCACGCCGGTGCCAGCGACAACAAGCAGACGGCCCGGTTGCAGGCGCTCTCGCACGCGTTCCTGTGGCGCGCGCTGACCGGCTGAGGCGTTCCCGGTTTTGCTCTTGGCCCCGGATTCTGGGTAGTCTTGTGTGGCTAGCAATAGCGTATGGAGACGTGCCAGAGCGGCCGAATGGACTTCACTGCTAATGAAGGGTCGGGGTTAAACTCGACCGGGGGTTCAAATCCCCCCGTCTCCGCGTCAACTCCCCCGGGAAACCGGGGGAGTTTTTGCGTCTGGTCCGCGCGTGCCGGCGGCTTGTGAAGGCCCGCCTCATCCACCCGGCGCAGCGCTAAGGCCGCGCAGGGCCGAACCAGCGGGCCAGAGCGTCCTCCAGCCCCCGACCGGTCCCGTCCCCCGTCCACGCCACATGCCCGTCGGGCCGGATCAACACCGCGGCCGGAGCGCTGACCGAACCGATCACGGGAAGCTCCCACCCGCCGTCGTATCCGGCGTCCACCAGTTGCACCCGGTCCGCCCACGGCCCCGGCCCGATGCTGCCCGGCGTGCCGAGGTTCAGCAGCACCGCGCGGGCTCCATGCAGGAGGGTGAACACCCGCAGAGGGCCGTTGGCGGTGGCCACGTCGAGATCGGGCATGCGCCGCCCGAGCAGCGGGTGCCCCTCGCCGAGGTCGTAGCGGATGTCCAGTCCGGAGATGAGCGCAGCCATCCGCTTCCGGGCCTCATCGATCGTGAGCAGTTCGGCCACCGTGTCGGCCAAGGCGCCGATGCGCGCGTCGGCCCGTTGCATCAGCGACTGCGCCATCGTGTGCTTGAGCGCGCGGGCGTCGGCGGGGTGCCGTTCGGCGTGGTAGGTGTCCAGCAGGCTGTCCGGGGCAGTGCCCTTGGCCACCAGGGCGAGCTTCCAGCCGAGGTTCACTGCGTCCTGGATGCCGAGCCCGATCCCCTGCCCGCCCGAAGGAGCATGGATATGGGCGGCGTCCCCGGCCAGCAGCACGCGGCCGTTGCGGTAGGCCGCGGCCTGCCGCGTGGCGTCGGTGAAGCGCGAGATCCAGGTCGGCGCGTGGACCCCGAAGTCGGTGCCGTAGACGTCGGCAAGCGCCTTGCCGAGGTCCGCCAGGGTGGGCTCGGTCGCCGGCCCCAGTTGCTTCTCGGTCACGACCACCCGCACCGTCCGCCCGTCCTCCATCAGGTGCAGCCCGTGGACCCCCACCTCGTCGATGCGCATGCCCGCCGGCGTCTCCTCGGTCACCTCCACCTCGGCGATCAGGCTGCTTTTCGTCGCATCCCAGCCGGGGAACCCGATGCCGGCCGCCTTGCGGACAACGCTGCGTCCGCCGTCGGCGCCGACCAGGTACCGCGCGCGCATCGGCCCGCAGGCGGCGAGATGCACGTCCACACCGGCGGCGTCCTGAACCAAGCCGGTTACCTCGAGCCCCCGATGGACCGGCACGCCCAGTTCCTCGATCCAGCCGGCCAGGATTTGCTCGATATGGTTCTGCCACAGGCCGAGCGTGTAGGGGTGGCGGGTGGGAAAGTCGCTGACGTCCAGCGCCGTGTTCCCGAAGAACGCCGCCTGGACGGGCTGGCCCTCGGCCAGGAACCGGTCGGCGATCCCGCGCTGATCCAGGATCTCGACCGTGCGCGAGTGGAAGCCGCCCGCGCGCGAGCCCACCAGCTCCGGCGTCGGGCGCCGCTCCACTATCGCAGCCTCCACTCCCGCCAGCGCCAGTTCCCCGGCCAGCATCATCCCGGTCGGACCGCCCCCGGCAACGATGACCTCGACCATCACGACCCCGCCTCTCCGAGCCTTTTCGTGCGCCGTTTACGGGCACGTCGGGGCCAGTTTGGGGCTTCAGGGGGGCCTTGCAGCAAGCCCCCGGGTGCGCGCTACATTGGAAGTGGCGGGAGACCTACGGTTTCGGCAGGCGTGCGGGGCCGGTCTCGGCAGTCATTTCGACGCACGAACTTTGTCCCGGCCGGCCCTGCCGCCCAGGGAACGTCCCCCGGGCCGGCCCCGCCGCCCGCCGGCGGCCCCGCAGGTCAGACGAAGCCGAAGACCGGCGGGAAGGCCACGACGACGACGGCGGCCCAGGCACCGTAGACCGGCAGGTACCCTGTCTGCCAGCGCTCAAGCGCTGCGAAGGGCCGCCGCCCGCGCAGGAACCCGACGGTGAGCCACGCTGCCCGCACCAGGTGCACCAGCAGCAGCAGGTTCAGGCCGAGCGCGGCGACCTTGTTGGGGCTGGTACCGAATTCGGCGATCCGGGTCAGCATCGCCGTCAGCATGACCGCGTCGACCGCGACCGCGGCGGCGACGAGGACCAATTGCAGGCCGTCGAACAGGCCCGGCGGCGCCAGCGCGTCGCGGGCAGAAATCGCGTACAGCAGCAGGGCCAGGACGAGCACAAGGATCGCGTTCATCAGGATGAGCAGCCCCCGGTCGACGTCCACCAGGCCGCCGGCCGCCGTGAGCACTGCCAGCAGCGCCAGCAGCATCACGATGGTCAGGGGCGTGAAGACGCGGGTGAGGACCGGGGCGATGTTCTCGACGACGTTCTGCTTGGCCTCGACCAGCCAGGCGGCTACGACCAGCGCACCCGGGACGGCGAACGGCAGGATCCAGGCCTCCATCGCCGGCTCGAAGTCGACGCCAACAGCCTGCAGCGCGCCGAAAGTGAGCCCGATCAGCACAGCCCCGCCGAGGGCCAGCAGCGTGAAGTAGATCGCGAGCTCACCGGTGAACCGGACAAAGTCCATGCGCCGGCTGTGCTCCCGCCACCTGCCGCCAACGTACGCCACACCCGCCAGCAGCCACAGGACGACCGGGGCGTGCAGCACGGCGAGCACCTCGGTGGAACCGGCGGCCGCGAACGGATAGGCATTGAGCAGCACGGCCAGCGCGGCGAACGGGACGAGCAGCGCCGCCGCCTTGGCCACCGTCAACCGGCGTTTCCACGCGAAGTACGCGGCAAGGAACGGGAAGACGAGGAGGCCGAGGTTGCGCGCCAGGACCGTGCCGTCGAGCCACACGGTGCCTGCCTTGACGGCCAGCCCTGCTCCGACGGCGAGCGCGAGGACGACAGCGAGCTCCCGCCAGGGCGGTGCTGCTGAGTCAGCGTCCTGCGGGACGAGCACCAGTTGCTTCCACAGCCGGTCGGAGTGCTCGCGGGCGAACTCGCGCGAGACCGCGTCCAGGTTGCCCAGGCGCTTGATCGCGACGAGGAAGGCCTCCTCGTCGTCCAGCCCTGACGCCTGCCGGTCGGCGATTTGTCCGCGCAGGTGGTCCTCGAGTTCATCGAGGTCCGCGGGTGAAATCGCCTGGCGCCGCCGGACGTACCCCCGCCACCGGTCTATCTGTGCTTCCAACTCGGCATGCGCTTCCATCAGGCCCACCCTTCGACCGGGGCCGCGGGGGGCGGCACCGCCTGCCACGCCCGCCGCAGTGTCTCGGCGACCACCGTCCACTGATGCTGCCGCTCGGCGAGCACCTCGCGGCCTTGGGCGGTGATGGCGTAGTGTTTGCGCCGCCGCCCGGCCTCCGAGAGGCCCCACGAGGACGACACATACCCGAACCGCTCGAGCCGGTGCAGCAGCGGGTAGAGCATGCCGTCCGTCCACTCCAGCCCCCCGTCGGACAATTCGCTCACGCGCTTGCTGATGGCGTAGCCGTACAGTTCGCCCTCCGACAATATCCCCAGCACGAGCGGGGTGGCCGAAGCGGCGACCAGGTCCTTGTCAATGCGCAAAGGGTCCTCCTGATACCTAGATCTGCAAGGTACTACCCTAGCAGCTCTAGGTATCCGGCAGGACGGCCTTCCGGCGAGGGCGGCCGGGGCTCAGGCCTTGAGGGCCAGGACGAAGGGCAGGACCGCTTCGGCCCCGGCCAGGCGCAGCGCGCGTCCCGCCACGGTCAGGGTCCAGCGGCTGTCGGCGACGTCGTCGACCAGCAGCACGGGGCCGCGGTTCTGCGCCAGCCAGGCTTCACCGCCCTCGGGGACCTGGAACTGGTCCCACACGTCGGCCAACCGGAAGGCGCTGTTGCCGCCGGGGCCGCTGCGGGGTCCGCCGTGCGGGACCGTGAGTTCGCCCAGGTACGGCAGCCGGCCGATCTCGGACAGGCCGCGGGCCAGCGACTGCACCAGCAGCGGCCTGCTGCGCGAGGGGACGCTGACGATGCCGACCGGGCGTTGCGCCCAACCCCATTGCGCCAGGACCTGGACGCAGGCGTTCAGCATGGCCGGGTCGACTTCGCGGTCCGGCGCCCCGTCCGCGAAGACCTCGCGCAGCTTTCCGCCCCAGCCCAGGTCCGTCAGCCGGGCCAGGGCGCGGCCGCCGCCGTTGGCCTCCGCCGGCGGGATCTTGCCCTTGACCGGCACGCCCAGCTTGTTCATGCCGCTGGGCCACATGGCGCGCGGCTCCAGTTCGACGCCGGCACGCTGCAGAGCGGCGCCGGCGCTTTCGGTGGCCTCGGCCGCGATGGTGTCCGAGTACCAGGGTCCGGCGCAGTTGTCGCAGCGCCCGCAGGGCGCGGCGGCGGGATCGTCCAGGGCCTTGGCGAGGAATTCCATCCGGCAGCCGGAGGTGTTCTCGTAGTCCAGCATGGCGTTCTGCTCGGCCACCCGGGCCTGCGAAATGCGTCCGTAGCGCTCCGCGTCGTAGGTCCAGGGCTGGCCGGTTCCCTCCCAGCCGCCGCTGACCTTGCGCACCGCGCCGTCCACGGAGAGGACCTTCAGCAAGAGTTCCAGCGGGGACCGTTTCAGGTTTACCAGCGTCTCCAGCGCCGCGGTGGACAACACGGTCCCGGGGACGGAGAGCTCGCGCAGCACGGCCGTGGCCGTGCCCTCGTTCGGCATCGACGCCGTGGCAAAGTACTCCCAGATGTCCCGGTCTTCGGTACCCGGCAGGAGCAGCACGTCGGCGTTCGGAGTTCCGCGGCCTGCGCGCCCAACCTGCTGGTAGTAGGCCACCGGGGAACTCGGCGCACCCAGGTGCACCACAAAGCCCAGGTCGGGTTTGTCGAAGCCCATGCCGAGGGCGCTGGTGGCCACGAGCGCCTTGACCCGGTTCTCCTTCAGCGCCGCCTCGGCCTGTTCCCGCTCGGCCGGGTCGGTCCGGCCGGTGTAGGCGGCCACTTCGTGGCCGGCCTCGCGGAGCAGCCGGGCCGTGTCCTCGGCGGCGGAAACCGTGAGGGAGTAGATGATTCCGCTGCCGGGCAGGTCGTCCAGGTGCGTGAGCAGCCACCCCAGCCGGGCGCGCGGGCTGGCCAGGCGGAGCACTCCCAGGCGCAGGGAGGCGCGGGCGAGCGGGCCCCGGATGGTGAGCACTCCGCCGTCGTGCCCGGGGGCGGCATGCACGCCGAGTTGCTCTTCGATGTCGTGGACCACGCGGGAATTGGCGGTGGCCGTGGTGGCCAGTACCGGGATCCGCTCGGGCAGCCGGGCGATCAGGTCCCGGATCCGCCGGTAGTCCGGGCGGAAATCGTGGCCCCAGTCAGAAATGCAGTGCGCCTCGTCGACCACCAGCAGGCCGGAGCTTTGCACCAGCTGCGGCAGCTGTTCGTCCCGGAACCGCGGATTATTCAGCCGCTCGGGCGAGACCAGCAGCACGTCCACCGTGTTGGCGGCCAACTGCTCCTGGACCTGGCCCCATTCCAGCTGGTTCGCCGAGTTGATCGCCGCGGCCCGCACACCCGCGCGTTCGGCCGCCGCCACCTGGTCGCGCATGAGCGCGAGCAGGGGCGAGACGATCAGGGTGGGGCCGGCGCCGCGGCGGCGCAGCAGCAGGCTCGCCACGAAGTAGACCGCCGACTTTCCCCAGCCGGTACGCTGCACCACCAGGGCCCGGCGCCCGCCGGAAACCAGCGCCTCGACAGCCTCGAACTGGCCCTCGTGAAACTCGGCCGTGTCATTGCCCACCAGGGCACGAAGCAGCGCGGTGGCCTCCACGCGGAGCCCGCCGTCGTCCTGCCCGGGCCCCGCCGTTCCCGTCGTCGCCGCGTCCATTGTCCCGTCGATCAGCTCAGCCATGCTGCCCAGTATCGCAGCCGCCGAGGACAACCTGGCCCTTTTCCACAGCAGCCCCTTATAAGCTGGTGAAGTGAGCAGCATAGATCTTGGCCTGTCCTTCAAGGCGTACGACGTCCGCGGGATCGTGGGCGAAACCATTACGGCGGCGACCGTCGAGGCGACCGGCGCCGCGTTCGTGGACGTGTTGTCCCTGGCCGGGCAGACCGTGCTGGTGGGCGGCGACATGCGCCCGTCCTCGCCGGAATTCGCCGCCGCGTTCGCCCACGGCGCGGCCGGCCGCGGGGCCAACATCCAGATGCTGGGGCTGATCTCCACCGATGAGCTCTACTACGCCTGCGGGTCCCTGGACGCCGCCGGTGTGGTGTTCACCGCCAGCCACAACCCCGCGCAGTACAACGGCCTGAAGATGGCCAAGCCCGGGGCGGTGCCGGTCTCCTCCGACACCGGCATGTTCGACATCCGCGACCTGGCGCAGAAGTACCTCGAGACCGGGATCCCCGACGGCACCGAACCCGGGACCATCAGCGAAACCAACGTGCTGGCCGGTTACGCCTCCTACCTGCGCTCCCTGGTGGACCTGGCCGGCATCCGGCCGCTGAAGGTAGTGGTGGACGCCGGCAACGGCATGGCCGGGATGACCACCCCCGCCGTGCTCGGCGACACCCTGCTGCCGGCGCTGCCGCTTCAGGTCGTGCCACTGTATTTCGAGCTGGACGGGACGTTCCCCAACCATCCGGCCAACCCCTTGGAACCGGAAAACCTGGTGGACCTGCAGGCCGCCGTCATCGAGCACGGGGCGGACCTCGGCCTGGCCTTCGACGGCGACGCCGACCGGTGCTTCGTGATCGATGAGACCGGGGCGGTGGTCTCCCCCTCGGCGATCACCGCGCTGGTCGCCCGGCGCGAAATCGCCCGCGCCCGCGCCGCCGGCGAAGAAAGCCCGGCGGTGATCCACAACCTGATCACCTCCCGCGCCGTGCCCGAAACCATCACCGCCGCCGGCGGACGCCCGGTCCGCACCCGGGTGGGACACTCGTTCATCAAGGCGCACATGGCCGAGGAGAAGGCCGTGTTCGGCGGCGAACACTCCGCGCACTACTACTTCCGCGACTTCTACAACGCCGACACCGGCATGCTCGCCGCCATGCACGTGCTCGCCGCCCTCGGCGAGCAGGACGCGCCGCTGTCCAAGCTGGCCGCCGAATACGACCCCTACCACGCCACCGGCGAACTGAACTCCCAGGTCGACGACAAGGACGCCGCGATCGCCCGCGTGCTGGCCGACTTCGCCCCCGCCCTCGCGCCCGACCCCGCCGCGGCCGGAACCGACACCACCGCCGCCGGCTGCCCGGCCGCCTACGCGGGCACCGGCGTGAGCGTGGACCGACTCGACGGCACCACCGTGATCGCCGACGACGGCACCTGGTGGTTCAATCTCCGCCCCTCCAACACCGAACCCTTCCTGCGGCTGAACGCCGAAGCGACCAGCCCCGGCCTGCTCGACACCCTCCGCGGGCACGTCCTGGCCCGCGTCCGGGAAACAGCATGAGTGCCTCATGGCGGGAGGGCATCCCCGCGGAGATCCTGGCCGATATCGACACACTCTTCGGAACCGGGCTCGGGGTGGCGCAGGAACAGTTGACCGAGCACGGAGCGTTCCTGCCCGCGGCCCTGGTCACCACGCACGACGGCGGCCTGCGGCTCGTCGTCGTCTCCCCCGATGACCTGGACGCCGAGGCAGCCGAGGTCAACGTGGACGGCATGATCGAGGACCTGTACGCCACCCTGCGCCATGACCGCGCCGATTTCCGCGCCATCGCCGTGATCAGCGACATCTTCCTGCCCGAAGAGGACGCCGACGCGATCCAGATTGCCGTGGAGCACTCGGCCGGCATCGCAGTCTCGGCCATCCAGCCCTACCACCACGACGACGACGGCGCCTGGAGCTACCCGGACCCGTTCGTGGACCCGCAGGAGCGCCTCGTCTGGCCCGACGAGGAACCCGACGCAGAAGCCGGGCCACCCCGGGGCTGATCCGCCGGCGCCGCGCGGAACCGCGGCAATTCCGGCCGCGCCAGGCCGCTAAAATTGGCAGCATGCGCATCAATGCCTTCTCCGACGTGTGCCTGCGTGCACTGATGCTGCTGTCCGCGGCGCCGGAGGGCGAATTGATGACCACGCAGGCGGTCGCCGACGGCGTCGGCACCCCGTACAACCACGTCAGCAAGGCCGTGCTGAAGCTGCGCTCGCTCGGACTGGTCGAGGCCGTGCGCGGCCGCTCCGGCGGCATCCGGATCAGCGCCGCCGGACGGCTGGCGACGGTGGGCGGCCTGCTGCGGACCCTCGACGCGCGGGAGGACGTGGTGGATTGCGAGTCCGCCGCCGGCGACTGCCCGATGAATAACAATTGCGGGCTGCGTGGAGCGCTGCGCCGGGCCCGCGAGGCCTTTTACCGCGAACTGGATCCCCTCGTCGTGTCCTCGTTGCCGCACCGGTCGCAGATGGAGCCCGTCTTCATGACGTTGCTCACACGCGCCCCGGGGTGATCCGCAGCGGGCCACCACCACGGCCTCAGCCGGTTTGGCGGCCCGAGAGCTTGTCGCGCAGCCGGTCCACCATGCCGACGCCGGGTCCCACCGTCTTGTGGAACAGCTCGGAGTGCGGGGCGCTGGGATGAGGCCTGGTCGGCGCGACCTTCTTGGCGCTCTGGACCTTTTCACCCAGCTCGACAAGCTTGTCCTGGGGAATGTGGGCGCGCAGCTTCGGGAACTGATCCGTCTCCTCGTCGTTGGCGTGGTGGCGCAGCTGTCCTGCCAGTTCCCTGACCAGCTCCATGAAGGTCGGATCGGAAGAGTCGACGTCCTCCATCCGCTTCATGAGCCGAACGATCTCGTCATGCTCCTTCTTGTCGTGCTCAACCTCTTCCTTGCCGTTCGGCACGTGCTCTTCAATCACGGGGTAGACAAGCATCTCTTCGGCGACGGCGTGGCGCATCACCTCGGCAATGAGGGTATCGGCCAGGTCCCGGCGCTGGCCCGGGTCGGCGGTCTGCTCTATCTGGCTGAGCAGTTCGAGCATTTCGCGGTGATCGGTCGTGAGGATATCGATGACATCCCCGCCCTGAGTATCGGCCATGGAACGCCCCTCCTTGGGTCGTTGCTCCTGAGCGTGTGTAGGAGGGCTCAACATACCAATGAGCGGCACCCGAAGCCACGGCCCGACGAGTTTTACGGGGCGCGGGAGCACGAAATCGCGGCAACCGGTCTAGACCGGAGGGACAGAGGCCATCCCGTCCGAAAGATCCGCAGTTAAAAGGATGAGGCCCCCGCGCAGTGGCGCGGGGGCCTCATGTCGGGAGCCTGTGGTGGCGTCCCGCCTTCAGTCACTCAGGCGAAGCGGGCCTGGAGCTGCTTGAGTTCGGCGTCCAGCTCATCGGGCAGGGAATCGCCGAACTGCGCGTACCATTCCTCGATGCCCTTGAGCTCTTCCTTCCACTCCGCCGGATCCACCTTGACGGCTTCCTCCACCTGCGCCTGGGTCATGTCCAGCCCGGTCAGGTCGATGGAGTCGCCGGTCGGGATGTAGCCGATCGGCGTTTCCGTGGCGTCCGCGGTGCCCTCGATGCGTTCGATGGCCCACTTGAGCACGCGGGAGTTCTCCCCGAAGCCCGGCCACGCGAAGCCGCCGTCGGCATTGCGGCGGAACCAGTTGACCAGGAATACCTTGGGCAGGCGGTCCGGGTTGGCCTTGCCCTCGATGGTGCCCCAGTGCTTGAGGTAGTCGCCGGCGTTGTAGCCGATGAACGGAAGCATGGCCATCGGGTCGCGGCGGACCACGCCGACGGCGCCGGCGGCTGCCGCGGTGGTCTCCGACGACAGGGTGGAGCCCATGAAGATGCCGTTGGTCCACGAGCGGGCCTGGGTAACCAGCGGGATGGTGGTCTTGCGGCGACCGCCGAAGAGGATCGCGTGGATCTCCACGCCGTCGGGGCTGTAGTACTCCTGGGCCAGCATGTCGATCTGCGAGATCGGCGTGCAGAAGCGCGAGTTCGGGTGCGCCGCCGGCCGGCCGGAGTCGGGCGTCCAGTCGTTGCCCTGCCAGTCGATGAGGTGATCGGGCACGTCGTCGGTCATGCCCTCCCACCAGACGCCGCCGTCGTCGGTCAGCGCCACGTTGGTGAAGATGGAGTTGCCCTTGGCGATGGCGCGCATGGCGTTGGGGTTGGTGCTCCAGCCGGTGCCCGGTGCGACGCCGAACAGGCCGTACTCGGGGTTCACGCCGCGCAGTTCGCCCTCCTTGCCGATGCGCATCCAGTTGATGTCGTCGCCGAGGGTCTCGGCCTTCCAGCCGTCAATGGTCGGATCCAGCAGCGCGAGGTTGGTCTTGCCGCAGGCCGAGGGGAAGGCGGCCGCAATGTTGTACGCCTTGCCCTGCGGGCTGGTGAGCTTGAGGATCAGCATGTGCTCGGCCAGCCAGCCTTCGTCGCGGGCAATGACCGAGGCGATGCGCAGGGCGTAGCACTTCTTGCCCAGCAGCGCGTTGCCGCCGTAGCCCGAGCCGTAGGACCAGATGGACCGCTCCTCGGGGAAGTGCACGATCCACTTCTCCTCATTGCACGGCCAGACGACGTCGGCTTCCCCCGGTTCCAGCGGGGCGCCGACGGAGTGCAGCGCGGGGACGAAGAAGGCGTCCTCAGCCTCCATCTTGCGCAGCACGTCGGTGCCGATCCGCGCCATGATGCGCATGGAGGCGACCACGTAGGCGGAGTCGGTGATTTCGACGCCGTACTGCGGCTGTTCCGCATCCAGCGGCCCCATGACAAAGGGGATCACGTACATGGTGCGTCCGCGCATGCTGCCGGCGAAGCGTTCCGTGAGGATCGACTTCATCTCCGCGGGGTCCATCCAGTTGTTGGTGAACCCTGCGTCTGCCTCCTTCTCGGAGCAGATGAAGGTCCGCTCTTCGACCCGGGCGACGTCCTTCGGGTCGGAGAAGCCGACGAAAGAGTTCGGGAACAGCTGCGGGTTCAGCCGCTTCAGCGTCCCGGCCTCGACCAGCTGATCGGTCAGGAGTGCGTACTCCTCTTCGGAGCCGTCCACCCAATAGACTGAGTCGGGCTGCGTCAGCTCTGAAACTTCGGCAACCCAGGCCAGAAGCTTTGCGTGTGTAGTTGGGGCATCCATAAGTGTTTCCTCAAGAACCGGCTGACGCGTGATATCGCCCATGACTCATCCCTTTCCTGGGCCAGTGGTGTTTCTAGATGCTATGGGTCGATGGCTAGACCAGCGGGCTGCAGAAAAAGGGGATTGGCCCGCGTTGGATAGGACGAGCCCGGAATTCCGGGGTTTTTCGACGTGTCAAGGCCCACAGGTGTGATTAAGGTCATATAGACCGGTCTAGTTAACGTGTCCTTCCGAGGGCAGGCTCGACCCGGTTTGCCAAGATCAGCAGCCCGGCCCCGCAGCTCCGCGGCGCTGGCACCCCCAAGCTAGACAGGTGGGCTGGGGGGTGAGGCGCGGCGTCCACAAGCCGCGATGCGCGCAATTCCGGGGCGGAGGCGGGCGGGGCTCCCTCGATTTGGCGACTGTCCGGCAAACACGCTACAGTTGTATCCGGCCGCGAGGCCAAGCGCCCATAGCTCAGCTGGATAGAGCGTCTGTCTACGGAACAGAAGGCCGGGGGTTCGAATCCCTCTGGGCGCACCAAACACATGCAGCCCGGTCATCGACCGGGCTGCATTTTTGTTGCCGGCAACGTGCCGCGGCTCCAGCGGTTTACCGGCCGCACGCCCCCTCCAGGCTCCATGTCACACTCGCTGCTTCCGCAGTGTCTTCCTTGTATCCCCGCTCGCCGGGGCAACGACGAGGAGGACGGCATGGCACGGATACCCCTGGAGCACTCCCCCAGCCTGTTCCTGAAAATCATGGCGGGCTACAGCAAGCGGAAGTACGGCAAGGTGCTGGATCCCGGCCTGGCCATGCTGCACAACCGGCGGGTGCTGTTTGCCTGGTTGCGGCACGAACGATCCGTTGCCAGGTTCAACACCTTGCCGCCCGTGCTCAAGGCTTTGGCCGTCATGGGAGCGGCCTCCTCTATCGGCTGCAGTTGGTGCCTCGACTTCGGCTACTGGGAATTTCATCACCAGGGCGTGGAGCCGGCGAAACTGCGGGAGGTTCCGCGCTGGCACACGGCTTCGGTTTACACTCAGCTGGAGCGCGATGTGCTCGGTTATGCAGAGGCCATGACGGCGACCCCACCCACAGTCACCGACGACTTGGTGGAAAGGCTGAAGCAGCATCTTGACCCGGCCCAGCTGGCGGAGCTGACCTACCTGGTTGCGGTGGAGAACCAGCGGTCGAGGGTGAACGCCGCGTTGGGCCTGGCCAACCAGGGCTTCAAGGAAACCTGCAGTGTAGGAGGCTGACATGTCGACGACCCAGGAGAACCTGGCCGTGTTCCAGCAGCACCGCGGGCTGCTCTTTGGGGCGGCCTACCGCCTCCTGGGCAGCGCCGCAGACGCCGAGGACGTCCTGCAGGAGGCATGGCTGCGGTTCTCCGACGTGCCGCAGGACCATGTCCGGGAGCCGCGGGCCTTCCTGCTGCGAACGGTAACCAATCTGGCGCTGAACCAGATCCGCGCCCAGCAACGCCGCCGCGAAAATTACGTCGGGCCCTGGCTGCCCGAGCCGGTCAGCTCCCTGCCGGATGCCCCGAGCCCTCCCGCACCGGACGAAGCTGCCGTGCTGGCCGACGACGTTTCGCTGGCCATGCTGGTGGTTTTGGAACAGCTCTCCCCCTTGGAACGTGCGGCCTACATCCTGGGCGAGGTCTTCGGCTACCCGGCACCGGAGATTGCCCGGACGCTGGGCCGCTCGCCCGCGGCGGTGCGGCAACTCATCTCGCGTGCCCACGGCCACGTCGCGAGCCGGCAAGCCAGGAACCAAGTTGATCCTGCCCTGCACCGGAGGATCACCGAGCAGTTCCTGCAGGCAGCCAACACCGGGGCCATCGAGCCGCTGCTGGGCCTGCTGGCTCCGGACGTTGTGCTGACCAGCGACGGCGGCGGCCAGAAGACCGCGGCGCTGCGGCCCATCTTCGGGGTGGAGAAGGTGCTGCGCTTCCTGCTCGGCATCACCGGCAACCCGGACACCCCCTTCCACCTGCACGTCGCCGACGTCAACGGGCTGCCCGGGTTGGTGGCGGTCGATGCGGACGGCGCGGTGGACACGGTCGCCGGCTTCCGGATCGATGAGGGGTTGGTCCGGGAAATCTTCCTCATCCGGAACCCGGACAAGCTTGGCCGCATCCGCATCTAACTGCACCGACCCGACGGGCATGAGACGGTTGAAACAGGAGTCCGCGCCATCGTGTGCGGTCCTGTTATGTGTTGGTCTCGGATATAGGAGGAATACCCATGAAGGTCACCGCCGCCGTCGTGCGCGAGACGGGCGCACCGCTTTCAGTTGAAGAACTGGAGCTCGCCGATCTCCGGCCCGACGAGGTGAGGGTCCGCATGGTCGCAACCGGCATCTGTCACACGGATTCGACCGCCCGCGACGGCGCGTATCCCCTCCAGTGGCCGGCGGTGCTCGGTCACGAGGGCGCCGGCGTTGTGGAGGATGTGGGAATAGCGGTGACGAGCGTCGAGCCCGGTGACCACGTGGTGCTGGCGCCGGCATCGTGCGGCACGTGCAAGCAGTGCCGCCGCGGGGAGATGGCCTACTGCGAGCACTACATCGCCATCAATCTCAGTGGTCGCCGAACCTCGCTCTCGGCCGACGGCGAATCCGTGGCCTCGCACTTCTTCGGCCAGTCGTCCTTCTCGTCGTACGCGAACGTGCTGGAGCGCTGCGTAGTCAAAGTGGACCCCGAGGTTCCGCTGGAGATGCTCGCCCCGCTGGGCTGCGGGCTGCAGACCGGGGCCGGGGCTGTGCTCAACGAGCTGCGGCCGGAGGCGGCGACATCGCTGGCTGTGATCGGTGCGGGGGCGGTCGGCTCGGCGGCGATCATGGCGGCCAAGATCGCCGGCTGCACGACGGTGATCGCGGTGGATCTGCATGACAACCGCCTGGAGACGGCGCTTGAGCTCGGCGCGACCCACACCATCAACTCCGCCAAGACGGACATGGGCGAGGAGCTGAACCGCATCACCGGCGGGGAGGGCGTGGACTACATCGTCGACACCACCTCCGTGCCCGCGGTGCTCAATCAGGCTGCGCGGGCGCTGGCCTTCCGCGGCGCGCTCGTGGCCGTGGGCAACACGACCTTCGGCACCGAGGCACCGTTCGAGATCGGCGAGTCCCAGGTCAAGGGATGGACGTTCACAATGAATGTCCAGGGCAGCTCGGTGTACCAGGTCTTCATCCCGCGCCTGATCGAGCTTTGGAAGCAGGGACGGTTCCCGTACGACAAGCTGGTCAAGACCTACCCCTTTGCCGACATCAACCAGGGGTTCGAGGACTCGGCCAACGGATCCACGATCAAGCCGATCCTCCTCTTCTGACCGGCGGAGTCCGGGCAGGGTGAGGCGCCGGCCCTGCCCGGTCAGCGCAGCGTGAGGCGCCGGCCGTCAGCGCAGCACCGCGAAACGCGTCAGCGCAGCACCACGAAGTCGGTCACCGCGGCGTCACGCCCGTCCAGCTCCGCCCAGCTCTTCCCGTGCTGCAGCACCGTCAGGCCGGAGGTCGGATAGTGGGTGGCCATGTCCACCACGGCCTCCTCATCGGAATCCACCGACGCGAGCCGCATCGCCAGGTCCTGCACCGCCGGCATGTGGGCCACCACCAGCAGGGACGTGATGGTGTCGGGCAGTTGATTGATTTCGGACAGGACCCGCACGGCCGGCGCATCGTATAGTTCGTCGGACAGCATGGGAGTCGGCGCCTTCTCCCCCAGCTCGCTGCACACCCAGGTGCAGGTCTGGCGGGTCCGCAGTGCCGACGAGCACAGGATGAAGTCCGGGATGCAGTTGTGCTCCACCATCCACCGGCCGATCTGCGGCGCCTCGTCGTGGCCGCGCTGGGCCAGCGGCCGCTCGTGGTCCTCGACGCCCAGCGGCCACGCGGCCTTGGCGTGGCGCATGATCATCAGCTTCTTCAGGTGGTGGTCGTTCACACCACGAGTGTATGCGGCCCTTGTCAGCGCCTCCGCGCGATGCGAGGCTCGGGATATGGAAGAGCGGACGCTGGAAGCGGATGTCGTGGTACTCGGGGCCGGGGCGGTCGGGGAGAATGTGGCGGACCGGACCACCCGCGGCGGACTCAAGACCGTCCTGGTGGAATCCTCGCTGGTTGGCGGCGAGTGTTCCTATTGGGCCTGCATGCCCTCCAAGGCCCTACTGCGCCCGGGGACGGCCCTTCAAGCCGCGCGCAGCGTCAAGGGCGCGGCCGAAGCCGTGACCGGCGGCCTGGCGGCGGAGTCCGTGCTGGCCCGCCGGGATTCGTTCACCTCCGGCTGGGACGATGCCTCGCAGGTGGAGTGGGTGAAGGGTGCCGGCATCGAACTGGTCCGCGGCACCGCCCGGCTCAACGGTCCGCGCGAAGTGACGGCAACGGACGACGACGGGACCCGGACCCGCATCACCGCACGGCACGCCGTCGTGCTGGCCACCGGTTCCACGCCGAACGTGCCGCCGCTGCCGGGGCTGGACGGCGTCGATTTCTGGGGAACCCGCGAAGCCACCGCCGCCCCGGAGGTTCCGGAGAGCCTGCTGGTGCTGGGCGGCGGCGTCTCCGGCTGCGAGCTCGCGCAGGCGTATGCCCGGCTGGGCACCGACGTCGTCACCCTGGTGGCACGCGGGGACCTGCTGGCGAGCGTCCCCGAACCCGCGCGGCGGCTGGTGGAAGCCGGGCTGCGCCGCGACGGGGTGCGGATCCGGCTCCACACGGCGGCGTCACGGGTGGCTGCGCACGACGGCGGCGTCAGCCTCACCCTGACGGCTGCGGGTGCGGACGGGGAGACCGGGGCGGCGGACACCGTCACGGCCGCAAAGCTCTTGGTTTCCACCGGACGACGGCCGGCCCTCTCCGGACTTGGCCTGGAGGAGCTGGGGCAGGATCCGAAGCGGCTGGAGGTCGACGCCAGCGGACGCGTGGAAGGCGTCGACGGGGGCTGGCTGTATGCGGTGGGCGACGCCGCCGGCAAGGCCCAGCTGACGCACCAGGGCAAGTACCAGGCGCGGGCCACCGGGGACGCTATCGCCGCCCGGGCGGCCGGCGAGCTGGACGGCGAGCCGGAACCGTGGAGCCGCTTTGCCAGCACTGCCGACGACGCGGCGGTTCCCTCGGTGATGTTCACCGATCCGGAGGTCGCCGTCGTCGGCCTCACCGAAGAGCAGGCCCGGGAGCGCGGGCTCGCCGTGTCCGCCACCGAGCTGCCGATCGCCGTCGCCGGCTCCTCGCTGTATGCCGACGGCTACCAGGGCTGGGCCCAGATGGTCGTGGACGAAGACCGCAGGGTCGTCGTGGGCATGACCTTCGCCGGCCCCGGCGTCAGCGAGCTGCTGCACTCGGCGACCATCGCCGTCGTCGGCCAGGTCCCGCTGGACCGGCTCTGGCACGCGGTGCCCTCCTACCCCACCATCAGTGAGGTGTGGCTCCGCCTGCTCGAGGAATACGGGCTGTAGCGCGGCGGCGGAGCCGGGCAGGACCTAGATGGAGTACTCCGGCGCGGCCCAGACCACTACTTCCGGGTGCTCGTAGAAGCGGTAGCCCTGGCCGCGGACGGTGCGCACGGTGTTGGCCAGGCGGCCCAGCTTGGACCGGAGCCGGCGGATGTGCACGTCGATGGTCCGTTCGTTCGGGACTTCCTCGGCGTTCTTCCACAGCCCGGAGAGCAGCTCTTCGCGGCCGACGGTGCGGGTGGCGTTCTCCACGAGGTAGTTGAGCAGCTCGAATTCCTTGAACGTCAGGTTCAGGGTCTCCCCGTCCAGGTGCACCTCGCGCCGGGACAGGTCGATCAGGACGCCGCTGGGACGGCTGGCGTGCGAGGCCGGCTGCGGCTGCCGCTGGATTTCCACGGCCGCGGTCCGCGGTCGGCGGCTGACGGTCGGATCGCCCAGGGCCTGGCGCACCACGTCAATGTTCTCGCCCGGGGCGTCGGCCGGCGCCAGGGCCACGGCCCCGTGGGTCTGGGCGTCCGCAGCCAGCGACTGCACGTAGGCGCGCACCTGGGAGGCCAGCTTGCTCAGCGTGGTCCCCTGGGCGGCGGCAGCTTCCTCGTCCAGTCCCACATAGAGAACGAACCCGCGGGCAACAGTGTCGTTCGACACCGGCTGCGGGCCGGGAATTCCGTTGGGGGTGACCACGGGGGTGGGGGCGGTGGTCGGATGGGGGGCAGCGGCGTCGAACTGGCCGGGAACCGCGCGCAGCACGCGGTAGGCCTGCTGCTCCCCCGGGTAAGACGGCTGCCCGGCGAACTGCGGGTTCTGCCCGGCTGCCTGTCGCTGCGCGGCTGCCGCACGGTTCTGGGCGTTGCGGACGGAGATGTGGACGTATCCGGATGAAACTGACATTAGAACCTCATGTGTGAAAATGGCCGTCATCGCGGCGCGAATGCATGGGTATGCCCGCACGGGATGTGTTTCTGGTGCCCGCCATTGGACAGATGAATTGCCTGGAATAACTCGAGGGGTGGTGAGTTAGGCCTGCATTCGGCAACAGTCCGCCAGTGCGCCGGGATACGTCCCGTAACTGAAGGCTGCGGCTGCAGATGCTGTTGCGTTGTTGTTCACAACCATGAGTTTGGCTCGTAACAATGCTTACGTGCAAGTAATATAAGCCTGCTTGTCTCACATAGTGAGAAGAAGCAGCGCTTTTGTGCCACACATCACACCACGATGGTGCATAAATATCAACGGAGAGCGGCCCTTGCGGGGCGCTGATGAATAAGTATGCAGTGATCGATTTGCCGAGGCGTCAAGCGCATTAGGTGCAAAGCATCGGCGTTTGCAAACCGTCCAAAATGTGGACACCACTGGAACGCGTGGGCCCCGGTGTTGCAGCCCGCCAGTCCCCGTGAAAGGTGCCCCCGGTCGGCTGGTCAGCCCGCTACGCCGTAGAGCCGGTCGCCGGCATCGCCCAGGCCGGGCACGATGTAGGCCTTTTCATCCAGCCGCTCGTCGATGGAGGCCACCACGATGGAGACGTTCTTGTCTTCGAGTTCCTCGCGCAGGGCCTGCAGGCCCTCCGGTGCCGCCAGCAGGCAGATGCAGGTGACGTCGGCGGCGCCGCGGGCGAAGAGGAACTTGATGGATTCGCGCAGCGTGCCGCCGGTGGCCAGCATGGGGTCGAGCACGAACACCTGGCGGCCGGTGAGGTCGGCCGGCAGCCGCTCGGCGTAAGTAATGATGTCCAGCGTTTCCTCGTTGCGCGCCATGCCCAGGAAGCCGACTTCGGCGGTCGGCACCAGCTTGGTCATGCCCTCGAGCATGCCGAGGCCGGCGCGCAGGATGGGCACCACCAGCGGGGTGGGCTTGGTGAAGGCGGTTCCGGTGGTCCGGGTCACCGGGGTCTCGATTTCCACCGGCTCGGTATGGACGTCGCGGGTGGCCTCGTAGGCCAGCAGGGTCACCAGTTCTTCAGTGAGCTGGCGGAAGACGGGCGACGGAGTGGTCTTGTCGCGGAGAACGGTGAGTTTGTGGGCAACAAGGGGATGGTCCACTTCGAGTACGCGCATTCCACAAAACTACCGGCAGCCGCATAGCAGGGACAAACATCGGGCCTGCCAGAATGGTGGCATGGGCCCGATTGATCCGCAGCACCGCCAGTGGATGGGTCTTGCCTTGGACCAGGCCCGCTTGGCCCTGGAGACCTCCGACGTGCCGATCGGCGCCGTGGTGATGGGGCCCGACGGCGCGGTGCTGGGTTCCGGACGCAACGAACGGGAGGCGCTGCACGACCCGACCGGCCATGCCGAGATGGTGGCCATCCGGGAGGCGGCACGCAAGCTTGGCTCCTGGCGCCTTGACGGCTGCACGCTGGTGGTCACGCTGGAGCCCTGCGCCATGTGCGCCGGCGCCATCGTGCTCGCCCGCATCCCGAAAGTAGTCTTCGGCGCGTGGGATGAGAAGGCCGGGGCGGCGGGCAGTGTTTTCGACATCCTGCGCGAGCGCCGGCTGAACCACTGGGTGGAGGTCTACCCGGAGGTGCGGACGGAGGAGTCGGCCGCCATGCTGCGCGAGTTCTTTGCGCGGCACCGCGGCGAACTGCCGGCGGGCTAACCCTCTCCGTTCCGGTGCTGCACGTGCTTTCCGGTGCTGCTGCTGCACGTTCACGGCCATTCCCGCTCGCTTCGGCGCCGCTCCCGGCCCCAGGTCTGGGACGAAGGCCGGCCGGTGCGGCCGTCCCGCGGGGCCGTTTTGGGACTCAGGGCCAACAGCGGGTAAAGTTGACGCGTTGGTGACGTGTCCGAGCGGCCGAAGGTGCAACACTCGAAATGTTGTTTGGTGAAAGCCAACGTGGGTTCAAATCCCACCGTCACCGCCAAAGAAAACCCCCGGAGATCCGGGGGTTTTCTGCATTCTCAGTGCGGCGTGGTGCAGATGTAATCGCCATGGCAAAGGCGTTCGCGTACGTCGAATGACGTCGCAGCAGACTCCTCGACCCGCTCCAGCTCATACTCCCTAACGGGTGGTCTCGCGACCAGCGTCGCACCCTGTACGTCGGGGGGCGATGTTCTGCTTGGCCGTGGAGACGCAGATGTATCCCACGACTTGGATTGCCTGGTCGGCGTGGATCACTTCGGAAACCAATGAGGTGGTGGTTACGACCCAACTGCACACAACTGGAACCCTCTACGTACAGTGGCCGTAGAGGGTTGGGTAGTAACTGGAGGTGACGGAGAACAAAGATGGAACATTCGGACCTATTCGCCCGTGCGATCCAACCTTGAGCCGCCCCAGTTCTTCCTTGACTGGCGCAGCATCGCGAAGTTGGCCACGCTCAATGTGAGCGAAGTCAGAACCAGGACTACGTACAAAACCTGAATTTCACCCTGCGTTTGCATGACCATCGCGAACCAGACCAGAGCCGCCACGAACCATAGGACGACTGAGAACAGCAGGGCGCGAGGGCTGGGCCTCGCCGGCTTGACCCCAGGTTCGGTCAGGCCCATCCGGTCTGTCATCCGCAACCAAGCGTTGCGTGGTCCGCTGCCTGTCATGGCCTAACCATAGCTACACGCCACGGGCGCCGGAACAGCCCCGCGGATCGTCACGGCGACGGTTCCTCTCCGGCCAAGCGAGCCACACCGATGCTTTGACCGTCGTGGAACCGGGCATAAAGCACAAACCTTCGTCCATCCGCATTGTTGTTGGCCCAGTCGAGGGCTTCATGAACGTCACGTGCACCGGTGAGCAGCCATTCGTCGCTTCCGTCAGCCACCACCCGGCCGCCTCCATCCTTAATGGGCCCCCAAAAATCAACCCGGTAATCAGGGTTCGCTTCAAGGGATGACTCAACCCGCGGATCGACTGGATTTGCTTCCATTGCTGGGGTCCTGTTCTCGAGGGTGCTCACGGAAGCGTACTGGTACTGCACCGAATGGCAAGAAAGACGTAGCTCTTGGCGTGCACACACCATAGAGCCAGCGCCCCGCCCAGCAGGACTTCCGGTGCTTCCCCGCCTGTACCTATACCTATGGGGTGCTTTCTTCGTTCCGCGGTCCATACAACCCCAATGCCCAAGAGTGTCCAAGAGCACGGATGCATTAGCGAGGCGGATCAGCCTCGCCGGCAACTCAGGCCCGTCTCACTTCAAGGGTCTGGTTTTTACCCTCGGCAATCGTATTTATCCGTGCTATCGGCTCGCAGAGGTGTATATCGGGATAGAAGAGGAGCGAAGGGTTTGAGCGCTGGATCTACTTGTTCAGCCCTTGGGCATACGATCGGTTGTTGATCAGGGCCTCCCGATCGTCAGCGCCTCGGGGGCGACGGTTCACCAACGCTTGCAACCCCCCTGCCAGGAAGTACAACGTCTGCAGGGTCTAACTCCGGTCTGGCCCGGAGGAAGCGTATGGCGTGCCGGAAGGATGTACCGGTCATCGCGGTGTCGGCTGACACTTCAACGACCATCGGTTCTACGAGTGTCAGTTCGGTTTCGCCGTCGTCGGCGTTGAACCGGTCCATGAGCGTGGATTTCACCCGATGCGGCCAAGGGTGATCCGGGCCTGCGGCCTGGAGTTGGGATCCCAGCAGTTTCGCGGCCGAGGTTTTGAGCGGGGCGGAGCGCCCGACGATGCGGAGTTCCCCGTCGATCCGCAGCCCGGCGACGATGGCCTCGGGGCGTGGGAGGGGACCGATGACTGCTCCGCAGATCACGTCAACGGTGTCGCGATGTTTGATCTTTTGCCACTGCCGCTGCCCTCCCTCGTACGGTTGGCCGGCGCCCTTGATGACGAGGCCTTCGATGCCTGTGGCGGGCAGTTCTTCGAACCAGGTCGCGGCGGTGTCCGGGTCGGCGGTGCCAGGGGACAGTTCCAGGGCGTCATCCCAGTCCTTGGAGAGTTCTTCGAGCAGTTCACGCCGGACCCGGAACGGTTCACCGCGGATGTCGTGCCCGGCCACGGCGAGCAGATCGAAGGCGACGAAGTGGGCCGGCACCCGGCGAACCAACCCGGGCAGCGACTTCACCGAGGCGCTCAAGCGCTCCTGGAGGGAGGAGAAGTCCAGCCGCTCCTTGGACCAGATCACCGCCTCGCCATCGAGCAGGCAGCCGGGCGGCAACTGCTGCCCGGCTGCCTCGACCAGATCCGGGAAGTAACGGGAAAGGCTCTTGCCCTGCCTGGACCAGAGGGAAGTCTCGTCCCCGTCGCGGCTGATGACTACGCGGTACCCATCCCATTTAGGTTCGTACCAAGCTCCTCCGGGCAGGGCGCCGGGACGCGGCATCTTTTCCACTGCGCGGGCCAGCGCCACCTTGACCGGTAGGCTCAGCCCCGAAGGCAGGCCTGCATCCATAAACCTACGATACAAGGCACATCCTGACCTCAGTTTCCCCGAAGCGCCTTGAACACCGCGGTCTAAGGGCTTGGAACGAGCTCCACCGAGTAACCTTCCGCTTTTTCATAAAGCTGTCTCAGGTATCCGCTATGCCATTCCAGCCACAATGCATCGGCTGCCCGCGTCACCTCATCGACGCGGCCTTTCCGGACGGGCTTCCCGTCCTTGCGGATCTGAACGTGCTGGCCCGTCAGATCTTTCCAATTGTCTACCGTCATGGGAGACCCTTCCTCAATCTTGTGCAGTTTTCTTGACCCATAGGTGGTCACAGGAGAGGCAAAGCAAAGGACTACTGCCGCTTGGGGGATGTCGCACTCGTTCGGGCAACATCCCCCAAGCGGCCCCGTCTGATCGAGGCTTGCGGGCCCGGCAGACAAGGGCACACAGTCAGGATCAGGGGTAAAGCCCGCGGGTCAGGTGCGCCTGGGCCACACGCTCGACGGCCGTCACCGTAGCGGCCTCGCGCAGGTTCAGGCCGCGCTTCGACGCAATGGACAGGACGTTCTCCCACGCCGCCAACATTCGGTGTTCCAGTTTTTCTTCAACTTCGGCAGCAGTCCACCAGTAGGCTTGATTGCCCTGCACCCACTCGAAGTAGGAGACAATGACGCCGCCCGCGTTGGCGAGAATGTCCGGAACAACGAGCACTCCCTTGTCCTGCAGAATGACGTCCGCCACCGCCGTGGTGGGGCCGTTGGCGCCTTCCACGATGACCTTGGCGCGCACGTTGTTGGCGTTGCCGCCGTGCAGCACGCCTCCTACTGCTGCGGGGACCAGCAGGTCCACCTCAAGCTCCAGCAGCTCATCCGAAGCGATGGCGCCTGCGCCGGCGAAGCCGACGACGCTGCCAGTCTCCTTAACGTGGTCTTGCAGGGCACGGATGTTCAGACCGTCAGCATTGTGGATGGCCCCATACTGGTCGCCCACAGCCACTACGCTGACTCCGGCGTCGGCAAGGAACTCTGCGGCTCCGGCTCCCACCTTGCCGAAGCCCTGAACAGCCGCCGTGCTCTGCCGTGGATCAAGCCCTGCATGGGCAAGCGATGCCAGCGCGACGTGCACGACGCCCTTGGACGTGGCGCTCGAACGGCCGAGGGAACCGCCAACGCTGACAGGCTTGCCCGTTACGACGCCTGGGACCGTGTAGCCGACGTTGACCGAATAGGTGTCCATCATCCATGCCATGGTCTGTTCGTCGGTGCCGATGTCGGGCGCCGGCACGTCCTTCTCAGGGCCAATAATCGGCAGGATTTCACTGGTGTAGCGGCGCGTTACGCGCTCCAGTTCCTGCTGCGAGTAATTGCGCGGATCGATAGTGATCCCGCCCTTGGCGCCGCCGTAAGGGACGTCCAGCAGAGCGCACTTCCACGTCATCCACATCGCCAGTGCACGCACTTCGTCCAAGGAAACGTGCGGGCTGTAACGCAGTCCGCCCTTGGCGGGTCCGCGGGAGAAGTTATGTTGCACGCGGTAACCGGTGAGAACCTCAACGCTGCCGTTGTCCCGGCGCAACGGGATGCTCACGGAAAGTTCCCTGCGCGGCTGGGCCAGCAGCTGGTGCAGCCCTTCGCTGTATCCCAGCGTACGGATTGCAGAAGCAAGCTGCCTGTGGGCGTTCTCCAGAGGCCCCGCGTCCTGGGCGGGAGCCGGCGTGCCGTGCCCGGATTGTGCGGTTGACAGAGATAAGACAGGTGTCGTCATCGACGGAGATTCCTTCTTGGCTTAGGTCTTTCGGAGGGTGTGTATGTGACGCTACAAGGGCGCGAGGGGGACGTCAGTGTGCGACTGCACAAAGCGGCGTGACGCAACTAGCAGCTTCAACAGCGCCCCCGGCCTGACAACCCCGGCCGCGCGGACGCCGGGCATCTCCCACTGCTCGTCGCCGAACTGCTGGTGTACCCTCTCCGCCGGTTCCTCCGTCCTACGGGACGAGCGGGCTTGCCGTCCGCACGGCGGAGACGACGTCGAGGATCGCCCGGGTGGTCGCGGCAGCATCTTCTGGATCGGCGACGAGTGACGCATGGGTGGCCCCTTCGATGACGCGGTGGAGGCTGTTGGTCGACAGTGCGGCCAGGGCTTGCTGCGACGCGGCCCACCCGGGCTCGCTCCCACTGCCTGCTGTCAGGACGGCCAGCGGTTTGCTGGTGAAGTCCCTCAATTGGGCAGCCTGCTGCACCGACGAACCCGCTTGAAGGTACTCGTCGACCGTGCTCCGCAGGTGGCTGGGTGTGTCCACTCCGAGCACCGTGCCGAGGCCGAGTCGGGCTGTGGCGGCGGCCAGTGCGGAGACACGGTTCATCAAGTCGTTCGAATCGGCACGAGCAGGCTGCGCTGCATCTGGGGCTGGTTCCGCAGCCGGTGCGGTCGAGTCCACCAGCACCAGTCCGGCTACGTCCCCGGGGTCGCGGGCGGCGTAGGTGAGCGCGTAGAGGCCCCCGAATGAATGTCCGGCCAGCACGTATGGTCCAGGCTCCTTGCCGCGTTGCAGCAACGTGTGGAGATCGGTCGCGATCCGGGCGGCGTCCTGCGCGGTCCTTGCCGAATCGCTCCATCCCCGTCCTGCCCGGTCGTACACGCACACCCGGGTGTCACGGGCAACAACCGGCGCGATCAAAGCGAGGTCGGACGACATATTGCCTGCGCCGGGTTCGATCACCACGGTAGGACTGCCCGTTCCGGTGCAGGTCAGGTACAGGCGGTGTCCGCCGACGTCGATCAATTGGCCCCGTGCCGGATGAGCACCCGTGTCCACCGCTTCGCGCACCGTTTCGTAACCACTACCGAGTGATGCCAGAACCAGCATCGTGATCACCGGGTAGAGCAGCACGCGGCCGCTCCGGCTATGAAGCTGTCCACGAACCCTGAAGGCCATCCAAACCACTAACACCAGCAGGGTTGGCGGCCAGATCCATGCGAGCGCCTCCTGCATAGGGGAACCGAACGCGACCAACAGGACACCGCCCAGGCCCATGAAAAGCGCTGGAGCGGCGGCCCATTTCTGGGGTTGATCGGTGAACCGCACCGTCAGCACAGCCAGCGTCGCCCATCCCGCGGAAAGCCCCAACAGGATGGCGCCGGTCACGCCGCTTTCAGTGGCCGGAATGACCGGGGTCCCGGCCAGGAGTAATGCAAGCAGGGCACCGGCTAGCAAGGAGCCGGCCACGATCCAACCGATGTGTCGGTACAGCCAAGGGTCACGGCCGGGCGGACGGGTCTGACCCTTCGAGGTGGTGCTGGTGGGAGTGGCAGCCGTAGTGTTCTGCGCCGCCGGAAAGATTGTCATGTGCACATGCTGTCATTCACCGGCAGCGGAAATGGGCGGCAAAAATGCCCCGTATGGAAAGGATTCTGCCCGCCCGGTTCCTGCGTGAGTACAGTGGCCCTTATGCACCGTGTCGTCGCGCTGGCACTACCGGATGTGGTCGCGTTCGACCTTGCCATTCCGGCGCAGGTTTTCGGCCACGAGGATGAACGCGGACGGTACTCCTTCCGCGTCTGCGCAGCACAGCCGGGCCTGGTGCCGACCACCTCCGGGTATTCCATCCAGGCCCTTGATGGCCTGGACGCCCTTCTGTCCGCGGATACAGTCGTGGTGCCCGGCTACGCCCCGCTCGACGAACCGCCAGCCCATATAGGCGAGGCCCTGCGTCAGGCAGCGGCCAACGGGGCCCGCATGGTGTCGGTGTGCACCGGCGCCTTCGCTCTCGCTGCTGCAGGTCTCCTGGACGGCAAGCGGGCAACCACGCACTGGAGAAACGCCGACCGCCTGCAAACCCTGTACCCGGGCGTTGCCGTCGATGCAGACGTCCTGTACATAGACCAAGGCAGCGTCAGCACCAGCGCGGGGGTCGCGGCAGGCATAGACCTCTGTCTGCATCTGGTCCGCAAGGACTACGGAACCGAGGCGGCAAACGGCATTGCACGACGGATGGTAGTGGCCCCGCATCGGGAAGGGGGCCAGGTCCAGTTCATGGAACGTACCGTCGCCGCACCCTTGGCCCTCTTCGCCGATACCTGCGCCTGGGTCAGGCAGAATCTGGCCCAACCGCTGACAGTCGAGGACATCGCCGCCCACGCCGGCTGGGCGCCCAGGAGCTTCACACGGAAATTTACGGCCGAAGCAGGAATGACACCCCTGAAGTGGCTGAACGATCAACGCATAGCCGAAGCCTGCATGCTCCTGGAAACCACTGACCTGACGGTGCAGGCAATAGCCTCCCGGACCGGTCTGGGAACGACAGCAAATTTCCGGCTTCACTTCGCCCGGAAACTCAACACCACACCCTCTAGCTACCGCCGCCTCTACCAAGGCAGGAACCGGCGGGCCGCACCGGCCTGAATGCCTTGAGATGGCGGACCTGTAGCTGCCGATCCATGACCGCGCCCAAGTCCTCGGGAAAATGTTCCTTTAAGGCGCGACGCAGTTTGTCAGCCATGGTGTCTCCCGCCCGGGAGCCACCGCAGCGCGGCCCTTGCACGCTGCTGTTCCGCTGCTACCTGAGGAGGGCGTTCTTCTGCCGGGACTTCGTTCTTGAGCTCCGCCCGCAGTTTGCGCAGGTGACGACCAAGTCCTTGGATGTTGTGAAGACGGGAATGAAGAACACCGTGAATTTGGTGGCGCGTTCCTGCAGGTGATGGTGAACGAATCGGCCGCAGTGCCGGCACGTCCCCATCTGTCCGGGCAGATCGCGAAGGACGGTCTTGAGACCGAAAAGAAGAAACATGGTGCGCCTTTCAACGTTGTTCCCGGCCAAGCCCCGGTTCGGGCACCGCGGGGCGTTTCTCCGTTCTCCTTGTAGAGATCAAGCCGCCCTTCCCAAGATAGTAAGCATACTTGCTGATTGCCAGCTTTGCGCAGAGCACGCAGGCGGCCGCAGCACCAGGATGGCAGCGAAGTCATGAGACGCCTGGACTAGGCGGTTCGCGGCGGCACAACACAAACGCCCCGCACTTTCGGAGAGCGGGGCGTCGGTTTTGGCGTGTGTTAGAGCGGGCGAATGTTCTCGGCCTGCAGTCCCTTTTGGCCCTGAACGACGTCGAACTCAACTTTTTGGTTTTCTTCCAACGAGCGGTAACCGCTGGCGGCGATGGCCGAGAAGTGTGCGAACACGTCCGGTCCGCCGTCGTCCTGACTGATGAAGCCAAATCCCTTTTCGGCGTTGAACCATTTGACGGTGCCTGTTGCCATGCTGATCTTTTCCTTCTGGAACGGCAGCGCCGACTCCCCCAACGGGAGCCTGTCCGCGACCGTCCACCTTCAACCTAGGTGAGCGCCGGACGTGCAGCAAGAGCAACGGACGGACGGGGCCGGAAGAAGCTGCGGGAGAGTCCTCCACACAGGTCAGGCAGAGTCGCCGGCTCCTTCGTCCTGCACATGGTTGCGGGATTCGTCGTCCCGGTCGGCGTCCTCGGCGACGGTGTTGGCAATGAAGTCCATGCGATCGGCCGGGGTAAGCCGGTCATCCTGCTGATACTCTTCGATGTTTTCGCTGACGGCGTCTTCGTCGGCGGGCTGAATGTTTTCCGTCATTACTGCTCCTGCGTAGTACGGCTCCTTATCACTGTCGCCGATCCGGCACATGTCCACAACCCCTTCGGGCGCGGCCCAACCAACCCGAACCTCGCCGGGCCTTGGTCTCGCTGGACACCACCCTGCCGCTGCGCCACCTCGGGCGTAGCCTTGGTCCATGCAGTTCTGTGGCTTCAGGAGGTAAGAGAATGACCACCCCCGCCAAGGCTTTGAAGCCCACCGCCATCGGCAGGGTCGTTTCAGTGACCACAACCAACGGGGACGAGCATGTCGGCGTCCTGACCGCATTCCACCGGAGGCAGCACAGCGAGGATTTCCTGGTCTACCTGCAGGGAGTTCCGCAACCGGTGCCGGTACCCGCCGAAGGGTCGGCCTTGGTTCACCAGCGCGTGCTCTAGCAGCACGTTTCCGCCGCGAATGGTGCCCGAACGGGGCGCCATCTCTAGTGCCACGCAGCGGTCCTGTCAATGCTTGGAGGCGCAATCCTGCCTTTCACATCCATCACAAAAAGCCGTCCATGTCACATTTCGACTGCTATCGAAAAGCGCCGGAAAAAGAGCTTGAGTCGTGGACTTTTAGCCGTACGCTAAGACCACCTCACAGGTCGCGACGGCTGGCGAAAGCCGCCTCCTTGAGGTAATTCGTCTGCAGGTTTTCCAGGGGTGGCGTCGGGGGACGTCCAGGGCCTGCTGAGGGGGACGGGGGCTACGGGTGAACCAAGAGGATCGTGATCCGGCGGGCAGCGCAACCGGCGGCGCCCGGGCAACGACTGCCGGTCAGACACCGGCTCCGGCTGGCCGGGGTGCCGCCCACCTGCGGAGAAAAACGCGGCGGTGGTGGCCCCGGCGAAGGGAAACCGTGGGACTGGATGAGCTGCTGCGGCCTGCGGCCCAGCCGGAGAACGGGCAGGGCACCCTGATCCGCGTGGCCGGATGGGCCGGCGCGGTCGCCGTCGTCGCGATCAGCGCCGGATCTCTGGTAGCGCCGGGAGCCATCGCCTTCTCGGCGGCCACCGATTCCGTGCTGGACCTGTGGGAAGGCCTGCCCGCCGAGCTTCCGCTGGACACCGCCTTGCCGCAACATACGGTCCTGCTGGATAAGGACGGCAAGGAATTCGCCCGCTTCTACAGCGAAAACCGGATCGACGTGGACCTGGATCAGGTCTCGCCGACGTTTTTGGACACGCTGCTGTCCACCGAGGACTCCCGGTTTTACGAACATCACGGCGTGGACCCCATGGGCGTCACCCGCGCGATGGTGAGCAACTCGGTGGGCGGCGAGCGCCAGGGCGGCTCCACCATCACCCAGCAATTGGTACAGAACATCCTGGTCAACAATGCCCGGGATGAAACCGAGAAGTCGGTGGCGGTGGGCGAAACCTACAACGCCAAGATCCGCGAGGCCAAGTACGCCGTCCAGCTGGAGAAACGCCTGGACAAGGACCAGATCCTGAACATGTATGTCAACGCCGTCTACTTCGGCAACCGCGCGTACGGAATTCAGGCGGCGGCGCGCATCTATTTCAATACGACGGCGGCCAAGCTCACCCTGCCCCAGTCGGCCCTGCTCGTCGGACTGCTCAAGGGACCGGTCTACTACGATCCGGTGAAATACCCGGATCGAGCGCTCAGCCGCCGCAACACCGTGCTCAATGTGCTCGAGCGGCACGTCGCGATCACGGCGGACGAAGCCGCGGCGGCGCGCGACAGCGGGCTCGGCCTGGACCCGGGATCGGTGCCCTCGGGCTGCGGCGGCTCCGAGTACCCGTTCTACTGCGATCTGGTCCGGGATGAAATCCTTACCGATCCTGCCTTCGGCAAGACCCAGGAAGAACGCGGGGACCGGCTCTCGCGCGGCGGTATGACGCTGACCACGGCCTTGGACCGCAAGGCCATCGACGCGGCGGAAAAGGCCGTGCGCAAAGCGATGGGCAACAAGAACCGCGCGGCGCTGGGCACCGCCGTCGTCGAACCCGGCACCGGGCATGTCACGGCAGTGGCACAGAACCGTTCCTGGGGCGAAGGCAAGGGCAAGACCGAGGTGGTCTTCGCCGACAGTGCCTTCCAGGTGGGGTCGGCGATGAAGCCGATCGTGCTCGCCACGGCGCTGTCCCAGGGGATTTCCCCGCGCCAGAAGCTGCTGGCCAACGGCCCCTATTACTCCTCGCTGGATAATCCGCCCGGCGGTTTCCACAACTACGGCTACGAGAATTACGGCTCTATCGACGCCTACCAGGCGGTGCGCGCTTCGGTGAACATCTACTTTGTGCGGTTGATCGAGCGCACGGGCGTGAAGGAAGTCGCCGAGTTCGCGGAAACCCTGGGCATCACCTCGATTCCCGTCGACAAGCTGCACGGCCGGGAGGCATCGCTGGCGCTCGGCTCCTACGAGATTTCCCCGCTTGAGATGGCCAACGCCTACTCCACCTTCGTCAGCGGCGGGGTGCTGTGCCGGCCGGTCACCGTCACCGCCGCCATCCGCAGCGATACCGGGGAGAAGCTCCCGGTTCCCGCCTCAAACTGCCGCCAGGCCATCGACCCTTCGGTGGCGGCCACGGTAGCCGACGCGCTGACCGAACCGTTCCACCCGGCCGGCACGCTGGGCGCCCTGGGCATGCCGAAGGGCCGCCAGGCCGGAGCGAAGACGGGTACCACGAATGACTTCGCCGCGAATTGGATTGTGGGCGTCACCCCGCAGTATGCGACGGCGGTGTGGCTCGGTGACCCCCGCGGCGGGGCCCAGCACCCGTTAAAGACGGTGCATGCCTACGGCAAAACCTTCTACGACCTCACCGGCTCCGAACTGGCCGGTCCGGTGTGGAAGGACACCATGGAAGGCCTGCACAAGGGCCTGCCCGCCGAGCCGATGCCCGAGGCCGACCCGCTGACCACCACCGTTGAAACGTCCCGGTCCATGCCCGACCTCCGCGGACTTGGCGTGAATGAGGCCATCACGGTACTGCTGCGCAACAGCCTGGTGCCGGTGATCGGGCAGGAAACGGCCAAGCCGGACCCGCGGGTGGATCAGAACGTGGTCACCGCGCAGTCGGCACCGCCGGGCAGCAGGCTGACCTTCCGGCAGGAAGTGACCATCACGCTCAGTGCCGGCAGCAACACTGCCATCACGGTTCCCGACGGGTTGTAAGGAGTCCCGATGTCCATCTTCGAGAAACATCCGGCTCTTGCCCTCGCCACCGGTGCGCTGTGCCTGGCGTCCCTCACCGCGTCGGGGCTGGTGGCCCTGCAGGCATCAGGGCTGCCGATGTTCTTTGCGCAGGAACAGGCCCCGGCGGTGGCCGAGCCGGCCTCGCCGGTGGCAATCAGCGCGGTGCTCACGGACAGCCCGGCCTCCATCTCCTTGATCGGGCTGCTGGCCGAACCGCCCGGAAAATGGAAGCCGGAGGGCCCGGTGGAGCGCGGAGCGGCGCTGCCGGTGCCCTACGCGTGCGACATCGGCGCGGCTCCCTCGGTGGCTTTGTCCCGTTCATTCAGGGTGCGCGGCGAGAGGGTGCAGGTGCTCGCCGCCGCCTACACCGCCGGCCTTGGCGCCGAAGCGATGGGCAAGCTGGCGGACAACGCGGCCGACTGTGCCGGGGCGGCGATCACGGTCCGGAGCGAGGACCTGGACGGCCCCGGCGTCCAGGCCCACCGGGCCTACACCGCCAAGACCGGCCACGACACCATGCAGGTGCTCACCTTCCGGCGCGGGGACGTGCTGGCCTTCGTGACGGGAAAGGCAGCCGCACCGCTGGCAAAACTGGCCAAACAACTGGACAAGAAGCTGGCGGCCGCGCTCGCCGACGTCTGCGCAGACCAAGATTCCAAAGCCGGCGACGCTGCCCGCTCCCCTTGGTCGGCCGCCGGCTACAAGCCCTTCACCGTCACCCGAACGGTATCCATTCCCGACGTGCCGCTGCCGAAGGCCCCGGCCGACGCCGACTACGAAACCGTGTCCTTCCCGGCACCGGACCTGAAGGTCAAGCCGGCCAATCCGGCGGCCCTGCCGGACTACCCGGTCTGGCCGCCGATGCCGGACGCCCGCAAGTTCCCCCGGCCGCCCAAGAGCCCCGCCAGCGAGCCGGCGAGGTCGGCCAAGGTCCATCTGCTGACCGAGGACGCCGCCGGGCCGGGCTGCGGCTGGGAGTTCACCGGCATGTCACCGGTGCCTTTCGACGCCAGGGACGCAGCCGCCGCCAACCGGGAACGTGTCCAGGCCGCAGAGTCGAGACTCGCCGCCGGCGCCAGGAAATGGCAACAGGCCGTGCTGGACTACTGGGCCGCCTACGACCACTACCGGACGGATGTGAAGCAGTACAAGGGCTACACCGCCGCCGTTGCCAAGGTGAACAAGGAGTGGGACAAGATCGCGGCGCAGTGGAACGACTACTGGGCCGAATACGCCGTCTACCAGCAGGCCCTGGCGGAGCGCTCGGCATTCTTCACCCAGCGGGACAATGCACGGGCCGGCTACCGGAACGCCCTGGCGCAGTGCGAGGCGGACAACCGGAACGCGGAGCAGGAGTACAAAAACGCGCAGCAGGAGTACAAAAACGCGCAGCAGGAGTACAAGAAGGCGATGGAAGATTACCGAAAGGCGGTGGAAGCAGCCGAAGAGAACCGGGGCGACGAAGACGAGGAGGAGGAGCAGCCGGAGCCGCCTACACCGCCCCGGGAGCCCTCACGGCCCGAGCCTGCGGATTGTGACGCGATAGGCGCGCCCGGCATCCTGGATTGGGCCCCGCCGGCCAAGCCTGTTGCCCCGGCGCCCCCGCCCGATCCCCGCCCTGTCGGAGAACGTTAAGCCCGGCACCCGCCCGGTTTACCGGCGTGGAGCCCGGTGTGTCGGCGTGGAGCCCGGTGTGTCGGCGTGGAGCCCGTGGCGCCGGGAGGCAAGGCTGCGGCGGGCTTTGGCTAGAGTGGTGGCATGGTTGATTCCACCGCTACCGCGGCCACCGCCGGCATTGCCGCCACCGAGCACCTCGGCGCCGATGGAGGTACAGTTCCGGACGCTTACTACGTGCGCACGGACGGCGGACGCTTCCATTCCACGCTGCATTCGCAAGGAGCCTGGAACGACCACGAACAGCACATGGCACCGGCTTCCGGCCTGATCGTGCACGAGTTGCTGCGCAACCATCCCCGCCCCGAGATGGTGATGAGCCGGATCAATTTCGAGATCCTGGGCATCATCCACGGCGGCGAGTTCGAGATCCAGACCCGGGTCCTGCGGCCGGGCAAGACGATTGAGCTCTTGGAGGCCACGTTCACCGCGCAAGGCCGCACGGCCATCCGCGCGCAGGCCTGGCGCCTGCTCACCGGTGACACCGCCGCCGTCGCCGGCACCTTCAGCCGGCCCCTTCCCGGACCCGGCGGCTGCCCCCCGGCGCCCATGACCAGCGTCTGGGACGGCGGCTTCATCCGGTCCACGGAGTTCCGCACCGCGGCGGACCTCGGTCCGGGCAACCGGAGCGTCTGGGCGCGGACCCTGCACCCGTTGGTTCAGGGCGAGGACAGCCACCCGCTGGCCCGCTTCGTCAGCATCGTGGACACCGCCAACGGCATCGCGGTGCGGCAGGACCCGCGCGAGTACATGTTCCCCAACCTTGACCTGACCATCCACCTGTTCCGCCAGCCGCAGGGCGAGTGGACGGGCCTGGACACCCGCGTGACCTTCGGCGACGACGGCGTCGGCCTGACGGACACCGAACTGTTCGACGAACAGGGCCCGGTGGGCCGCGCCGCCCAGATCCTGACCGTCCGCAAATTCCCCGGATCAGCCGGATGACCCTGCGCATCCTGACCATCGGCCGCAAACACGAGTCGTGGGTGGCGGAAGGAATCGACCGCTACGAGAAGCGGATGAAGAAGCCCTTCGACGTCACCTGGCAGCCGATCCCCCATTCCTCCCGCGAGCATGACGCGGCGCGCAAGGAAGAATCCGAAACCCTGCTGGCCAAGCTCAGCGGCAAGCACGCCAACGACTTCGTGGTGCTGCTGGACGAACGCGGCAAGAACATCGATTCGCCCACCCTCGCGCGTACGCTCCAGCAACCGCTGGACAGCTCCCGGAACGTCACCCTGATCATCGGCGGGGCGTACGGGGTGGACGACTCGATCCACCAGCGGGCCGACTTTGTCTGGTCCCTTTCCAAATTGGTCTTCCCGCACCAGCTGGTCCGGCTGATCCTCATGGAGCAGCTCTACCGCGCCCAGGAAATCGCCGGCGGGCGCCCGTACCACCATGAATGACCGCCAAGCGCAGTGCCCTTCGGCCGGTGGGCGGCAGTCGCCGCGACCCTACCCTGCGAATCCCGCCGCGGCCCGGCGCCTCCCGAAAGGCACTCCAGTGGCTACCATTCCCCGCACTGCCCTTCGCTCCGTACTGGCCGTCGGCGCCACGGCGGGCCTGCTGGTTGTTGGCGCCGGCGCGGCCTCCGCGCACGTCGGCGTCACGCCCGAGGACAACGCCGCCGGCAGCAGCTCGGTGCTGACGTTCTCCTTCGCGCATGGGTGTGAGGGTTCGCCGACCACGAAGGTTGCGATCACGCTGCCCGAGCAGTTGGTGGACGCCACGCCGACCGCACACCCCAACTGGGAGGTTGAAAAGGTGACCGAAACCTTGGATGCCCCCAAGACCTTGGACAGCGGAGCCACCGTCACCGAGCGGGTCAGCCATATTGTTTACACGGCCAAGGAACCGGTGGCGGACGGGCTGCGCGACGCGCTGCAGCTCCAGGTGCTGCTGCCCAATGCCCCCGGCGAGAGCCTGGCCTTCCCCACCCTGCAGACCTGCGAGAAGGGGGAGACCGACTGGGCCGAGCTGCCCGCGGAGGGCCAGGATCCCCATGAGCTGGACTCCCCGGCTCCGTCGTTCGTGATCGGCGAAGCATCCGTCAACAGCCACGGAGGGCACGACGACGGCGGTGCGGCTCCCGACGCCGGCGCGACCTCGGCATCGGGCAACGGCGCGGCAGCGGTGGCCGGTTGGGCCGGGCTCGGCGCCGGGGTGCTGGGTCTGGCTGCCGGCGTGACCGCGCTGGCCCGAACCCGCAAGAAGGCCTGAGCTTACAGCCCGGTATCGACGGTCAGCCGGCCGGCAGGAGTCCCACGCCGGAACCGGCCGGCTGGCGGTGTTTAATATGACCATGATGAATCGTTTCCGAATCCGCCCCGCCAGCGCGGCCCTGTTCGTTGGATCCGCCCTGCTGCTGGCCGGATGCGGCCAAGCGGCTCAGGAACCCGGCACCCAACCTGCGTCTTCCGCCCCCGCGCCCAGCGCGCCGACGTCGTCCGCTGCACCCGCCCCGGAAACCGGAAGCGCCACCGAAACCGGAAGCGCCACTCCGTCCCCGGAGGCCGGCGGCAGCGCCGCCGACGGTTCCTGCCGGGCCGGCCAGCTGGAGGCGGCCATCGAAACCAAGGTTGGCGCCGGGGCCGCCGGCAGTGTCTACCGCACGCTGGTACTGACGAACACCGGCGGCGAGTCCTGCACGCTCCAGGGGTACCCGGGCGTCTCCTATCTCGACGCCGACGGTGGGCAGGTGGGGGCACCGGCCGACCGGGCCCCGGAGGCAGAGGCGGTGGCGGTCACGCTGCAACCGGGCGGAACCGCCGAGGCGCAGCTCCAGCAAACCAACGCGCAGAACTACGGCGAGGAATGCGGACTGACGGACGTGGCGGGAGTCAGGGTCTACCCGCCGAACCAGAAGGAATCGGTCGTCGCCAAGCAGGAGACGGTCGGCTGCTCGGACGACTCCGTGGTGCTGATGACCGTGGGCACCTTCCAGGCCCCGTAGCCGCCTCTCCGCTCCGCGAACTGCACACCGGGAACTGCACAGCGTCCGTGCCGGCCGCTAGGCTCAAGACATCGGTATGACGACGTCTGTGCTCGAACGCTTCAGCCCGGCCACCCGCGAGTGGTTCGCCGGCGCCTTCGCCGCGCCCACCAACGCACAGGCCGGGGCGTGGAACGCCATTTCCGCCGGCTCCCATGCCCTGGTGGTGGCGCCTACGGGTTCCGGCAAAACCCTGGCGGCCTTCCTCTGGGCGCTGGACACGTTCATCTCCCGGGCGCAGACGCCGCCCGAACTTCCCGCCGCTGTTCCGGAAGCGGCGCCCAAGCGGGGACGCGCCGCCCGCGAGGAGTCCCGCGGCACCCGGGTGCTGTACATCTCGCCGCTGAAGGCGCTGGGTGTGGACGTGGAGCGGAACCTGCGCGCGCCGCTGATCGGCATCACCCAGACCGCCAAACGGCTCGACCTGCCCGCCCCGTCCATCACCGTCGGCGTCCGTTCCGGAGACACCCCGGCCAATGAACGGCGCCGGCTGCTCACCCACCCACCGGACATCCTGATCACGACGCCGGAATCGCTGTTCCTGATGCTGACCTCCAGGGCGCGGGAAACCCTGACGTCGGTGGACACCGTGATCATCGATGAAGTGCACGCGGTGGCCGGGACCAAACGCGGTGCCCACCTGGCGGTCACCCTGGAACGGCTGGACGCCCTGCTGGAGCGGCCCGCCCAGCGGATCGGCCTCTCCGCGACCGTCGAGCCGCTGGATACCGTGGCTCGGTTCCTGGGCGGCAACGCCCCGGTGGAGATCGTCGCGCCTCCCGCCCGCAAGTCATGGGACCTGACGGTCACGGTGCCGGTGGAGGACATGACGGCGCTGGCCTCGCCCAGCCAGGAGGAACTGGGCGCCGGCGCGCAACCGGCCTCCATCTGGCCGCACGTCGAAGAGAAGATCGTGGACCTGATCGCCGAAAACCGGTCCACCATCGTCTTCGCCAACTCGCGCCGGCTGGCCGAGAGGCTCACCGCCCGGTTCAACGAAATCTGGACCGAACGCGAATCCCTCCCGCTCTCCGATGAGGACGTCTGGGGCACCGCCGCCCCTGACGACGCTGCGGAGAACGGTCCCGGTGCGGGGTCCGGCCCGGGGCCCGGCCCGGGGCCCGGCTCAGGTTCCGGTTCGGGTTCCGGTTCCCGAACGCAGACCAAGCCGCCGGCCCAAATCATGGCCCAGGCAGGTTCCGTCTCCGGCGCGGATGCCGTCCTCGCCCGCGCCCACCACGGCTCGGTCAGCAAGGAGGCGCGCGCGCAGATCGAGGACGACCTGAAGTCCGGACGCCTGCGCTGCGTGGTCGCGACCTCGAGCCTGGAGCTGGGCATCGACATGGGTGCCGTGGACCTGGTGGTGCAGGTGGAGTCCCCGCAATCCGTGGCCAGCGGCCTGCAACGGGTAGGCCGGGCCGGGCACCAGGTGGGCGAGGTGTCCCAAGGCGTGCTGTTTCCCAAGCACCGGCAGGACCTGGTCAACACCACGGTGACGGTCGAGCGGATGCTCGCCGGCCGGATCGAGCCCTTGTATATCCCCGCCAATCCCCTGGACATCCTCGCCCAGCAGACCGTGGCCGCCACCGCCCTCGGCGCAGTCGACGTGGAGGAATGGTTCGACGTCGTGCGCAAATCCGCGCCCTTCGCCACGCTGCCCCGCTCCGCCTACGAGGCCACCCTGGACCTGCTGGCCGGGCGCTACCCGAGCGACGAATTCGCCGAACTGCGCCCGCGCATCATCTGGGACCGGGTCGCCGGGACCATCACCGGCCGGCCCGGCGCGCAGCGGCTGGCCGTGACCTCCGGCGGGACCATCCCGGACCGCGGGCTGTTCGGCGTGTACCTGGTGGGTTCCGAGGACGCGAAGAACAGCGGCGGCCGCCGGGTGGGCGAGCTGGACGAAGAAATGGTCTACGAGTCCCGGGTGGGCGACGTCTTCGCGCTGGGCGCCACCAGCTGGCGGATCGAAGACATCACCTACGACCGCGTGCTGGTCTCCCCCGCTTTCGGGCAGCCGGGCAAGCTGCCGTTCTGGAAGGGCGATTCGCTGGGCCGGCCGGTGGAGCTCGGGCGGGCGCTGGGCCGCTTCGTCCGGGAAGTGTCCGGCACGGCCGAGGAGCCGGCACGCGAGCGGCTGGCCGCCGCCGGGCTGGACGATTGGGCCGCGGGGAACCTGCTGGCCTACCTGGCCGAGCAGCAGCAGGCCACCAACGATGTTCCCAGCGACCGCACCCTGGTGGTGGAGCGCTTCCACGACGAGCTCGGCGACTGGCGCGTGGTGCTGCACAGCCCGTTCGGCATGCCCGTCCACGCGCCCTGGGCGCTGGCCGTCGGCGCCCGGCTGCATCAGCGGTACGGCCTGGACGGTTCCGCCATGGCCGCCGACGACGGAATCGTGCTGCGGGTGCCGATGATGGAAGACGAGCCGCCCGGCGCCGAGTTGTTCCTCTTCGATCCGGAGGAACTGGACCAGATCGTCACCGCGGAGGTGGGCGGTTCCGCGCTCTTCGCCTCCCGCTTCCGCGAATGCGCCGCCCGCGCCCTGCTTTTGCCGCGCAAGAATCCGGGCAAGCGCAGCCCGCTCTGGCAGCAGCGCCAGCGCTCCGCCCAGCTGCTCGATGTGGCACGCAAGTACCCGACGTTCCCGATCATCCTCGAGACGGTGCGCGAATGCCTCCAGGATGTTTACGACCTGCCCGCGCTCAAGGAGATTGCCGCCGGGATCGACCGTCGGGAGCTGCGCCTGGTGGAGACCACCACCCAGCAGCCGTCGCCGTTCGCCCGCTCGCTGCTCTTCGGCTACGTGGCCAGCTTCCTGTACGAAGGCGACTCCCCGCTGGCCGAGCGCCGCGCCGCGGCCCTGTCGCTGGACCCGGGCCTGCTCAACGACCTGCTCGGCCGGGCCGAACTGCGTGAACTGCTGGACGAAGGGATCATCGCCCGGACCGAGCAGGAGCTGCAGCGGCTGACCGAGGACCGCAAGGTGCGGGGCGCGGAGGGCATCGCCGACTTGCTGCGGCTGCTGGGACCGCTGACGACGGCGGAGATCGCCGCCCGCGTCCGGCCCGCCGAACCGGTGACCGGACCTGTGAACGCGCCGGTGACCGGACCAGTGAACGCGCCGGCGGATGGTTCGGCGGGCGGGTCGGTCGAGGGACCGGTTCCCGCCGGCGGCGCGCCCGTCGGGATTGCCGACGTCGAGCCCTTGGTCGCCGAACTGGCGAGGGCCAACCGCGCCCTGAAAGTGGGCGTCGCCGGCACCGAGCGCTGGGCGGCGGTGGAAGACGCGGCCCGGCTGCGCGATGCCCTTGGCGTGCCGCTGCCCGTGGGCGTGCCGCTGGCGTTCATTGAGCCGGTGGCCGACCCGCTCGGCGATCTGGTCAGCCGCTACGCCCGCACCCATGGGCCGTTCACCGCGGCCGAATGTGCCAGGCGGCTGGGCCTGGGCACCGCCGTGGTGCATACCGCGCTGCAGCGGTTGCTCAAGGACGGCCGCGTGGTCGAAGGCGAGTTCCGTCCCGGCGGCGCCCCGCCCGCTGAAGAGGGCGGGGCCCACGGCACGGCCGGCGTGGCTGCTCCGGCCCCGCCGGATCAGCGCCAGGCCGAGTGGTGCGACGTCGAGGTGCTGCGCAAGATCCGCCGCCGGTCGTTGGCCGCCCTGCGCAAGGAAGTCGAGCCGGTTGATCCTGCCACCTATGGCCGGTTCCTGCCGACCTGGCAGAACGTCGGAGCGAAGCTGCGCGGCCTGGACGGCGTGGTCACGGTGGTGGACCAGCTGTCCGGGGTGCCCATCCCGGCGTCGGCGTGGGAACCGCTCATCCTGGCGTCCCGCGTGAGCGACTACGCCCCCGCCATGCTGGACGAGCTGACCGCCACCGGGGAAATCCTGATCGCCGGCGCCGGGTCGATGCCCGGCAACGACGGCTGGATCAGCCTGCATCTGGCCGACGCCGCGCACTTGACGCTGAATCCCCAGCCCGATTTCGAACCCAGCGTGCTGCAATACGAACTGCTGAACGCGCTCTCCGGAACCGGGGGCTACGGCGGCGCCTACTTCTTCCGGCAGCTCACCGACCTGCTCGCGGCCAACGGCACCCAACCCGGGGACAACGCCGTCGGCAGCGCGCTGTGGGACCTGCTGTGGGCCGGGCGGATCAGCAACGACACGTTCGCCCCGGTGCGTTCGCTGCTGGCCGGCGGGACCACCTCGCACCGGCAGCGCAACGCACCGCCGCGGGCACGCTCGGCGCGGCTGGGCCGGCTCGGACGCCTGCCCGGACTGCACGGGACCGGCCTGCAACCCGGCGGCGCCGGCGCGGGTACCGGCAAGCGTCCCGGCCAGCCGGGCACCGCGCCACCGACCGTCGCGGGCCGCTGGTCGCTGCTGCCGGCGCCGGAGACCGATCCCACCGTGCGCGCACATGCCACCGCCGAACTGCTGCTGGACCGCTACGGCGTGGTCACCCGCGGCTCGGTGGCTGCCGAGTCGATCCCGGGCGGGTTCGGGCTGATGTACAAGGTGCTGGGCAAACTGGAGGAAACCGGCCGCTGCCGCCGCGGTTACTTCATCGAACACCTCGGCGCGGCCCAGTTCGCGGTCTCCCCCACCGTTGACCGGCTGCGGTCCTTCAGCCGCGATGCGCAGCTGGGCGAGCAGACGCCGTCGGCCGTCGCCTTGGCGGCGACCGACCCGGCCAACCCCTATGGGGCCGCCCTGCCGTGGCCACCGCAGGATTCCGGCCACCGGCCCGGCCGCAAGGCGGGCGCGCTGGTGGTCCTGGTGGACGGAGAGCTTGCCCTGTACGCGGAACGCGGCGGCAAGACGCTGCTGGCCTTCACCGAGGACGAGGAGGCGCTGGCGTTGTGTGCCCGGGCCCTGGTCCAGGTGATCCGCCGCGGTGCCGCGGACAAGATGGCCGTGGAAAAGGTCAATGGCTCCGGCATTCTGGACACGCCGCTGGCCCATGCGCTGATGGATGCCGGCTTCTATTCCACCCCGCGGGGACTGAGGTTCCGTGCCTGAAGGGGACACCATCTGGCGTGCCGCCCGGCGCCTTCATGCGGCGCTGGCCGGGCAAGAGCTCACCGGCAGCGACTTTCGGGTGCCGCGCTACGCCACGCTGGACCTGGTTGGGCAGACCGTGGACGAAGTCCGCTCCCGCGGCAAGCACCTGCTGATGCGGATCGGCGCGCTGACGGTGCACTCGCATCTGGGCATGGACGGCAGCTGGCAGATTTACCAGCCCGGCGAGCGCTGGCGCAAACCCGCCTTCCAGGCCCGCCTCATCCTGTCCACCGGCACGACGACGGCGGTCGGCTTCGCGCTGGCCGCGCTGGACGTGGTGCCGCGCGCCGACGAGGACACGCTGGTGGGGCATCTGGGCCCGGACCTGCTCGGGCCGGACTGGGACGCCGACGAAGCCCTGCGGCGGCTGCGCCAGGAGCCCGACCGTCCGATCGGGCTGGCCCTGCTGGACCAGCGCAACCTCGCCGGGATCGGCAACGTCTACCGGTGCGAGGTCTGTTTCATTGCCCGGGTGCACCCGTCCACCCCGGTGGGCCAGGTGCCGGATCTCCCGGCCATGGTGTTGAAGTCCAAGCAACTGCTGGAGGTCAACAAGGATCGCGGCAGCCGCAGCACCACCGCGTCGCCCGCCCGCCGCGAATCGTTCTGGGTCTACGGGCGGGCCGGCCGGCCGTGCGGCCGCTGCGGCACCCCGATTGTTCACGACCTGCAAGGCAATACCGACGCCGACCAGCGCGACGTCTACTTCTGCCCGCACTGCCAGCCGCCGGCTCCCTGATTCGCGGGGCGCGGGCCCTTGCCGCCGCATGCCCCCGTCCTCGAGGACTTCGCCCGACATGACCCCTTGGCCCCAGTTCTAGGGGCCGCCCTCCGCCTGCCACAGGGCCCCTTCCGGCCCGCCACGACGGCGGCCGGGCGGCACAAACCGTAATATGGAGACGATGACCGACGAAGGGGGCCCATGAGCTGGCTGCAGACGATTCCGGCCGCGCTGTTGGCCATCGTCCTCGTCTTCGGACCCGGCCTGCTCTGGGGTGCAGTGCTCGGCCTGCGCCGGTTGTCCCTGGTCGCCCTGGCCGGCCCGTTCGGTGTCACCGCCATCGTGGTCGCCGCCGAGCTTGGCCGCCTGCTCGGGCTGGATTGGGCCTGGCCGCAGCTGCTGGCCGTGACCGTGCTCGTGGCCGTCCTGCTCTGGCTGCTCCGCCGCGGCGTTGGCCACCGCCTGCACCGCGATCCCGAAACCCCCGACCGGCCGGCGCCCTGGCGGTCGGTCGTGCTGGCCTGGGCCGTGTCGGCGGTGCCGCTGGCGGCCGCCATGATCTGGATCTTCGGCGCGCCGGACAACATCGCGCAGTCGCACGACAACATCTTCCACCTCAACGCGCTGCGCTACATCTCCGACTCGGGCAACGCCTCCTCGCTGACGCTGGGCTACCTGGGCACCACGGACCGGGGCACCTTCTACCCGGCGGGCTGGCACGACGTGGTCTCCCTGGTGATGATCAGCGCCGGGCTGCAGCCCGCGGCCGCCATCAACATCACCAACCTGGTGCTGATCACCGGCATCTGGAGCAGCGGCTGCCTGTTCCTGGTCAGCCGGATCACCGGTGAACGCACCATGCCGCTGCTGGTCGCCGCGGTGCTCTCGCTCGCCTACAGCAGCTTCCCCTACCTGCTGCTGGAGTTCGGCGTCGTCTATCCCTTCATGCTTTCCATCGCCATGCTTCCGGCCGCCCTGGGAGTGGTGCTTCAACTGCTCCGGGTGGGCGTGCACACGCGCGTGTCAACGGAAGGCAACGTGCTGCTGCTGGTCGGGCTGTTGCCGGGCATGGCGTTGTCCCACCCCGCCACCATCATGGGACTGCTGGCGCTCTCGGTGCCGCCGGTTTTCGCGGCCGCCCACCCGGCGCTGCGCTCCGGAGAACAACGACGGCGGCGGCGAGCCTTGGCGGGCACCGCCACCTATCTGGTGGTGCTGGCCGCGCTCTGGGTGACGCTCCGACCCGCCCGCAGCAGCAGCACCAACTGGGACAACCTGGGCAGTGCCGCCGCGGCCCTGGGCGACGTGGTGCTGCATTCGCCGCTCGAGCGCCCCATCTCCATCCTGGCGACGGTCCTGACGATTGTGGGCGCCTCGGTCGTCTTCAACCTGCGCAAAAACCGCTTTGCGCTGGCAATGTACGCTATCGCGGCTGCCCTCTACGTGATCGGCAACTGGCACCAGATGCCGGGCCTGCGCTGGTGGGTGACCGGTATCTGGTACAACGACTTCTTCCGCATCAGCGCCATGCTTCCGGTGGCCGGACTGCTGATCGCAGCCATCGGCGGCGTCGCGCTGGCCGGGACTGCGCGCTCCTTCTTCCGGGCCACGCTGGTTCGCCGCGAGAAGAAGCAGCCATCGTGGTTCCGGCCGGCCGCCACCGGCCTGCTGGTGGTCGCCAGTTTGGCAGTGGTACCGCTGTTTGCCGTGCAGCGGGGTATTTCCGAGGCCGCCGCCAAGTACCGGTTCACGGACAGCTCCCACCTGCTCACCGCGGACGAACTCGCGCTGATCAAGCGGATCCCCGCCCACGTTCCGGAAGACGCGGTCATCGCCGGCAACCCGCTGACCGGAGCCTCGCTGTCCTACGCCTACGCCGGGCGGCCCGCGCTGGTCCCGTCGGGAATCACGTCGCCGCGGGTGGACGGCAAGCTCATCATGGACAAGCTGGATCAGATGAAGACGGATCCGGCGGTGTGCGCCGCCGTCGAGGCACAGAACGTGCAGTTCGTGCTCGACTTTGGAGACCACTCGGTGCACCCCGGCGAGAGAACCTCGGTGCCGGGCCTGCAGGAGCTGACCGAGGCCAACGGCTTCGAGCTGGTGGACTCCGAAGGCGAAGCCAAGCTCTACCGGGTCACCGGCTGTCCCTGACCGTTGCCGTTGCGGTTGCGGGTGGTGCCACCCGGTACCCTTGATGGGTGATGGAATCCCCGCTACCGGTGCGCGACGGTGTCAATGCCACCCGCCTGCGCCTCCCCGGGCAGGGGCCGTGGCAAACGGCGCTGGATTACATGCTGCATCGGTGGGGCCATGTGGATCCCGACGGCATCAGGGACCGCTTCGACCGCGGAGAGATCGTCGGCGAAGGCGGAGCCGTGCTGGACCGGACCACCCCGCTGGATGCCCACACTTTCATTTGGTACTACCGGACCTTGCCGCGGGAGAAGCGGCTGCCGGTGGAGATCAACATTCTCCACCAGGACGCGAACATCCTGGTGGTGGACAAGCCCCATTTCCTTCCGACCACCCCCGGTGGCACCTACATCCAGGAGTCGGCGCTGGTCCGGCTCCGACGCCAACTGGACATCCCGGATCTGATTCCCATGCACCGGCTGGACCGGCTCACTGCCGGTGTCCTGCTGTTCTCCACCAACCCGGCGACCCGCGGCAAATACCAGGTGCTCTTCGAGAAGCGCCAAGTGCAAAAAGAGTACGAGGCCGTAGCACCGCTGGATCCGCGGCTGCAGTTCCCGCACACGGTGCGAAACCGCATGGTCAAGTCCCGCACCTACCTGCTGGCCGAGGTCGTCCAGGGAGAACCCAACGCGGAGACCCGGATCGAGTTGCTGGAACAGCGCGGACGGCTGGGCCGCTACAAACTGGAACCGCACACCGGGAAGACGCACCAACTGCGCGTGCACCTGGCGTCGCTGGGTATCGGCATCCTGCACGACCCGTTCTACCCGGTGCTGCTGGACCAGGCTCCTGACGACTTCGAGCGTCCCCTGCAATTACTGGCCCGCGGCATCTCCTTCACCGACCCGATCAGCGGGCGACCGGTGGAATACCGCAGCCAACTGGAACTGTCCGAGTGGGCAGCGCCATCCGAAGGGGCAGCAGAAAGCGCCGCCGGAGCAATTGCTGCCGGCGGCGCCTTGGCCTCAGCCCTGCGGGCCTAGCTAGCCTCGGGCTGCGGCCGCATCAGGCGCGGCCGGCAGCGGTTCCGCGCGCGCTGGTGTCCCGCCGGCGGTCCAGCAGCAGGCCCAGGGCGATCATGACCACGCCCAGGACGAAGTGCAGCCAGTTGTCTGCGGTGTTGAGCGGCACGAAGTTGGCTGCGCTCTGCTGATCGATGAACAGGCCGTACAGCCAGAGGACCAGGTAGACCGCGCCACCCCAGATGAAGAAGTTCCGGGCACCGGAAACAGTCCTCGCGAGCGCGAACGCCGCCACGCCGTACAGGAGGTGGACGATGTTGTGCAGAATCGATACTTGGAACACGCCCAGCAACATGGCTTCGGACTCGTGTCCCGCAAATGACATCTGGTCATAGTTCGAGGTGATTCCCGGGATGAAGCCCAGGAGCCCGATCAACAGAAAAACGGCACCGAAGACCATTGCTGCCGTTTGGAGCGGGGTCCGCCCGGTGCTTCGGGCCTGGACGTTGCCTTCTCTTGCCATGGCGATCTTCCCCTCTGACGCCTTGGCAGGTGCGTGCCCCGGCGCCGTTCGATATGGACCCTGATCAAGCCACTCTACAATAAGCTTGCTTACTAGTTAACCCCCGCAGCCAGCCCCGACCGAATTTCGCTGCCTTTCCTGCGGATAATCCGCTGCCTATGCTGCGGATATAGCCCGGTGCGGCAACCCCTGCCGGCCGGCGGCCCCGGCCCGGCAGAGTGCTGGAAAAGCCCGGCGGCTGTGGTTGCCCCCTCCGCCGCCTAGCCCCGCCCGGTGCCGCGGTCTACGCTGATGCCACGTCCGCCGGAGGGTTAGCCGAGGAGGAGCAGTGGCAAAGCAACCGTCCCGCGGCCGGGCCAGCGATCGGGCCAGCGATCGGGCCACGGCCCCGGTCACCGTGATCACCGGAGCCTCCAGCGGAATCGGCAGGGCGACGGCCCGGATCCTGGCCAAGCGCGGAGCTGCCCTGGTGCTGGCGGCGCGCAGCGCCTCCAGCCTCGACGAGGTGGCGGCCGAGTGCTCAAGGCTGGGGGCACAGGCCATCGCGGTGCCCACCGACATCACGGAGGAGGGCGGCTCCGAGAGGCTGGTCCAAGCCGCGCTGGACCGGTTCGGACGGATCGACGTGTGGATCGGAGCTGCGTCCGTTTATGGCTACGGGACGTTCGAACAAACACCGGCCGACGTGTTCCGGAAGGTGGTCGAGACGAACCTGCTGGGCCAGGCCGACAGCATCCGCGCCGTGCTGCCGCAGTTCCGACGGCAGCGGCGGGGAGTTCTGATCCTCGTCGGCTCGGTCTACTCGAAGATCAGCACGCCCTACGTGTCCGCGTACGTGGCCGGCAAGTCGGGGCTGCTGGGGCTGGCCAACGCCCTCCGGCAGGAGCTGCTGGACGAGAAGGACATCCACGTGTGCACCGTCCTGCCCGCCACCGTCGACACGCCGATCTTCCAGCATGCGGCCAATTACACCGGTCGCGGTGTCCATCCCCTCCCCCCGGTCGTCAGCCCGTACCGGGTGGCCAGGGCCATCGCCCGGATGGCGTCGAAGCCCCGCCGCCAGGTGGTGGTGGGCCGGCTCCAGCACGTCTTCATTCCGTTCCAGCACTGGTTCCCTGGCTTGCACGACCGTGTATCGGGACCGCTCATGGACACGCTGGCGCTTCGGGGAAAGGGCGTCGCGCCGTCGGCTGGGACGGTTTTCGCCCCGGATCCGCCGTCGAACGAGGTCAGCGGGAACTGGCGTTCGGGACGTGCCCGGGTGATGGCCGGAGGACTGGCAGGCCTGGCGGTGGCCGCTTACCGAAGTGCCCGGAACCGGCGGCACCCGCACGCCGGGCTCTTGGGAACCCGCAAGCGGCGACGCTCCTAGCCGAAGCGTCCGGAACGCGCCCAAGCGGCCAGCCAACAGACTTCGACCACGGCGTCGAGAAGATAGATCCTGCTGATGCGCCCGGGCACCGCGGTGAAAACGTCGACGGCCGCAAAGGTGGCAGCCGCCCCCATGCCGATCCGCCGGGCGGCGGCCAGGCCGTCGGAAGTCCCGGCACCCCTGATCTGAGCATGCCCCGCCGCCATCATCAGGCCGCCGACAGTCTTGACCAGCCAACGCTCGGCCTTCGGCCCGGTAACCGCTTCGAAGCTGCGGTAGTGCAGGAGCGGCCATACCCCGAAGGCCACATTGAACACGCCGTGGGCGACGGCCAAACCTGCCGGGTGCATACGGAACACCTCTCGCCGTCGGAGTGTATCTGGGCGGTGGGCCTGCGGCAATTGTGCCGCAGGGGACTATGAAAATCCACGCTTCGCCGCCACGACCCGCCTGCTGCCGAAGGACTGGTCCCAATCGAAGTCCGGGCACTCCGCCGCCGGCCACTAAGGTTGCTTATTAAATCCGGCGTGCTTAGCGTGGAAATGCAACCGGCCCGCACGTGGCCAACCCGGACCGATGAGTTGGCAGTCACGACGGCGGGCCTTCTAGCGGAGGTCGCCGCACATGTTTTTCCACAAACAAGAGCTTCAGTACAAGGCCGAACCGGACAAGCCGGACGCCGTCTACGCCAGGAAACTCCAGGAGGTCCTGGGCGGACAGTATGGCGAGATCACGGTCGCCATGCAGTACAGCTTCCAGGCGTGGAACATTCACATCCCCGGCAAGTACAAGGACCTGCTCTTCGGCATTGCCGCGGAGGAGTTCGGCCACGTGGAGATGCTGGCCAAGATGATTGCGCAGCTGCTCGAGAAAGCCCCGCTCGGCATCACCGACGAAGCGGTCCAGTCTGATCCGACGATCGCCGCGGTGGTGGGCGGAACCGATGTCCAGCAGGCCATCGTCGCAGGCGCGGGCGCCCGCCCGGTGGACAGCAACGGAAACCCCTGGTCCGGCAGCTACATCACCGCCAGCGGCAACTTGCTCGCGGACTTCACCTCCAACGCGAACGCCGAGATGCAGGGCCGCCTGCAGGTAGCCCGGCTCTACCACATGACGGACGACCACGGCGTGCGCGATATGCTCTCCTTCCTGCTCGCCCGGGACACCATGCACCAGAACCAGTGGATCGCCGCGGCACGGGAACTTCAGGAAGAGGGGTCCGAGACCCTGCCGGTGCCGAGCAACTTCTCGCTGTCCAAAGAGAACCGGGACGTGGCCTACCAGTACCAGAACTTCTCCGACGGGGCCGCCGCGGCACAAGGTTCCTGGGCCAGCGGGGCTTCCCCCGACGGCAAGGGCGAGTTCACCTACCATGACGGCCCCACCACCACCGCCCCGATGCCGAAGCCGACCCACCCGGACGCACGCTTCTACGGGACCACGGAACTTCCCAACCTGGTGGAGAAGACCGCCGGGGCAGTCCAGGACAAGCTGCGCAAGGAATAGCACGCCACTCATCCCCGCGACCGGCAGCGCCGCGGGGATGCTCTGACTCCGAAAGGCAGATATGTTTCAACGCAACGTCGCCGAAAACATCCATCGCGTCGCCCATGCCGATGTGAACCTCTACATCGTGGAGGACGGCGACAGGATCATGCTGGTCGACGCCGGGCTGCCGGCGATGTGGAAAATGACCGTGGCAGCCATCCGGGAGCTGGGCCGATCGCCCCGCGACATCAGTGCACTGGTGCTGACGCACGCCCATTTCGATCATGTGGGGTTCGCCGCCCGGTTGCAGCACGACCTCGACGTCCCGGTGTACTGCCATCCCGGCGACTATTACATCGCCGCCCACCCGTACCGGTACAAGCATGAGAAGAACCGCCTGCTCTATCCCGTCAAGTACCCCCGGAGCATTCCCATCCTGAGCCGGATGACGGCAGCCGGCGCGCTCATGGTCAAGGGTGTCACGGACCTGCGGACGCTCGACGACGGTGCCGCCGCAACGCTGCCCGGCGCACCTACGGTTGTGCCCACTCCAGGACACACGGCCGGGCACTGCGCCTTGCACTTCCCCGAGCGCGGGGCCTTGATCACCGGCGACGCGCTGGTCACCCTCGACCCGTATACCGGCGCCCGCGGCCCGCACATAGTAGCTGCCGCTGCCACCGCGGACACCCGGCAAGCACTCCAGTCGCTCCAGGCCTTGGCGCAGACCGAGGCACGAATCGCCCTCCCGGGCCACGGGGAGCCGTTCGGCGGCGGCATCGCTTCGGCGGTGCAGCAGGCCATCGAGCGCGGACCGTCCTGATGGCCGGAAACGGCTCTGCCCCCGCGGGAGGCGAGGCCGGAAACGGCCCTGCCCCCGCGGGAGGCGGGCAGGAGTCCGTCGTCCGTCCGGACGGCGACGACCTGTTTGGCCTGATCGCCAGCCTGACCGAGAGCCGCTGGCAATCCTCGCGGGGGAAGTTCAGGCCGACGGTTGCCTACCGCGGCCACACCTCCGCCGCCCGGGATCTTTCCACCGGGCTGGTCCGGCTGCGCGGGCAGCAGGAGACGGATGTGGAACGGCACATCCTGCGCAACTTCCGCAAGTACGCCCACCGGGACACCTCGCCCGGGGACTCGGACTGGAATTGGCTGAGCGTCGCCCAGCACCATGGCCTGCCGACCCGGCTGTTGGACTGGTCGCACTCGCCCTACGTGGCGCTGCACTTCGCCACCCGGGACACCGGCAGGTACGACGAGGACGGTGCCGTCTGGTGCGTCGACTATGCGGCTGCCCACCGCACGCTGCCCGAGGAACTGCGCGCGGCCGTCGAGTCACTGGGCGGCGGCCTGTTCACCACCGACGTTCTCTCCCGTGCCGCCTTCACCCTGGACGAGTTCGACCGTTTCACGGACGGGGACGGGCGAAGCGTGCCCTTGTTCTTCGAACCGCCGTCGCTGGACGAGCGGATCGTGAACCAGGCGGCAATCTTCTCCACCATGTCGGACTCATCGGCGGGCCTGGACGAATGGCTGGGGCGCCATCCCGGGATCTACCGCAAGATCATCATCCCGGCGACGCTCAAGTGGCGCATCCGGGACCACCTCGACCAGGCCAATGTCACCGAACGGGTGCTCTTCCCGGGCCTGGACGGTCTTTCGCTGTGGCTGCGCCGCTACTACGGCCTTCGGGACAAGGGCTAACCGCCCAGTTCCGCGTGGACGCGGCGGAAGGTCTCGGCCAGCCCCGCCGAAAACAGGACAAATTCGACCACCCGGAGCCCGCCGCCGTCGTACTTGAGGACCTCGCCGATGCCGCGGCGGGCGACCGTCTCCGCGTCCCAGCCGTAGACGCCGGCACCGATCGCCGGGAACGCCAGCGTCTCGGCCCGCAGCCCGTCGGCCACGCGGAGGGATTCCCGGAAGCAACTGGCCAGCAGCTCCTGGTCGGTCTGGCCGGCACGGCGGTTGGGTCCCACGGTATGGATCACCCATTTCGCGGGCAGGAAGTAGCCTTCGGTGGCCGCCGCGTGGCCCGGCGGCAGCCCGTCCGGCAGTTCGGTGGCGCGCAGCCGGCGGCAGGCTTCCAGCAGTTGCGGTCCCGCGGCGGCGTGGATGGCCCCGTCCACTCCCCCGCCGCCGAGCAGGCTGGAATTGGCGGCGTTTACTATGGCGTCCACCTGACGCTGGGTGATGTCGCCTTCAAGGATGCGGATTTCCATCTTTTCCAGTCTGCCACCGGGCCTGTATTCCCGATAGATTGGGCCAATGGAGATTCCCGAGGGGCCGCTGCAGTGGGTCTATTACCCCATGACGCTGCTGCTGGTCATTCTCGACGCCGCGATGCCCGCATCTCCGTCGGAAGTGATGGTGATCGGCGGCGGCACCCTGCTGGCCAACGGTGAACTGATCCTGCCGCTGGTGATCCTGGCCGCGGTGCTGGGCAGTTGGCTCGGCGACCTCCTGCTTTTCCTGCTGTTCCAGCGCGGCATCAACGCCTGGCTTAACCGTTACAGCTGGGGCCGGATGATCGACCGGGGGGTGACGCTGGCACTGACCAAAGCGGGCGAATCCTCCACCTACGCCGCGGTGGTGGCGGCCCGCTTCATCCCGGGCGGCCGGACGGCCTCGGTTGCGGCCTCCGGGCTGGCGGATGTGCCGTTCAAGCCGTTCCTGCTCGCGTCCGCCGCCGGTTCGGTGCTGTGGGCAGCGTGGATGATCGGATTGGGCTACGTCGCGGGCACCGTTTCCACCTTCCCGTTTTGGGTCAACATCCTGATCGGGACGGTGGTGGGCGTCTTGGTGGCTTCGGTGATCACGGCGGTGATTGGCTTCCGCCGGCGGGCCTACCTGCGTGCCGCGGGCGCTGCCGACGCCGTCGTCCCGCGTCCCGCCGCATCCCCTTCCGCCGATCTGGGAGCAGAGTGAAAACTGCGCCTTCCTTGGAACCCTCGATGGATACCGCCCTGCCCCCGGCCCGCCGGCTTCGATCCATGCTGGCCACCGACCTGGCACGCCAGTGCGCGGTGACCGTCGCCTTGGTCGCGTGCCTGCTGGCAGGAGCCAGCAGCGTGGGCCTGCTCGGCGGCACTCCGGTCCATGATGCCGGCGGCGGGCCTCCCTCCCCCGACGGGACCCTGCTCTCGCTGGACGCCCGGGCAGCCGACATCTGGTCGCTGATTTACCTGGGCCTCTTCGGCTACACGATCTTCCAGTGGTGGCCGGCCGTGCGCGAGTCGGCACGGCAGCGCTCCACCGGATGGCCGGTTGCGGCGGCGATGCTGCTGACCGCGGGCAGCGTCCTGGCAGCGCAGGCCGGACAGGCGGGGCTGACGCTGGCCCTTACCCTGTTGGTCCTGGCATCCCTTGGCTGGGCGGTCTACGGACTGACCCGCCACCCCGGCCATGAACCGGCGGAGGCCCTCTTGGCGGACGCTCCGATCGGCCTCTTCACCGGGTGGACCCTGCTGGGAGCGGCCATCCAGGCCGCGGACTGGCTGACCGGTCGCGGCGCCGACTTGTTTGGCTGGGGCGCCGCGGCCTGGGCCGTGCTGGCGGTGGCGGCCGTGTCCTTTGCTGCCGCCGTGGCAGCCATGAGCGGCCGCGGCCGGATGGCGGTAGTGCTGGCAGTCTGCTGGGGCCTGGGCTGGCTGCTCTACGACCGTTTCCTGGGCGATTCGCCGTCCGCGCCGGTGGCCATGGCGGCCGGCTTCGGCCTGTTCTTCGTGCTCGTGTGCGGCATGTCCCGCCGATTCCAGGTGGGGCATGCCGAGCGCCTCGCCATCCGCCGGGGCGAGCCGTTGGATTGACCTCGGGGGCCGGCGCACTCCCCCGTTAGCGGACCGGAGCCCACTTGCCGCGTGAGCGGCGCAGTACGGCCAGTCCGGCGGTGCCGGCGACTTCTTCAACCGCGTGGCGCATGTTGGCTCCGGCCTGCAACGCCTGGCGGTTCTCCACGGCATAGGCGTTGGTATCGACGGTGAAGCGGACGGTGATCCGTGGGACGCCGGCCACCACGTCCAGCTGGTGTGCTTCCACCACGTGGGCGGAACCCACCGCTGCCGTTGCGGCGTCCATCACCGCTTCCGGCCGGTTACCGGGCCGCAGCCCGGTGATCTCCAACTGGGCGCGGAAGGATGGCATCCCTCAACTTTAGCCGCGTCCGTGCCACCGGCCCGGCGGTCGATCGGGCACGTCCGCCCTGCACCGGGCGGGGCGTCAGGGCGTGCCCAGTTCGATCAGCAGCACGCCTGCGGCGATGCAGACGATTCCGGCCGCCATCAGCTTGGTGAGCGGTTCGTCGAAGAGGAACTTACCGGCCAGCGCCGTCAGGGCAACGCCGCAGGCAGTCCAGATGCCGTAGGCAATCCCGATTCCCAGCCCGTGACGCAGGGCGAAGGACAGGCAGGTAAAGGCGACGAGGTAGCCGGACACGACGGCCACCAGCCAGGCCTTGTGCCCGTCGATGCTGGCCCGCAGCGAGAGCGTGGCGGCTACCTCCAGGACGATCGCGGCAGCGAGGAAGGCCCAGGCCATCAGGTACGCGCCCGTTCTGTCCGGCGCGACGCGGCCCGGTGCCCTCCCCATTGCACGAGCACCACTCCCGCGACGGCGAGCGCCATGCCGGCAACCATCAAGGCCGTCAACGGTTCCTGGTACAGGACCGCCGCCAGGACGGCCGTGAGGGCAACGCCGAGCGCACCCCAGATCCCGTAGGCGACCCCGACGGGCACTCCCGCACGCAGAACGGCGGCGAGGAGCGCAAACGACGTGACATAGCCGGCGACCACCACCGCGTACATCCCCGGCGAATCCAAGGCAGCCTTCAACGACAGGGACGCCGCCACCTCGCAAACAATCGCCCCCGCGAGGAACAACCAATTCTTCATCTATCAACCTCCCCCACCAGCACAACAGGTTACGGGGTTCATTGCACGCCCGGAGCACGGACCGCCGGGGCGGTATGACGGCGCCGTGCCCGGGGTGCCCGGCAAAAGGCAGGTTGAACGGGAATTCCGGGGCCGCCATCTTGACGTACTGATCAGCCAGAACATCAAATAAAGAGAAACCGCTGAAGAGGGCCGCCGGAGCAGCCTCTTCGGCATCCGGTTTCAGCATCAGGGTTCCGCTGCGCAGTTCAAGAGAGTCAACTGTGGAAAAGCAATCGATCACCCCTGCATCCTCCCCCCAACAAGACGGCGCCCCGCCGGGGCAGGCGCAGTCCGGCGGCGGCTGGAACGCCGATACCGCGGCCGGGCCGATGAGCGCCGGCGGCGCGGTGACCGTGGTGGAAGGCTCATCCTTCTGCATCTCCTCGGCCGGAGGCGACATGTATCCCGGTCTGACGCAGGGCGCCTTCTACCAGGACACCCGGATCTTGTCCGGCTGGTGCCTGACCGTCAACAAGCTTCCCCTCGAACCCCTGCTTTCCCGCGTGCTGGAGCCGTACCGTGCCCTCTTCGTCGGGCGGGCCCGCCGAGCGGACGGGCTGGCCGACTCCCAGTTGGTGGTCGAACGCGAACGGCTCGTCGGGGCCGGCCTGCGCGAGGACCTGGTGGTGACCAACCACTCGGCCCTGCCGGCGGAGTGCGTCCTGGAGCTGCGGGTGGAAGCCGACTTTGCCGACCTCTTTGACGTGAAAGGCGGGCGGGCGGCGCCTGCGATCCAGCTGGTCCGGCAGGCCCGCGGTGATGAGCTCCAGCTCGAAGTAGTTCGCCGCGGCCGCCGGCGCGGCATCCTCGTGCACGGGCGCGGCGCAGCAGTGAACGAGGACGTGCTCCACTTCGCGGCAACCATCCCGGCGCGCGGGAAGTGGTCCACGAGCGTCATCGTCACTCCATTGGTGGAACAGGACCGTCCCGCCGAGCCGTTCGCCGCCACCGGCTCCGTCGCCGACTTGGAAGCGGCACGCCGTCACCGGGCCTGGGGGGAATCGACGCCGCAGCTGGACATTGCCAATACCGACATCGAGGCGGTGCTGCGGCGAAGCCACGAGGACCTCGGTGCGTTGCGGATCTTCGACCCCGCCCATCCGGGACGCGCCGTGGTCGCCGCCGGGGCCCCCTGGTTCATGGCGCTCTTCGGCCGGGACTCGCTCCTGTCCGCCTACATGGCGCTGCCCGTCGACCCCTCGCTGGCACGCGGGACGCTGCAGACGCTCGCCGCCCGGCAGGGCAAGAAAATCAATCCCGATACTGAAGAGGAGCCCGGGCGGATTCTGCACGAGGTGCGCCTGGGCGTGGCTGCCGGAGTAGTTCTCGGCGACCACGCGGCGTACTACGGGACCGCGGACGCGACTCCCCTCTTCGTCGTCCTGATGTCGGAGTTGAACCGCTGGGGCATGGAGCAGGACATCCTGCAGTCGCTGCTGCCGCACGCTGACCGGGCGCTGGACTGGATCCGGAACTTCGGGGACCGGGACGGTGACGGTTTTGTGGAATACAACCGTGCCGTTCCCCACGGCCTGCTCAACCAGGGCTGGAAAGATTCCTGGGACGGCATCAACTTCGCCGACGGGCGGATGGCCGAGCCGCCGATCGCCCTGTGCGAGGTTCAGGGGTATGTCTACAGCGCCTACATTGGCCGCGGACTGCTCGCCGCCGCGGCCGGTGATCAGGACCTGGCCGCGGAGTGGGGGCGCCGCGCGGCAAGGCTGAAGGAGGAGTTCAACGAGCGCTTTTGGCTTCCCGACCTGGGCTACTACGCCGTGGCCTTGGACGGGAAAAAGCGGCCTGTGGACGCCTGCACTTCCAACATGGGGCATTGTCTGTGGTCGGGCATCGTCGACGACGACAAGGCACCGCAAGTGGCCGCCCGGCTCATGTCCCCCGAGATGTTCACGGGCTGGGGGATCCGGACGCTGGCATCGGACATGGGCGCCTACAACCCGGTCAGCTACCACAACGGTTCCGTGTGGCCCCATGACAGCACCCTGGTCGCCAGCGGGTTGATGCGCTACGGGTTTGTCGAGGAGGCCCGGAGAGTGGCCGGCGGGCTCTTTGATGCAGCCGTTCACTTCGACGGACGGTTGCCCGAACTGTTCTGCGGTTTCGACCGGAGTGAATACGACGTGCCGGTACCGTACCCCACGTCCTGCTCGCCGCAGGCCTGGGCCGCCGCCGCGCCGGTCCAGCTGATGCGCATGCTCCTGCGTTTGGATCCTTATCTCCCGGCGGATGAGCTGTGGCTCGATCCCGAGATTCCGGCAGATTTCGGCTCGTTCCGCGCGGACAACCTGCTGCTCGGGAAATCCCGCGTGTCCCTGGCCGCCACCGGAAAAACTTTTACCGTGGAGGGTCTGGCTCCCGAGGTGAGGGTGCGCCACGGTTCACGGTCGCCGCTGGCGGAGCTGCTGGTGCTCAGCGGCCGGGACACGGATGGGTCCGAAAGCTTCGCCGGGGACAGCTGAGCCGCTTCCGTGCGCGCCTTGGCCGACCCTTGCGGGCTGCGCCGCCCGCCGCTGGTGACCGGCCGCCGCTCCGCCGGACCACGGGCGTCTAACCTGCGCGCCTCGCCAACCCCGGCTGCGCTGTCGTACGCTGGAGCTGCTCCGGGAGGAAAGGCCGACGATGCGTATCGGGCTGATCGCGCCACCGTGGTTTCCGGTTCCGCCGGTTGGCTACGGCGGCATCGAACAGGTCGTTGACATCCTCGCCCGCGGTTACGTGGACGCCGGGCACGAGGTGGTGCTGGCCGCGGCTGCCGACAGCATATGCCCCGTTCCCCTGGTGCCGGGCACGGAGCCGTCCGACCCAGATGCCCTGGGAACCAATTCGTCGGAGCTCCACCACGTCATCCGGGCCTATGAGGGGCTCCACGGCGTCGACCTCATCCACGACCACACCCTGACCGGGCCGTTCTACCGGGACCGGCCGGGTTCGGTGCCGGGGGTCATGACGATACACACCGGGCTGACCGCGCAGCTGACCGGCATCTACCGCGCCGCGGAACGGCATGTCGCCCTCGTTGCGATCTCCCACCAGCAGGTGGCCGGCAGCGGCCTCGACGTCTCCGCCGTCATCCACCACGGGATCGATACCGCCGCCGTGCCCGTGGGCACGGGCCGGGGCGGGTACGCCTGTTTCCTGGGCCGGATGTGCCCGGACAAGGGAGTAGCCGAAGCCATCAGGATCTCCCGCCTGGCAGGGATGCCGCTGAAAATCGGCGCCAAGATGCGCGAACCCGAGGAACTGCGGTACTTCCACGACGTCATCGAACCCATGCTTGGGCCGAATGAGGAGTTCCTCGGCGAAGTCTCCGGCGGCGACAAATACCGGCTGCTGGGCGAGGCGGTCGCCCTGTTAAACCCGCTCCAGTGGGCCGAGCCTTTCGGCCTCGTCATGATCGAGGCCCTGGCCGCCGGGACCCCCGTGGTCGCCACGCCGCGGGGCGCCGCCCCCGAAATCGTCGAGCCCGGCGCCACCGGGCATCTGGCAGCGGACCATCGGGAGTTGGCCAGGCTCCTGCCCCAGGCCGCCGCGCTGGACCGCCGCGCCTGCCGGGCAGCCGCCGAGGACCGCTTCAGCGCGGCACGCATGACGGCGGACCACCTGAACCTTTACGCCCGGCTGCTGGCCCGACAAGGCTAGCGCCGGTGGGACAGGCCTAGCGGCGGCCGGACACACCTAGCGACGGTGGATGGACTTGTAGCTGACGTAGGCGTTGAGTCCCTCAATCCCGTACTCGGTGCCGAGGCCCGAGTCGTGCCTGCCGCCGAACGGGGCGGAGTGGTTGGAGGCGAAGAAATTGATGCCCACCGAGCCGGTGTCCATCCGATCGGCCACGGCGAGCGCCGCGTCCTGGTCCTGGCCGAACACGAGTCCGCCCAGCCCGAACCCGGTGTCGTTCGCCAGCGCCACGGCTTCGTCCAGGTCCGTGTACTTCATCACGGCCAGGACCGGGCCGAAAACCTCCTCACGGGCAATGCGCATATCCGGTGTCACGTCCGCGAACACCGTGGGCTCCACGAAGTAACCGCCCTCGAGCCCGCCGCCGAGCCGCGCGGCCCGCCCGCCGGTGGTGGCCCGGGCTCCCTCGCCCCTGGCCGCCTCCACGTGGTCGAGCACCGTCCGGTACTGCAACTCGGTGGCCGACGGGCCGAAATCGGTGGCCGGGTCCAGCGGGTCGCCCTGGACGCCGGCAGCGATGGTCGCCGTCACCATGTCCACCACCTGGTCATAGCGCGAGGCGGGGGCGAGGATGCGGCTGGAGATGTAGCAGGTCTGGCCCGTGTTGCGCATACTGGAGCGGATCAGCACCTTCGACATCTCGTCCAGGTCGGCGTCCTCGAGCACCACCGCGCTGGACTTGCCGCCGAGTTCCAGCGTGACGGGACGCAGCAGCTCGCCGCAGGCGGCGGCGATCTTGCGCCCCACCGGGGTGGAACCGGTGAAGGCGACCTTGTCCACGCCGGGATGCTTGACCAGGATGTCGCCGAGCCTGCCCGATCCGGTGATCAGGTTGACCACGCCGGCCGGCACTCCGGCGGCGGCCACGGCGTCCACGATGAGGCGGAAGGACAGCGGCGTGGGCGAGGCCGGTTTCATCACCACGGTGCAGCCGGCCAGCAGCGCCGGCGCCAGCTTGATCACCATGAGGTTGATCGGGAAGTTCCACGGCGCGATCAGCCCGCACACCCCTACCGGGTCCCGACGCACCACGGATTCGCCGCCACCGTGCGGGAACGGGCGCACGTCTTCGTGTTCCAGATAGCCAGCCAGGGTGGCGAAGTATCGGAAGATTCCCGCGGCGTTGCCGGCGGCCCGGGACGACTCGGAGACCGGCGAACCGTTTTCGCGGGTGTTGGTCAGCGAGAGCTCGTCGGACCGCTTCTCGACTTCGTCGGCAATCCGCAGCAGGTACGCCGCGCGTTCGGACGGCGCCAGCGTCGGCCACGGGCCGGAGTCGAAGGCCCGCCGCGCCGCGGCCACGGCGGCGTCCACGTCTTCGGGAGTACCGTCCGGCACAGACCCCCAGACGTCGCCGGTGGCCGGGTCGGTCACGGGATTGCGCCCGGTGCCGCGCGCGGGGACCCAGGCGCCGTCGATGAAGACGTCGTCGACGTGGGTGTAGGGCAGGTGCAACGCTGCGCGCGCGGCGAGCGCGGGCGGGGCGGACGACGCCGGTGCTCCCCCCGGTGCGGGGGTGGTGGTGCCGGGGGTGGTAGTCATCGGATGACTCCTGTCTTCAGCAGGGCCCTGGAACGCTCCAGGTCGGCCGTTCCCATGGCGAGGGCCGCCTCGGTGATCAGTTCCGGAATGATCTCGGCGCCGAGCCGGTCGGTGTAGACGGCCGGCGTCATGCCGAACCAGGTCGCGGCCACCGCGATGCCGGCGTGGTCGAACCGCCACAGCCGGTCCGAGTCCCGGACCAGGGCGTCCTCCAGCGAGTACGGCACGTGGCGGGTGTCATGGCCGTCGATGATCTCGCAGACGCGGTCGACGAACTCCTCCGAATACCCGAGGCCGGGCAGCACCGTGCGTGCCACCTTGCAGCCCTCGGCCTCGTGCTCGAAGCGGATGGCCGCCTTGCGCCAGTCGCCGGTGAATCCCTCGGAAAGGATCCGTTCCTCGTCCACGTGCGCCCAGCCGGTGTCGTGCAGCAGGACGGCCACCCGGACCAGTTCCGCGTCGGCTTGCGGGTATGCCCGGCACAGCCGCTCGGCGAAGGCCAGCGAAATCGGCAGGTGGATGTCGTTGGCGCGGGTGCGTGTCTCCGGCACCACGGCCTGCCAGATCGGGTCCAGGTCGGCGGCGGCCGCCGGGGTGGTGGCGATGGGCGAGGTGTCGATGGCGCCGGTGGCCGGCAGCGGCCGCACGGGGTGGGCGGCCGCGAAGGCGGCGGCGCGCGGATCCTCGGCGGGGTCGGGTTGGCCGCCGGCGGCCCACGTTGGGGTTTGGCCCGCGGCCTCCGGGGTCTGTGTCTCGGGGGTGCTCATGGGGTGGGTCTCCTTGTCGTGCGGCCGCACGGCGGGCAGTCAGTCGTCCGTCGCGATGGTCTTGAGGACGACGGCGGGGTCGGCCGCCGCGTCCGCGGGGATGTTCTGGCCCTTGGCCAGGGCGTTTTTGACCGCCATGAAGTCCAGCGGGGCGTTCACGCAGTCGGCGGCGATGATCCGGCCGTCGCGGTAGTAGAGGACGGAGAACTTGCCGCGCTCGTCGTCACGGCGGACAACGGTCCGGTCGTAGCCCAGCGTCAGGCCGGCGATCTGCAGCTTCAGGTCCGCCTGGTTCGACCAGAACCACGGGATCCCGGCGTAGTCCTCCCGCCGGCCCATCAGGGAGTAGGCGGCGACCTTGGCGTGTTCGATCGCGTTGTTCACGCTTTCCAGCCGGATCCGCTCGCCCTCCGGCGAGCCGGGCAGCGGGTTGGGCATGTTGGCCACGTCGCCCACCGCCACCGTGGTTCCGTCGGAGGCCAGCGCGTGCCGGTCGACCACAATGCCGTTGTCCACCTCCAGGCCCAGCTGCTCGGCGAGCTCGGTGTTGGGCACGACGCCGATGCCGACCAGCACCAGCTGGGCGGCGACCACGGTGCCGTCTTCGAGGCCAACGCCGCCCACCGTGCCCCCGCCGTCCGCGGGCACCAGTTCCCGGATGCGGGAATTCAGCCGGATGTCGAGGCCGCGTTCACGGTGCGCCGTGAGGAAGTAGTCGCTGGTTTCTTCGCCCACGGCCCGGCCGATCAGCCGCGGCCCGTACTCGAGCACGGTGACGTTCTTGCCCATCTTGTGCAGGCTGGACGCAGCCTCCAGCCCGATGAAGCCGCCGCCGATCACCACCGCGTCACGCACGCCCTCCAGCTGGGCCTTCAGCGCCAGGGCGTCGTCGGCGTTGCGCAGGTAGACCACCCCGTCCAGGTCGGCGCCGGGGACCTGTAGTTTGCGCGCACGGGCGCCCACGGTCAGCGCCAGCCGGCGGAACGGGAACTGTGCCCCGGAGGCAGCGTGGGCCACCCCGGAACCGTCCGCTTCCTTCTCGATCCGCTCGATCCGCTCGCCCTTGACCAGGGCCACGTTGTGGTCCTCCCAGTACTGGTTCGACCGGAAGATCAGCGATTCGCTCTCCACCGTGCCCTGCAGGAACTCCTTGGACAGGGCCGGGCGCTGGTAGGGCCGGTGGTTCTCCTCGCCCAGCAGCGTGATGTGCTCCGTGAAGCCGAGCGCCCGCAGCGAAACGGCCAACTGGACTCCCGACTGGCTCGCGCCGATGATCAGCAGCCCGGTTTGCACGGCACCGTCCGCCGCCGGGGCGGGGGCCGCCGTCGTCGTTGTGGTGGTGGTTTCCATGATCAGATCTGCGTTTCCGGGGTAGTGACGTACACGTCCTGGCCCTCGGCCAGCTTGAGCTGGCAGGACAGGCGGGAATTTTCCTGGCGGTCCACCGCCGTTCCGTAGAGCATTTCGTCCTCCATGTCTTCCATCTCCGGAAGCTGGTCCATGGTGTCCTCGCGGACGAACACGTGGCAGGTGGCGCAGGACAGCGAGCCGCCGCATTCGGCGACGATGCCCGGCACGCCGTTGCGCACCGCGGTTTCCATGACCGAGTCGCCGGGGTTGCCTTCGACGTCGCGGACGGCGCCTTCAGCGTCGGTGAAATGTACCGTAGGCATGGTTCTCCTTGGGTTGCAGTGGTTCAGATGAACTGGCGGCCGCCGTCGACCACCATGGTTTGTCCGGTGATGTAGGAACTGTCCGGGCCGGCCAGGAAGAGCGCCGCGCCCACGATGTCCTCGGGCTGGCTGGCGCGTTTGAGTGCGCCGCGGTCCACGCCGTAGTTCTCGGCGTTCTCCATCAGCCCGTAGCTGGCCTCGGTGAGCGTGAAGCCCGGCGCGATCGCGTTGACGGTGATGTTGCGCCGGCCCAGTTCCTTGGCCAGCACCCGGGTCATCGACACCACGCCGCCCTTCGAGGCGACGTAGTGCAGCCACTGCTCCGAGCCGGAGTAGATGGTGGCGGAGGAGAGGTTGATGACGCGGGCGCCATCGGGCAGGAACGGGCTGGCGGCGCGGGTCACGAGCCAGGGCCCTTTGAGGTTCACGTTCATGACCAGGTCCCATTCGGCCGGGTCGATCTCCTCGAACGGGGTGCGGGTCACCGTGGCATAGATGGCGGCGTTGTTAAGGACGACGTCGATGCTCCCCTGCCCGAAGTCGGCGCACCGCCGGGCGAGGGCCTCGGTGGAGGCGACGTCGGTGACGTCGGCTTCGAAGGCCTCGGCCTCCGCGCCGGTTTCGCGGACCAGCGCCGCAGTCTTTTCGGCGCCGGCCAGGTTGGTGTCGGCCGCTGCCACCCGGTAGCCGCGGGCCGCGAAGCCCAGGGCGAAGGCGCGGCCCAGCCCGCCGGCGGCTCCGGTGATCAGCACGGTCCGGGCGTCGGACCCCTGGACGGGGTCCGGGAAGCCGTGGCCGGCCGTGGCGTCGGGGGGAGGCTGTGTCATCGTCACGCTTTCATGTTCGGAGTGCCGGGCCGGGACCCGCTGGGGGTGCCGGCTTTGCCCGGCCCGGCACTTGGTGTGCCTGAGTTGCTGCGGCGGTACCGGAAACTCAGGTGTGGCTGTGTGCTCCCGGCCCGGCGACGGCCGGTTCGGCTTCCTCAACGTCCAGGATCTGCACGGTGCCCTTGGTCCCGTCCACCCGCAGCCGCTGGCCGGTCTTGATGGTGGTGGAGGCCGAGCCGGTGCCGGTCACCGCCGGCAGCCCGTACTCCCGGCAGACAATCGCGGCGTGGCTCATCATGCCGCCGATGTCCGTGACGGTGGCCTTGATCTTGCCGAAGATCGGCCCCCAGCTCGGCGCGGTCACGGTGGCCACCAGGATCTCGTCCTGCTGGACCTCGGAGAGCTGGTCGGAATCGTGGACCACCCGTGCGTACCCCTCGACGATGCCCGGGGACGCGGCCATGCCGCGCAGTCCGCCGCCTTCGACCTCTTCGCCCTCGCCCAGCCACTGCTGGACCTGTTCGGTGGTGATCCCCCAGAGCATCCGGGTGAAGGGTTCGGTGATCGAGGCCGGCGGGGTGTTCAGCGCCGGTGCCGGCCGCGCGGTCTTCAGCGCGTCCACGATCTTGCGGCGGCGCTCGATTTCCTCCGGCCAGTAGGTGGGGCCGATCGGCTCGGCACCCACGCCCCAGCCGGTGACCAGGTCGAAGAGCGCGTCGCGGACCTCGTTCCGGTTCAGGTAGAGCAGGTCGTCCGGCTCGGTCCAGAATCCCTCGGCGTGCATCATCCGCGACAGCTCGCGGATCTTGCGCCAGAAGACGCCCATGGTCCAGTGCTCGATGTAGAAGTTGTGGTTTTCCACGTACGGGTAGGCGGTGGCGGCCAGCTGGCGCTTGGCGTCGAAGGCGGCCAGGGTCTCGCCGTCGAGCAGTTCGCGGTATTCCTCCACGATCCGTTCCTTCTCCGCCACCAGCTCCTCGACCGGGCGCATGATGTCCTGGCCTTCGTCCAGCCGGCGGATGTAGTCGGCGATGTAGCCCAGCGGGATTTCCTGGTGTTCGTTCCAGTACTTGTCGTGCCCGTAGAAGCCGTTGCCCACGGTGAAGTTGAACCACGGGTCCTTGGCTTCCTCGTAGCGCGCGATCCAGCGGTCGCCGCCCTCGGAGGCGCCGACCGCGGCCAAGGTGGCATCGACGTCGTCCGTGTTGCCGAAGGCGGACTGCAGGCCCAGCTCCACGGCCAGCTTGGCGAGGTGCTTGAGCTCGTCGTCCGGGCGGAAGAGTTCCATGTCCACGCCCTGCACCATGGTGGCGATCGACTGGTCGGGGATGTTCGGGAAGACTTCCTTGCAGAAGTTGAAGAAGTCCAGGTAGGCGATGTAGCCCAGGTTCAGGAACTCAAAGTGGTACTGCCAGTTCTGGTAGGCCAGCTGGATCAGCCGGTCGTAGTTCTCCAGCAACACCTCGGAGCCGTCCATGGCCTTGCCGGTGGTGATGTCTTCCATCGGGACCATGTCCGGCAGCTTTTTGAACGAGATGGTTTCCATTTCGTCGATGGTGCCGCGGACTTTCACGTGCCATTGCTTGAGCAGTTCCTCCCAGTTCTGGAAGTAGTGGCCCACGCGCTGCTCGAAATGCGGGACCCGGGCGGCGATCTGGTCCTCCGGGACCGGGATCGGCGACATGTACAGGTAGCCCAGGTGCACCCGGAACTCGATGCCGTTGGCGTTGGGGATCATCAGGTGCCGGGCGTTGTACTGGCCCAGGCACTTGACCGCGAACTCGCCGCCGATGGTCTCGAACGGCTTGTAGACGGTGGGCCAGTGCTGGCTGTCGCAGAACCAGAACTTGGCGTCTTCCTGTTCCTTGAGCTTGTCCTGGAACACGAGATAGTACGGGTAGATCTTCTCCCAGCCCTCGGCGCCGGCGGGGACCGGCAGTTCGGAGGGCTTCGGGAAGGACTTCATAGACATGGCGGTCCTTTCGGTGGCGGCTCTGCGTTGAGCCTTCGGTGGGCGGTTCGGTGGAGCTGTTGGAGCCTTGCTGCCTTGCGGTGGAGCTGTTGGAGCCTTGCTGCCGTGCGGTGGAGCTGTTGGAACCTTGCTGCCGTGCGGTGGAACAGGCGGAACAGTTCGGGGCAATGGTCAGGCGGAGGGCTTCAGCAGCGAGGCGGTGATGCTGCCCAGGCTGAAGCCGCCGGCGGCGGTGCCTGCGTTCCCGGCTCCTGCGCTCCCGGCTCCTGCATTCCCGGTTGAGGAGGCGGCCGCCGTCGCGGGAGCAGCACCGAGGGCCGCGGCGTATCCGCCGGCTCCCGGCACTGCGGACGACGACGCGACCGGCTTCTTGGAGGAGTGCACGGTTTCCGGCCGGGACTGCAGCAGCAGCAGGTTTTCGCCGTCGGGCAGGTCCCTGTCCAGCGCCCACTCGATGTCCTGCGGGCACTTGTAGTGTTTCTCGGCCCGCTTGGCCATCCGTGCCACGGCGAGCAGTTCGTCGTCGTTCAGGCTGCGCCGGGCCCGCCGCTCGGCGTCGACCTCCCGCTCCACGAGGGTGCGCGCGGCGGCATCGGGTATCAGTTCGGCATGCTTGTCGCCCAGGTGTTCGGCGACCGGGGCCAGCGTGACCTTGTCCAGCACGATGTTGTCCGGCGTAACCTGCCCCGAGACCACCATTTCGCCGACGCCGTAGGACGCGTCGATGGTGATCTTGGAGCGGTCGCCGTTGGCCGGGTCCAGGGTCATGGCGACGCCGGAGACCCTGGCGTTGACCATCTTCTGCACGACGACGGCCATCGACAGGCCCTGGTCCGGGATGTTGTTCTTCAGCCGGTAGATGATGGCGCGCGAGGTGTAGAGCGATGCCCAGCAGCTGCGGATGTGTTCGCCGACGGCGGCGAAGCCTTCCAGCCAGAGGTAGGTGTCCTGCTGTCCGGCGAAGGAGGCATCCGGCAGGTCCTCGGCGGTGGCGGAGGAACGCACCGCCACCGGGACCGGCGCGTCAAAGCGGGACATCAGGGCGTCGTAGGCCTCGACGGTCTGGGCGCGCATGTCGGCCGGTACCGGGCGGGAGCAGATGTCTTCGCGGATGGAGGCGGATACCGCGTCCACCTGGGCGATGTCTTCCGGGTCCAGGCCGGCCAGCAGTTGGTTGATGTGCTCGGTGATCCCGGCTTCCTGCATGAAGCGGTCGAACTGGGCGGTCGTGACGACGAATCCCGGGGGCACCGGCATGCCCGCAGAGGTCATGGTGACCAGCGAGGCGCCCTTGCCGCCGAGGTTCTCGAGCGTGGGCTCGATCCCGCCGTCGAAAAACTGGATAAATTCGTTGCTGCGCATGGGTTCAGGCCTCCCAGCTGACGGGGACGGTTTCGGGGACGCGGAAGGAGATGTTTTCGCGGAACTCGATGTTTCCGGGGTTCTCCAGCTTCAGGTTCGGTGCCAGCCGCGCCACCTCTTCCAGGGCGATCTTGGCCTGCAGCTTGGCGAGCATGTTGCCCAGGCAGTAGTGGATGCCGAAGCCGAAGGACAGGTGTTCGCGGGCGTTGCCACGGGAGATGTCGAACTCCTCGCCGTCTTCGAAGCGGGCGGCATCGCGGTTGGCGGAGCCCATCAGCAGCAGCAATTCACCGCCCTCCGGGATCTTGACCCCGCCGACTTCGGTGTCCTTGAGCGCCTTCCGGCGCCAGCCGACGATCGAGCCGGCGAAGCGCAGCACCTCGTCGATGGCTGCCGGGATTTTCTTGGGCTCCTCCACCAGCTGCTGCCATTGGTCCGGACGAGCCAGCAGCACGCGCAGGGAGTTGGCGATCAGGGTGGTGGTGGTCTCGTGTCCGGCGAACAGCAGGGAGTAGAGGATGGAGGCGATCTCGTGGTCGCTGATCTCCGCCCCGTCCTGCTGGGCCTTGACCAGGTCGCCGGTCAGGTTGTCGCCGCCTTCCTCGTGGGCGACGCGGACCAGGCGCAGGCATTCCTGCCAGTACTCCACCAGGTTGTGGGCGTGCGGGATCTGCTCCTCATCGCTGAGGTCGCCCCAGGTCATCGCCGCGCGGGAATCGGACCAGCGCTTGAACGTGTCCACCTGGGAGACGTCGGCGCCGATCAGCGTCAGGATCGTGACCGTCGGGACGGTGTAGGCCAGGTCCTTTACGAGTTCGCCGCGGCGATCGGGGCGGGCCAGCATGGCTTCCAGCTGGTCCACGACGTTCTGCCGGATGAACGGTTCCAGCGCCTTGTAGCGGCGCGGAGTGAAAGCTTTTTGGGCGACGGCGCGAATCCGGGTGTGCTCCGGCGGGCGGCGGGCCGACAGCCCCGAGTAGGCGGTGAAGCCGCCCTCTTCCATGATCTTGGTGGCCTGCGGGCCGCGCCGGCGGACCGGTGCCTGGGCGTTTTCGCTGGAGAAGGTCTCCCAGTCCTCGAAAACGGCCTTGATGTCGTCATAGCGGGAAACCACGTAGTAGCCGACGCGCTCGTCAAACATGACGGGCTGCTCGTTCCGCAGCTCGGTGTAGGCCGGGAACGGATCCTTCATTTGGAACGGCTCATAGCCGTGGTGCCCTGCGGGGGCCTCGGCACCGTGGCCGAACGGGCAAGCTGCCGTTTCGGTCGAAGATGACATCTGGAACTCCTTGGGGTCTGCTTCCGCCGTCGCCGTTGTCGGTTTCAGCGGGCTGATTAGACTCCAGTGTTGCCCACGTCACTCTCAGGGCCTAAGGGGCTCTTCCACTCAGTGGAAACGAATAGTGCTTAGCATCTCGTGGCGTGCGGCGGCTTGGTCAGGCGTTGCTTGTCGGAGCTGGCCGGCAGTGGCTCAGCGCGATTTGGGCCGGGCGCTCAGGCCTTCCGGGTGATGTGGCTTCCCAGCAAAGACTCCAGCGGGATGTGCGCGGTGGCGCGTTCGATCTGTGCCGAGACACCGCGCAGCGCCGGAAGGTGCCGCGTCATCGTGGGGGCCTGCGACGTCAGCAACACCAATCCCAGCCCGGCCCCGATCCGACCGGTATGGAAAACGGGCACGGCGATGGAGCAGGAGCCGAGCCGGACTTCCTCCAGCGTGGTGGCGTAGCCCTGCTCGCGAATCTGGACCAGTTCCTCCGCCAGGCGCCCGGGAACAATGTGGGTGTGGGCGGTGGGACGTTCCAACTGCCGGTTCAAGTAGGCGGTGCGCACCCACTCCTCCTCGTACGCGAGGATGACCTTCCCGACGGCGGTGGCGTGCATCGGCAGCCGGCCACCGACCCGCGAGGCACGGGGCACGCGCTTGGTGCCGTAGATACGCTCGATGTACAGCACCTCGTGGCCTTCCCGGACCGCCAGCTGTGACGTCTCGCCGGTCAGGGAGAACAGGTCCTGCACGAAGGGGCGCGCGGCGTCGCGCAGTTGCCGGCCGGCATTCTGCGCCAACTCCCAAAGGCGGATACCCAGTTGGTAGCGGCCGTTGGCGCCGCGGGAGAGGAAGCCCCATTCCGTCAATTCCGCGACCAGACGGTGCGTGGTGCTCAACGGCAGTCCGGAACCCTCGGAAATCTGGGTCAGGCTCAGCGCGCTTCTGGATTGCTCGAAGGCTTCAAGGATGGCCAGCACTCGGGACGTGACCGTGCGTCCCGGATCTCGGCTACCGCCGGCCATAGCTGCCTCCCATATTCCGCCGCCGGTCCGACAAAGCCGGGCACCACCGCCGTCCGGGCAAAACCCGGCACCGCCGCCCGGCCAAGTGGGGCGCCGCCGTCGTCCGGGCAAAGCCGGACAGCGCCGTCGCCCGTGCCGCTGAGCTTCACAGCCGGTGCCCTTGCGGCACCCGGCCGAAACCGAGTCTAGCCGTCGGCCAGCAGCGCCCCGCGCTGCGGCCACAACGTTACCGATTCCAGCGCGGACAGCGCGCGCGCCATGGCCTTTGCCTCCTCGGTGAAGAGATGGCCCAGGACGCGCTGGCTGCAGAGCCGGAGCGCCTGGCCGCGGTCCAGCCCGAACCACTCCATCACGGTGTCGACGCCGTGCGGGCTGAGCCGCCACGTTTTGTCTGCATCCTTGACGATGGCGTCCTCGATCGAGAGGGCCTCCTTGCGCGAGTCGTGCCCGTCGATGATCTCCAGGATGCGCGGAATGAGCGCCGGGTCATGGCCGGCATCTTCGAGGATCCCGGCCGCCAGTCGGGCGCCCTCCTTCTCGTGCAGCAAGACGAGGTCGAGCCGGCCGCCGCCGGGGGCGATCGCGGCGAGGACCTGGTCCGGCGGCACCTGCGACCAGCCGATGTCGTGCAGCATGATGGCCGGAAGGACGACGTCGGCATCGGCCTCCGGGTGGGCGGCCAGCAGGGCCTGGGCCAGGCCATAGGCGTAGAGGGTGTGGGCATCGTTGTCGCGGACGGCAAGCAACGGAGCCGCTTGCTGCCAGATCCGGTCCAAGTGCGCATCCAGGTGCACCACGCCGTCCGGCTGGGCCTCGATGGCGGCGGCGACGTCGTGGCCGTACAGGTTGGCGGCGGGCAGCAGCTTCGTCATGCCCACAGCATGACGAGCAATCGCCGGGCGGGCAACCGGCTGGTTCCGCTGGACGGAAGGTGTGCTGAGGGCGGGCAGGGGCGTAGTGGGCGGGTCGCTTGGCGGGCGGGGTGTGGTGGGCGCGCTGGGCGTGGTGGGCGGGTGGCTTGGCGGGCGGCTTGGGCGGGTCGCAGACGGGCGGGCTTGGGCGTGGTGGGCGGGTCGCTTGCGCGGGCGGCTTGGGCGGGTTGCAGACGGGCAGCTTGCGCCGTAACTTCCCACGTTTCGGCGCATGCTTAAGCATCTTGCCTAGTCAGAAAGGTGTCAGGCTACCAATACATGGGAAGTTATGGCTAAACATGGACAGATGTGCGCTGCCAAGCCGCCGCGGATAGGCATCCTGCCCACCCTGACACCGCTCGGCCGCCAGCGCGACCGCCAGCTCATCGCCGCCAGCCCGACGCAGCGGCCGCGCTAGCCCGTATTCCGCAAGCCCGCGGCAATGCCGTTCACGGTGATCAGCATGGCCCGCTGTAGTGCTTCGTCCGGCTCCGACGTCCGGATGCGGCGCAGCAATTCCACCTGCATGTACGAGATTGGGTCCAGGTACTGGTCGCGGATGTGCAGCGAGCGCTGGAGCACCGGCTGGTTATCGAGCAGTTCGTTCTCGCCGGTCAGCTTCCGGATTTCGGCCACGGTCAGCTCGAACTCGGCCCGGATGTCGTCGAACAGGTGCCGCAGTTGCTCAGGCACCAGCGTCGAGACGTAATGCGCCGCGATCTCCAAGTCGGTCTTGGCCAGCGTCATCTCCACGTTCGAGATGAAGGACTGGAAGTAGTGCCAGTTGCTGATCATCTCGCGCAGCTGCGGCTGCAGTCCGGCGGCCCGGGCGGCCCGCAGCCCGCTGCCGACGCCGTACCAGCCGGGGACGATCTGCCGCGACTGGGTCCAGCCGAACACCCAGGTGATGGCCCGCAGCTTGCCCAACCCCTGGCCGGCGGCCGGACCCGCCTCGGGGTGGTCGGCCGGACGCGAACCGAACTTCACCGCGCTCAGCTGCTCCACCGGCGTCGACGTCCGGAAATACTCCGGCAGGTCCGGGTGCTCCACCAGCAGCCGGTAGCGCTCATAGGCCGCGCCGGAAATCACCTCCATGGCAGCGTGGTACCGGCCGCGTTCGGCCTCCGAGGTCCGCGGCTCCTGGTGCAGCGCGGACGCCTGCAGCACCGCCGCGAGCGCCAGTTCCAGGTTTTCCCGGGCCAGCTCCGGCAGGGTGTACTTGTCGGAAATGACTTCGCCCTGCTCGGTGAACTTGATCTCGCCGGCGAGCGCGCCGTTGGGTTGGGCGAGGATCGCGTCGTAGGTCGGCCCACCGCCGCGGCCGACCGATCCGCCGCGGCCATGGAAGAAGCGCAGCCGCACCCCGTGCCGGGCGGCCACGTCGCGCAGCACCAGCTGGGCCTTGTGGATTTCCCACTGACTGGTGGCCACGCCGGCTTCCATGTTGGAGTCCGAGTAGCCGAACATGACCTCCTGCAGGTCGCCGCGCAGCCGCACGATCCGGCGGTACTGCGGATCCGACAGCAGGTCGTCCAGGATCTTCCCGCCGCTGCGCAGCGCCTCCACGCTTTCCAGCAGCGGCGCGAACCCGATCAGCGCCTTGGGCTCGGAGCCGTCCAGCGCCAGCAGTCCCGCCTCGCGGGCCAACACCGCGGCGGCGAGCACGTCGTCGGCGCCGCGTGCCCGGGACACGATGTACGTCTCCACCGCGTCCGGGCCGTACTGGCGCAGCGCCTCGGCGATCGCGCCGAACACCTCCAGCGTGCGTGCCCGCTTCCTTTTCAATAACGACGGCGGTGCCAGCGGTCCGGGCTCGAGCAGCAGCGAGGAAAGCAGCTGCTGCCGCGGGCCGCGGGCCAGCTCGAGGTAGCCCGCCGGGGCAGCGGCGTCGGCCGCAGGGTCGGTGCCGCCCACAGCTGTCGCCACACCCGCCGGAACAGCCGCGCCGCCAACCGTCACACCCACCGGCGCAGAAGCGTCGACCGCAGGTTCGGTGCCGCCCACCGCCGCAGCCGTCCCACCCGTACCCGCCACTCCACGCGCCCCAGCACCCGAGGCCGCGGTCACGCCGGCCGGGGTCCGCGCGGCATCGCGGGCGGCCAGCAGTGCCGCGACCGCCTTGTGGTGCTTCCCCGCGTTGTCCCGGAAGTCCAGGGTGGCCAGGTGCAGCCCGATGGTCGAGACAGCCCGGCGCACGGCGGCCAGCGAGCCGTCCGCCACCAGCGACGCGGTGTGGGCGCGCAGGGATTGCTCGATCGGCGCCAGGTCGGCCAGCACCTCCGCCGTCGAGCTGTAGTCCCGCCCGGGCTCGTGTGGGAGCCGGCGCTGGATCCGGGCGCTGGTGTTGAGCAGCTTCGCCTTGATGCAGGTCAGTTTCAGCCGGTAGGGCTCATTCGCGTTCAGCTCGCGCACCCTGGCGTCCAGGCCCGGCAGGTTTTCCAGGTCCCTGGCCACGGAGTCCAGCAGCTCGTCGCTGGCGGCCACGATCGTCGTCGAGTTGGACAGGACGGCGATCAGGCTGTCCACGAAGCCGATGTTGATCCGCACCGCGTGCTGGTTCTGCAGCTGGAAGACCTCATGGGTCACGTCCACGGTGACCAGCGGGTTGCCGTCACGGTCGCCGCCGATCCACGAGCCGAAGCGCAGCGGCGCCCCGTCGGCGGGCAGCGTCACGCCATGTTCGGAGAGCAGTTCGGCCAGGTCCCCCATCAGTTCCGGCAGGGTGTTGTTGAGGATGTTGCCCAGGTAGTAGACGGCGTTGCGCGCCTCATCGACCGGGCTCGGCCGCACGTGCCGCAGCTCGTCCGTCTGCCACATCTGGTCGATGATCTCGGCCAGCCGCCGGTCCTGCCGCCGCCGCGCCGTGCTGCCCTCCGCCGTCGTGGTGGACAGCAGGTCGGAGATGGCGCGCAGCTTGTCCAGCACCGTGCGGCGCGAGGCCTCGGTGGGATGCGCGGTGAAGACGGGGCGGACGTCGAGCTGGTTGACCGCGCGCTGCAGCGCCTCGGGTCCGGCTTCCTCGGCAATCTGCGCCACGGTGCGCAGCAACTGCCCGTCTTCCTCCGGCCGGGCACGCAATTGGCGCACCCGATGCACCTGTTCGGCGGCGTTGGCCAGGTGGAAGTAGAAGGCAAAAGCCCGCACCAGGTCGGTGGCCTCGTCCACGTCCAGCCCCGCGAGCAGTTCGCGGACCTGGTCGATCACCTCGCGGGCGGTCCAGGGCCCCGTGGCCTCGCCCTCGCCGCGGGCCGCTTCCTTGGACTCCTTGGTCAGCAGCCGCACCTGCTCCACCAGGTGAAGCAGCTCCGGCCCGTGCTGCCGGGCCAGCGATGCCCCCAGCAGCGTGCTCACCCGGCGCACATCGGCGCGCAGGCTCGAGTCGACATCCCGGTCGCGGGCGGCGTGCGGCATGGGTGCGTCCTTTCGCGTCCTGCGGGCGGCTGCGGCGGGCGTGCCGTTCCCGGGGACTCCAAGCGTCGGCACGGTCCACCTCAAGCGTACGACGGCGGCGCCTCGCCTTTCGCCGACGGGTCCCGGGAGGCGCCGGTTGCCTAGGTGCCGTCCGGGCGGTGCCGGTTGCCTAGGTGCCGTCCGGGAGGTGCCGGTTACCTGGGCGCGGCCCGGGAGCGCAGCCCGGGAGGCGCCGGGTGTCTGGGGTGCCGTCCGGGACCTGCCGGGTCGCGTCCTGCCCGCCCACCGGACCCTTCTCTTATCTGGGGGCCATCCGGATCGCGCCGTCCAGCCGGATGGTTTCGCCGTTGAGCATCGAGTTGGCCACGATGTGCGCGGCCAGCTCCGCATACTCGGCCGGCCGGCCCAGCCGGGACGGGTGCGGCACCTGCTGGCCCAGCGATTCCTGCGCCTGTTGCGGCAGCCCGGCCATCATCGGCGTCTCGAAGATGCCCGGCGCGATGGTGACCACCCGGATCAGCGAGCGCGCCAGTTCGCGCGCCAGCGGAAGCGTCATGGCAGCCACTCCGCCCTTGGAGGCGGCGTAGGCGGGCTGGCCGATCTGGCCGTCGAAGGCCGCCACGGAGGCGGTGTTGATGATGACGCCGCGCTCGGGCCCGCCCAGTTCGGTTTCCACCGGTTCGGTGGCGGCCATGGCGGCTGCGGCCAGGCGGATCACGTTGAAGGTTCCGACCAGGTTGACCTGTACCACCTTGGCAAACGCTTCAAGCGGCAGGACCCCATCGCGGCCCAGCACCTTGCCCGGCGTCGCGACGCCGGCGCAGTTGACCACGATCCTCAGCGGCCCCAGCGCCGCGGCTGCCTCCACCGCTGCCTGCACCTGTTCTTCATTGGTCACGTCGGCGGGCGCGAACACGGCCCGCTCCCCGAGTTCGGCGGCGAGCTCGTTCCCCTTCGAGCCGGGCAGGTCCATCAGCACCACCGACGCACCGGCGGCGTGCAACCGACGGGCCGTCGCCGCCCCCAGCCCCGATGCTCCGCCCGTAATCAACGCTACGGTTCCGGCTACCTCCACTGGATCCTCCTCAGGGTCCTCAACACTCATCTCTCCGGCCGCCTGCCTGCCGGCGGCACTGCACCCCTCAGCCTAGTGTGGCCCGGCGCACACCCCGCGCACCGGCGGGGGGCGCGCGGGCAGATTCCGGCCTGCACCGCCCCCGATCCGCCGTTAGGCTGATCCACATGCCCACCCTGCCCGGCGGCAGAGCCTTCCGCCCGCCCAACCCCGCCCTGGCGGCAGGACGCGCGGACGAGGCCGCCATCGCCGTCGTCCGCCATTTCGGCCAGCGCCTGCTGGGCCTTCCGTTCACCGTGCTGGGCGCGGTCCGCCAGCCCTCCCCAGGGCGCGGCGGGCCGTGGCACTACTGGTGGCAGGCCCACTTCCTGGACTGCCTGGTGGATGCCGGGTGGCGGGAGCTGCGCCGGGGCCAGCATTACGACGGCGGCGACGGGCCGAGCGCCGGCCGTCTCGCCGCGCGACTGCTGCGCACGCTCCGCTGGCGCAACGGATTCCGCTTCGACAACTCCTACTACGACGACATGGCCTGGTTGGCCTTGGCCGCGCAGCGGCTGGACGCGCTGGCCGCCGAGGCGCACAAGCCCCGCTTCCGGAACAGGGCCGCGGCACGCCGCCTGCTGCTCCAACTCGAATCGGCGCACACCCCGGACCTGGGCGGCGGCTTGTTCTGGAACACCGCCAGGGACTTCAAGAACACCCCCGCCACGGCACCGGCGGCCCTGTATCTGGTGCGCGCGGGCGACCGGGCGCAGGCCGCCCGGCTCCTGGACTGGCTGGATGCCACCTTGTACGCGCCCCGGCAGCGGCTGTATCTCGACGGCGTCCGGGTCTCCGGCGGCCAGCCGGCTTTGGTGGACGACGTCTACACCTACAACCAGGGGCCGGTGCTCGGGGCACTGCTGGAAACGGGCCGCGACGCTGACCTGGGGCGGGCCGCCGAACTGGTGCAGGGCATCGCGGCCGGTTTGGTCCAGGGACGTTCGGGAACTCCGCATGCAGCCACCGGCGAACGCACCGCCACCGCAGGACCGGCCGAGGACGAGAGCCCGGCCGCCGCGGCCTCGGCGGCCGCCGGCGACGGCGGCCCACTCGTTCTGCGCACGCACGGTGCGGGCGACGGCGGACTGTTCACCGGGATCCTGGCCCGCTACCTGGCCTTGGCCGCCCGCTCCGACCGGCTGCCGGACTCGGCGCGGGAACTGGCCGCGCGGATGGTCTTGGACACCGCGCAAGGCTTCTGGGACGGGCGGACGATCGGAAACCACCGCACCGGGGAGGTGCTGGTCTTCTCCCCCGACCCCGCGGTTCCGGCCGCCGCGGCGGGCGGGCCCGGCGTCGAGCTGTCCACCCAGCTGCAGGCCTGGATGACCCTGGAGGCCGCCGCCACGCTGCCCGTCTGAGCGGGCATGTGCACGCGGGCGTCGGAGCGGGCGTGGGGACAGGCGCGCTGCCGGGCCTGTACTCGGGCGTCCGAGCGGGCGTGTGAACAGGCGCGCGGCCGGGGCAGTGCACGGGCAGCGGCCAGCCGTCAGGACGGCTTCTTCTGCTGCGGATACGGTGTTTCCTGCCGGGCCAGCATCTCCACGAAGCCGGCGATCTTGCGCTGCCGGGCGGCATCGGTCTTCAGTTGGGCCAGCCGGTGGATCAGCGCGAAGCGGTTCTGCGAGGTGAGCACCTCGAACATCGCCTGCGCTTCCGGGACGGCGGCGATCGCCGCGGCCAGGTCCTCGGGCACCTCGGCCGTGGCGGGCCCGGCGTAGGCCTTCTCCCAGCGACCGTCGGCCTGCGCCGCGGCCACGGCAGCCCGGCCGGCCTCGTGCATCTTGCCGGCCTGCTCCAGCCGCTCGATGTGCCCGACGTTCCGCAGCGACCAGATGCTGCGCTTCGTCCGCGGGGTGAAGCGTTGGAAGGTGCTTTCCGCGTCGCGCCGCCTGCCCTGCCCGTCGATCCAGCCGAAACACAACGCCTCGTCCAGGGCGGCGGCATAATCCAGGGCCGTAACCGTGCCGCCCTTCTTACCCAGGATCAGCCACACACCGGCCGAGGAGGCGTGGTTTTCTTCCAGCCAGGCCCGCCACGCGGCGGCGTCTGGCACCAACAACTCCGGAAGCTCAACAGCCATGCCCTCATGGCAGCACGGCAGGGCCGCGTCGTCTAGTGTTTTTGGGTATCGTCCCGTGCCGGCCCAAGGAGAGAACCCAGATGCTGCGCGTCCGTCCCGTGTTGTCCACCTCCCGCATCGGGCCGTGGCGGGACTTATTGACCGCGGCGGGGCTGGCCTGCGTGGCCGACGACGGCGCCCGGCTGGAATTCGCCGCCGGCTCGGGGCGGCTGGACCTGCGCCCGGCCGATGCCGGCGACGCCGCCGACGGCCGCGTGGAACTGAGCTTCGAGGTCCGTGACCTCGACGAGTTTGTCCGCCGCACCGTGTCCGACGGCACGCGGGCGGAGATCGAGGAGGCCGGCGACGGCCGGTCCGCGCGGATCACCGCACCCTCGGGCCTCAGCTTCCTGGCACGCGCCGCCGCGCCGTCGTTCGGGCACGATTCCGGGCACAACCCGCCCGATCCGGCGCTGGCCGTCATGGCGGTCTGGGTGACGCCGGACGTATCCGGTGCTGCGGCCACCCTCCGCGGAATCGGCGCGCGTCCCCGGGTCAGCGGCGAGGGCGACGGGGCGGACTTCGCGGCGAAGAACGGCGGGCTGGTCGCGGTACAGCACGGCGATACGGAGCAGGTTGGGCTGGCGTTTGAGTACGACGGCTACCTGTCGGCCGTACGGGAGCGCCTCGCCACGGCCGGTTACCGCTGCTCGCGTGCGGACGAGACCGGCCGGCAGGTCCTGCTGGTGGAGCATCCGGACGGCGCGAACCCGGCCGCAGGAGGGTACCTGCGGTTCAGCGGCCCGCGAAACGGTTCGGCTGGAAACCGCCCGCTGCCGCCGACGCTTTGGTCCTGATGGGACCGGCGGTTCCGCGGTTCCGGCGGGTTCGGCCGTGGCTCGTGTGCACTGGAGCGGACGCGCCGGCGGGGCGGCCGGCGTGACTGGCGTCGCAGGGGTGCGGTAGAACAAGTACATGAGCGTACGTACTCCCGACCCGTATCCCGGCTGGCTGTCCCACGAGGATCTGCACGAGGCGCGGCAACGCCTGCCGATGCTTTACGTAGAGGCGGTGCCCGTGCGGCTGGACTCGCTGGGGTATGTCACGGAGATCGGCCTGCTGCTGCAGGCATCGGACGAAGGCGAGATGGTTCGCACGTTCGTCTCCGGGCGGGTGATGTACCGCGAGACGGTCCGCGCCGCCCTGTTGCGCCACCTGGAGAAGGACCTCGGCCCGCTGGCCCTGCCGCAGTTGCCGGCCAGCCCGGTGCCGTTTACGGTGGCGGAATACTTCCCCTCGCCGTCCGAGACCGGTTTGACCGATGACCGGCAGCATGCCGTGGCCCTGGCCTACGTCATTCCGGTCACCGGGGAATGCAACCCGCGCCAGGATGCCTTGGAATTGAGCTGGATGACGCCGGAAGATGCGCTGAGCCAGGCGGTCCAGTCCGAATTCGTCGGCGGCCGCGGCAACCTGCTGCGCCAGGCCTTGGCTCACGCGGGCTGGTGCCGCTGACCGCCGGCCGGGTGCCGGCGGGCTGACCGCCCGGTGGGTCGGCGCGCTGACCGCCGGCCGGGTGCCGGCGGGCTGACCGCCAGCCAAGTGTCGGCGCATGACCGCAGGCCGGGTGCCGGCGGACTGACCGCCCGGCTACTTCGGCAGCATCCAGACGTACATCTGGGCGGCGAGGTCCCGGGACTCCTCCCGGTGCTGGTCCTGGTAGCTCAGCCGCTTCAGCGGGACCGGCCGCTGGCTGCGGCGGTTGGCCAGATCCGTCAGGACCGTGCCCGCGGCGCGCAGCAGCACGGTCAAACGACTCCTGCTGCGGAACTGCTCGGGGTACAAGGGGGCGTGCGTCGGCGCTTCGCCAAGGCGGGCCTCCGGGGCAAAAATGATGCTCATGGCTGGATTCAGCTTTCACAAGAATGTAGGGCTAGCTGTGCGTGAGGTGCTTCGTCGTAAGAACCGACGAGGCACGGTTCCGGCGGGAACTTCGATATCTTGACGCTATCGGCGATCGCGGTCATCTTTGGTCCTCGATCCCGAGCCGGACACCGATTTTTTTGGGCCCGCGGCATCCGGTGCCGAGATCAACGCCCGGGCGCACCGTCCCTATTCCCATGACGTGGACCGCGTGAGAGTCCCCTCACAATCCATCGTTTCATCAGGTCGGCGCGCTGGACACCGGTCCGCACCTCCCCCCGGAAAGATAACGAATTCATATACTGATCAGACGATCGCGAGCGTGACTAAGGATTTACCCATGACGGAACAGCAGGCCGAGACATACATCCACCATGTCAAGGCCGAGGCCGTTGGCGCCGGTGCCCGGTTCCTGACCCGTTCCGGAGAGCACTCGGCGCCGGTGGCAAGCACCGCCGTCGTACTCGACGATTTCGGCACGCCGGCGCTGGTGGTGGCCACGCTGGAAGACGGCAGCAAGGTGCGCATTGCCCACGGCTCGCGCATCCGCGTGGCTTCCTCGCGCAGGCCCGCGCCGCTGCCCGGCGCGCTGGCACTGGCTGAGCTGGAACTGATCCCGGCCGAGGAAGGCACTCCCGAGGCGGTGGTGGTCGAGGTGGCGCGGGCACACGGGCGCAATGCCCGGGTGCAGCGGCTGGCCGCACGCTTGAGCCGAGGCCTCAACACCAAAGCCGGCAGCCACCTGCAGGACGTGCGGGACCTGGCCCATATCCTGTTCGTGGAGCTGGACGACCGCGAACGCGCGCTCACGGTCTGCCGGCTGATCATCGACCAGCCGTTTGACGGGAACTTCGGCCGGTGGAAATGGATTCAGTCGACGATGGCCATGGCCGCCTACATGCTGCGGGAGTCCGGCGACGAGGAGGACCAGCAGGAAGCCCAGAGGCTGGCCGAGGCGCTGCGCACCCCCGACGACGCCGACGAGGACCCCTTCCGCGCGAAGGTCAACGCCGAGGTCCGCCAGCGCCAGCTGAACGAGCCGAACCTCTACGACAAGGAAATCCACCGCGCCATGGCCGCCGCCGACCGTGACGTGGAGCGTGAGTGGCGCGAACTGCGCTTGAGCTCGTTGTTGTACCTGCGCACGCACGGCGGCTCGGAGACCCTAGAGCCGGTCGAGCTGGACCGCCGGATCAGCAACGAACTGGTGGCGATCCGCGCACTCGACGCCCAGCAGCGGAACTCCTAGGGCCCGTTCCGCCCGACTCTGGCCACCCCTGCGGCCCCGCGGGTAGAGTCGGCCGCATGACGGATAGCGGCGTTGCACCGGCGAGCGATCCCCTGAGCGTCCACATCAATGCGGACGCCCGCCAGGTCTGGGTCATGCTGCGCGAGCCCAGGTCGATTGCGCAATGGCACGGCTGGGACATGAAGGGCCTGGACGAGGAGATCCGCGAGATCTACTTCACCGGTGCCACCGAATCCGAAGACCACAAACAGCTCACGCTGAGCAACGGCGATGCCTTTATCCTGAATCCGGTGGGCGACGGCGTGCAGCTGAGCCTCAAGCGCGGCCGGGAGTCCGGCGAGAAGTCCGACGAGTGGTGGGAGGACGTCACCGAAGGCTGGCTGACCTTCCTGCAGCAGCTGCGGTTCGCCCTGGAGCGGCACCCCAACGACCCACGCCAGACCACATACCTCGGCGCGGACTCGCTGCCGCCCGACGGCCTGCTCGCCAGCCTGGGACTCGACAACCTGCCGGAACCGGACCAGCCGTACTCCACCACGCTGTCCACCGGCGAGGCCGTGTCCGGCAAGGTGTGGTTCCGGTCGGAGCGTCAGCTCGGGCTGACGGTTGATTCGTACGCCGACCATGGCGGCGGCCTGCTGATTGTTGCGACGACGCCGCCGCATCCGGAGGGCCGGCCGGAGGGCGGCTGCCAGGTGCTGATCAGCTGCTACGGCCTCGGTGCCCGACGGCTCGCGGAAATCCGGGAGGCCTGGGATGGCTGGCGCAGCAGCGCGCTGCCCGGCGCCGACCCACTGGTGCTCGGCAGCACCGCGGGGCCGGTCGCCGAATAAACCACACCGCACCCGGCCGGACGGCGGCCGGGCGAGCCGCTCATCCCTCGCCGCGGTGCTTGCGCTGGAAGCGGCGCCGGTTCTTCATGCGCACGGTGCGCTGGTGCATCAGGTACACCAGGCTCAGCCCGACCAGCGCACCGATCGCGGTCTGCAAAGCCCGGTCAACCATCAGCTCCTGCGGATCCGTGGGGGCAGCGAGCTCGGTCATGATCAGGGCCAGCGGCGTGATGAAGATCAGCGCAAGGGCATAGTGGCGCAGCACGAACATCTCGGCCGCGAACTGGAGCACCACCACCATCAGCACCAGCACCCACGGCGCCGGGTGCGGGGCCAGCAGCACCCCGGCTACCGCCACGCCCGCAAAGGTGCCCAGGATGCGGTGCACGCCCTTGTTCACCCGCTGGGCCAGGCTGGGGCCGGCGATCGGGGCCACCGCGGCCACCATCGCCCAGTAGTTGTGCCCCAGGCCCACCAAGGTGGCGAGGGTCCCGGCCGCCAGCGCCGCCACGGCATTCGCGCCGGCCTCCACCCCGAATTCCCGCCAGTGTTCGGTGGTCAGTTCCTGTTTCGGCGGCGGCGCCATGGACGTCCGCCAGGACGGCACCAACCGGCTGCTGATCCCGATCAGCATGGCCAGCACCACGCTCACCAGTCCGGTCAGCATGGCCTGCCACAACGGCGCCGTCAGCGGAATCGAGCCGATGGCGGCATAACCGAAGGTGAAGAAGATGACCCCGGCCGGCCTCAGCCGGAAGTAATTGACTGCCAGGGACCACAGCCCGGCCACCACGGTGGTGCCGAACACGATCCCCCAGGGCCCGGGGCCGGCCCGGGCAGTGAGCGCGCCGAGGAACATGACCAACAGGATCAGGACGCCAAACTGGCCTTGATGCCGCAGCCTGGAGCCGTGCGCTTCGCCGCGGCCGTAGATCCCTGTGAAGGCGCCGAAGGCGGCGAAAACCATCAGGTCAAACCGGCCGAACGCCAGCAGGGCAAGCAGCGGCAGGCCCACGCTGAGACCGCAACGCGTGGCCACAATATGGTCCTGGCGTGCCGGGCCCACCCGGAAGAACTCGCGCACGTGCTGCTTCAGCATTCTGTCGCCCTTCGGTTACCCACTGTATTTACGCTGCAGCATGGCCTCTTCTCAAGCCTAAGATGATTGCCCGAAGCAACCGTCATCCTGTGGGAGACCCGACATACCTGTGTTCACCCGGCCACGCGGTCGGCCGGGGATCCCGGCGCGGACGGCGGCGGACGCTCGGGCAGCCATGCCACCGCCGCCGCAGGCCCCGGAGTCCGGCCGTCGCCCGGTAAGGCAAAATGGTGGGGTGCCCCAGTCTGATTTTTCCTTCCGCGTCGGCAGCCGCCTGTCCGACACCGCCAGCCCCTCCCCCGCCCAAGTGGAGGACAACGGGGGAGGATTCCAGGGCCGCACCGGAACCATCACCACCCCGCACGGGGAGATACAGACCCCGGCCTTCATCGCCGTCGGCACCAAAGCCACGGTCAAGGCCGTGCTCCCCGAGTCGATGAAGGAGCTCGGCGCCCAGGCGCTGCTGGCCAACGCGTACCACCTGTACCTGCAGCCCGGGGCGGCGGTGCTCGATGCGGCCGGCGGGCTGGGCAGGTTCATGAATTGGGACGGGCCCACCTTCACGGATTCCGGCGGCTTCCAGGTGATGAGCCTGGGCTCCGGCTTCAAGAAAGTCATCAGCATGGACGCGGCCGCGGCCGGCAGCGGCTCCGACGACCGGGTGGCACCCGGCAAGGAACGCCTGGCCCACGTGGATGACGACGGCGTCTGGTTCAAGTCGCATCTCAACGGCGACAGGCACCGCTTCACGCCGGAGATCTCCATGCAGGTGCAGCACCAGCTCGGGGCCGACATCATGTTCGCCTTCGACGAGCTGACCACGCTGATGAATTCGCGCGGTTACCAGGAGGAGTCGCTGGAACGCACGCGGCGGTGGGCCGAGCGGTGCGTGACCGAGCACGAGCGGCTCACCGAGGAGCGCTCCCACCGGCCGTACCAGGCACTCTTCGGGGTGATTCAGGGCGCCCAGTACGAAGACCTGCGCCGCAAGGCCTGCCGCGACCTCGGAGCGATGAACTTCGACGGCTTCGGCATTGGCGGCGCGTTGGAGAAGGAGAACCTGGGCACGATCGTGCGCTGGTGCACCGAGGAGCTGCCCGAGGACAAGCCCCGCCATCTGCTGGGCATCTCCGAACCCGACGACATCTTCACCGCGATCGAGAACGGCGCCGACACCTTCGACTGTGTCTCCCCCACCCGGGTGGCGCGCAACTCCGCGTTCTACACGCCCGACGGCCGCAAGAACCTGTCCAACCGCCGGTTTAAAACGGACTTCACCCCCTTGGTGGACGGCTGCGACTGCTACACCTGCGCAAACTACACGCGCGCCTACATCCACCACCTGTACAAGGCAAACGAGATGGTCAGCCACACGCTGATCTCCATCCACAACGAGCGCTTCACCGTGAAACTGGTCGACGATGCGCGGCTGGCCATCGACGACGGTTCCTTCTTCGACTTCAAGGCCGAGGTGCTGGGCCGCTACTACGCCTGATCTGCCCGGGCGCGGCCCGGGACCGTGGATCGGCGGGCCGGAGGCGGGGCAGTTCCGGGCACGCGGAAGGCCGCCGTCGTTTCCGTGAGAACGACGGCGGCCTTCCGTGTCTTGGTGCGGGCCTGGCTCAGGCAGCCAGCGCCACGTCGGACAGCTCCGTGGTCGGAGCCAGAATCCTCAGCCAGCAATCGGACTGCCCGGGGTCGGCATGTGCGGGCAGCGCTCCGGCCTCCGCGCATCCTTGCAGTTCTGCCAGGACTGCCCCGTCCACGGAGCCATTCTGCAGGTCAATGGTTATCTGAAGTCCCGCGGCCAGCGAGTTGGCCCGCCTGGCCAAAGAGTAAACGGCCAAGACGTTCCGCTCGTCGACCCGCCCGCGTACGTCAATGTGCGCGGCTGAACACTCCAAGTCGACGCGGACCGTGACCTTGAGTTTGCCACTCATCGCGCCGCTGCCTTCGGCGCGGTGGAATTTCGGGCCGTTGCCTTCGGCGCGGTGGAGGTCCGGGCCACACCGGAGGACACCCGGCGCCGGCGGCGACCCGCTCCGGCCTTGCTCTCCAAGGCCCATGACTTATGGAAGCGGCTGCGCTGTTCCTGCGGTACCAGCCGGAGGAACACAGGATGGTTAAAGACCTGCTGCCGGGCTTCCTGGCAGAAGGGCAGCACGCGCAGGCGGCGACGGTGTGCTTCAACCAGTGCACGGCGCACCAATTCGTCAGCCAGGCCAAGCCCGCGGTGCAAACGGTCTTCGTCAATCTGGAGGAGCCACATCTCACCGTCTTGGATCTTGTACTGCAACGACGCCGCTACTTCCCCGTCAACATAGGCGTCGAAGCGTGATGCGTCGTAGTTGTTGCGTATTACCTGCATGCCTCTCCTCACTTAGCCTCTCCAACCGGAGGTGCGGGCGTGACCCGACCGGACCCCTGGCTGGGAACCTCGGACCCGGCGGTGCCGGACCGAACGGTAATCATGCTTACGATGTAAGCAAAGCATGCTTATTATCAATCTGCAAAATGGCGCAGCTAAATTGCCTCGCTACGGACGCAAATGAAGGCACGACGGCGGAGGGGCCACGGCGCGATGCCGAAGGCACCGTGGCACGACGTCGGACATTGCCGCGGCACGTGGGCGAAAGCGATGAAGCACGGCAGCGGAAGCGCCGCGGCGCGAAGGCGCGGATGGTATCCGTGATCAGGAAAGCTGGCTGTCCAGACGCTCGAGCAGCCAATCCAGCGAGGCTTCGAATTCCTGCTTGGCGCGGTCCTGGGACAGCAGGCCCTGCAGTTTCTGCAGCAGCGGATAGTCGGTCAGGTCGGTTTGGCCGGGCGGGGGTGGCGTGCCCTCCTCGACCGGCCCTATGTCTGCACCGAGTGCAGCGACCTCCAGCAGCAAGTGGCCGATGAGGAAACTGCTGAAGGCCCGGTAAGCCTCCACCGCCTGTTCGTTGCTGAACCCCGAGCCGGTCATGGCCTTGAGGAACGATTCCACCCACTTCAGGCTGCGCAAGGGCGGCTGCACCCAGGGGGCCTCAGTGGGGCGCGTGGCAATCAGCGGGAACACCTGCGGATGCTGGACGGCAAGCCGGCGCAGTCCGTGGGCCAGCCGCAGCAGGTAGTCCTGCCACCCGTGGCGGGGTTCCACATACACTTCCGGGTCGCTGTACAGCTCATCGACAACTATCTCCACGATGCCGTCAAGCAGATGCTCCCGGGACGGCACATAACGGTAGAGCGACATGGCCTCGACATCCAGCTCCGCACCGAGGCGCCGCATGCTCAATTGGCGGACTCCGTGCTGCTCGATGAACGCTGCGCCTGCCTCCAGGATCCGCTGTCGATCCAATCGCTGCCTGTCGGGACCGCCGTGCCCCGCATCAGCCGCCGAAGATGTTTCGGGTTCGACCATTGACCGCTCCCTCCTGCATTCGCGCACCAGCCTACGCGCCGGTCCTCGCCCTGTCCTCCCGGCCGCCGTCCGTGCAGGCTCACCGCGCCGGTAATTCGGTACCGGAAGTACGTGATTTTCCTTGGTAACCCGCGGTTTTGCCGCCGTTGGCCGAAGTATGAAAAGTTTTGGACAGGAGACGCCGGAAAATCGTCGTCGGGGCTCGATTCCCAAGGGCTTACATTGTAAGCTGGGGCTTCCGGGGCCCCGGACTCCGCATCACCGATGCTGACATGCCCTGCGGGCGGGATTCGTCCCTCGGCAAGATAGGAAGTAGAGCAATGGATGAGCACTTGAAACAGGTCTGGACCGCCTCGGCAGCGGTGGAAACGCTGCAGGGCGAAATGGATCAGGCGGAGACGATCCTGGACTCCGCCATCGACGAAGCGCTCAAGGCCGGGGCCGCCCCTGAGGAGATCAGCGGAGCAGCGAACTTGTCTCCGACGGAGCTCAGCGAACGCGTCCCGGCTCTCGCCGCCGAGGATCAGCCTGCGGAAGAAGAAGGCGCCGCACTGTAGGACGGTTCGCGCTTCTTCACCCGCCCGATGACGGCGGTCGTGACGGGAACGAAGAGGAATTCCACCGCCGTCTTGTAGATGAAGCCGACGGCCACGTAGTTAATGAACGTGGGAACATCGCCAATCCCGATGACCGAGGCCGCGATGGAACAGAAAATAAGCGTGTCCGCGAACTCGCCCACACCGGTCGAACCCATCAGGCGTGCCCACAACCGACGTTCACCCCAGCGCTCCTTCATGCGCACCAGCACCCAGGAATTCAGCGTCTGGCCTACGAGAAAGCCCAAGAGGCTGGCCAGCACGATCAGCGGCACTGGTCCGAGCGCACCCTCAAGGGCCTCTTGTTTCATCTGCCCGAACTCGTCGTCAAAGCCCGGCAGTGCGATGATTACCCAGTAGCACAGCGAGGCGAAGACCGACAGCGCGAAGGTGGTAAGGATGGCTTTCCGCGCCACCTTGAAGCCGTAGACCTCGCTGATCACGTCGCCCAGAATGTACGCCAGCGGGAACAGGAAAAATCCGCCGTCGGTGATGATCGGGCCCAGGGCCACGCCCTTGGAGGCGCCGATGTTGGACAGGATCAGCACGACGGCCATGATGGCAAGCATGATGCCAAAGTAGGGGCTGCCGATCGAGGCAAAGCGGGCAGGCGTGTGGGATTGCAGTTGTGTCATCTTGGTGTTCACCCTCGTAGTAGTGGTTCGCGCAACGTTTCGCACCGCCCGGTGACCTGAAGAAACGTCCGCTGTATTAGCACTAGGGGTCCGTCTGCCACCCGGACCGCCTACCATTCTCCCATGCGCGCGGGGCGCCGCGCTCCCGCGCCTGAGATGCCCGGCTGCCCCAGAACCGCCGCCGACCTATTCTGGCTGTATGACACAGGAGCCCGAACCCGACGTCTTCGAGGACAACAACCCGCGCCACCGGGTGACGTTCGGGTTCGGGGCCTTCGTGGTCGGATTCCTCGTGGCCGTCTCCGTGTTCGCGCTGGGCGCCCTGCTGCTCACCCTGGCCGGCGGCCCGCTCAGCTGGCACCAATTCGCCTCGGCCGCGCTCCTGGCGTTGGTCGTCGGGTTGTACGCCGGCGGCGTTGGACTGGTCATCGGTGCGCCCATCGCCTTTGTGCTGGGCATGTTGCTCCGGCCGGTGGCCAACCAGTGGCTGCACGTGCTGGCGTTCTTCGCGGTCATGACGGCGGCTTCGTTCCTGATCCTGGTCTCGCTCTCCAGCGGCGACCCCCTCGGCACGCTGGAACTGGCGGCGCTGATCGGGCTGGCCGCGGCAATCGGCCGGTTCAGCGTATGGCGCATGGTGGACATCCGCTGAGCACGTCCGCCCGGCGGTGGGCGCCGCCGACGTCATTAGGATCCGGAGGGTGTGTCAGTGGAAAATAGCCGCATGTCTGTTTCCATCACCGAAACCAACCGGCCCGCCATCACGCTGACCATCGCCGGCTCCGAAGCCACCGGAGGCGCGGGAGCCCAGGCCGACCTGAAGACCTTCCAGGCTTTGGGCACCTACGGCATCACCGCCCTGACCTGCATCGTGTCCTTCAATCCCAAGGACAACTGGAACCACCGCTTCGTCCCGGTGGAAGCCGGCGTCATCGCCGATCAGCTGGAGGCGATCCAAACCTGCTATGAGGGTTCGCTGAAGTCGGTCAAGCTGGGCATGCTCGGCTCGCCCGCAACCATCGACACGGTCGCGGCGGCGCTGCAGAACCAGGAATGGGACAACATCGTGCTGGACCCGGTACTGATCTGCAAGGGGCAGGAACCCGGTCACGCGCTGGACACGGACCAGGCACTCAAGGCCCAAGTGTTGCCGCTGGCCACCTTCGTCACCCCGAACCACTTCGAGGCCGAGTCCCTCTCCGGGATCACGATCAACGACGTCGAGGACCTGAAACGGGCCGCCAAGATCATCCACGAGGCCTCCGGCGCCACGGTGCTGGCCAAGGGCGGCGTGCGCCTGGCCGGCCCGGACGCGGTGGACGTCTTCTACGACGGCGAAACCCTCGAGGTGCTCTCCGCGCCGAAGGTCGGCGAAGTGGCCGTCTCCGGCGCCGGCTGCTCGCTGGCCGCCGCGGTGACCGCCGAACTGGCCAAGGGCGCCACCCCGCTGCAGGCGGCCAAGACCGCCAAGCACTTCGTCACCGAGGGGATCAAGGCGCGGGTTTCCTCCCACGCCCCGTTCGACGCTCTCTGGCAGGGCGGCGCCGCGCTCTCCTGACCGGCCTTCCGGGGCAGGCACGCTGTCCTGGCCATCCTGGCGACGCCGCTCTCCTGACCATCCGCCCGCGGCGGCCCTCACCCGCCATCTTCAAAACGACGACGGCGGCGCCCTCCCCCCGGGAAGCTCGCAAGCCCCCGGTGGGTGGGCACCGCCGTCGTCAGCGGTTTAACGGAATCAGACCGTCTGCACGGCGATCTCCGCGTCCAAACGGGGCAGCCGCGGGAACCAGGGGTTCTCGCCCGGGGTGCCGATGTTGACCACCATGAACGTGCGGTGGGAGGTTCCGGCGTTGAAGTCCTCGTCGATGCCGGCCGCGTCGAACGCGCCCATCGGGCCGGCGTGCAGGCCCACGGCGCGGACGGCCATGATGAAGTAACCGGCCTGCAGCCACGCATTGTTCTTGGCGACCTCGGCGCGCATTTCGGCGTTGTCGTCGAACATCGCCTTGCGCTCGGGAGCGTGCGGGAAGAAGGTCTCGAAGTGCTCGTGCCAGTCGGCGTCGTAGCTGAGCACGGCGACCATCGGAGCGGTCAGCGTCTTGGCGCGGTTGCCTTCCGCCATGCGGGCGCCCAGCTTTTCGCGGGCCTCGGCGGAGCGGACCCAGGTGATGCGCAGCGGCTGGTTGTTCATCATGGTCGGGCCCATCTTGGCCAGCTCATAGATGGCCGCGAGCTGCTCGTCCGAGACCGGCTCGGTGGAAAAGGTGTTCGCGGTGCGGGCTTCCAGGAACAGCTGGTTCGCGGCCTCGCGGTCCACGGACAGTTCGTTCTCCAGGCTGACGTCAACGGTTTCGACGCTCATGTGACTCCTTAGTTGCGGGATGGTTCTACAGGTTGAACACCGCCCCTCCACGCCGGAATTTCCTGCGGGCCTGTGAGGTTCGTTACGCCGCGCGTCCGCTCCCGCGGGCCGCTGAGGTTCCTAACGCCTCGCACCCTCGCCCTTGGGCCGCGGCACCGCGCCGTGCGAAACGGCTGCCGGCGTGGGGCCGCCGGCCGGAGCACGGGTCCCCGTTCCATACGGGCCGTGCGGCATAGGCAAGGCCGCGGCCCGCCACTAGGGTGGAGCGAAACAGGAAGGCGGCATCCGTTGGTTAAGACCATGCAGGCCATGACCTACTCCCGTTACGGCGGGGCGGAGGTGCTGGAGCAGTCAGAGGTTCGGCGACCGAAGGTGGCACCGGGTTCGGTGCTCATCCGGGTCAAGGCAGCCAGCGTGAACCCGGTGGACTGGAAGGTGATGTCCGGCGGACTTGACTCGATGTTGGACGTCCACTTCCCGGCGATTCCCGGCTGGGACGTGGCCGGAGTCGTCGAGGAGGTGGGACCGGATACCCCCGAATACACTCCCGGCGACGAAGTCTATGCCTACGGCCGCCGGGACACCGTGAGCGGCGGAACGTACGCGGAGCTCGTGGCGCTGCCGGTATCCATGGTGGCGCGCAAGCCGGAATCGCTGGGCTGGGAGCAGGCCGCCGGGCTGCCGCTCACCGGCATGGTGGCCCAACGGACCTTGGACGCCTTGGCCCCGTCAACCGGCGAGACGCTCCTGATCCACAACGGCTCGGGCGGAGTCGGTCGCATCGCCATCCAGCTCGCCGTCGAGCGCGGCCTCCGGGTCATCGCCACCGCTTCGAAGCAACACCACCAACGGCTGCGGGACTTCGGCGCCGAGCCGGTGGAATACGGCGACGGGCTGGTGCACCGCGTGCGCGGGCTCGCTCCGCAGGGCGCGGACGCCGTGGCGGACTTCGCGGGACGGGTTATGGAGCAAACCTTGGCCGTGCTGCGCAATGGCGGGCGGCACGCCTCGATCGCCGATCCGACCGCAGCCAAACACGGCGGCCACTACATCTGGGTGCGCCCGGACGCTGCCGAACTCGCGCGATTGAGCGCGCTGGCCGATGCCGGCAAGATCACCGTGGACATCGACCGCACGTTTGGGATGCACCAGGCCGCAGAGGCGATCCGCTACAGCCAGGAAGGCCACGCCGCCGGCAAGATCGTGCTGACACCTTTCCCGGGACACGCCAGATAAGGCAAGGCCGGAAAGCGGCAGGTGGAGCAGGATGGCGGAGCAGTTTGCAACGGTCGACGATTACATCGCGTCGTTCCCGGAGGACGTCAGGATCATCCTGCAGGAGATCCGGCAAACCATCCACAGCGCCATCCCGGGGGCTGACGAGAAGATCAGCTACGCCATGCCGACCATCATGTTCGAGGGACACTACCTGGTCTACTTCGCCGGCTGGAAACACCACGTCTCGCTCTACCCCGTGCCGGAAGCCGATGCGGCGCTGCAGCACGACATGGAACCGTACCTGGCGGCCAAGGGAACCCTGAAGTTCCCGCTGCGGAGACCCGTTCCGTATGACCTGATCACCCGGGTCGTCAAGGCTTTGGCCCGGCAGCGCGGCCACGACGCAACCGACGCCTAACCCCCTCGGACCGCCTGGACCCCTCACCACGACGGGCCCGCCCCTCAGCCGTTAAGCTGCGGGCGGGCCCGTTGGCGCAGTCGGCGCTGTCAGTCCTTCCGGGACGCCTGCCGCTTCGGCGCCAGCTCGGCCAGCAGTTCCTTGAGCCGCGCGTCGGTCAGGTACGTCATGCCGGTGAGGACGTCGGTGATCCGGCGTCGGTCCTCGGGCCTGAACCGCGTGCTGTCCAGCATGTCGGAGACCCACAGCCCGTCCATCGCCAGCCTGACGATGATCCCGATGATGCCAACGGGCTCGCGCGGGTCGAGATCCTGCCGGTCCAGCCGCTGGTTAAGGTAGACCAACGATTCGGCCAGGTTCGGTTGCCGTATCGCCGTGGACAGCAACGCCGTCTGGTTGCGGTCGTTGTTGGCCCGGGCGTCGGAAAACGCCGCGATGTAGGCGCGCTCCTCGGCGCCCATCGGCTCCGGATCGGCGTCGGCCCGCTCGCCCAACTCGTGCACCAATTCCATGATGATCGCTTCGACGTCACGCTCGACCTCGTCGATCGGCGCCCCAGGTTCGAACATGTTGCCCTCCCGTAGTTCCCCGGCGGGTTTGCCGCCTTGGCCAGTCTATCCACGGCGGCCCGGTGCTGCCGCCCCTCGGAATTGTGCGCCGAGCCCGCCCGGCTCCGCCGATATCGTAGTCAACTATTACGACGCCGGCGCCCGTCTTACGTGCCGAACGTCACCCTTCTCCGGCCGCGGATAGTCTGTACGGGCAACTAATCGAAGCCGCCGGAAAGGAGCAGCGTGGCCACCACCAGCGCCACCCGGCCGCGGGCAGACGCGGCATGGATCGTCGTCGTCCTGGCCGGGGTAACGGCCGCGATGCACATCTGGAAGCTGCCGTCGGCCATTCCCGTGATCCGGGACGAGCTCGGCATGTCCCTGGTGGAGGCCGGGGTGCTGCTGGGAGTGGTGCAGGTGGCCGGCATGGTCGGCGGCCTGGCAGTTTCCCTGTTGGCGGAACTGATCGGCGCGCGGCGTTGCCTGCTCGCCGGCCTCTGGCTGCTCATCGTCGGATCGGTCATCGGGGGCTTCGCCGACTCGGCCGCCGTGCTGATGGCCTGCCGCGCACTCGAAGGAGCGGGCTTCCTGCTGACCACGGTGGTGGCGCCAGGGCTGATCCGGGCGAACACCCCCGGGGTCCGCGTCAACCTGGCGGTCGGCTTCTGGAGCGCGTACCAGGGCTTCGCGACCTTCGCCGGATTGGTGGCCAGCGCGCTCATCCTGCAGGCCACCAGCTGGCACACGTGGTGGTGGATCATGGCCGCCCTGACGCTCATCCCGATACCGCTGGTGCTGAAGTTCGTGCCGCAGGACCCGCGGCGCGACGGTTCCGGCCTGCCCGCCGCCACCCGACGCATCGGCCGCACGGTCCGGTCGCCCAAGCCGTGGATCGCCGGCGTGGTGTTCGCCTGCTACACCGTCCAGTGGATGGCCGTGGTCGGCTTCCTGCCCACCATCTACGAGCAGAACGGGGTCACCGGGATCTGGCCGGGCATCCTGTCCGCGGTGGTGGGCGGGCTCAACGCGTTGGGTGCCATCGGCGCCGCTCCCCTCCTGCAGCGCGGCGTCCCTCCGCGGCTGCTGATCATCCCCACCTTCATCCTGATGGGCACGACGACGGTGCTCACCTTCGGGATCGACTGGACCGTGGCGGCGGGCGGCATGGCCATCCAGTTCGCCTGCGTGGCGCTGTTTAGCATGGTGGGCTCGGTGATCCCGTCCACGCTCACCCGCATGGCCGTGGACCTGGCGCCGGCGGACGGGTCCCCGCCGGCCGCCATGGGGTTGATGCAGCAGATCTTTAACGTCGGCAACTTCACCGGCCCCGCCATGATCGCCTGGCTGGCCACGGTCACCGGCGGCTGGCAGTCCACCTGGTGGATGACCTGCGCGTTCGCGGCCCTTGGCATTGGCCTGAGCGTGTACTTGAGCGAGAAACGCCTGGGGCTTAGCTTCGCCCACCGGTAGGGTCCGCGGGCGGGCCGGGGTCTTCGCTCCCATGTATCGGACTATCTGCCCATCTTTGGCGACAGGTAAAGCGCGCTGACTAGGCGAAACGCCGGGAGCCGCCGCCGAGACGTGGGAGCGAAAAGCACCGCCCCGGCCCCTCCCCGCGAGGCTGCCGCCGCACCGCCCCTGGCCACTCCCGCGAGCCTCCCCGCGAACCTCCCGCCGCACCGCCCCGGGCACTCCCCGCGCAGCTCGGCCGCGTCGCATCGGACTCTTGCCCTCGCCCCGGCCAAGGAGGAAGCTGGAATCACGGCAAGCGGCCACCCCCTTTCCCCAAGGAGTGATCAGTCATGACCGATGCGGCCCAGTCCCCGGACCAGACCCTGACCAACCGCCAGGGCCACAAGGTCTACGACAACCAAAACACGCGAACGATCGGCGCCCGCGGACCGGCGACCCTGGAGAACTACCAGTTCCTGGAGAAGATGAGCCACTTCGACCGCGAGCGCGTGCCCGAGCGCGTGGTGCATGCGCGCGGCACCACGGCCTTCGGCTACTTCGAGGCCTACGGCAAGTGGGGGGACGAGCCGATCACCAGGTTCACCCGCGCCAAGCTGTTCCAGGAAGCGGGCAAGCGCACCGATCTCGCCATCCGCTTCTCCACCGTGGCCGGCGGCCGTGATTCCTCCGAGGTGGCCCGCGACCCGCGCGGATTTGCCGTGAAGTTCTACACCGAGGACGGCAACTGGGACATGGTGGGCAACAACCTGGGCGTGTTCTTCATCCGCGACGCGCTCAAGTTCCCCGACTTCATCCACTCCCAGAAGCCGGACCCGGTAACCTTCGAGGCGTCGGTGCCGAACCGGGCGATGGACTTCTTCAGCCAGTCCCCCGAATCCATGCACATGGTCATGCTGGTCTTTAGCCCGCGCGGCATCCCTGCCGACTACCGGCACATGCAAGGCTTCGGGGTGAACACCTACAAGTGGGTCAACGCTGCCGGCGAGACGGTGCTGGTCAAGTACCACTGGATGCCCAAGCAGGGTGTGAAGTCGCTGACCGCCGAGGACGCCGCGAACGTGCAGGCGCAGACCCTCGGCTCACACACCAAGGACCTCTACGACGCCATCGAAGCCGGCAACTACCCCGAGTGGGAGCTGGTGGTGCAGATGATGTCCGACGACGAGCATCCCGAGCTCGACTTCGACCCGCTGGACGACACCAAGGTCTGGCCCGAGGAACAGTTCCCTCCCCAGCCGGTCGGCCGAATGGTGCTGGACCGCACAGCCAAGAATTTCTTCGCCGAGAGCGAGCAGATCGCGTTCGGCACCGGCGTGCTGGTGGACGGCCTGGACTTCTCCGACGACAAGATGCTGGTGGGCCGCACGTTCTCCTACAGCGACACCCAGCGTCACCGGGTGGGCCCGAACTACCTGCAGCTGCCGGTCAACAGCCCGAAGGTGCCGGTGGCCACCAACCAGCGGGACGGCCAGCTGGCGCACTTTGTGGACACGGCGCCGGGCCAGAACCCGCACGTGAACTACGAGCCGACCATCACCGGCGGGCTGCAGGAGGCGGAGAAGGATTCCGGCTACCACCACGCCATTGGGCCGGAGGTCAGCGGCCGGCTGACCCGGGAACGGATCGAGCGGACCAACGACTACCTGCAGGCCGGCCAGCGGTTCTATCTGCAAGAGGGCTGGGAGCGTGAGGACCTGATCACTAACCTGACCAACGCCTTGTCCCAGTGCGACAGGCCCGTTCAGGAGCGCATGCTCTGGCACCTCTACATGATCGCGGACGAGCTCGGCGAGGGTGTGGGCGGCGGCATCGGCATCTCGCTGGACGAGGTGAAGGATCTTGGGCCGTTGGCCAGCCAGAATCTCTCCGAAGCGGAGCAGCAGTGGATGGCCAACCTCGGGAAGAACGGGCCGCGGGACGTATCCGGGCTGACCATGACGCACTGCGTGCCCAACGAGCGCGTCAAAGTGGAGCGCTAGCCTTCACCCCGCGACCTGGACGTTTAAGCGGCGGCTGACCTGCGGAGACCCCCGGACCGCAGCCGTATCCTGCCCGGATTCCGGCGGCCAGCCGCCGCACCGGCCCTCGCCAAGGCGTGGCATCCGCGGTAGCGTCTGTCCATGCGAGTCGCGGTGGTCGGAGCCAGCGGGAATGTCGGTACAGCAGTGTTGCGCCGGCTGCAGAAGGCGCGTGGCGAACGCGCGGACGACGTGGAGATCGTCGGCATTGCGCGGCGCCTGCCCGATGCCACGACGGAACCGTACGACGGCGTCACGTGGGTTTCGCTTGACATCGCCTCCCGTGATGCCCGGGAAAGGCTCACGCAGGCCTTCAAGGGATGCGACGCCGTCGTCCATCTCGCGTGGCTGCTGCAGCCGAACCACGATGAATGGCAGTTGCGCCGGGTGAACGTGGACGGCACCGCGAACGTGCTCGCCGCTGCCACCAACGCCGGCGTCGGGCAAGTGGTCTGCGCCTCGTCGGTCGGCGCGTACAGCCCGGGTCCGAAGCACTCCCGGGTCCGCGAGGATTGGCCGGCCAGAGGCATCGCCAGCTCGCACTACAGCCGGTTCAAGGGCCAGCAGGAAGCGCTGTTGGACCAGTTCGCCGACGACCACCCGGAAATCAAGGTGGCACGGCTGCGGCCCGGTTTGATATTCCAGGCCGAGGCCGGCAGCCAGATCGGCCGCTATTTTGTGGGCCAGTGGATCCCCAAGTTCTTCATCAACCGGCTGCGGCTGCCGCTGTTCCCGTTCCCCGAGGAGTTCATCTTCCAGGCGTTGCATGCCAATGACGTGGCGGACGCCTACTGGCGGGTGCTGGACCAGGGCGCGAGGGGCGCTTTTAACGTGGCGGCCGAGCCGGTGGTAACGCCCGGACTCGTCGCCTCCCTGTTCGGTGCCCGGCGCTGGCTGCCCGTTCCAGTGCCGCTGGTGCGGCAGTTGGTGGGCGTGGCGTGGTCCCTCCGGCTGCTGGCCAGTGACCCCGGCTGGGTGGACATGGCCCGCTACGCTCCGGTCATGGACACCAGCCGGGCCAGGGACGAACTCGGCTGGATACCGCAGGTGGATTCGTTGTCGGCGATCCGTGAAGTGCTGGCGGGGATGGCCGGGGCCGGAGGGGTCACGGAATCCCCTGCGATGCGCCCGCGCAGCCGCTGGACCCGTGCGAAGCCGGGGACCGGCGCGTAGTGTGGCCCCATGGGAAGCCGCGCGAAGAGCGCAGCTGCCCGGTCTGATCCCACAGGACGACCCGCTCGAGAAGGAGGACCTGATGAATCCGAACGAGGAGCGCCGCCCGGAACACCCGGACGACGCGCATGACGACACTTTGACTCCCGCCGACGCAGGCGGCATCGACAAGGAAGTCAACGAGGCCAGCATCCCGGTCCACGGGGACGAAAAACTCGCCGACGACCTGGTCAAGAAAGCCTATGGCGATAAGGATAAGGACGGCCGCGGGGACGCGCCCAACGCGCCGTTCCCCGGCTGACCTGGCACCGCCCGCCAACAGTCCACCCAGCACCGCCCATCAACCGTCTACAGACAGGAGCACGCTGTGAAAGGGAAACTTACATTCGGCGCCGGCATCGCCCTCGGATTCGTCCTGGGTTCGAAATCCGGAAGGTCCGCCTACGATTCTTTGAAGGCCAAGAGCCAGGAGTTCTGGCAGAATCCAGCGGTCCAGGAAAAAGTGCACGAAGCCACGGACATGGTGAAGGAAAAGGCACCGGGCGTGGCCGACCGTGTCACCGAAGCGGCCAAAAAGGCAGGATCCGCGGCGACCTCCAAGCTGCCCGGCAACCACGGTTCGGGTAAGGACGACGGCGGCACCACTGGCACCACCGGCCAGACGACCACCCTCGGCGACACCGTCTCGGATCCGGCGCACAGCGACGAACTCGGGCAGAGCTGGACGGGCGAGGGAGGCGCCATGCCGGGCGGACCCGCCACCAGTAACAGGGACGACCTGCGCCCGCCTGGAGTTTAACCTGCCCGGGATTTCCGCAGGTGGCGCCCACGCCGCGGTCCGCTTGCATCAACGGCAGAAGGAAGGACTGGCATGACCGAGAACGACACCGGCCAGGTCAAAGGTCCGCGGGACCAGCCGGCCACCGCGGCAGATCCGCCGGATGCTCAGGAGCAACAGACGGCTGATTCCGCCCCCGAGCCCGAGGGCAAGGAGGGCATGAACATCGCGCCCGGGCCGGCCGAAGAGAAGGACCGGGAAAGCGCGGACGACCGCGGGCTCACCACCGACACGAGCCCGAGCGACTGATCCACCGCGGGCAAGGCAGCGTCCGTCGAGATAAACGGCCGCTGCCTTGCCCCGTTTTGCTGCTGCCGTGCCCCGTTGCACAGCTAATTGCTACGCCTTGACCACCGGCAGGTCGCTCCATTCGGTGGTGTAGCGCGGCGAGGAAAATTCGCGTTTCATTGACCACGCCGCGGGGGCGGCCAGCCCGCCCTGGCCGAGGCCGATCGAGGCTTCGCCGAACTTGGTACGCACCGCGCCCAGCAGGTCGCCGATGTGCCGCTGTTCCACATCGCTGACGAAGGGGTCGAAGGTCTGCTGACCGGCCGCGGGCTCCAGCCCCGACAACAGGACCCCTGCCCGGACATAGTGGGCGCCCGGAACCAGGCAGCCGCGCATGGCAACCACGGCGGCCTTGGTCAGCTGGATCGGGTCCTGGGTGGGCGTCGCTAAGTTGACGCTGGCTGCAGGAAACGATGCCTCGCCGCCGGCGAACTTGCTGGTCCCCGCCGTCACCGTCAGCACCGAGGCGCGCAGTCCCTCGGCTGCCATCCGGGCCGCACCGCGTTGGGCATAGACCGCCATCACCTGATCCATCTCCTCCAGGGTGGTTACCGGCGTGGAGAAACTGCGCGAGAACATGATCTGCTGCTTGTCGGCCCGCTCCTCCGAGTGCGGGATGCACGGCGTCCCGTTCAGTTCCAACACGGTTCGCTGCAGCACCACCGAGAACTTCTTGCGGATTGCCTGCGGGTCGGCGGCCTTGAGGTCTGCGATCGACTCGATTCCGAGGGCGTTCAGCCGTTTCCCGGTCCGTCCGCCCACGCCCCACAGCCCGGTGACCGGGACGCGCGATTGGATCCAGGCGATGTCGGAAGCGGGCATCGAGCCCAGCGAGCAGACTCCGGCCATCTGGGGATTCCGTTTGGCCACGTGGTTGGCGAACTTCGCCAGCGTCTTGGTCTGCGCCACGCCGACGCTGACCGGCACGCCCACCTGACGGACCACTGCGGCACGGATCCGGCCCGCAGTCCCCAGCAACTGGGCCTCGTCGCCGGGCAGGCCCAGGAACGACTCGTCGATCGAATAAACCTCCTGCCAGGCCCCGAACCGGCCGAGCACTTCCATCACCCGGGCGCTCAGGTCCCCGTACAGCTCGTAGTTGCTGGAGCGCGCGACCAGCCCCCAGGCCTTGGCCCGTGGCGCCACCTGGAACCACGGCGTCCCGGTCTTCAGCCCCAGCTGTTTGGCTTCCTCGGAGCGCGCCACCACGCAGCCGTCATTGTTGGAGAGCACGACGACGGGGCGTCCCTCGAGTGACGGATCGAAAACCCGCTCGCAGGAGACGTAGAAATTGTTGACGTCCACCAGCGCGATCCGTTCCCCGGGCACGGGAGCGCTAGACATGGTGCAGGCAACGGGTGGCGACGCCCCAGATGCTCAGGTCGGCGAGTTCACCCACCTCGGTGGGAACGCCGCCGTCGTCCGCCTGCAAGCGCACGCCGTCCGCGCTCAGATGAAGGCGCCGCACCACCAGTTCCCCGTCCAGCACCGCGATCACTACCGAACCGTCGCGCGGGGTCAGCGAGCGGTCCACGATCAGCTCATCGCCGTCGCTGATCCCGGCCGCGGCCATCGAGTTTCCGGCCACCCGCATCACGAAGGTGCTGGTGCGGTCGCGGATCAGGTGCCGGTTCAGATCGATGCCGCCGTGGAAGTAGTCCCTGGCCGGTGACGGGAAGCCGCGGGCCTCCTCGGGCGTGCCGCTGCCCATCTCCGGGCCGGCCGACGCATTAGACGGCTGCTCCATACCGAACATCCCGACCCCCGTCTTCGAACAAAGCTTCGAACACCACACTAGCACCGGCCTTCCCCCGGTCACATATGAGTCAGTCCCACTCAAGTTCGAGAAGCTTCTGGAATAATCTTCACCCGGAGGCGTTAACATGAGTCGAAGGCACTCACGTTCCACAGGAGGATTATCCATGCCACTGTTCTTCGGACCAGCTTCCGGCAACGGTTCATTCGACGAGTTCCTGGCCCGCTACCTGCAGGGCCAGCGGGCGGCCCAATCCCGCACGGTCGACCTCACCCGGCTGCTCAGCCGCCGCACCCATGAGGTGCTGGCGCAGGCAGCCCGGTTTGCCGCAGGCCTCGGCCACATCGAGGTGGACGCCCTGCACATCCTGCACGTCATGGTCGGCCAGGAGCCGGCCGCCAGCCAGATAAGGCTGACCGGCGCGGACCCGCAGGCCATCGCGCGTTCCGCGGAGCAGGGCCTGCCGGAAAAGACCGGCCCGACCCGGGAGACGCCGTCGCTCACGCCGTCGGCGCAGCGTGCCCTGCTGGACGCGCACCAGGTGGCCCGCGCGTTCGGCTCCACCTACATCGACCCCGAGCACCTCTTCGCCGCCTTCGTGCTGAACCAGGAGACCCCCGCCGGCCAGATCCTGGCCGGCTCGGGCGTCACCCCGCAGGCACTGCAGCAGGCGGCGGAGAAAGCCGCGGAGCAGCCCAACGGCCCCGCCCCTGCAACCGGCCCGCAACAGAGCACCGGCACCCAGGCGGAAACCCCCATGCTTGACCGGTTCGGCAGCGACCTGACGGCCCAGGCCCGGGAGAACAGGCTGGACCCGGTGATCGGCCGCGCGGACGAAATCGCCCAGACCATCGAAATCCTCGCGCGCCGGACCAAGAACAACCCGGTGCTGATCGGCGAGGCCGGCGTGGGCAAGACCGCCATCGCCGAGGGGCTGGCGCAGGCCATCGTGGCCGGCGACGTCCCGGAACAGCTGCGCGGCAAGCGCGTGGTGTCGCTGGATCTGCCGGGCATGCTGGCCGGCACCCGCTACCGCGGCGACTTCGAGGAACGCCTGACCAAGACCCTGGACGAGATCAGCGCCGCCAGCAGCGAGCTGATCGTGTTCATCGACGAACTGCATACCGTGATCGGCGCCGGCGGCGGCGGCGAGGGCGGCATGGACGCCGGCAACATCCTCAAGCCCCGGCTGGCCCGTGGCGAACTGCACCTGCTCGGCGCCACCACACTGGGCGAGTACCGCAAGGTGGAGAAGGACCCGGCCCTGGAGCGGCGCTTCCAGCCCGTCATGGTCGGCGAGCCCTCGATCGAGGACGCCGTCCGGATCCTGTCCGGCCTCAAGGACCGCTACGAAGAACACCACCAGGTGGCGTACACCGACGCAGCGATCCGCGCCGCCGTCGAGATGTCCTCCCGCTACCTCACCGACCGGTTCCTGCCGGACAAGGCGATCGACCTGATTGACCAGGCCGGCGCACGGCTGAGCCTGCGACGCGGCCCGCGCGTTGACGTGGAGGCCTTGCGCGGCCGGCTGGCCGAGATGGAGTCGGCCAAGAACGCCGCCGTCGCCGAGGAGCGCTACGAGGACGCCTCAAAGCTGCGCGACGAGATCGAAGAGCTGAAGGCCCGGCTGGACGCTGCATCCGCCCAGCAGCCGGCCCCCGGTGCCACAGAAGATCACGACGGCGGGGCCCGCCCCGGCGTCGCGCCTTCCGATGTGGTGGGCGAGTCCGAGATCGCCGAGATTATCTCCCGCGCCACCGGCATTCCGGCGGCCCGGCTGACCCAGGGCGACCGGCAGCGGCTGGCCCGGTTGGAGGAAGACCTGCACGCCCGGGTGATCGGCCAGGACGATGCGGTGACCGCCATCGCCAGGTCCGTGCGGCGCAACCGCACCGGCATGGGGGATGAGGGCCGGCCCGTGGGCAGCTTCCTGTTCCTGGGCCCCACGGGCGTGGGCAAAACCGAGCTGGCCAAGGCACTGGCGGAGTCGCTGTTCGGCGACGAGGACGCCATGGTCCGCTTCGACATGAGCGAATACGGCGAGCGCCACACCGTCTCACGGCTGGTCGGCGCCCCTCCGGGCTACGTCGGCTACGACGAGGCCGGCCAGCTGACCGAGCGGGTCCGCCGGCGCCCGTACTCGGTGGTGCTGCTGGACGAGGTGGAGAAGGCCCACCCGGACGTGTTCAACCTCCTGCTGCAGGTCCTCGACGACGGACGCCTCACCGACGGGCAGGGCCGCACCGTGGATTTCCGCAACACCGTGGTGATCATGACCTCCAACCTCGGCTCGGAGTTCCTGGCCAGCAAGGGCGGAGCGCTGGGCTTCACCGCCAACAACGGGGTGGACGGCTTCGGAAGCGAGCAGGATCTGCGCGCCCGGGTGATGGGCCGGTTGCGCGAGACCATGCGGCCGGAGTTCCTGAACCGGATCGACGAGATCGTGCTGTTCCGGAAGCTGGAGCAGGAACAGCTGCGTTCCATCGTGCGGCTGCAGTTGCGCAAGACCGAAGCCCGGCTGGCGGCCCAAGGCATCGCGCTGGAGATTGGCGAGGACGCCGTGGCCTGGATCGCCGAGGCCGGCTACGAGCCCGAATATGGCGCCCGGCCCCTGCGTCGCGTGATCCAGCGCGAGCTGGATGACCGGATCGCGGACCTGCTGGTGGCCGAGGTTGTTGCCGAAGGCGGACGGATCCGCGTGGTGGCCGGCGACGACGGGCTGCGGGTGGCGGCGGACAGCATGGCCGCGGCGGCCTAGCGCAGCGACTGACACCGGGGCGCCCGGCGGGCGCTGCAGCCGTCCCCATCGGAGCGGCGACCGCACGTCAGCGCGGCAACCGCACCACGGGAGCGATGGCGGGGCACTCTACAGGACGGGATGTCCCGCCATTCCGGCTCAGGCCAGCGACAGCGCGTAGGACAAAACGAACCCGGCCGCCGTACTCAGGGCGACCGCCGGGCCACCGTGTTCGTAGGCCTCGGGCATGAGGGTGTCCGCCAACGAGGCAATCACCGCCCCGGCCGCGAAGGCCAGCGGCAGGGAGATGGATTCCGGATCGGCGCCGGACAACGGGCCTGCACCAATCAAGACGGCGATGACCAGCAGGGTTCCGCAGGCGCTCCAGAGCCCGATGACCGCGAGCGCCGACTTGCCCTGGCTGCGCATGGAGGCAGCTCCCACCAGCGCCTCGGGCAGGTTGGAGACGAAGATCGCAGCGAGCAGGGCCAACCCGCCGGTTCCCTCACCCAGGGCAACACCCATCGCAAGGTTCTCGGGCACGCCGTCGAGCGTGACCGCCGCGAGCAGAGCGAGTCCGGCAGTGCCCCGCATCGTCTCAGCCGTCGGGGCATGCTCAGTGGCGGCCGCATCGGTATCCAGCTTGGCGCTGCCCTGATACTCGGCTGCCGGCGTGGAACGGGACGATGGCTGTGCCCAGCGGTCCAGCAGCGCGCTCAGCGCCGTGAACACCGCAGCGCCAGCGCCCAGGCCTATCACCGCCCGCCAGATGCCGCCGCGCTCGTAGGAGTCTTCAAACAGTTCAAATGCCAGCGCCGTGATCAGCGCACCGGCCGCGAAAGACAGAAGGATCGCCAGCAGACGTTTGGGCAGCTCGAACTTCACACCGATCAACGCGCCCAGCACCAACGCGCTGGAAGCCACGACGCCGAATAGCACCGGCATACCCATCTCGCCAGTATAGGAAAACGGTAGCAGCGGCGGAATAAAGGCGGGGCCTCACCGGCCCTCCGGCCTCCACTCCGCGTTCCACCGTTCCAGCCACCACGGCCTCGCCCGCGACCCCGTGGCTCAGGGCGAGGGTGCTTCGGCCCGTTCCGTTGGCTCTTCGCCAGTCCCGGATCGGCCCTGCAGCGACGCCGCCAGCCCGCCGATAATGAGGTCGAGGCCGAACTCGAACTCGTGGCTGAAGTCGTATCCGGGCTGCAGCACATGCTCCACGGCAAGCTCCCGCAGGTGCGGATAGTCCTGGACGGTGAACATCTCCACCATCGGCCCGCCGACCTCCGCCAAGCTGTCCGGCCCATCGAAAGGCAACGACGCCTCCTGGAGAGCCGTCCCGTAGACGTACGCATCGAGCACCGCATAGGCGTGGGCCGCCAGCGGCAGCGAGAACCCGGCAGCACGAAGGGTGCCCAGGATCGCATCGTGGTGGCGCAGGTTCGCCGGCCCCGGAGTGGTGCGCGACTCCATCAAGGCTGTGGCCCACGGGTGGCGGCGCAACACGTCGCGGGCCGAGGCGGCACGCCGCTTCAGCTCCGCCTTCCACTCCCGGCCCGGCACCGGCAGCTCTATCTCTTCGAAGACGGCGTCGACGATGCCGTCCAGGATCTCATCCTTGTTCCGAACGTGGTGGTAGAGCGACATCGGCTTGGCGTCCAGAGCCTGAGCCAGCGAACGAATGGTCAGGCTCGCCAGCCCGCCGCCGTCGGCGATGTCCATGGCGGCGCGGAGCACCCGTTCCCTGCTGAGCGGTTCGCGTTGCGCGGGGGCACTGCCCGGTTTCTTGATCATTGTTCCCGCGACTATAGCATTCTCGTACTTTGTACGGTAGCTTCGTACTTTGTACGAAGTACTTGGGCTCCACGTCATCCACATCCTCAAGAAGGAAGTCCCTTGGAACCAACAGAATCCTCCCCTTCGGCCGCGAGCACGGAGTCGCTTCAGGGCAGCGCCTCCCCCGGCCCGGCAAAACCCACCATGCGCGCAATAGTGCAGGCCCGGTACGGAATCACCGATGCCTTGCACCCCGCCAATATCGCGGTGCCGGAGGTCGGCGAAAGCCAAGTCCTCATCAAGGTCCGCGCCGCAGGCCTGGACCGCGGGACATGGCACATGGCCACCGGCCTGCCGTATCCGGTCCGCATTGTCTCCGGGTGGAAGTCACCCAAGAATCCGGTCCCCGGGCTTGACGTCGCGGGAACGGTAGCGGCGGTAGGCAGTGCCGTCACGAAATTTTCAATCGGGGACGAAGTCTTCGGTTTCGGCAAGGGCTCCTTCGCGGAATTTGCGGTGGCAGCGGAGTCATTGCTGGCCCCCAAGCCGGCAGAACTGACCTTTGAGCAGGCAGCGGCCCTTCCGGTCTCCGGTGTGACAGCGCTGCAGGCGCTGCGGGACATCGGCCGCGTCCAAGCCGGGCACCGCGTACTCATCACCGGGGCCTCCGGCGGCGTCGGCACCTACGCCGTGCAGATAGCCACGGCCCTGGGCGCGACGGTCACCGGCGTGTGCAGTGCCGCCAAGGCGGAACTGGTGCGGAGCCTCGGCGCCGAGACCGTCATCGACTACGCCCGCGAAGACTTTGCGGCAGCAGGACACCGGTATGACGTGATCGTGGACATAGCCGGGAATCCGTCCCTGTTGCGCGTGCGCCGGGCCCTTGCCCCGAACGGCACCGCGGTTATTGTCGGCGGCGAACACGGCGACCGCTGGACGGGCGGCCTGCTCAGGCCGCTGGGCGGAATGTTCCTGTCCCTCTTCAACCGGCAGCGTGTTGTCATGTTCATGGCTCGCCAGGCGGCCTCGGACCTGGAACGGCTGAGTGAGCTGATCGCCTCGGGGCAGCTGAAACCAGTGCTCGACCACACCTATCCGCTGGAGCAGATGCCGGAAGCACTCCGCCGCCTGGAGGCCGGCGAGGTGCGGGGCAAGGTGGTCATCACGGTCTAGGGGAGCCGACACACAACGCCAAATAGTGGTGCTCGGCACGGCCGGGTAACAGACTGGGAGCGTCACCAGTTCCGGCAGCCCCGCGAAGGAGCCACGGCCATGCTCAAGACCCATCTGCGTCTCAAACCTGTCCTCGAAATCCTGGCGGCGGTAGCCGCAACCGGCACCCGGCCGGACGCCCGGGCGGTCATCAGCGAGGCCTTGCGGCGCGTACCGCCGACCGCGCACGAGAAGGAGCTGCTCAGCGGCGGCGTGCCCCGCGGCTTCAAAAACCTGACGACGGCGACCGCCCGGCTGGTGAAAGCCGGCTGGATGTCCAAGGGCCGCGGCGGGTGGGCCATCACCGAGGACGGGCTGCGGGCCGTCACCGCCTTTCCCGATGCGGCCGAACTGGCCGCGGCCCTCGCGGCGGGAACCCCGCTGCCGGAACCGTCGCCGCCGGCAGCGGAGCCCGTTGTGCCCGCCGACCAACCTGCGGGAGTCGCCGTGGGTGGCGACTTCGGCGTGCTGCTCGGCGCCGACCAAGACTGGGACCCGGCCGACGGGGCGGTGCAGATGCGCTTCGACGCCACCGACGGCCTGTGGAAGCTGGACGCCGAGCTGCCCGCCGGACGGTATGCCTTCAAGTTCGCGCTGAACGGCTCGTGGGAGGAAAACTACGGGGCGTATGGCGTCCTCGACGGCGCCAACCACGAGTTCCAGCACGACGGCGGCGCGCTCACCATCGCGTACGACCACGCCATCCACGATCTGGCCGCGACGTCCCGACTGGTCCGCGCCTGACCCTTCGGGGCTTGGCGCGTCATGCGCGCCGCCCGTCCAGCCTGCCGCGCGCCGCCCGCCAAGCCCGCCGGCGCCCTGCGCGCCGTCGTCGTTCAGGCGCTGGCCAGGGGCTCCACCTCCGGCACCGAACCGGTCGCCACGGCGTCGAGGATCTCTTCGGCTTCCTGCAGGTCGATGCCCCTGGACAGCGCAATCTCCGTGACGAGCGGCTTCTTGGCGTACTGCAGCATGTCCTTCTCGGCGTGGGACATGCTGCCGTTCGCGTGAAGCCGCCGGGAAAGGTCGCGGACCAATCCGGCGATCACGAAGATGTCGCCGGTGCGGAGCCGTTCCTGGTTGTCCTTGAAGCGCCGGGACCACTGCGGATCCTCCTCCCGCGAGGCGGCGCGCAGCACGTCGAACAGTGCCTCCAGCTGTCCCTCGTCGAAGACCGGCCGCAGGCCGACTTGCTCGGCACGCTCCAGCGGGACACCGACCGTCAGGTTCGAGTTCTTGACCTCCAGCATGACGTAGCGGCATTCCGCGTCCTGCCGCAGGGGCCGGGTCCTGATGCCGCGGACAACGGCCGGACCGTGGTGTGGGTGAACAAGGGTTTGACCTTCAGCAAATAGCATTCAAGAGTCCTCTGATTCGCACGAGCGCCACACTCGACATCAGTGGACGGAGCGCCCGGGGGCCCTCGCGCCAGACGGTCGTCCCACGCATCGAAACTGCGGTCCGCAAACCGGAGCTTCGATAAGGTGAGCACGCGGATCGGCTCGGATCCATGCGGATGGACCCGCCCCTGACCCGCGAGCTTGGCTGCCTCGATTATCTCACGCGTGCGGCCGATGTCCCCGGGAATGCCGGCCGGTGGCACCCCTCGCGGCCCCTGACCGGCGCCGCAGATGGGACGCCGCGGCCCCGCTTAACCGGATGGCACTGCCCCTTGACTCTCCGGCACAGCGGCTGCCACCATGGCAGTCTCACATGGCGCAAAGTTGCGCATCATGCGCAACTCCTCAGGTCCGGCTGGCGCCAGAACCTCGAAGGAGGAAGCCCCTATGTCGGAGATTCTCGATTCTGGCTCCGCCCAGTTCAACGGCACCGATTCGTCCCGCGTCAACCCCAACCCGGCCGTCACCCTTTACACCCGGCTGCGCAAGTCCCCGTACTTCTGGAAGTCGCGGGAGCACGGCGTCGCGGCCTACAGCGTGTACAACCACACGTACCATCCGCGCCACTACGGGGACCCGGTCAGCGAGTACTGGTCGCTGCTGAACGACGTCACCCTGTGGGACGTCGGCGTGGAGCGGCAGCTGCAGATCAGCGGCCCGCAGGCCTTCGACTTCACCAACATGCTCACCCCGCGGGACCTGACCAAGTGCGAGGTCGGCCAGTGCAAGTACGCCTTCATCACCGCAGCCGACGGGGGCATCATCAACGACCCCATCTTGCTGCGCGTGGAGGAGAACAAGTTCTGGCTCTCGCTGGCGGACAGCGACGTGCACCTGTGGGCCATGGGCCTGGCGCACGCCGGCGGCTGGGACGTCACCGTGGAAGAGGTGGACGTGGCGCCCGTCCAGGTCCAAGGCCCGAAGGCCAAGGGGCTCATGTCCGACCTGTTCGGCCCGCAGATCCTGGACATGCCGTACTACTACATGCAGCACCACAGCCTGAACGGCATGGACGTGGTGGTCAGCCGGACCGGCTATACCGGCGAGGTCGGCTACGAGATCTACCTCTACAACGCCACCGAAAACGCCGGGCGCCTCTGGGACACCGTCTGGGAAGCCGGCCAGGCGCACGACCTGCGGGTCATCGGCCCCTGCCACATCCGCCGGATCGAGGCGGGCATGCTGGCCTACGGGTGCGACATCACCCTTGGCACCAACCCGTTGGAGGTCGGCTACGACTACAACTGGATGGTCGATCTGGACCAGGAAGCGGACTTCGTGGGCAAGGAAGCGCTCGGCCGCATCCGGGAGAAGGGCATCGACCGGCTGATGGTCGGCGTGGAGATCGGCGGCGAGCCGCTGGGCAGCTACAACGACGGTTCCATGATCGAGCCGTTCCCGGTCTCGGTCGGCGACGGCTCCCCCATCGGGGAGGTCACCAGCGCCTGCCACTCCCCGCGGCTGGAACGGAACATCGGCCTGGCCATGGTGCCGATCGATCTCAGCGGCGAAGGCACCGCGCTGTCCATCCACACGCCCGAGGGAGTCCGCGAAGGACAGGTCGTCCGAAAGCCCTTCGTCGACCCGGCCAAGTCCACGCCCAAGGACTGACCCGTCAAAACCACAACGACGGCGGAGCCCACCTCCCGAAGGCGGGCCCCGCCGTCGCTCGGGGCTACGTCTCGCCGAGGCGGGCCCCGTGGTCGTTCAAGGCTACGTCCAGGCGACGGCCCGGACCGGGGCGCCGTCCGCTCCGGTGAGCTTGAGCGGGAAGAAGCCGACCCGGCAGCTGGCGGGCAGCGAGGTGGCGTGCCTGATGTTTTCCACGATCAGGCCGTCGGAACCCAGCACCAGCTCATGCACCGGGAGGCTGAACGTCTCGGCAGGCTGCAGGGTGCGGTCGGGATTCAGCGTGTCCACGGCCAGCACGCGCATGCCCCGGTGCACCAGTTCATCCGCTGCCGCCCGGGACAGCACCGGGTGGTCCAGGTACGCCTCGGTGCCGAAGTGCCGGGCCCACCCGGTGGCCACCACCACGATCGCGGGCACGTTCCCCGGCACCTGGCCGGCCAGCCGGTGCCAGCGGATCTCCTCCCCCGCGGCGAGGTCCGGAACCTGCAGCACCAGGGCGTCGCCGACAAGTTCGTCGAGGGGCACCTCGGAGGTGGTACGGCCGCCGTCGATGCTGTGGCACGGCGCATCGAAGTGGGTGCCGGTATGGCTGCCCAGCTGCAGTTCGGAGACCTCAACCCCGTCCTGCGTGATGGTCAGCGCACGGCTGATCTTCACCTGCGGGTCCCCGGGGTAGACCTGCATTCCCGAGGAGACGGGGTGGGTCAGGTCCACGCACCCCACGGCGGGCTCAGTCTCCCCCGGCGCTGGGCAGCTCGGCGCCGGGCTCTGCCCCCGGTTGCTCCGCCAGGTGCCCGGCCCGTCCGCCGGCGAATCGTTCCCGGCTCTTGATGGACAGGGCCAGGTACAGCAGGAAACTGAGCACGAAGGCCGGGATGGTTGCGCCGACGGGGCTCGGCCACAGGTAGGTCAGCACGTAGGAGGCCGCAGCTCCGATGACCCATACTCCGATGGCCGCCCAGTTCACCCCGCCGGTGTACCAGTACCTTCCGCCTCCTTCGCTCAGGATGTCGCGGCTGTAGCTCCGGCGCTTGATGATGTAGTAATCCACGATCATGATCGCGAACACCGGCACGAAGAACGCGCTGATCGTGACCAGGAAGTCGGTGAACTGGTTCAACAGGGCCAGCCAGGTGGACCCGGCTATCGAGATGACGCCGACCACCAGGGCTGTGGGCAGGAACCGGAGCTTCCACCGGGACTGCGCATTCACGATCGTGGTGACCATTCCGTAGACCACCATCGTGTTGGTGGCCATGACGGACATGAAGATCACGATGGCCAGCGGCGTGCCGAAGGCGGCCACGATGACGGTCGGATCGAATTCGGCAGCCGGCCCGCCCGAGAGGATCACGTAGCCGATGGCGGTGGCGCCCAGCGACATGGCCAGAACCGTGGAGATGGTGTAGCCGATGCCGGAGCCGAGGATGCCGGCGCGGCTGGACTTTGCCAGGCGGTTGAAGTCGGCGGACAGAACGGTCCAGGAGATGGCCGTCGCGATCACGATGTCCAGCACCACGAAGCTGGTGTAGCCCAGCGTCGCGTCCACGCCGATGCCGCCGAACTCCGCCGGGCCGAACGTGGTGAAGGCGGTGGTAAAGACGTAGACCATGATCGCGAGAATGACGACGGCGAGCCACGGCTCTACCTTCGCGATGCCTTCGTGTCCGAGGATGGCAAGGCAGACGACCAGTGTCTGGCACAGCACGGCGAACAGGATCGGGTTGGAGAAGCCGGTCAGCTGCGCCACTACGTAATTGACGGTGACGCCGGCGAGCATGGCCTGCACCCAGCTCCAGCCCATCAGGATGATCACATTGGCGGCCACCGGCAGCAGGCTGCCGCGGGTGCCGAAGGCCCCGCGGGTGATGGCCATGGTGGGCAGGCCGGTCAGGGTGCCGATGTTGCCGATCAGCGTCAGCACGACGGCGCCGGCCAAGGTGCCGATGACGATGAGCCAGATGGCGGAGCCGAAGTCGATGCCGGGGATGAAAAGCGTGCCGGTCAGCAGGGTGGTGACCACGAAGTTTGCGGCCAACCAGATCATTCCGATCCGCGGGGTGGACAACGTGCCGCGGATGGGACCGAAGCCGTCCGCGTTCTGCTGCAGGTGGGTATCGAGGCGCTGGTAGAGGTTCATGGTGGTCCTCGGGACGTAAGGATTTAGGTAGGCGGGGCCTGGACCTGCCCCGTGGGCGGCATCGGCGAGAGATGCTCGTGAACCGCGATAAGACCGCCGTCCTCGTAGCGGAAGACGATCGTTTCGCGCTCAAGGTATGAGTCTTCGCCGTCCGGCAGGGCAACGGTCGTTGCCACATCGTGCACGAAGACCGCGCCGCCGGGGAAGGCCGTCACGTGCTGGTTGGTGGATCCGCAGGCGACCACCCGCCACCCCTCGGCAAGCCACCGCGCCCACAGCACCTCGTACCCGTCGCGGCTGTCCAGGCGCGCCGGTTCCGTGTGGAAAACGAAGCTGGCGTCCGGGGCGAACGCCGCGAAGTAGCGTTCGGTGTCGGTAGCTGCGAAAGCCCCGACAATGCCTGCCGCGGCCTCCAGGACTTGATCATGCGAGGGAGTATGCGGAGCGGCGGCGCCCATGGCGGCCTCCTTGTTGCAGCATGGCCGACTGCGACGGGGAGTTTCCCCCGTGAAACAAGTGTTGCCAAGAGCGATCTCCGCCGCAAGGGGCGGCCGTTGCGGCGGCGCGGGGCGGCGGGGTTACGGCTCTTGCCGGGCGCCGACGACGGCGCCGTGGCCGCTGCCGTTATCGGCGTCGGATTCATCGTCACGGGGCGGCCCCCCGACGGGCAGGGTAAACGTGAAGACGCTACCCCTGCCGGGCTCGCTTTCACAGCTAATGCTGCCGCCGTGCCGTTCCACGATGTCCTTGGACAGGGCAAGTCCGAGGCCCAGCCCCGGGATGGAACTCCGGCGGGCTGCGGGACTGCGGAAAAACCGTGTGAAGACGTTGCGGCTCTCCTCGGCACCCATCCCCATGCCCCGGTCCGCCACCTCGCACCGAACCATTTCGTCGTCGCCGGCGCAGCTGACCGTGACGTCACCGCCCTGCGGGGAGTACTTGATGGCGTTGGACAGCAGGTTATCCAACACTTGCCGGACGCGCGCCGGGTCGCAGACCACCCGCAGGGCGAGCGGTGCCTCTACGGCGAGCGTGATGCCGCCGGCGGCGGCCCGGGGTTCTGCTGCTGCTACGGCCTGCGCGACAATATCCCCCAGATCCGCAGGAACCGGCTGCAGGTCAGAGAAGCCGGCGGCCGTGCCCAGCAGATCCTTGACCAGTGCGAGCAGCTGGTCCGAATTCCGGAGGATGGTGTCCAGGCCTGCGGCCATGTTCTCCGGCAGGTCCGGTGTCAGGGCCAGCAACTCGGCATACCCCTGGATGGAGGTCAGCGGGGTTCGCAGTTCGTGGGACACGCTGGACAGGAAATCACTTTTCGCTTCCAGCGCGGACACCAGTTCCGTGACGTCGTTGAAGGCGAGTACCGAACCTTCGCGCCGGCCGCCGCCGTCGACCATCGCCTGGGCCGACGCGGAGAGTACCCGTTGCCGCGGGGGCCGGCCGAACCAGACCAGGTATTCGGAAAACGACTCGCCCCGCACTGCGCGGCAGATGGGCCGATCCTGGATTGGCATGAGCGATTTGCCTCCGTCGGCATAGAGCTCGAGCCTGGACTCCGGCGCGTCCTCGTCGCCCGGGGGCAGCACGAGGCGGCGCAGCTCTTCCTGCCGACGGTTGCGCAGGATCGTATTGCCGTCCTCATCGACGGCCAGGACCCCCACGTTCACCGCACTGACGACGGTCGACAGGAGCCGTTCGCGCTTGTCGCTGGCTTCCAGCAGCGCGCGGAGCTTGGCGTCCTTGGCCTCGACCACACGCTGCTGTTCCATCATGCTCGCGGTCATGACCCGGACCGTAATGCCGATGGCCAGCATCATAAACGGGATGAGCAGCGGGTGGATTAACGCTTCGAATGTGACGGCAGGCTGCTTGAGGAACACCGGAATCCACACCATCGCCAGGGCGGCCAGCGCACCCCCGATCACGGACAGCCGCGGCAGCTGACCGGAGGCCGCCAGCCAGATCACCGGGAACGCGGCCAGCAGCCCTACCCCTGTCAGGAGCGACCCGGCGCCTTCGCGCAGCAGTGCGATGGGAATGAAATCCAGCAGCGGAATGATCAGGAAGGACGGGTAGGGCAGCTTCTCCCACGGAACGAAGAAACAGGCTGCCAGCAGCACGGCGTTCAGCACCATGCTGAGTTCAAAGAGCGGATTCGCCAGGAGCGGGGGAGAGAAAAGCCACGTGCCTACGCCCAGGAACAGCATGGTGATGGACAGCGGCAATTGACTCATCACAACCCGCCCGCGCAGGGAGAGGGTATGGAACTTCACGCGGTTCAAAATCAGCAGATCGAGGATTTTTTCCATGGCGGCGACTCCAATATCGTCGTCACGGGCGGATTCTGCAGTGACGGATGTGACAAACGGGAAGATAACCGCCTTAATGAAAGCATGCCAGCTGCCCCCAGCAACCGCCGTGCCGTCATAGTCGAGGACAACGCGGACATCCGCCGGTTGCTGGCCCAAATCGTCACCGACCAAGGCTTCACGGTTGTGGAAGCAGAAAACGGGCGGGACGGTATCGAGCTGGTCCGCAACGGCGGCGCCGACCTCATTACGTTGGACTTGAACCTGCCCGATCTGGACGGCATCGAAGTCTGCCGGCAGGTCAGGACTTTTTCGGACGCCTACATACTGATGATCACCGCGCGCGCCGAGGAAATGGACCGGCTCAGCGGGTTGAACACGGGCGCCGACGATTACATCAGCAAGCCGTTCAGCCCTCGGGAACTCCAGGCAAGAATCGGAGCGCTTTTCCGCCGCCCACGGTCCCAACCCGTAGAGGCGAAGCCAAGCGAAGATCAGGAACGCGCCGCCGAGGTTCAGCGCAGCCTGCTGCCCGCCGAACCCCTGAGACTCCAAGGCTACGAGATCGGCGGCCGTTGCCGGCCCAGCCGTAGCGTGGGCGGGGACTTTTTCGACTGGTGCGCCACGGAGAACGGACTGCAACTGACGGTCGCCGATGCCATGGGCAAGGGCATGGGCGCCGCCCTGATCGCCGCGACGGTCCGTGCGGTGCTGCGTGCCTCCAACGGGCACCCGGACATAGCCCCGGCCTTCCACGCGGCAAGCCAGGCGCTCGAGAGCGACCTGACCCAGTCCGACTCCTTCGTGACGATCTTCCATGCCAGGCTGGACGCGGGGAACTCAACGGTTGACTACGTGGACGCGGGGCACGGGCTTGGGCTGCACCTCTACGACGGCGGCCTGCGCCGCCTGCCCTCGGGTGGCCCGCCCGTCGGTGCCGTCCCGGGCAGCACGTGGGCCGCAAGCCGCCTACTGCTGGAGCCCGGCGAATCGCTCCTTATACTCAGCGACGGGCTGCTCGACGCCTTCGACTCGGTGGATGCGGCCATGGACGCGGTGGCCGCCGTAGCCAGCTCCGGTAACGATGTCCGGGACGTCTGCGACGCCGTGTTGGACCTGGCCGGCGCCGCGGTAGCGGACGACATTACCGCCGTGATGCTCCGCCGATGCCCGGCGGACAGCCCGACCCGCTCGTGAAACGTTTCGCTATCCGACTGCTGGTGGTTCTGACGGTCATCCTCGGAACCAATTACCTCACCTGGCGATGGCTCGACTCACTCAACTGGGCGGCGTGGTGGATAGCTGTCCCCTTGGTGCTGGCCGAGACCTACAGCCTGATCGACGTCGGTCTCTTTGGCCTAACGGTCTGGCGGTTCCGGGAGCGCAAAGCGCCGCCGCCCCCGCCTGCCGACGCCACCGTCGACGTTTTCATCACCACCTACGACGAGCCGCTGGACCTGGTCATGGCCACCGCGTTGGCGGCGCGGGACATCCGCTACCCCCACAGCACCTGGATTTTGGACGACGGCGCCAGGCCGGAGCTGGGCGCACTGGCCGCCCGCCACGGGCTGGGCTACCTAACCCGCACCGGTGACTGGGCGGACAAGCCGCGGCATGCCAAAGCGGGCAACCTGAACAACGCGTTGATGATGACCCACGGGGAATTCCTCTTGATCCTCGACGCCGACCAGGTCCCCAGGCCCGATATTTTGGACAAGACGCTGGGGTATTTCAACCAGCGCCGGGTCGCCCTCGTCCAGACCCCTCAGTACTTCAGCAACGTTCCGGCCGACGATCCGCTGGGCAGCCAGGCCCCGCTGTTCTACGGGCCCATTCAGCAAGGCAAGGACGGCTGGAACGCGGCGTTTTTCTGCGGTTCCAATGCCCTGCTCCGGCGCGAAGCATTGATGCAGCTGGGCCTGGCCGGCTATGTCACCGAAGTCGACCGCGGGGTTCACCGCGCGCTGGCAGGGGCGCGAGGTGCCATCCGCAAGGCCCGCAGGTCCCCGGAGGCGGCAGATCCACTCGTGGCAATGCTACTCGACGACGTGGAGGCCGCCACCGACACGGCCCGCGCCAGCCTCCGAAGCGGCGGGTCGCTCAGCGAAATCACTTATGACCTCCGGAAGAAGGTCGACGACGCCGTGCGGTCTCTGGTTGCCGAGAACTTCGCGGCCGTGGAAGCGGACCTGGCCGAAATCGCCGCCATGGAACTGGGGGGCACGGCCGGTGTGGCCGAGCCCGACGAATTGGACGGCGCGGTCGAGCGGATGTCCCGGCGGGATTGGTCCCCGCTGGGGGCGCTGGAATCAGTGCAGGCGGTGCTGGACGCCGTCTCAATAGAGCGCCCCGACGAGGCCCAGCCGGTGATGCCGTTGGCCACTATCTCCGTGACAGAGGACATGGCGACCTCGATGCGGTTGCATTCGATGGGGTGGCACAGCGTCTACCACCACGAGGTTCTCGCCCACGGCCTGGCCCCGGAGGACCTCAAAACCATGCTGACCCAGCGGCTGCGCTGGGCCCAGGGCACCGTCCAGGTCATGCTGCGCGAGAACCCGTTGGCGCAACGCGGGCTGAGGCTCGGCCAACGGTTGATGTACTTCTCCACAATGTGGAGTTACCTCAGCGGCTTTGCCGCGGTGGTCTACTTCGCCGCGCCAATCGTCTACCTCACCCTGGGCATCCTCCCCGTCAACAGCCTGAGCACGGACTTCTTCATCCGGTTCATCCCGTTCATGGTGGTCAACCAACTGCTGTTCGCCGTGGTGGGCAAGGGCGTCAGCACCTGGCGCGGGCAGCAGTACAGCCTCGCCCTCTTCCCTACCTGGATCAAGGCCTGCACCACGGCGGCCCGCAACGTGTGGCTGGGACGGCCCCTTGGCTTTGCCGTCACTCCGAAAGCCCGCCAATCCGGGGGGAGCAGTTGGCACCTAATCACCCCCCAGCTGGCCACCATGGCTTTGCTGGTTGTTGCCCTCCTGACGGGCGCGGCAAGACTGGCCGCCGGACTGAATGAACCCGTGGGCACGCTGGTGAACGTGGCCTGGGTTATCTTTGATTTGCTGATTCTGGGCGTGCTGGTCAAGGCCGTCAGGTACAAAGGGTTCAAGCCCGACGAAAGGAACGTGGATGCAGTTCACCGTTGAAACCACGCCAGCCTATGCCGAGGTCAACGGGAGCGGCCGGCTCAACATGGTCGCAGCACCCCGCCTCCGGGAAGTTGTCGCGGCCGTCGTAGCTGAAGGAAACCACCATGTGGTGGTGAATATGGCGGGTACCGAGTTCATGGACTCCTCCGGCCTCGGGGCGCTCATCGGCTGCCTGAAGATCGCCCGACAAGCCGGCGGCGACCTCCGCATCGCCAACGTGCAGCCGCAGGTGCGGATGGTGCTTGAGCTGACCAGCATGCACCGCGTGTTGACTCCCTACCAGAGCGTCGACGCGGCGTTTTCCGATGACTGAGGTCCTCGCCCGAACCTCACGCCAGGGGCTGGCCACGGCAGAAACCGTGGAGGCCCTGCACGAGGACTTCGAGGCGCTGTGGACGAAAGCCGACTTCGTTCCGGACCTGGACCGCATGGCCTTCTCGACCGCCGTGATCGAGGCCGCCACGAACGTGGTCCAGCACGCCGTCCCCGCTTCCGACACTCCCCTCCAGCTCGGCGTTGAGATCACCATCTGGTCCCGACGGTTGGAAGCCCGCATTTCCGAAATCGGCGCAGCACCTTCCAGCCCCGGCATCACGAACCCCCAAGGGCACGACGTCGACCCGGAGGCGGAGTCGGGTCGCGGACTCGACCTGATCCACGCCCTGGTCAGCACCGTCACCTTCGAACGCCACGGGGAGGACAACGTCTGGGTTCTCTGCCGCAATTCTGCCGACTAGCGCCCCTGGCTTATTCGGCCGCGAGCTCCCCGGCGACCAGCCGCCGCGCGACCTCGGTCAGCAGTTCCACACCGCGCACGGCGTCCTCGTCCCGGGTGAATTCGGCCTCGTTGTGGGAGATCCCTTCGACGCTGGGAACGAAGAGCATGACCGTCGGCACAACATCCTTCAGGTTGGTCGAGTCGTGGCCGGCCACGGTCATGATGTCCGTGTGGCTGAACCCGAGCCGCTCCGCGCTCGCGATCCCGAGCGCCACGCCCGCGGGCTGGTAGGACACCAGCCCCCACCGGTGGGTCAGCTCGAGGCCGACCGTCGTCCGGGACATCGTCTCCGCCTCGGCGATCCTTTTGTCCAGCAAGTCCATGGCGCGGGCCAGTACGTCCTCGTCCGGAGACCGCAGATCCAGGTTCATCACGGCCTGGCGGGCAATGGTCACCGGCGAGTTGGGCAACACGTACATCTCGGAGACCGAGGTGTGCAGCTGCCCGGGGGCGAACTCTCCGGCGAGGTCGCGGGCTGCGGAGATGACCAGGGCGGCGCCGTAGAGGGCGTCCCTGCGGTCCTCCATCCGGGTGGAGCCGGTGTGCGACTGGTCGCCGTCGACCGTGACGCGGTACTTGCTGGCCGCCCACGTCCGGTCCACGATCCCGACCTGGGTCCCGGTTTCCTCGAGGCTGCGGCCCTGCTCGATATGGATCTCGGCGTAACGGGCCACGTCGGCGAGCCGGGGGGCGTCGCCGTCGGCGGTGCGGTGCCCGGCGGCGAGGGCGGTGGCAACGGTCGTCCCGGTGGGATCCGCGGTGGCGAGCGCCTGTTCCAGGGGCAGCTTCCCGGTGAAGACGGAGCTGCCCATCATGCTGGGCGTGAAGCGGCTGCCTTCCTCGTTGAACCAGTTGACCACGGCCAGGTTGTAGACCGGGTCGATCCTGCCGGCGGCAGCTTCGGCGGCGACGCGGGCGGCGGCGTGGGCCCCGGCCAGCACGCCGTACGCGCCGTCGTACCGCCCCGCCAGCGGCTGGGAGTCCAGGTGCGAGCCGAGCAGGACATAGGGAGCACCGGGAACGAATTCGAGGGTTCCAAACTGGTTTCCGGCGGCGTCTACCTTTTCGGTGAAGCCGTGTCGGGCCAGCCACTCGCCGAACCACCGGCGGGTGGCGTGATCCTCCGGCGTACCGGCCTGCCGGTCCACGCCGCCGCCGGCGGTCGCACCGAACCCGGACATGGCTGCGAAGTCGTCAAGAAATTCCCGGCCGGTCGTGCTCATCGGGTTTCCTCCCCCGTGGACGCCATGGCCGCGTCCGCGGATTCCCGTGCCGGGAAGTGGTCCGCGCCGAAGCGGATGTCGCCGCCCACCATCGTGGCCAGCACCTGCGTGGCGCTGATCCGCGACGGCTCGACGGCGGTGGGATCCTGATCCAGGAAGACCAAGTCGGCCAGCATGCCCGGCGCCAGCCGGCCCTTGGTGTCGCCGGCTCCCGTGGCCGCCGCGGAACCGACGGTGTAGGCGGCCAGCGCCTCGGCCGCGGTGATCCGCTCGGCGGGGCCGTAGACCTCGCCGGACGGGGTCAGCCGCTGCACGAACGATTGGATCACGTCGAGCGGGCGGCCGTTGGACACCGGCCGGTCCGAGCTGCCCGGCAGGGTAGCGCCGCGCTGCAGCAGGCTGTTGGCCGGGTAGGACGTGGCCGTCCGCTCCGGACCGAGCAGCCGGGCCATGCCGTCGCCGAACTCGGTGATGAAATGCGGCTGCGGGACCAGGACGATGCCGGCCGCGGCGATGCGGTCCAGCTGCTCCGGCCGGATCACGCCGCCGTGCTCAATCCTGTTGGGCGTCGCCCTGCGGCCGTAGGTTTCCTGGGCTTCGGTAATGATGTCGATCGCGTGGTCGATGGCGTGGTCGCCGATCGCGTGCATCGCGATGGACCAACCGGCCCGGTACGCCTCGAGCGACGATGCGCGCAGCACCTCGGCGTCCATTTGCAGGTAGCCGTGGTTGTGGGGGCAGCCGACATACTCCTCGGTGACGTAGGCGGTGCTGCCCAGCAGCGATCCGTCGCTGAAGATTTTCACCGGTCCCAGACGGAGCCAGTCGTCCCCCAACCCGGTGCGGATACCCGCGTCAAGGCCACGGGCGACCGGGTCTGCCGCGTGACCGGGAGCCGGGTGCAAGACATCCAGGACCAGCATGGGTTGCATCCGGACGCTCAGCAGCCCCTTGTCCCGCGCACTCTGGTAGGCACCGAACTCGCGCGGCGAGTAGCCGATCCAGCCGCCGGCGATGCCTGCGTCGGTGACGCTGGTGATGCCCTCGGTCAGATAGTGGGTGGTCGCGAGGTCCAGCGCACGTTCGATGGTCGCCAGCGGGTAGGGCAGCATAATGTCCTGCACCAGCCGCATGGCGTTCTCTTCCAGCAGCCCGGTGGGCCGGCCCTCCGCATCCGTGACGACGACACCGCCATCGATCGGCGCGGCAAGGTCCGCGCCGCGTTCGGCGATGAGATCGAGTGCGGCCCCGTTGACATTGCAGGCGTGGCCGGAGGAGTGCTTGATCCATACCGGGCGGCCGCCGGCGGCAGCATCGAGCCGGTCGCGGTCAGGCTGCGCTCCGCCGTGCAGCAGCGGACTGTACCCGCAGGCCACCACCCATTCGTCCTCCGCCAGCGTGGACGCGGCGTCTGCTATCACCGCATAGGCCTCTTCGAGGCTGGCGACCGTCCCCAGGTTCGCTTCCATCAGGCCGAGCCCGAACCAGACGCTGTGGGCATGCACGTCATTAAAGCCGGGGACGATGACCGCGCCGGCGGCGTCGACGACCCTCCGGGCCCTGGGCGCGGCCTGCGGATCGACGTCGAGTGCCAGCACCTTCCCGTCGTGGATCAGCAGGTTTTCTGCCACCGGATGTCCGGGGTCCTGGGTCAGTATGCGGGCGTTGCGGATCAGGAGATCGACGAGCATGAGTCCTCTTCGTGCTTTCGCTGCGGCGTGCCCGGAGCGGTAGATGGCGCGGCCGGCCGTGCAGGGCGCCGCCTCCATTTCAACACTGGAGCAATGTCACGCTCAATGTACAAAAGACGCCATCTCCAGTGGAAGGATTAGGCGATTGCATAAGATGGGTAAATGAGCGAGCCGCGCGTAGAGCCCTTCCCCCACAGCGCCAGCCAGCACCGGGACTTCAATCCCGACCCGTCTGCCGAACCTGCGTGGACCGAACTTATCCGGCGCCTGTGGCAGGAACGCGATTTACTGGTCAGCGACTTCCTGGAGCGCTTTGCCGCCATCTCCTACGAGGGGGCATTGGTTCCGGACGAGGATGTCCGCCGGACGGCGGTGGACACGATGGAGATGTTCCTGTTCCAGATGGCCGGCCTTGAGTTGCCCCCCGATCTTCGGTCCCTGCCGAGGGACGTGGCTTCCCGCCGGGCACGCCAGGGGGTCCCGTTGGAGGCCTTCCTCAGCGCGGTACGCAACGACTTCAGGGTCTTATGGAAAGGCCTTGAACGCGTTGCGCGGGGGCACGGCACCGACGTGCTCGTTGCCAACATGGACCGGGTCTTGGACACTGTGGAGAGATACGTCAGCAGCATTCAGCAGGCGTTTTCGGAAGAGGAAGCCCTGCTTGCCCGCGACAAGCAGCTGCACCGGCAACGGCTGCTTTCGCGGCTCTTTAACACCGATACTCAAAACACCGGCGAGGTCTCCGACATCGCCGCCGGCTTGGAAGTAGAGAGCTCGGACGTGTTTGAACTGATTGCGGTCACCAAGGAGTCCGTGGCGAAGCTGCCGGATCAGCCTGCGGCCGACCGTCACACCTTCTCTTACGAACGCGCCGGCGCCCTCTACCTTTTCCGGGTAAGCCGTGCCGGGCGAACTTGGCAGGACGATCCGCCCGAATTTCCGGCCGGTTACATGCCCGGCGTGGAGGGCCTGGCCGCGATTCCGCAGGCGGCAGCGGCGGCTTTGGTTTTGGCCGCCAAGCACGGTGCCGATACGGGGCTGGCCACCATCGCGGGCACCTGGATGTCCATTGCCCGGGACCTCCTGGAGAAAGCGCTCCCCGGATTCTCGCTCCCCGTCACCACGGCACTGGACCATTGCACGCCGCATGAGCGCCAGCGGTTGCTGCAGGTGGCGCAAAGTTACGGCCGCACCGGTTCGATTAAGGAAACCGCGGAGGAACTGTACTGCCACCGGAACACGGTGGTCAACCGGTTGCATTCGCTGGAGGAAGTCATCGGGCTGGACATGACGGTTCCGGCGCAGGCAGCGCTCGCACTGGTGGCGCTGGCGGACTACAAAAATGGGCACAAGTTGTGAAAAGGCACAAGTGAGCGTTGTCAAGCCGGTGTGTATTGTCATTGTTCAGGGGAATGGCACTACCTTACAGTCGAGAGGTACTTCACAGCTCTACCTCGGGATGTCCTCCGTTCAGGGCATAGGAATTACGGGCTGCCGCTGCCACCTCCAACGGTGCCGGCCCCGCACAGCTTGAAAGGCAATACGTGACGACGCCGCAATCTCTCAACACCCCCGGCGCTCCGCCGAAAGTCTCCGGCAAGGACGCAGGCAAGATCGCCCGGGCCGCCTTCGTCGGAACGGCTCTCGAGTGGTACGACTACTACCTCTTCGGCACGGCCGCGGCTTTGGTGTTCAACCGCCTGTTCTTCACGGAACTGGATCCCACGGCCGCGTTGCTGGCTTCGTTCGCCACCTTCGGTGTCGGCTTCGCAGCCCGTCCGATCGGCGCCATGCTCTTCGGCTACATCGGCGACAAGTACGGCCGCCGGCCCGCCCTGCTGACCACCATCGTCATGATCGGTATCGCCACCGGATTGATCGGTCTGCTGCCCGATTTCGGCAGCATCGGCCTGGCTGCGCCGATCCTGCTCGCCGTCCTGCGGCTCGTCCAGGGGCTGGCCGTGGGCGGCGAATGGGGCGGCGCGGTCACGATGGCCGTCGAGCACGCCCCGGCCGAGAAGCGCGGCCGGTATGCCGCCCTGGTCCAGGTCGGCTCGCCGGTGGCGACCCTGATGGCCTCCACGGCGTTCACGCTCGTGCTGCTCTTCCCCTCCGACTTCTTTGACGCCTGGGGCTGGCGCATCCCCTTCCTGCTGGCCTTCCCGATGCTCCTGATCGCCCTGTGGATCCGACTCAAGGTGGAAGAATCACCGATCTTCAAGGATCTCCTGGCCCAGGAAGAGACCTCCAAGGTTCCGGCCTTCGACGTCTTCCGCAATGCCGGCGGCCGCCTGGTGGTTGCCGTGCTCGCCGCCCTGCTGGGCGTGGGCGGCTTCTACATGATCACCACCTTCGTGGTCAGCTACGGCGTCAACACCCTGGGTGTGGACCGCAACGTGATGGTCAACGCCACCCTGATCGCCGCCGTCGCGCAGATCATCGTCACCCTCCTGATGGGCCGGCTCGCGGAGAAGATCGGCCCGGGCAAGGTCACCATGTGGGGCGGCATCCTCACCGCCGTCCTGGCCTTCCCGTTATTCGCCATGATCGACACCAAGTCCCCGCTGCTGATCACCCTGGCCATCACGTTCGGCATCATGCTGATCGCCGTGGCGTACGCGGTCAACGGCGCGCTGCTGACCGAACTGTTCCCGGCGAAACTGCGCTACTCCGGCGTGGCCCTGGGCTACAACATCGCCGGCGCGACCAGTGGCTTCATGCCGATGATCGCCACCGCCATGCTCGGCGTCTCCGGCAACCAGTCCTGGGGCGCTGCCATGATCCTTGCCATCATCGCGCTGCTCACGGCCGTTGGCGGATTCCTCGGCGAGCGGCTGCGCGTCAAGGACAAGCAGATCGTAGCCGACAGCTAAATCCCCACGCCCGCCCCACCCCGGGGCGGGCTCCGGTCTCCGGCGGACACCGCCGTCGGAAGCCAGACTCTCCACCACCTCGCGGGGGAGCCGTCCAGCCGGGCGGCTCCCCCGCGCCATATCAAGGAGCATTCGGATGATCAATGACGAACAGTCCCGACGTATTCTCGATGCCGTCGACGCCGCGTTCGACGCGCAGCTGGCCTTTACCCAGGAGCTGGTGAAGCACCCGTCGCTGCGGACCGCGGAAGGCAGCGCCCAGGACCTGCTGCACACGGCGATGGCCGCCCGCGGCCTGGAAATGGACCGCTGGCAGCTGGACCCCGACGAGCTCGCCACGCATCCGGGCTTCGGCCCGGTCACCGTCTCCTACGACGACGTCGACAATGTTGTCGGCACCTACCGGCCGGCCGCCGAGACCGGCCGCTCGCTCATCCTGAACGGGCACGTCGACGTGGTTCCGGAAGGGCCGGAAGAGGCGTGGTCGCGCTCCCCCTGGGATGCCCCCATCATCGACGGCTGGTTGTACGGCCGCGGCGCCGGCGACATGAAGGCAGGATTGGCCGCCAACCTCTTCGCGTTCGACGCCGTCCGGGCGGCCGGTCTCGAACCTGCCGGCCGCATCCACTTCCAGTCCGTCGTCGAAGAGGAATGCACCGGCAACGGTTCCCTGTCCGCGCTCATGCGCGGCTACCGGGCGGACGCGGTCATCATCCCCGAGCCCGAAGAGGACATGCTGGTCCGGGCGAACGTCGGGGTGCTCTGGTTCAAGGTGCGTGTCACCGGCAACCCGACCCATCCGCGCGAGATGGGCACCGGGTTCAACGCCATCGACGCCGCCTATACGGCCATCACCGCCCTGCGCGAGGTCGAGGAGAAGTGGAACGCGGAGCGGGGCCGGCACCGCTACTTCGAGGACCTGGATCACCCCATTAACTTCAACTTCGGGCAGATCATCGGCGGCGACTGGCCCTCCAGCGTGCCCGCCTGGTGCGAAGTTGACGTGCGGGCGGCCATCTACCCCGGGATTCCGGCGGAGCAAGCCTGGCAGGAACTGCAGGAGTGCCTCGCCCGACTGGGGACGGGGCCCGAGCCGATCAAGGCCGTTGCCACCAAGACCGGATTCTTCTCCGAAGGCTACGTGCTGGAGCCCGGCAGCGAAGCCGAGTCCCTGCTGGAGAGCACGCACGAGCAGGTCTTCGGCAAGGAGCTGGGCAGTTTCACCACTCCGGGCTACCTGGACGGCCGCGTCTTCGCGCTCTATGCCGACACGCCCGCGCTTGTTTACGGCCCGGTCTCCGAAGCGATCCATGGCTTCGACGAGCGCGTGTCCATCGAATCGGTCCGTCGAATCACCAAGAGCATCGCGCTGTTCATCGCCAACTGGTGCGGCGTGGAAGAGCGGGCCTGACGCCGGTCGCCGGCACCTGCGCTTCCTGCCGGTGCCGGCGGCCGCCTAGCGGCCCCGCTTCCGGACGGACTCCATCCGTTGCCGGTTTTCCCACCACTTTAACGTGTGGTTGATCAGCGACCCGAGCACCAAGGACGCGGCGATTGCGAGCAGCACCGCGAACTCGGTGGACAGCTGCGGCCACACGCCCGACGCGGTGCCGATGCCCACCGAGTAGGCGGACCAGAGCACACCGGCCAGGGCGGAGTGCGCCAGGAACCGGCGGCCGGGCTGGGGAATCATCGCGGCGGCCACATTGAGCGTCACCCGCCCCATGGGAACAAACCTGGACGTCAGCACCAGCGGCAGCCCCTTGCGCCCCAGCCCCGAGCGGGCCTTGCGGAAGCCTGACTGCCAGTGTCGCCCGGAGAACAGCTTCCGCTCGGCGAGGTTGAAGCGGCGCACCAGGAAGAACGTGCCGGCGTCACCCGCTACCGCCCCGGCCAGCATGGCTGCCGCCAACACGTAGGGATCGAGGTGGTCCGAGTGCACCGAGAGCGATCCCAGCGCGACGAACAGCGTGGTGCTCGGCACCGGAGGAACCAGCGCGGAGACGGTCACGAAGAGCGCACCCGCAGGGTAGATCCACCAGTAATCCAGGCTGCGCAACAGTTCGCCGAGTTCGTCCATCCCCCCATCCTCCCCGATGCACCGTGGTGCAGGTGCAACGGTGCATCGGGCGGCACGCCATGGGCCCCCGTCTAAACTGGGGTCATGAGCAACTTGGAGGCCGCACCCCGGGAAGTTGTCTGCTCACTGGAAGCAGACTCCGCCGATGCGGAGGTCCTGGCGCCGCGGGACGTGCCGCTGGGCGGCGTCCGCGCCATGAACGTCCGCCGCACCCTGCCGCAGAAGCGGCGCAGCCTGATTGGTTCCTGGTGCTTCCTGGACCATTACGGGCCCGATCTGGTGTCCGGCACCGGCGGCATGCAGGTTCCCCGCCACCCGCACACGGGCCTGGCAACGGTCAGCTGGCTGTTCTCCGGGAGGATCTCGCACCGGGATTCGGCCGGGTTTGAAGCCATCGTGCGCCCGGGGGAAGTGAACCTGATGATCGCCGGCCGCGGCATCTCCCATCAGGAGTTTTCGACGCCGGACACCACCGTCCTGCACGGCGCGCAGCTTTGGTTCGCGCTTCCGGAGTCAACCCGGAACATGCCGCCGACGTTCGAACATTACGCCCCGGAACCCGTCGTCGGCGACGGGACGGAGTTGCGGGTCTTCCTCGGTTCGCTGGCCGGCTCCACGTCGCCGGTCAACACCTACACTCCTCCGCTGCTCGGCGCCGAGGCCACGCTGCGTGCGGGGTCCCGGCTGGAACTCGACCTGGACGCCGGGTTCGAACACGGAATCCTGCTGGATACCGGCGACCTCCGGCTGGACGGGAACGAGGTCCCGGTGGACCACTTGGTTTACCTCGCCCCCGGGCGAAAGCACCTCGTCCTCGAGGCCGGGGATGCCCCGGCCCGGCTGATTCTCATCGGCGGCCAGCCGCTGGGCGAGCAGATCATCATGTGGTGGAACTTCGTGGGCCGGAGCCATGAGGAGATCGTGGCGTACCGCGCCGCCTGGCAGGCCGAGATCGACGTCGACCCGGCGCCGGAACCCGAAAACGGCACCTATGCGGACGGCGCCCCGTATCCCCGGTTCGGCCCCTTCCCCGACGGGATGCCCGCACCGCTGCCCGCCCCGACGTTGCCGACCGTCCAGCTGCGACCCCGCGGCTGAGCACTGCCGGGACGACCCATCATCAAGAGGAACCGTGGAAGCCGACGCACCCATCGCCGTCCGCAGCAATGCCGGACGGCGCCGCTACGAACTGGTGGACGGCGGCAAGGTGATCGGCAAGGCCCACTGGTTGCCGTTCGAGGGGCCGTCGGGCCCCGAGCGGGTCTTCTTCCACACCACGGTTGACGAGAAGTATGCCGGGCAGGGACTGGCCGGACGCCTGGCCCGCTACTCGCTGGATGACACCGCCGCAGCCGGGGTGTCCGTGGTGACCGTCTGCCCCTACTTCAAGGCCTACGTCGAAAAGCACCCGGAGTACCTGGCCAAGACCACCCCGGTGCGGCCCGAACACGTGCAAGCGGTCGAACGCGTCGCCGGTTAGGGAAACCGACGGAACTCTCTGCGGTCGCCAGCAGTTCTTAACGGGGAGAGATCACCCGTGCACCGGCTTCCACCGGGCAGGCAAGGAGCGGAACCGTGGGAATGTTCGACAAGCTGGTCCAAAAGGGCAAGCAAAAGGCCGTCCAGTACGCCAAGGAGCAATTGGCCCAACGAACCGGGCAACAGCGCCCGCCTCGGCCCCAGGATTCCGGTCGGGAACCGGGCTACGGCCAGGATGCAGGCTACGGCCGCGGGCAAAACCGCGAGTACGGCCAGGACCGTGGTGACGACCGCGGCTACGGCCAGAACCGTGGTTACGGGCAAGACCGCAGCTACGGCGAGGACCGGGGTTACGGGCAAGACCGTGGTGACGACGGCGGGTACAACCGAGACGGCGGCGACGGCGGCCAGCGGTATCCGTCCCGGCCGCAGCCGCGCAACGGCCGGCCCGGGCAACCCGGCGGCCGCGACGCCGACCAGGCGGCCATCGCGAAATACAAGTACATGCTGCAGACGGCGCCGCCCCAGGACATGGAGCGGGCCCACGCCGAAGCCTTCAACCGGTTGACCCCGCAGCAGCGCGCGATGCTCCGGGACGAGCTCAACAGCCAGCTCCCCGCCGCCGAGCGGGCCGCCTCCGACCGGCCCGAGACGCTGGCCAGGACCGCCACCCGCGCCGAACTGGCGCAGCCGGGCTTCATGGAACGGATCCTCGGCCGGACCGGATCGGGCCGGGGCGGCGGCCGCCTTGCCGCCGGAGCCGCCGGCGCCGCGGGAGGCCTGGGCGCCGGCCTGCTGGCCGGTGTGGCCGCCGGCTTCGTCGGCTCGGCCATCGCCGGTCCCCTGCTGGAAGGATTCTCCGGCATCGGGGAGGGATTGGCCGGCGCCGCCGAAGGATTCGGCGATACCGTCGCCTCCGCCGGTGAGGGCTTTGCGGACAATGCAGGCTTCGGCGGTTTCTTTGGCGACGGCGTCGAGGGGCTCGGCGACTGGGAGATCTAGCCCGTCAGGCACCCGTTTGGGGAACGTCGCCGTCGTCATCGGCCTCCGGGGCCGGCGGCGTGATCAACAGGGCGGTGCCCGCGTAGGGTCCCAGGTGGAGATAGAAGCTGTGCAGGTCGTCCACCGTGCCGATGGTTTCGCCGCTGAACGCGTCGGTCACTTCCGAGCCCAGCTCCAGGGCTTCGGAGCGGACGGTACCGGCGATCTCCTGGCCGGAGAAGTTCAGGACCGTGACCTCTTGCCCGCCCGAGACCAGCTGGTGGACCATCACCAGCATGCCGCGATGGGAGACGTCGGGAACGTCGATCAGGGCGCTCTTGGCGATGCCGTGCTCTTCCCGGACGGCCAGGATGCGTGCCAGCTGCCGGGCGAACGAGGCTTCGTCCTCGAGCTGCTCGGGCAACGTGCCGTACAAAGCCTTGCCCATGGGCATTCCGGAGGTTGACGTCTCGGCCGTCGGGTCGAAACCCATCAGGTCATGGGCGCTGCGGTTGATCCAGCGGGTGTCCCCCCGGGACATCAGCCGGGCCACCCGGCTGCGCTCCAGCGGCAACATCCCGCACAGATCCCAGCCGGAGAGCGCGAAGACCCCCGGCTGCAGCGCGTTGTACATGGCCAGCAGCAGGTGCACCCGGCGGATCTCCGCCGACTGCTCTTCGGTGATCGAATCCAGGTCGGTGATGCCCAGCACCGCGGTGATCACGCTGGCCGTGGTGCAGGCGATCCCGTTGGCCGTGAAGACCAGGTTGTAGGGGGCTGCTTCGCCGGTGATCCCGTCCCGCAGGGTCTGCTGCACCTTGTGGGCCAGCTCCGCGCCGGTGAGCTCCTCGCCGTCGAGCTCGTAGACGTCGTCCTTGTGCTTGGTGGTGAAGTGCACCAATTCGTAGGTCAGCTCGTCGTGGTTCTGCAGCGCGTGCACCAGCGACGCCTGGTCCACGCCGATGTCCATGGCCAGGCGCAGCGTCAGCCGGAGGAACTCGGTGTCCGCGGTGACCAGGGCGTGGTGGTACGCCGGACGCGTCACGAAGTCGTAGGACAGGTCCGGGCCGGTTTCGGAGGTGGCCTTGATGTCGTCGATGGACAGGTTCAGCTCCTGGAAGGTGAAGCCACCGACCTTGCGGACCATGCTGCCGATGATCTGGTTGGCGGCCGCCGAGAGCGGATGCCCCTCGGACCAGCCCGGCGTTTCCTCGGCGCTCTTCTCCACGCCCAGGAAGCCGTTGGCGTCCAGCCGGAGCGCCCCGGTCCCCAGGTCCACCAGCGAATGCAGGGCATCGCCCATCACCAGGCGCATGCCGGAGAAGGTGGGGTCCAGCCAGTTGATCGACGGCTGGCCGGCCTTGAAGTAGTGCAGATAGACCCAGCGGTGGGCCTTGCCCTCTGCGTCCAGGACCGGCGGGGTGGCGCTCCAGTTCGTTTCCTTCACGCCGGGTTCGTAGAAAATGACCCGCTGCAGTTCGCCGATGATGTAGCCGGCCTGCTGGAGCCGGCGCTCGGTCGCGACGTCGATATTGACCGAGTCCTCGCCCTCGGGGACATCGGGCAGCAGGTCCCAGTCGGACTCCGGGATGTCGATCATGTGGTAGATGCCCGGATAGTCGCGGAAGTTCATCTCCGCCAGCCGGAAGTCTGCGCCCTTGCCCGTGTGGCCGGGCACGATGTCGTCCACGATCGTGCCGCCGTGTTCGGCGGCCACCCCGCACATGCTCCGGAACTCGTCCTCGGTGCCGAACAGCGGGTCGATGGCCATGCTGATGCGGTCGAAGTGCCCGTCCACGCTGGGGGTATGGTTCCAGCCGGTCAGGCCGCCGGCCAGCTTCACCGGCCCGATGTGGATGGCCTTGATGCCGATCTGCTGGAAGGCCTCCCAGAGCGCGGCATCGCCCAGCGCCGCCAGGAACGTCTGCCCGGGCCTGGTGATCAGCGACAGCGGGTAGGCGGTGAACCAGACCGAGGCCCGCTCCACCGCCGCCCGCGGGTTCGGATACGCGAACGGGTTCTGCCACATGCTCGCCTGCCCCGAGAGCTGGCGCCCCAGAACCTTCGCGTCGCCCAGCATGGACTGGTTGCGCAGCCACTCCACATAGACCTTGTTGCGGGCGTCCGGCTCGAACGGCGGTTGGCCGGGCACAAAATGGCGGCGGCGGGCCCTGGGCCGCAGCGACCGGGGACGGGCCGGGTAGAACTGCTCGTCAAAAGTGATGTCCGGCGCCTGGGGTTCGGCGAGGGGCTCGACGGCGGTGTTCCCGCCGTCTGCCGCGGCGGCACCCCCGTCTGCGCCCGCGGCGGCAGCCCCGTCTGTGCCCGCGGCAGCACCGCCGTCGACATGGTTGGTGCGGTCAAGGACGGGATCGTGCCCCAGAACCGAATCCTTCATGGCGTCATCTCCTTTGTGCTCGACTCCTGGAATTCTCCAGACGGGCTCTACCCCCAACATTGCCAGACGGCCGGGGCCACCACTACCCCGGGGCACCGGTCAGCCGGGCAGTTCCAGCTCTTCCACCCGGCGCTGCAGGTGGCGGCGTTCCACCTGGTTCCGGCAGAGCGCCAAGGCCAGCCGGTAGTGCTCGGCGGCTTCGGTGACGCGTCCGCTGCGGCGCAGCAGTTCGGCGCGGACTCCGGGCAGCCGGTGGTTTCCGCGCAGTTGGGCCTCCAGCCCGCCCAGCAGCTTGAGGCCGGCCGCCGGCCCGTCCGCTTCGGCGGCGGCCACCGCCCGGTTGAGCCGGACCACGGGCGAACCGGTGAGGGCGTCAAGTCTGGCGTAGAGGCCGGCGATGCTCGTCCAGTCCGTCTCTGCGGCGGTGGCGGCCGAACAATGGGCGCCGGCGATCAGCGCCTGCAGCCGCAGTTCCTCGGCGTACCCGCTGTCCGGCGGCTGGTCGATCAGCAGTCCGAGCGCCTCGGAAATCTCCCGGTGGTGCCACCGGCTGCGGTCCTGGTCCGGCAGCAGCACCAGTTCCCCGTCCCGGATGCGCGCGTCGCGCCGGGCATGCTGGAGCATCAACAGCGCCTTGAGGGAGCGCAGCAGCGGCGTGTGCGGCATCAAGTCGTTCAGCAGTCCCGCCAGCCGCACCGCTTCTCCGGCTTCTTCGGCGCGCAGCAGGTCGGCGCCGTCGCCCGGAAGGTAGGCACTGGTGAAGGCCAGGTAGACCGTCCGTGCCGCGTTCTCCACCCGGTCCGGAAGGTCACCGGCGTCCGGCAGGGCGAACGGAATGCCGGAGCCGGCGATCTTCTTCTTCCCGCGGGTTATCCGGGCCGCCATGGTGGCGTCGCTGACCAGGAACAGCCGCGCAATCCGCGCCGTCGGCAGGCCCATGACGAAGCGCAGTGCCAGCCCGGCCTGCACCTCGGGAAGCAGCGAAGGATGCGTGGCCATGAAGATCATCGGCAACCGCTCGTCCGCGTACTCCACGTCGCCGGCACCGCCGGCGGTACCTGCGTCAGGCACCGCCCCCCGGAGCCGGTCGGCGACCAGCAGCGGGAGTTTCCGGCCGGCCACCTGCTCATGCCGCAGCGCATCCAACACGGTGCGCTCCGCGCTGCGGTAGAGCCAGGCGGGCGGGTTGCCGGGAGTGCCCTCGGCCGGCCAGCGGGCGGCGGCCCGGGCGAACGCCTCGGCGAGCGCATCCTCCACCAGGTCCAGCCGCCGGAAGCGTGAGAAAAGCAGCGCCAGCAGCCGGCCCCACTCTTCCCTGTGAATCTGCTCCAGCCGCTCCATGGGTCAGGCCGAATCCGGTGCCACCATCGCACGGACCTCCACCGGGGCGTCGCCGGCCAGCAGCGCGCAGATCGACACGAGATCGTCCAGGTTGTCCGTCTTCACGGTATAAAACCCGCTCAACTGTTCCACGGACTCGGCATAGGGCCCGTCCGTGACCACCACTCCGTCCGGGGTGGACCGCACGGTCTTCGCCGTCCGGGAATGCTGCAGCTCCGCCCCGCCGGTGATCGCGTGCCCGCGTTCCTTCAGCCGGGCGGCGAATTCCTCGTGCCGCGCATACGTCGCCTCGCGCTGCTCCGGCGTGCTCTGCTCCCAGCTGTCCTCGTTGTCCGGCAACAGCACCATGTACTCGGTCATCTCAGCGTTTCCCTTCGCCAGCCGCGCGTCCTCCCCGCGGCGCCCAGTGTCGACGTGATCCGTTCGACACCATGATGACGCGCGAACTGCAACAGAATCGACAACCCCGCGGCATCACTTCCCGGGCAGTGCTACGGCGTCCCCGCGCCAACCCGTCAGCTGGCGCGGGCCTCGCGGTTCTCGTCCACGTATTCCGCCGTCACCAGGATCGGCAGGTGGTCGGACTGGCCGCGCGGCAGGGTTTCCACGCTTTGAATGTCCAGGCCCAGGGAGGTGGCGAAATCGAAGTGGCCGCGGAACAGCTTGTAGCGCGTGTAGGTCCGGCGGTTGCTCAGGGTCAGTTCGTAGCCCGTTTCCTTCAGGTGCTCAATCAGGTTCTTCGTGAAGAAGGGGTAGTTGAAGTCCCCCACCATCAGCGTCATCTGCTCGCCGTTGCCGCCCATGCCCAGCAGCGCTTCGTGGCCGGCCTTGATCTGGTGCCGGCGCAGGGAGTTGGTAGCGGTCAGCGGCGCCGCGTGAAAGTCGCCGACGACGATCTCGTGTTTGCTCTCGTTGTCCACCATCTTGACTCCGAGCAGCCGCTCGTGGGCCGGCGCCAGCACGTAATCGTGCAGCGACTTCTTGAGTTCGAAGGTGTTCGTATCGAGGGCGGAGAACCGGTCCTCGTCGTAATAGACGGCCAGTCCCAGCCTGTTTCCCTTGGTCGAATGGGCCAACCGCAGGTGTCCCAGCGTGTGCGGAAGTTTCTCCGTGTCCGCTTCCTGCAGGCACATAACGTCGACGTCGTAGCGGTCGGTCAGGTCCTCGAGTTCCTCGCTTGCACTGTGTTTCCGCAGGTTGTAGCTGATAGCCCTCAACAAAGAATCACCCTTCCGTCGCGGTCGCTGTAGCCTGCGCCCATACTACAGAGCCGGCCTCGCGGTTACATTCGGCGGCCGCCCGCCAAACCGGGCAAAAGAGCGGATTCGCCCCGCAAGGACGCCGAAAACCGGAGGCCGATGTCCTGCGACGCTCAGCTGTGGGCCGCGGCCATCGGGCGCTGGGCTGATGGGCACCGGCACACGTCCCGCCGCCGCCTCGCCGCCGCCTCGCCGGCGGGGCGCTCACGTTCCGCAGAAGGTCCGGTACGCGCCGAAGTCTTCCGGCGCAGCGGCTGCGTAGCGCTCCAAACCGGGACGCTCCTCGTAAGGGCGGGTCACCGCGTCCAGGAGGCGGTCCACCGGGTCCAAGTCTCCGTGCGTGGCGGCGTCGAGGGCCTCCTCGACCAGGTGGTTGCGGGGAATGTAGACGGGGTTGACCCGGTCCATCAAACCCGCGTCCGGCCCGAGCGGACGCCATCGTCCCAGCCAGTCATCGAACCCTGCGGGGTCCGGAAACAGGCGCCGGGCCGCTTCTGTTTGGCCCCGGGCGGCCGCGCCAAGGCTGCGGAAGAAAGCTGTGTGGTCTACCTTGCCCGCCTGGAGCAGAGCCAGGAGGTCATTCACGAGCGGAGAGGCCACGGCCTCATCGACCTCGTCGCCCAGGCCGATCTTGCTCCTCGCGCCGGCCAGCCAGGCGGCGCTGTACTCGCTCCTGAAGGCGCCCAGGGCTTCTGACGCGAGCGCGGCCGCCTGCTCTTGATCGTCGTGCAAGAGCGGCAGGAGAGCCTCCGCGAGCCGGGCGAGGTTCCATTCGGCGGCAAGCGGCTGGTTGGCATACGCGTAACGCCCGCCCTCGTCGATGGAACTGAAGACGGAGGCCGGATCGAAGGCGTCCATAAAGGCGCAGGGCCCGTAGTCGATGGTTTCACCTGAGATCGTCATGTTGTCGGTGTTCATGACCCCGTGCACGAATCCCACGAGCATCCACTGCGCCACCAGCGCGGCCTGGGCGCCGAGCACTGCCTGAAACAGCGCCAGATACGGGTGCTCGGCCTCGGCGGCCGCCCGATGGTGGCGGGCGATGGCATGGTCGGCGAGCCGGCGCAGGAGGCCGGCGTCACCCGTGGCCCGGGCATACTGGAAACTTCCCACGCGCAGATGGCTGCCGGCCACCCGCACCAGAACGGCTCCCGGCAACTCGGTGTCACGGTATACCGGCAGCCCCGTGGCCACGACGGCGAGGGAGCGCGTGGTGGGAATGCCCAGGGCATGCATGGCCTCGCTGACCACATATTCGCGCAGCATCGGGCCCACCGCGGCCTGGCCGTCACCGCCCCGCGCGAACGGCGTGGGCCCCGAACCCTTGAGGTGGACGTCGCGCAGCCGGCCGCCCGCATCGGTCAGCTCTCCCAGCAGGAGCGCCCGCCCGTCGCCGAGCCGGGGCGAGTACCAGCCGAACTGGTGGCCGGCGTACGCCTGCGCCACCGGAGTGGCGCCGCCGGGGATCCGGTTGCCCGTCAACAGCCGCAGCCCGTCGGGGCTGCGCAGGGCCGCCGGGTCGGTTCCCAATTCGGCAGCCAGCGGCTCGTTGAGAACCAGCAGGCGCGGGTCGGGGGCCTCCTGCGCCCGCCAGGGGACGGCCAACTCCGCAAGCTCGCGGGCGAAGCGGCCATCAAACGCGAGGGTTGATTGTGCTGAAGCACTCATCCCCCAAGAATAACTAGGACACCACGGGCGGCGTCACCCCATCCGGCAGATGCCCGGGAACTGCAAAGGAAAGACCACGATGAGCACGCACATCCACAGCATCCTGAACCGGGCCGGAGAAGAGATGGTGTACATCGGACCGGACCACCCTTCCTACGAACTGCTCGCCGGGCTGGTGGCTTCCGTGCACCAAGCCTGGCAGGAAGGCTACGACCAGGGCCGCAGCGGCGGCACGGACGAAAACCCGTACCGCGGCTACTAAAGCGGGCCGCGCCAGCCGGAAAATAGGGCGCACCTACCCCTAGCACTCCCCACGCGGATAGGCAAAGCTGAAGGCAGGGGAAACTGGCGCCACCACACTCTTCTGGTTGTCGCCTTCAGCCGGCCGGGGGCGCCGACGCTGAAGAACGTCGCTCCTGCAGTTCCGGCATGGGGCCGGAACGGTCAAAACACAGAGAGGTGTTTCGAGATGACTGACGTAGCAAGCACTACCGGCGAAACCGGCCAGGTCACCACCGGGCTCTACATCGGCGGCGAGGTCCGGGACTCCGGCGAAAAATACGCGGTAGCGGACCCCGGCAAGCCGGGTTCCGTGGTGGGCTACGCGGCAGCCGCCACGCGGCAGGATGTGGCCGACGCCGTCGCCGCCGCGAAGTCCGCCTTCCCCGCGTGGGCTGCGCTCGGCGCCAAGGAACGCGCCGCCCAGCTCGGCGCTGCCATCGAAGGCATCGCCGATCTCCGCGACGAGGACGCGGCGATCCTGTCGCAGGAAAACGGCAAGATCCGGATGGAGGCCTGGGTGGACGCCCTGGTCTTCGAGATCCGCTTCCAGCTCGCCCTCGCCCTCGCGGACGAGGTGGACCAGGGCAAGGTCTTGGAACCGGCGCCGGGCATCCCGGTAACCACCTCCGTGGCGTACCAGCCGCTGGGCGTGGTCACGGTGATTGTTCCGTTCAACTGGCCCATTGCCATCCTCGGCGCCTCGCTGCCGCACGCCCTGCTGGCGGGCAACACCGCGATCGTGAAGCCGCCGCCCACCACCCCGCTGGCGATCACCCGGGTAGTGCAGCGCGTGGCGGAAAAGCTGCCGCCGGGTGTGTTGAACATTGTCACCGGCCAGGACAGCGAGATGGGCGGCCTGATCCAGAACGACGACGTGGCGAAGGTCTGCTTCACCGGCAGCGTGGGCGGCGGCAAGAAGATGATGGAGATGGCGTCCAAGAGCCTGACCCGGGTCACCTTGGAGCTCGGCGGCAACGACCCGGCGGTGGTCCTCGAAGACGCCGTCCTGGACGACACGCACCTGGACCGGCTGTATGCCGCGGTCTTCGACACGACCGGGCAGATCTGCATGGCCGCCAAGCGCATCTATGTGCACCGCTCCCGGCTGGAGGAACTGGTCGCCGGGCTGTCCGAGCGGCTGGAGAAGGCCGTCGTCGGCTACGGCCTGGACGAGGGCACCACCATGGGCCCGCTGCACCAGCCCGCGCAGAAGACCTTCGTCGAAGAACTCATTGCCGAGGCGAAGGCCGCCGGGGCCGACGTTCGGGAATTCGGGGAACTGCCGGCGGACCCGGAGCTGCAGGGCGGCAACTTCCTGCGGCCGGCGTTGGTGGTCGATCCGGACCCCCAGCTGCGCGTGGTCACGCAGGAACAGTTCGGTCCGGTCATCCCGATCCTCCCCTTCGACACCGAAGAGGAAGCACTTGCCCTGGCCAACGACACCTGGGCCGGCCTCTGCGGCTCGGTGTGGACCGCGGACACGGACAAGGCCAACGCCGTCGGCTCGCAACTGGTCTGCGGCTACGTCTGGGTCAACGACCACGGCGCCACCCGCCTGGACCTCCGGGCGCCGTTCGGCGGCATGAAGCACTCGGGCTTCGGCCGGGAACAGGGCATCGAAGGCATCCGCGCGTTCCAGGACACCCGCGCCATCGCCCACCTGGATGAGGCGGCGGCCGCAGCAGGCCACTAACTACGACGACGGCGGGCGGGCTGACCGCGGCTTCGGGCGGCCCTTCCTCCGCCCGACGCCGAGGCACCCGAGGAACGGGCCGGACCCACCGGGCGGCCGGGTCCGGGTCCCCCGGTTCAGACGGCCTGGGCGGTCCGCCAGCCGCCGCGGTATTCCTTGCGCGCGGTGACGGAGTAGGGCGCGGGGCTGACCACGGCCCGGACTTCCAGCTGCCGGTGCGGTTCCACGGTGGTCTTGCGGGTGCCGCCGTCGGGCTCGCCCCAGACCACGTTCACCTCGGTGCCGATCTCGACGTCGGGGTTGACCGTGGCCAGCGACAGCGCCCGCCGCTCGTTGGCGCTGTAACCGGTGAACAGGGACAGGCCCACGTTCGTGCCGCCGGCGTCGACAATGGAATCGTAGTTCGAGGAGCCGTAGTTGGCGTTGGGCAGGTCGAAGTACTTGTAGGGCGTCCCCTCCCTGTCGAACAGCGAGGCGAAGATCTTGGTCATGTCCTCGGCGTTCCAGGCCAGCGTGACCTTCTTCCGCTGCGCCTCGCCGTCGATCTTCTCCAGCGCGTCGCGGCCGATGAAGTCGTGGTCGAACTTGACGAAGGATCCGTAGCCCAGCTCCCACGGGTTCAGGTAGTAGTCCTCGATGTTGTCGGAGACGAAGCTGCCGGCCACAGCGTTGACGGCTTCGTAGCTGTCCGCGCCCAGCCATTCCCGGTACGGGCGAAGCTCTTCCCCGGAGTAGATGGCCGGCAGCGGGGACGGAATCCAGCCCGATTCCAGGGTGTTGGACGAGTAGGCCCGGGCGCCGACGGCCAGCAGGCCGAACTCCCGGCCGGCGTCCAGGATGAATTCGCGGACGCGCTCGTAGGACTCGTAGGGCCCCCAGAGCTCCAGCCCGGGGGCGCCGGCCATGCCGTGGCGGAGCGTGCGCACCTGTGCCCCGGCCACCTGCATGTGGTCCATGCTGAAGAATTTCAGCTGCTCCACGGTGCCGCCGTTAAGCTTTTCGATGACCTGCCACGCGTTGGGACCCTGGATCTGGAACCGCCAGTACCTGCGCTGCACGGGCTTGCCCATCGGCCGCGACGGCGACCGCCGGTCCACCTCAAGCTCCACGTCGTACCCGCCGGTCTGTCCGTGGAAGAGCAGCCAGTTGGCCGCGGGGGAACGCCCCACGTAGACGAACTGGTCCTCGGCCTCGTGGAAGAGGATGCCGTCGCCGATCACGTGCCCGGACGGCGTCGTCGGGACATATTGCTTGGCCCTGTTCACCGGGAAGGTGGCCACCGAGTTGATTGCGGTGTCGGAGATCAGTCTCAGCGCGTCGGGGCCCTTGATGAACAGGTTGTCCATGTGGTGGGACTGGTCGTACAGCACGGCGGTCTCCCGCCAGGCCCGGACCTCGCTGCGCCAGTTCGTGAATTCAGGTGCCACCACCGGATAGACATAGGCGCCGATCTGCGAATTGCGCAGCAAATCCACCGTATTGCCGGCCTGGTCCAGGACGTCCTGCAGGTTCTGTGCACTCATGATTCCCCTATCCCCGCCGGCCGGGGCCGGCGTCTCTTCCATGCTTCCGTTGGCCGAAGGCATGCTGTTCGATTGCGGGCGGCAGGGGAACCGGCTTCTTTAGCGGCCGGGCTCCTCGGCCGCCCGCGTGATGGCATTGGCGACGCTCTTGAGGTGCTTATCCATGGCTGCGGCGGCCCGTTCCGGATCCTTGGCGCAGACCGCGTCCAGAATCTCCAGGTGTTCGGGCAGAGATACGGCCGGCCGGCCCGGCTGCATGGCCAGCCGGAACTGGAAGCGGACGCTCTGGCCGCGCAGGCGCGCGATCAGGGCAGCAGCCGTTTCGTGCCGGCTCAATTCCACGACCCGGCGGTGCAGGGTCTTGTTCAGGTCCGAATACTTCAGCAGGTCGCCGGCGGCCACGGCCCGGCTCATGGACTCGCCCAGGGCCTGGAGTTCCTGCACGTCCTCGTCGGTGACCTGTTCGGCGGCCTTGGCCGCGCAGATGGCTTCCAGGGCGGCGCGGACCTCGGTGATTTCCACCGCTTCCTCTACCGCGACCGAGCGCACCCGGGCGCCCCGGTTCTGGATGCGCTCCACCAGCCCCTCCAGCGTCAGCTCCGCCAGCGCCGCCCGGACGGTGGCCCGGCTGGCATGGAACTCGGCGCAGATGTCCGCCTCCACCAGTCGCTGGTTGGGCACGAGTTCGCCCCGGTCGATCGCCCTTTTCAGCCCGGCGACGACGGCGGCCGAGTCGGTTGATCGGGGTGCGGCAGTTTGGCTGGCGGTGCTCACGGGAGGGTGCTCCATGCTTGGATAGTGTGCTGACAAAGTTGTTGCCAATAACCTAGCCCATCGGTTCTCAGTGCGTGTCCGGCACCTCGACGGGCGGTGTGCCGTGGGTATGGAAGGTCGGGATGGTCTGCATCCCCCAGGCCTGGCCCTTCTTCCGTTCCGTCTCGGTCCAGACCACCGGTTCCCAGTCCGGTGCCAGCAGGAGCCGCGCGCCGGCGTTGGCGAACTCGATGCGGTTTCCGCCCGGCTCGTAGACGTAGAGGAAGAACGTCTGGTTGATGGTGTGCTTGTGCGGGCCGGACTCGATGTGGATGCCGTTCTCCAGGAAGATGTCGGCGGCCTTGAGGATGTCTTCGCGGGTGTCCGGGGCGAAGGCGATGTGGTGCAGGCGGCCGGAGGCGCCCAGATGGTCGGCCGAGTAGACCAGGTCATAGGACTTCTGGCCGAACCGGAACCAGTGGGCCGCGATGCGCCCGTTGTCCAGCCGGATCAGTTCGCTGTCCTTCAGGCCCAGGACGTCGGCCGAGAACTTCGCGTTCTCCTCCACGTTGGCCGCCAGGTAGTTGATGTGGTCCAGCCGGCGGGCGTTGACCCCGTGGCCGGGGAAGCGGGATGCCTGGTTTTTCAGGGCCGGCTTGTCGTCCGTGGCCCGGTACCACTCGGTCTCGTAGTAGACGGACATCGGGTGGCCGTCCGGGTCCGCGAAGTGGAAGGACGGCCCGACGCCGAATTCCCCGTCCCGCCACTGTCCGCCCTGCCCGGATTCCTGGATCGAAGCCACCAGCCGGTCCAGCGCCTCGGGTGAGGCCGCCCGGTGCGCGACCAGTCCGACGCCGGAGGCCTGGCGCGGGGTGAGCTTGATGCTCCAGTTTTCGTAGTCGTCCCAGGTGCGCAGGAAGACCGAGTCTCCGGCGCGGGCGACCTCCCGCATGGCCAGCAGGTCGTTAAAGAACCAGTAGCTCTCGTCGAACTTGTCGGTGAACAGTTCGATGTTGCCCAGGTGGGCGATGTCGCGGTGCTGGGGTGTCATGGTCTTCCTTCACGTGGTTGCGGGGCGGCCCGGTCTCGGGGAAAGACGGTGCCGTCGAACAGCTTCCGCGCCGTCCGCAGCACCGTGGAGGAAGTGGTGGTGATGCCGGCGGGGCCGGCGGCCAGTTCCGCGCCGACGTCCAGGTAGCCGGTGGGGTGCTCGAGCCGCAGCGGCCTCCCGCCCGCGGGGAGCCGGGCCAGTTCGTGTCCGACGGCGTTCGGCAGCTGGATGCCGGCCGCGACGGTTGTGGCGCCGAGCACGCCGAGGGACGTGTGGCAGCGCACCGGCAGGAAGCTGCGGGTGTTGACCGTGCCCCCGTTCCGCGGCGCGGAGAGCAGCACGAGCTTCGGCACGGTCTTGCCGGACACGTCGCCCATGCCCATCAGCTTGGCCGCCTCCCGTCGGATCCGGGCCAGCCGGTCCGCCAGGGCGGTGTCGGCTTCCAGTTCGGCCGGATCCTCGTAGCCGGTGACCCCGAGGTCGGCGGCCCGCAGCAGGACCGAGGGCATGCCGTTGTCCACGCAGGTCACGTCGACGCCGTCCGCCACGTCCGTCTCCCGCCCGGTGGGCAGCAGCGCCCCGGTGGAGGATCCGGCCGTGTCGGCGAAGTCCAGGGTGACCGGGGCGGCGGTACCGGGCACGCCGTCGATGGCCGCGTCCCCGCGGTAGTCCACCCTGCCGCCGGGCGTCGGGAAGGTGGCCGTGGCCCTGCTGTCCGAATTCACCATCCGGATGCGCACCGCCGTCGTGCTTCCCTGCGCCGGAAGCAGGCCGCGTTCGACGGCGAAGGGTCCGACGCCGGCGAGGATGTTGCCGCAGTTCTGGCTGTCCGTGACCGTCGCCTCGTCCACGGCGACCTGCAGGAACAGGTAGTCCACGTCGGTCTCGTCGCCGGCCGACGGGGAGATGACCGCCACCTTGCTGGTCAGCGGGTGCGCCCCGCCGATGCCGTCGATCTGGCGGGCGTCCGGGCTGCCCATGATCCGCAGCAGCAGTTCGTCGCGGTCGGCGCTGTCCGCCGGCAGGTCCCGGGCCAGGAAGTAGGCGCCCTTGGACGTGCCGCCGCGCATCAGCATGCAGCGGACGCCGTGGTCGTAGTCCCCGCCGGCTCCGGAAGGTGCGGCCGCGCCCGGGGGCCGGGCATCGCCGTCGTGCTCAGCCGTCATAGTCCTCGGCCGCCACGTACTGAACGCCGAGCTTCTCCAGCACCGGCCGCAAACCGTAGTAGTCCAGGCCCAGCGTCCCCTCCTGGAACCGGGACCGGGTCTTCTCCTCCTTGTCCAGGCGCGCCTGCGAAGCCTCGACCGCTGCCGGTGCTTCCAGCCGCGGCACGCAGACCACGCCGTCGTCGTCGGCCACGATCACGTCGCCCGGCCGGACCGTGACCCGGCCCAGGGTGATGGGAACGTTGACCGCCCCGGCGCTCGCCTTCACCGTGCCCTGGGCGTGGACGGCGGCGGACCAGGCGGGGAAGCCCATCGCCCGCAGTTCGGCCACGTCGCGCACCCCGGTGCTGGTGACCACGCCGCGGACGCCGCGGTACTGCAGGGCGGTGGCGAAGAGTTCGCCGAACAGGCCGTCGGTGCATTCGGACGTCGTGGTGACCACCAGGATGTCCCCGGGGCGGCACTGCTCAATGGCCGCGTGGATCATCAGGTTGTCGCCGGGCCAGCACAGCACCGTGACGGCGGTGCCGGCCACCCGGACGCCGGACTGGATCGGCCGGAACTGCGGGCCGGCCAGGCCGGTGCGGCCCATCGCCTCGTGGACCGTGGCGACGCCGAGGCCGGCGAGCGCGTCGGCGTCGGCCAGCTCGGCGCGGGGCGGGTTGGTGACGATGACGTTTCTCATGCCAGCGTGCCGGTCACTTGGGGGTAGTAGCGCATGTACGCCTCGCCCTTGGTGTCCGTGGGGAAGCCGAGGTTGGGGCCGGCGTTGCGTTTGACCTGCACGCCGCGGCGCGTGGCCAGGTCCGTGTAGTAGTCCCACATGTGCTGCTGCGCCGGCAGGCATTCCATCGCCGTGCGCTTGGCCGGGAAGGCCGCCGTGATGTCGAGCAGCACGTTGGGCTTGAAGTCGCTTTGCTCCGGCTGGTGCGGTTCGAAGAAGAACACCGGCGGGGCGCCCAGCGGGTCGCCCGGGGCGTCGTAGCCAATGGCCTGCGCCAGCACCCGCGCGTCCAGCGCCATCCGGGCCGCGACCGGGTGGTCCCCGTTGTAGGGGTCGGCCAGCGGATGGGTCAGCACCACCGTGGGCTTAACCTCGCGGTAGATCCTGACCAGCTCGTCCACCAGTTCCCGCGTGGGCACCAGCGGATAGTCGCCGGCGTCCAGGAACCGGACCTCGGCGCCGAGCGCCGCGGCGGCGTTCTCCGCCTCCTGCCGGCGGATCCCCTTGATCTCTTCGAGTTCCTTGCCCTCCCGCCAGGCCTTGGCGGACTCGCCGCGTTCGCCGTAGGACAGGCACACGACGACGGCGCGTTCCCCGCGCTGTGCCGCGGCGGCAATGGCGCCGCCGGCCCGCCAGACAAAATCGCCCGCGTGCGCGCTGACCACCAACAGGGCCGGCTGGGTGTCGCTCAAAGGTCCTCCCGGGGTCGAGTGTCCTAGGGGAAGTCAACCACCGGGAACCAGAATCGTCAACAATTCTGGTTCCACTTCCCGCGGGCTCTCCCAGACCGGCAAAATCCGCCCTTCCGACCAGGAGCCTCCGGGCCGCGGGCCTGCTAAATTGTTGGCAACAAACTGCGAGCCCTCGGAAGGCAGGGCGCCATGACTACCTACCCGCAGAAGCCCCCGGCAGGAGCGCCGTCGGTAGAAGACCAGGGGCGGTTGATCGTTCAGGGCACCGACCGGCCGGGCATCGTCGCCAGCGTTTCCACCCTGCTGGCCGAGGCCGGAGCCAATATCGTCTCGCTGGATCAGCACTCGACCAATCCCGAAGGCGGCCGGTTTTTCCAACGGACGGTTTTCCATCTGCCCCATCTCACGGCCCGGGTGGAGCAGTTGGCGCACAGCCTGGAGCAGCAGCTGTCCGGGGACCCGGACCTGTCGTGGCGGCTGGTGGAAGTCAGCCGGCAGAAGCGCGTGGCGATCTTCGTGTCCAAGTCCGACCACTGCGTGCTGGACTTGCTCTGGCGGCAGCGGCGGGGCGAGCTGCCGGTGAGCATCGCCATGGTTGTCTCCAACCATCCCGACCTCAGCTCCGATGTCCGCCAGTTCGGGATCCCCTACTTCCACGTGCCGGTGGACAAGGACGACAAGGCCGCGGCGGAAAGGCGCCACCTGGAGCTGCTGAAGGGCAACGTGGACCTGGTGGTCCTGGCCCGGTACATGCAAATCATCTCGCCCGGCTTCCTGGAGGAGGTGGGCGTCCCGGTGATCAACATCCACCACTCGTTCCTCCCCGCCTTTATCGGCGCGGCGCCGTACCGCAAGGCCAAGGAACGCGGCGTCAAACTCATCGGGGCCACCGCCCACTACGTCACGGAAGACCTGGACGAGGGGCCCATCATCGACCAGGACGTCATCAGGGTCTCGCACGGCGACTCCGCCGAAGACCTCGCCCGGCTGGGCGCCGACGTGGAACGCAGCGTCCTGTCCCGCGCGGTGATGGCCCACTGCGAGGACCGGGTGCTGCGCGACGGCAACAGCACCATCGTGTTCTAGCAGGCTCACGGCGCCTCCGGACCACGTTGCTGCCGCCGCCGCCGGCCCGTAGATCGTCGACGGCGTGGCCGCGCGTCCGGGGGTCAGGAGCGGTAGGTCTTCCGCGCGAAGTCGGCGTACGGCACCGGGGCGACCGTCGCCCGGATCTCCACCTGGCGGTGCGGCTCGACCTGGGGCTTGCGGGTATTGGGCTCCTCGCCCCAGAGCACGGTGACTTCCGTGCCCGGTGCGCTGTGCCGCTTCTCCACGGTGGCCAGCGAGAGGAAGGCCTGCTCGTTGGCCGCATAGCCGCAGTCGAAGGACAGCCCGGCGGGTTCCCCGCCTGCCAGCACCTGGTCCACCTGGTAGAACGCGTAGCGGGCCTTGGGCATGTCGAAGTACTTGGCCGGCAGCCCGTCCTCGCCGAGCGACCTGAACACGCCGGCCACGTCGTTGCTGTCCCAGACCAGGGTGACCTTTTCGCGGACCGGGTCCTCCCGCATCCGCTCCAAGGCGCTCCGGCCCAGGAAGTCATGGTCGAAGGAGACCACGCGGCCGTAGTTCAGGTCCCACGGCGTCAGGTAGTAATCCTCGATGTTTGGAGAGGCGAAGCTGCCGCCGAGCGACCCGGCGGCCGCGAGCGGCAGCCACTTCCGGTAGTCGGCGAGCCGGTCCCCGCTGAAGATGGCGGGCACCGGCGTCGGCACCCATCCGGAGCCGAGCGGGGAGGTGGAATAGGCCTTGGCGCCCACTTGGCGCAGGTCAAGCTCTTCGCCCGCCTCGAGGATGGCCTGGCGGACGCGTTCGCCCTCCTCCCACGGGCCGAAAATCTCGAACCCGGCCTGGCCGGCGATGCCGTGCCGGATAGCCCGGACCCGGCAGCCGGCGATCGTGAAGCCGGTCATGTGGAAGAACTTCACGTCGGGGACCGGCCCGCCGGTGAGCTTCTCCACCAGCGGCAGCGCCTGTGGCCCCTGCAGTTCGTACCGGTAGATCTTCGGGTCGCCCTCCCGGACCAGGGAGTTGCCGTCGCGCTCGGCGGTGGCGTCGTAGCCGCCCTTCTCCAGATGGAACTGCACCCAGTCCACGACCATGTGGTGGCCCACCAGGTTGAAGCTGCCCTCGGCCAGGCAGGCCAGGATGGCGTCACCGATCAGGTGGCCGTCCTCGTTGACCGCGACGAACTGCTTCGCGGTGTCCGGCCGGAAGTTGGCGAACTTGTTCACGCCCAGGTCGCTGAGCAGCTTCAGGGCGTCGGGCCCATCGAGGAACAGGTCGGTCATGTGGTGGGACTGGTCCAGCAAGGCGACGGACCGGTCCCAGGCCCGTTGCTCCGACCTCCAGTTGGTGAACTCCGGCTGGATCGGAAAAACGATGGGCAGCGCGGGCAGGTTCCGCAGCAGCTCCACCGGATTGCCGGTGCGTTGGATGGCAGCTTCGAGGTTTTCGGCAGTCATGTTCTTCTCCGTTCGGTGATCTGGTTCCGCGGCCGGGCGCTGGCCGCCGCTTGGCGGCCCGCGCGGCGGCCGTTTCGTTTATCCGGGACTTTCGGCGAACACCGGGATCACCAGGTGCGAGGCGGACTGCCCGCCGGTGTGGATACGGTGCTCCCCGTGGTTGACGGAGTCCTCGTGCCGGGCGTAGAGGTCGGGCTTGGGGTAGCGCATGACGTCGGAGCCCTGCACCACCAGGACCAGGGTGTCCCCGGCCTCGAAGCGGGTACCGGAGGGCAGGATCTCGATCTCCAGCCGGACCGGGCCGTCCTGGGGCAGCGGCAGGGCCCGCCGGTGGGCCAGCACCGGCAGGTAGTCGGTGGAGCGGTCCGGGTCGAGTTCGCGGTGGGAGGCGCGCTGCCAGCCAACGGCGACGGGGCCGTCGTCGAAAATGGCGTAGTAGGGGAAGCCGACCACCGTGCCGTCCCGGTCCTTCTTGAACAGTGCCACGAAGACGTCCAGGTCCCCGGCGTCCGGGGCGGACAGGAAGAGCACGGCCTTGGCGTGGCCCACGAGCATGGTCTCCTCGCGGAAGGCCAGGCTGAATTCCACCCGGTGCGGCCGCAGCCCGCTGCCCAGCGAGTCGTAGCCGGCGGCGCCTTCTGCGGCGGGCGGCTCCTCCGCGAGGGAGCCGGCCGCGGCATCCAGATAAAGGGTGCGGTACCGAGTCTGCGGAGCCGGCCAATCCGCGGCAGCATAGGTGCTCCCCTCGTAGAAGCGGTCCCGAACCTCGAGCCGCACCCGCGGCCAGTCCGCCAGGCCGCCGTCCCGCCCGTGGAGGAAGCGGTCGAAGAAGGCCCGCTGCTGCTCCACCAAGCCGGGGCGATAGTACTCGGCCCACTTCTTCCGGCCGTGCACGTACAGCCATTTTTCCTCGGAGGCGATCCGGCGGAAGCCCTCCAGGGTGCCCCGCGTGTGCAGCCCCTGGTCCGACCAGCTGGCGACGACGAACGCCGGCACGGTGACCTTCTCCAAGTCGGCGCTCTTGGACTCCCAGAACGCGTCGTAGAACGGATGCGCGGCCGTTTCGGCTTCCAGGTCTTCGATGGGGCCGGTGGCGTAGCCCCAGCGTTCCCAGATGTAGGGCCAGAACCACGTTTCCGGGATGCCGCCGTGCCGCGCCACTTCCCGGTAGGTGTCGGTCCAGCCTTCCCAGGGGTTGATCGCGGCCAGGTGCGGCGGGTTCAGCTCCGCCACGCGCCACTGGGACACGGTCAGGTAGGAGACGCCGGATAGTCCGACCTTGCCGTTGCTCCATTCCTGCCCGCCGGCCCACTCGATCAGGTCGTAGAAGTCCCTGGCTTCCTCCGGAGAGCAGTAGGTGGCCGCGCCCTCGGAGTACCAGGTGCCCGGAATGTCGGCCACGACGACGGCGTAGCCGTTCGGCACCCAGTAGGCGGGGTCCGGCGCCTCGAAGGTCGTCAGTTCGCTGGTGTAGCCGGCCCGCACCCCGCTGGTGGGGCGGACCACGCCCAACTGCTCGGTGATGTGCTTTCCGTACGGCGACCAGCTGACCAGCGGGGCGGCGGGCTCCCCGCCGTCGGGCCGGTAGACATCCACGCGGATCACCGCGCCGGACGAGGCGGCCACGGCGACGTCCCGCTCGATGACCATGCCGGGCAGCTGTTCGGTCCGCGGCTGTGGCGGACGGCCGCCGCGCTCTTCCGGAGCGTGACGGTGTCCCCTGAAGAGATACGGGATGGAGCCAGACATCGTGTCCGCCTTTCCGCGGTGCAGCCTCGGCCGCCGCCGAACGCGTGCTGTTTCGCCTGCCCCGCGCCGGGCCATAACGTTCGCATCACGACCTTGACATGAGATAGATCACATCGTTAGCTTCAATGTCAACATTCTTGTTAGCACCACCGGCCAGCGGCGCCGGAATCGAGCAGTCTCCCGCCTCCAGGAAGCGTTGAATCCATGTGGCGAATGGCAGAGAGTGTGCGGCCATGACGGCCAGGCTGACCGTTGAGGATGTTTCTCTGCACTTTGGCGGCATCAAGGTGTTGGATTCCGTTTCCTTCGAGGTGGCCCCGTCGACGGTTTTCGGGCTCATCGGCCCCAATGGCGCCGGCAAGACCTCCCTGTTCAACTGCGTCAGCGGGCACTACAAGCCGTCGTCGGGATCCATCGGCATCGACGGCGCGGACGTCCTCTCCCGTGCACCGTCCGCCCTGGCGCGGATGGGACTGGCCCGCACGTTCCAGCATCCCGCGCTGCAGCTGGACCAAACGGTGCTGGACAACGTGCTCCTCGGCGGCCACTCACGGTTGTCCGGCGGCGCGCTGTCCTGGGCACTGCGGCTCCCGCACGCCGTCCGCGGCGAGCGCGCGCTCCGCCGGCAGGCCCATGACGTTCTGGCGCGGTTGGACCTGGACTGGGCCACCCGCCTGCCGGCGGGCGAGCTCGCCCACGGTTTCCGCAAGCGGGTGGAGTTGTGCCGGGCGCTGCTCAGCCAGCCCAAGCTGCTGCTGCTCGATGAGCCGGCCGCCGGGCTTTCCCACGCGGAAGTCGAGGACCTGATCGGCTGGATCAGGAACCTGCGCGCGGAATTCGAGCTGACCATCGTCGTCGTCGAACATCACATGGGTTTGATTGCCGCGGTGACGGACCGGCTGGCCGTGCTCAATCAGGGGCGGAAGCTGGCGGAGGGCACGGCGGCCGAGGTCCGGCAGGATCCGCGTGTGGTCGAGGCGTACCTCGGGCAGGGGGCGGCGTGACGGGCCTCCTCGAACTCTCCAACGTGCGCGCCTGGTACGGCCGGGCCGTGGCGCTGCACGGCATCAGCCTGAGCGTGGCCGACGGCGGTGCGACCGGCATCCTGGGGGCCAATGGCGCCGGCAAGACCACGACCTTGCGCACCATCAGCGGCTTGGTCAAGACCAGCGGGGACATCACCTTCGACGGCCGCAGGATCACCGGGATGCGGCCCGACCAGGTGGCCCGGCTGGGCATTGCCCACGTGCCGCAGGACCGCGGCACCCTGGCCAACCTCAGCGTGCAGGACAACCTGCTGGTCGGCGCCTACCGGCGCAAGGACCAGCGCGGCGTCGCCGCCGACCGGGACCACTACTTCGATCTCTTCCCGCAGCTCGCGGCGCGGAGCAAGACTCCCGCCGCCGCGCTGTCCGGCGGCGAGCAGCAGATGCTCGCGATCGGCCGCGCCTTCATGTCCGGGCCCAAACTGGTGCTGCTGGACGAGCCGTCCCTGGGGCTGGCGCCCAGCACCGCCAGCCAGGTCTACGAGGCGATCGCCAAACTGCGCACCGAGACGGGGCTGTCGATGGTGGTGGTGGAACAGAATGCCGCTCTGGCCTTCTCCATCGTGGACGAGGCCACGGTGTTGGAAACCGGGCACACCGTGCTGTCCGGGCCGCGCGAAGAGCTCATGGGCATGGACGCCATCCGCAAAGCGTACCTGGGAGGGTGAGCCGTGGATTCACTGTTCCTGCAGCTCATCATCGACGGCCTGGGCAACGGGGCCATCTACGCCGCCCTGGCGCTGGCCCTCGTGCTGGTGAACCGGGCCACCGGGCTGATCAACTTTGCGCAGGGGGCCATGGCGGTCTTCTCCACCTTCCTGGCCTGGACCCTGTGGCAGGCAGGCATTCCGCCGGCGCTCGCCATTCCCCTGGCCATCCTGGTCTCCGCGCCGCTGGGCGCCGGGGTGGAGCGCCTGATCATGCGGCGCTTCGAGCGCGGGCTGCCCGACACCGCCATCATCGTCACGGTGGCCCTGCTGGTGCTGTTCACCGGGCTGGCCGGCCTGTTCTGGGGCTACAACTCCCAGCAGTTCCCCTCCCTCTTCCCGCTGGGCACCTTCCAGGTCGCAGGGGCCTTCATCAGCTATCAGTCGCTGGGCAACATCGTGGTGCTGCTGCTGGTGGTGCTGGCGCTGCAGCTGCTGTTCAAGAAAACCAAGCTCGGCCTGGCCCTGCGGGCGGTGGCGGACAACCCGGAGTCCAGCGCGCTCTCGGGCATCCCGGTGGGCCGGCTGCTCATGGTGGGCTGGGCCCTGGCCGCGGTGCTGGGCGCGATCGCGGGCGTGTTGATCGCCCCGAAGGTCTTCTTGTCCCCGCACATGCTGGACCAGGTGCTGGTCTACGCCCTGGCCGCCGCCATCCTCGGCGGCCTCAACAGCCCGCTGGGCGCGGTGGTCGCCGCCGGCCTGATCGGCGTGGTGGAAAACCTCGCCGGGGCCTACATCGGCTTCATCGGCGACGACCTCAAGATCGCCGTGCCGCTGATCGCCATGTTCATCGTGCTGCTGGTCAGACCCCAGGGCCTCTTCGGGCAGAAGGAGGTGGTGCGGGTATGAGGCGCAAGGTGTTCGCCTCGCGCTGGTTCCGGATCGCCGCCGCCGTCGTCGTCGTGGTGCTGGCGGTCCTGGCACCGCTGCAGCTGATCCCCTACGTGAACTACCAGCTGACCGTGGTCGCCGCCTTCGCCGTCGCGATCCTGGGGCTCAACCTCGTGACCGGTTACGCGGGGCAGATCTCGCTGGGCCAGAGCGCGTTCGTGGGGCTGGGCGCCTACGTCACCGCGTACGGCGTCACCGAGGGCTGGCCGGTCCTGCTGACCTTCGTGCTCGCCGCCCTGATCCCCGCCGTCGTCGGATTCCTGGTCGCCCTGCCCGCGGTCCGGCTGCGCGGGGTTTCGCTGGCCATGGTCACCATCTCGCTGCCGATCATCGCGGACCGGCTGGCCAAGCGGCTGGACGATTTCACCGGCGGCTCCGTCGGCATCACGGTGCAGTGGATGAACGCCCCGGACTGGAGCGGCCTGGCCGACGACCAGTGGCGGTACTACGTGGTGCTCGGCATCGCCGCCGTGCTCTTCGTGCTGGCGGCCAACCTGACCCGTGGCCGGATCGGACGGGCCTTCGCCATCGTGCGCGGGAACGAGGCCGTGGCCACCGCGATGGGCGTCTCCAACTACCGGTACAAGGTCCTCGCGTTCACGGTCGCGTCCCTGTACGGCGGGCTCGCGGGCTTCCTCTACCTGGCCGCCGTGCAGTACATGTCCCCCGCCACCCTCAGCTTCGTGGTCTCCATCAACATGCTGGCGGCGATGATCATCGGCGGGTCGGCCAGCATCGTCGGCTCCCTGCTCGGCGGAGTCTTCTTCGTTTTCATTCCGGTCCTGGCCGGGCAAATCGACGCCTCGCACACGCCGATCATCTACGGCGCCGCCCTGCTGGTCATCCTGTTCCTGGCCCCGGGCGGGCTGGTGACCCTGCCGTCGCTGCTGCGGCGGATGCGCCGCAGACGCGCGGAGCCCGAGGCCGCCGTCAAGGCTCCCGATACCGGCCCGGAAGTCCAGACCCCGACCACCACCGCGATGTGAGCCGGCAGGGGGCCGGCTTTCCGATCCAGCACAAGGCCCACAAGGCTAAGGAGAGAACAATGCGAACACGGCATATCGGACGCGGCGCCACGGGTGCCGTGGCCGCCGCGGCAGCCCTCACGCTCGCGCTCAGCGGTTGCGGCCGGGGCGACGGCGGCAACTCGCCCGAGGGCAGCCCGGGCGCTACGGAGGGCGGCGGCGGAGCCGAGCAGGGCATCACAGACACCAGCATCCTGCTCGGCAGCACCACCTCGCTCAGCGGTGTGGCCGGCGCGCCGGGCAGCTGCCTGGTCGCGGGCATGGAGGCCTACTTCGGCGCGGCCAATGCCGACGGCGGCGTGGAATTCGGCGACGGCAAGACGCGCACCGTGGAACTCAAGGCGTACGACGACGCCTACGATCCCGGCCGCGCCGTGGCGAACTTCCGGCAGATGATTGCCGAGGGCGTCTTCGCCAACGTCAACGGCCTGGGCACCCGCACCAACCTGGCCGTCATGCCGGTGGCCACCGAGGAAGAGTTCCCGCAGGTGTTCGTGGCCTCCGGAGACTCGGTGTTCAGCGAAGACCCCGAGGCCAACCCGTGGACCATCGGCTGGATGCCCACCTACTACGCCGAAGGCAACTCGTTCGGGAAGTTCCTGGTGGACTCCGGCACGGCCGTCACCGTCGCCGTGCTGGAACAGAACGACGACGCCGGCAACGAGTTCGTCGCCGGGCTCGAGGACGCCATCGAAGGCTCGGAGGTGGAGATCGTCCAGCGGGCCACGTTCGAACCGGGCGACCCGACCGTGGACGCGCAGATGGCGCAGTTGGCGGACAGCGAGGCCGACGTCTTCTTCTCGGCCAACACGGTGCCGGCGTTGACGGCGTCGTCGATGGTCCGGGCGCAGGACCTCGGCTGGACCCCGTCCATCTTCCTGGCGGCCGTGGCAGCCAACGAGCGGGACGTGCTGGAGCCGGGCAATGCCAGCGCCTTCCCGAACGTGTACAGCACCGGCTTCACCAAACAACCCACGCAGACCGACGACGAGGAAGTGAAGGAGTTCCTGGCCGACATCGAGGAGTACGCCCCGGACACCGCCGACCAGATCATCCCGCACTGCCTCTGGGGCTACGCCACCGCGGCAACCCTCGAGGAGGCGTTCAAGAACATGGCCGAGCCGACCCACGAGGCGCTGATGGAAGCGGTCCGCAACGTCAAGGACTTTGAGCCGCCGCTGCTGCTCGACGGCCTGAGCGTGGACACCACCACCACCATGGCCCCGATCTCCGAGGTCCAGGTCCAGGAACACACGGGCGAGGGGTACGTGCCGGCGGAGTCCTACGCGCCGTAACACACATCTGGTGCGCCGGGACAGCGCCGGCCGTCTCCGGCGGTCGGCGCTATCCGCTGAACAGGACACGCCACGGACAGGGCGTTTCCCGTTCAACGGTGGCGCGGCGTACATGCGATATGCATAAATTCGGTTTGCCTAACCAAACTAGTTTGGGTAGGCTTGTGGTGTCCCGCCCGGCGTGGAAGAACCGGGAGCTGAACGAATTTTGGTATGCATCCAACACGTTCTTGGACGAACGCTTGAATTTGTCGAAAAGGAGTATTGATTGGCGGTTAGCTTCTCTCAGAATCAGTTTGGACCCCTTGATGAAGCGCTGATGCGGACACGGTCGGAGAAGCGGTTCAGAACGCCCTTCGAAGCCGCGTTCCTGGCGCAACTGTCGCCGGGCGATGCACCAGGCACAGTCTTTGGGCAGCACAAGGGGCCAATCGGCGAGGAAGTTGGTCCAGAATTCAACGGTGTCGGGCTGGCGCATCCCGGGCGTTTCTTGCGGCAGCCTCGGGCAAGGACTGCGTCGCATTAAGCAGTGCTTGTGCCGACGGATGGATCACCCGGGCAGCCAAGCCCGCTGGGAGTACGACCGCTTGGCCCTGCCTGCCTGAGCGCCACCGGCAAACGCAGCGATGTGCCCGGTACCCCCAAGTGTGACCCGTCCACGCCGAGCAGTCGACAGGGCACCGCGGGTACGGAGCGTGACTCCCTTCTGTGGCCAGACCGAGTCAGGAGAGGATGCTTATGAACGGAACGGATGCGGTGGCTACTTCCATCCCCGAGGACCCCGTGGGGCAACTGAACTACGCGATGCAACTGGTCGGCCAAACGCTCGTGGGAACCCTCATCGCGGTCGGTACAGTCCACCTCTTGAGTGCACTTCTCGTGCTGACAGTCGCCGGAAGGGGGCGACCCTTCATCCGGATAGGCCTCACAGCCGCGGCGCTACTGATCCCTGTACTGGGCCCGGTGGCGGCAGTGATGGTCCTGTGGGACAGGATGGGCGGCAGCCCCCACCGGCGCCGACCGCAATATATCCGAAACGCTAAGAGCGCCTAGGCCGCTAAATTCGTTGCCGCCGCAGTCGGCCCCCGAGTAGGCTCGCGCTTGTCTCCACCACCCACCCTTTGAACAGGAGCCAGCCATGCCCAAGCCCACCCTCGCACCCGGTGCACCCTGCTGGGTGGACCTGATGACCTCCGATCCGGAGCGAGCCAAGCAGTTCTATACGGAGCTTTTCAGCTGGACCTATGAGACCGGCGACCAGGAGAAGTACGGCGGCTACATCATGGCCTTCAAGGACGGCCATGCCGTTGCGGGCATCATGCAGAGCCAGCAGGCCGGCACCCCTGACACGTGGACCACCTACCTGCGCGTGGACGACATCGACACCACCACCAGCATTGCCGCGGCCCACGGCGGCCAGGTCTACGTTGAGCCGATGGAAATTCCCGAACAGGGCAAGATGGGCATGCTCGCCGACCCCGGAGGGGCCGCCGTCGGCCTCTGGGAGTTCGCCGGGCATACCGGCTACGAGCTGGCCGCCGAGCCTGGCTCCCCCGCCTGGCACGAACTCTTCACCCGCGACTACCCCGCCACCGTGAAGTTTTACCAGGACGTATTCGGCTGGGATACCGACGTCATGAGCGACACCGACGAGTTCCGCTACACCACGCTCGGCTCCGGCGACACCGCGGCGGCCGGCATCATGGACGCCGGGGCGTGGCTGCCCGAGGGCGTCCCGGCGCACTGGCGCATCTACTTCGCCGTCGAGAACGCCGACGCGGCCGTCGAAAAGGCCGCGGCCCTGGGCGGGAGCGTGGTCCAGCCCGCCGAAGACACGTCCTTCGGCCGCGTCGCCACCCTGACCGACCCGACCGGCGCCATGTTCCTCGTGGTTCAGGAACTGCCGCACGCATAGCCTCGGGATGGCGGCCCGCCCATCACGTGGAGGCCCCCTCGGGAGCGGTCCCGCCGTCAGCCCAGCCGCGGGGTCCGAGGCGGCTCCGTGCGGCGGGCGCCGGTCGCCTCGAAGGCGGCCGCCACGGCCAACAGGGCGTTGTCGTCGTAGGCCCGCCCCGCGAAGGTAAGTCCCACGGGCATGCCGATGTCCGCCGTCGTGCCCATGGGCACGGTGACGGTGGGAATGCCCAGGTGGCGCGGGACGAGGTTCCCGTTGGCCACCCAGACGCCGTTGCGCCAGCCGAGGTCTGCCGAGGCCTGGTTGACGTCCATGTCCGCGGGGCCGATGTCCGCCACCGCCGGGAAGACGACGGCGTCCAGCGCGTGGCGGTCCAGCCAGGCCTCCAGGTCCACCCGGCGGGTTTCCTCGAGCCCCCGCAGCCCCTCCTCCAGATGGGGGATCTCGGTGAACGAGGCCACGCCGTGTTCCCGCACGTGCGCCGGATAGGCGGCGATGTCGTCGAAATCGTCGAAGGGGTCCGGCAGGGCTCCGGGCGGGTGCGGGAAAATCTTTGCCCCGTCCACGTCGGCCAGGGTCCGAAGCGCCGGATCCCCGTTGGCGGCGAGGAAGTCATCCCACGCCCACGCCGAGAGATCCACGATCTCCCGCCGCAGGTACTCCGGGCTGACCAGGCCGCGGGTGCCGATTTTCGGGGCACCGTGCCGGTCGCCCTCGTAGTTGGAGACGACCGGGAAATCCACGGGAACCACCTCCGCACCCGCGGCCTCGAGGTCGCGGCGGGCAGCTTCCCACAGCTCGATGACGGAGGCCCGGGTCTCGATCCGCTGCCCGGTGGGACCGCCGATGCCGGGGTCTTCGCCGGTGCCGGCCTCGGGATCGGCGTTAATGTACATGCGGGGCACGCCGAACCGTTTTCCCTGCAGCGCGTCGCGTGCCTGCTGCAGTCCGCGGGGCGCCAGCGCCGGGTAGGAGGCGGGCCGGACCGACGAGGCGGCTGGGAGGGGCACCCAGGGCTGCAGGCGCCAGAAGTCGCCGCGGGTTTCGGGGTCGTCCGCCACGACCACGTTCAGCACTTCCAGCAGGTCGGCCATGGTCCGGGTGTGCGGCACCACCACGTCCATGGTGGGAACCAGCGGCCAGTTGCCCCGCACCGAGATGATGCCGCGCGACGGGGTGTAGGCACACAACGCGTTGTTCGACGCGGGCGCCCTGCCGCTGGACCAGGTTTCCTCGCCGAGCCCGAACGCGCCGAAGCTTGCCGCCGTCGCGGTTCCGGAGCCGTTGGACGAGCCGGAACCGAAGGCGGCCGTCAGGAAGTCGGCGTTGTAGGGGCTTTCGGCGCGCCCGTAGAGACCGCGCTGCATGCCCCCGTTGGCCATCGGCGGCATGTTGGTGAGGCCCAGGAGCACCGCCCCTGCCGCGCGCAGCCGTTCAATGGCGAACGCGTCGCGCCGGGCCACCAGCTGCTCGAACGCGGGCGAGCCCGCCGCGGCGGTCAGGCCTTCGGCCAGGTAGCTGTCCTTCGCCGTATAGGGGATGCCGTCCAGCGGTCCCAGGGTCTCTCCGCGCGAACGCCGCCGGTCGGATGCGCGGGCGTCCGCGAGCGCCTCGGGATTCATGACGACGACGGCGTTCAGCCGGATGCCGCCGTGGTCGTAGGCGGCGATGCGTTCCAGATAGGCGTGCGTGAGTTCCTCGCTGGTCGCCTGTCCCGTGTGCAGCGCCTCGCGCAGCTGGGCAATCGAGGCCTCCACGACGTCGAACCGGCTCATGCTGCCGCCTTCGCGCCGAGCCTGGGTTGCTGCTGGGTGATGCAGTGGATCCCGCCGCCGCGGGCCAGTATCGGCCGCGCGTCCACCGTGACCACGCGGCGGCCGGGGTAGGCCTCGGCGAGGATGTCGGCTGCCAGAGTGTCGGCGCGTTCCTCGCCGTAGCCGCAGGCGATCACGCCGCCGTTGACCACCAGGTGGTTGACGTAGCTCCAGTCGACGAACCCCTCGCCGTCCTCGAGGGTGTCCGGGGCGGGCAGCTCGACGATGTCGAACGGCTTGCCCGCCGCGTCGATCTGGGTCTCGAGGAAGGACCGCAGGGACCGGCTGACCTCGAAGTCGGGGTGTGCCGGGTTGTTTTGCATATGCAGCAGGATCCGTCCGGGCGAGGGCAGGGCGGCCACCATGTCTATGTGCCCCCGCGTGCCCAGGTCCTCATAGTCACGGGTCAGCCCCCGGGGCACCCACACCGCATGGGTGGCGCCCAGCGTGCGGGCCAGCTCCGCCTCCACCCGCCCCTTGTCCGCATACGGATTCCGATCGGGGTCGAGCTGCACTGTTTCGGTCAGCAGCACGGTGCCCTCGCCGTCGACGTGGATGGCGCCGCCTTCGTTCACCAGCAGGGAGGGGACGAGTTCGGCGCCGGCCTGCGCGGCGACAAAGCTTCCGATGCCGCGGCTCTTCTCCCACTCGGCCCAGGCCGGCGCGCCCCAGCCGTTGAAGGTCCAGTCCACCGCTCCGAGGACGTCCGGCCGTTCGTCGTCGACCACGAAGGTCGGGCCGATGTCCCGCATCCAGAACTCATCCAGCGGCGCCTCGTGCCGGTCGATTCCGCTGTCCAGCATGCGGCCGGCGCGCTCCCGCTCCGTCGGGTCCACCACCATGGCGACCGGTTCGAACTCCGCGACGGCGTGTGCCACCGCGACCCAGGCGCCGTACGCCTCCTCGGCCGACGCCGCGTCCGCGCCCAGCGTCAGGCCGGCCCGCGGGAACGCCATCCAGGTGCGCTCGTGCAAATCGGTTTCCGCCGGCATTCTCCAAGCCACAGAGGCCTCCGTCTCGTGAGGAACAGGAAGGGCCGCCCGCCCCGCCTTGTTGATCGCTTGATCAATAATGCAGCGAAATTACTCTAGACTGTTCTGTGATGTCAAGCACACCCAAACGCACCGCCCGCAAGGCGCCCGCCGAGCGTGCCGCGGAAATCGCCGAAGCGGCCCGGGCCGTCGGGCTCGAGCAGGGCCTTGCCGCGATCACCCTGCGCAACGTGGCGGCCAGGGCCGGGGTGGCCCCTGGCCTGGTGGCGCACTACCACCCCGCCATCGACGCCCTGGTGGCCGGCGCCTTCTCGTCCATCGTGGCCGCTGAAATCGATGAGGTGTCGGCCATGGTGGCGGCCAGGCCCACCCCGCAGCAGGGCCTTGGCCTGCTGCTCGACACGCTCCTGGACGACCGCCGGCTGGATGTGACGGCGGTGTGGGTGGAAGCGTGGTCCCTGGGCCGCCGGAACGAGGCGCTGGCAGTCAGCGTGCGCGCCCAGATGGATGCGTGGCAGGCGGTAATCCGGGAGCTGCTCGAGGCGGGCGTCGCCGCCGGCGAGTTCACCACGCCGGACGCGGAAACAGTGGCCTGGCAGGTTCTGGGCATGATCGACGGGCTGAATGCCCAGGGGCTGGTGCGCTGGAACGGGGTCAGCGACCGGCACACCCACCTCGCCCGCGCCGTGGAAGTGATGGTCGGAGCGGCGCCGTCGTCGCTGTTGCCCCACCCGGCGCCCGCCGCGGACAAGTGACGCGCGGACGCATGCCAAGGTGCGGGACGACGGCGGCGGCTCGCCATGGCAGGTGAGCGGCCGCCGTCGTTCTGGTGGGATTACTTGTCCTGGCTGATGCGGATCATGTTGCCCGAGGGGTCCCGGACGGCGCAGTCGCGCGGTCCCCACGGCTGGTCCATAGGCTCCTGCAAAACCTCCGCCCCGATCGACACCAGCCGTTCGAAGGCGGCGTCCAGGTCATCCGTGCGGAACACGAGCATGGGCAGTACGCCCTTGACCAGCAGCTCCTGCAGCTGGTCGCCGTCGGCCTGCGAGCGACCGGCGTGGGGTGCGGACAACACCAGATCCAGTTCGGGCTGGTCGGGGCTGCCCATGGTGATCCAGTGGAAGCCGTCGTTGGCCACGTCGTTGCGGACCTCGAGCCCCAGGCCGTCCCGGTAGAACGGGATCGATTCCGCGGGATCGTTCACGGTGATGTTGCAGTACTGAAGTGAAATAGTCATGCGGCCAAGCTACGCCCGGGCCGGCGCGGCCGCTTCTTCGATCCTGCTCGATCTCGGGTCCACCGGCCGGGTGAGCAGCTTCGCGATGCACGGCGGCATGGCCTCCGCCGCCGGATGCTCCCGGGCCCGATAGGCGCTGGGGGTTTCGCCCACCAGCTGGGTGAACCGCGTGCTGAACGATCCCAGCGACGTACAGCCCACCTCCATGCACGCGTCCGTGACGCTCGCGCCGGAGCGCAGCAGCGCCATCGCGCGCTCAATCCGGCGGGTCATCAGGTAGTTGTAGGGCGTCTCCCCGTAGGCGGCCTTGAACCGGCGCGAAAAATGCGCCGGCGACATCAGCGCCTTCGCCGCCATCGTCGGCACATCCAGCGGCCGGGCAAAGTCCCGGTCGATCAGGTCCCGCGCCCGGCGCAAATGCGCCAGGTTGGCCAGCTCCTCAGGAGTCACACGTTGAGGTTATCCCCTGCCCGCATCGGCGGGTAGCCGTGACGGCGGCGGCCGGCGGCCGCCGCCAGCTTTCGCGGCCCGAAAGGCAGCTATTGCGGGCCGTTGGCCGTTTGACGTCGCGGCCGGCAATTACCGGGTGACAGTTCGCGATCCGCCCCTCCACTCTGGCGCAATCCCGGGACCCCCGGCTAGCGTCTCGTTACCGGCAGTTCCCTCGAGCTGCCGATTCCGCCAGCGCAGCCGCAGTAACCGGCTGCGCTGGCGCATGAATCGCTCAACCTGTGGAGGACATGCAGTGAAGCACCAGCCCAAGAGCAGCATCAACGTCTCGCCCAAGCCCCGGCGCTACCGCAGCCTGGCCGCTGCGGCGGCCCTCGCCGTCGTCATTCCGCTCGGCGCCGCAACCCCTGTTCTTGCGGATGCCAACTTCCCCTCTCCCGAGGGCAACACCAGTACCGCCAGCATCCTGACCTACGACGACCTGGTGAAGGAGCTGCAGAAGCTGGAAAAGAACAGCCGCTTCGGCGTGGACGCCTTCACGCTCGAGGAGGCCGGCACGCAGGTCAACAAATCCGAGCAGGGCCGCGACCTCTGGGTGGCCACCGTCGGCACCGGCGCCGAGCACGTGTGGATCCAGGGCCGCATCCACGGCAACGAACCTTACGGCACCGAGTCGATCCTGGCGCTGCTGAAGGACCTGGGCACCAACGGTTCGGCGGACTATCAGCTGCTGCGCGAGAAGTTCACCTTCCACTTCATCCCGATGTACAACCCGGACGGGTCAGAGGCCAACATCCGCCACACCGTGCTCTGGGACCAGGCCGCCGATCTGCCGGAGTTCGGCGCCAACGGGCGGGAACAGCGGATAGACCTGAACCGGGACTGGACGCCCAACGGATTCGTGGCCGACGAGTCGCTAGCCTTCTACGAGTACTGGACCGACGTGAAGCCGGCCTATGCCGTGGACATCCACCACCAGGGCCTGAAGAAGGAATGGGGCACCGGCGACGATGTCACGCTGTCGCTGGGCATCTCGCTCGCCCCGGGCGGCCCGACCCTGCCCGGAATCGAAGGCGGGGCCTACGACGAAGTCACCCGCCAGATGCTCGTCCATGTCTACGACGAACTCTCCAAGTACGGTTCCATCAACATGGACCGCTACCAGGTGGGCAACGGCCTGGAGATCGACATCAAGGGCGGCGTGTCCTCGGCGATGATGCTGGGCCTGGACTATCAGGGCCTGAACCCGGAGGGCCACTCCAACCCCGTGGTCTTCTTCGAGACGTCCGGCAACACGTCGGACGGCAGCCTCGGCCAGAAGGCCCGGGGCAAGAGCGTCAGGCAGAACCTGCTCGCCATGAAGGAACTGCTCCTGGGCCTGGCCACCGGCGAAGTCCAGCAGGAGGACGCCGACCGCTGGGAGGAGATCCCGCACCAGCCGGTCACCGGCTACAACACCGACTACGCCGGGACCATCCCCGTCCCGTAGCCGGCCTCGCCAGCAGTGGCGTAGCGTTTCCGGCGCTGCGCCACTGCGCCACCAACGACGGCGGTGCGCACGCCAGCGGGCCGCGTTCCCGACCCAGGGGTGCGCCGCCGTCGCAACGCCCATTGCCATGCGTCCACGGTTGCGCCACGCTGATCCCGTGGCACAACCCCGGGACGGCGAACCGCCCGCACACGGTGCGCGTCCCAAAGATTCCGCGGAACGTTCCGAGCAGCCGGAGCGAAACTCCGCCATGTTGGCCCGGGAGTCCAGCGAATTTGACCGAGGCATCGGCTTTTACGACGTCATTTACGGATTCGCCATCACGCTGCTGATCACCAACCTGGATGCTCCGTCGGCGGAGGCGTGGCAGGACCTCCGGTCGCTGGCACGCTCCGGCCTGGTGCATCAGCTTGCCGGTTTCGCCCTGAGCTTCGTGGTGATCGCCGTGTTCTGGCGGATGAACCTCCGCCTGATTAAACGGCTCGCGGCTCTTGATTCCGCAACGACGACGGCGAACCTGGTGGCTGCCTCATTCGTCATCCTGATTCCGTTCACCACGCAGGGCATCAGCGACCCCGAGACATCGTGCTTGGCACTCTCGACCGTGCTGTACGCTGCCAACCTTGCCCTGGCTGCCCTGGCGCAGCTGGCCATGTTCGAGATTGCCCGCAGGAACCGTCTCGAGATCGAGCCGATGAACCGCAGGCAGCATCGGGCGTTCGTGCTCGATTCCCTCGTCCCGCCGCTGGTTTTCGCCTTGTCGATTCCGGTGGCCTTCGCCGCGGGCGGGACGGCGGGAAAGCTCACCTGGGCCTCGCTCATAGTGCTGGGGCCGCTTTCGGGCAGGCTCGCCGCGCGGGGAAGCCGGCGGCCGACGGCTGGTTCACGGCTGAGGGTGCGCCGGTGACCATGAATTCCTACACGGTGCAGCGAAACCCGCCGCCCCTCGGCCAGTGAGCGGGAGGCAGGAGCGCTCCTTAAAAGGTGGAGGGACGGACGGGCTTGCGCCCGTGTCCGTCCCTCCCGGCTTCTTCGCTGTGGCTAAAAAGCGAGCCTTATGCCTCCACGATGATGACCGTGACCACGGGCTTGCGCCGCAGCGCGCGGTCGGACCAGCGAATCAAGGCCTGGGCGATCGCCTTCTCGGCGTCCGGGCCGGTCTTGTCGCCGCGCAGTTGCATCAGCGTCTTCTCGACGATGCCGGTGGCCTTCTCCAGCTGCTCGACCGCCGGGGCGAAGCCGACCGGGAAGAACTCCGGCTCTTCCTCCAGCCGCCCGGTGTCCGGGTTGACGATCAGCAGCGCGGTGACGGCGCCATCTTCGGCCAGCCGCAGCCGGTCCTGCAGGGAGGCTTCGGTGGCCGCGCCTGCCACCATGTTCTCCACATAGACGTAGTCGGCGGCGATCTGGCCGGAAACCCGTGCCACGCCGTCCTTCAGGTCCACCACTATGCCGTCTTCGCCGATCAGCGCGCGCTTCGGGTCCACGCCGGTGCGGACGGCCAGTTCGGCATTGGCCTTCAGGTGGCGGTGCTCGCCGTGGACGGGCAGCACGTTCTTCGGGCGGACCAGGTTGTAGCAGTAGACCAGCTCGCCGGCGGAGGCGTGGCCGGAGACGTGGACCTTCGCGTTGCCCTTGTGCACCACGTTGGCACCGCGCTTGGTCAGGTCGTTGATTAGTCGGTAGATGGAGGATTCGTTGCCCGGCACCAGCGAGGACGCCAGCAGCACGGTGTCGCCTTCGGTCAGGTCAATCATGTGGTCGCCGCCGGCCATGCGGGCCAGCGCCGCCATCGGCTCGCCCTGGGAGCCGGTGCAGATCAGCACGGCCTTGGTGGGCGGCAGCTTCTCTAGTTCCTTGAAGTCCACCAGCACCCCGCGCGGGATGTTCAGGTAGCCGAGCTCGCGCGCCGTCGTCATGTTGCGCACCATGGACCGGCCCACGAAGGCGACCTTGCGGCCATACTTGTGTGCCACGTCGATGACCTGCTGGATGCGGTGCACGTGACTGGCGAAACTGGAGACGATCACGCGGCGCGGGGCGGTGCGCATGACCGTATCGATGGCCGGCACCAGATCGGCCTCGGCCGCGAGGAAACCGGGAACTTCGGCGTTGGTGGAATCCGGCAGGAACAGGTCCACGCCCTCGTCGCCCAGCCGCGCGAACCCGGCCAGGTCGGTGATCCGGCGGTCCAGCGGGAACTGGTCCATCTTGAAGTCGCCGGTTGCCAGCACCAGCCCGGCCCCGGTCCGGATGGCCACGGCCAGTCCGTCCGGAATGGAGTGGTTGACGGCCAGGAATTCCAGGTCGAACGGACCGAACTTCTTCCGGTCGCCCTCCTTGACCTGCACCATCTTGGCGTTCAGGCGGTGTTCCTGCAGCTTGGTCTTCACGAAGGCCAGCGTCAGCTTCGCGGAGATCACGGGGATGTCGGCGCGTTCCTTCAGCAGGTACGGCACGCCGCCAATGTGATCCTCGTGCCCGTGGGTGAGGACAATGCCGACGACGTCGTTGAGGCGTTCGCGGATGTAGGAGAAGTCGGGCAGGATCAGGTCCACGCCCGGGTGCTGCTCCTCGGGGAACAAGACGCCGCAGTCCACGATCAGCAGCTTGCCGCCGAACTCGAACACCGTCATGTTCCGGCCGATTTCGCCCAGTCCGCCCAAGGGGACTATGCGCAAGGCGTCCTTGGCGAGTTTCGGAGGAGTTTGCAACGGCTTGGTGTTCATGGATTCCGATCTATAGTGCGGTGTGTTGCCGGGCATCAACGCCCGAAGCCGGAGTTGCCGGCACTGAAGTCTTAGGTGGCCGATGCGCCCGAGGCGCTTCGACGGCGTTCCGCGCAGCGGGTGCGGACGGAAAGCATACTTCTCCCGACTTTACCACCGGGCAGAAGGAATCCCGCCCCGGTCCAGGCCTGCCGTGAATAATGACGGCGCCGGCGTACTCCGAGTAAGTCATCAACGGAGGCGAGGATCGCTTCGGCTAGGGTGGCTGGGAGGATTTCACCCTGCCCCCACACGACCCGAAGGAGCCAGCCACGGTCCGCGCATTCGCCTCCCGGCCGGCGTTGCCGTGGGTGATTCTGGGCATCGCCATCCTGGCTTTAAGCCTGCGTGCACCGATCATCGCGCCGACCGCCGTTGTCGGGGACATCCGCGCCGACACCGGCTTGTCTGCCGCGGGGGCGGGCCTGCTCACGGGCCTGCCGGTGCTGCTCTTCGCGCTGGCCACTCCCCTGGCGACGCATACGATCCGGCGCTGGGGCCCGGAAGCCACCGTGGTGCTGTGCCTGACCGGCGTCCTGGCCGGAACCGTCATCCGCTCCTTGGGCCCGGTATCGGCGGTGCTTGCAGGCACGGCAATCATCGGCGCGGCACTTACGCTTGGCAACATCGTGGCTCCGGTGCTGATCCGCCGCGACGTGCCCTGGAACCGCGTTTCCGCTGTCACCGGCGTCTACTCGGCCACGATGAACGTCGGGTCCATGGCGACCCTGCTGGGCACCGCACCGCTCGCCGCGCTCGTCGGATGGCGGTGGGCGCTGGCGGCCTGGGGTGTGTTGGCCGTCCTCGGCCTCGTCTATTGGCTGCCGACGGCGCGGCGACGGCGCGCGGCGTTGGCACCCGGGCCGGGCGGCGCGTCCGGTGAACCGCCCGCCAACACCGCCGCATCCAGACCCGCTGGCACCGATGGATCCGGGACGGCTGCGGTGCCGCGCCCGAAGACCGGCGGCGGGCGCCGCAACAGGTGGATCATCGGGTTGCTGACCTTGGCCTTCTGCGGCCAGTCGGCCGCCTACTACGGAACCACCACCTGGCTGCCCCTGCTGCTGTCCGAAGTCCGGGGCATGTCCATTACTGCCTCCGGAGCCACGGCCTCTCTCTTCCAGGTGGCCGCCATTGTCGGCGCTTTCGGGGTGCCGCTCGTGGCAGCACGAGCCCGGCTCTGGGTGCCGACGGCAGGCATCGCCATCTTGTGGATGACACTCCCCCTCGGCCTGCTCCTGGCACCCGACGCCTATATCTTCTGGTCCATCATGGGCGGGATAGCCCAGGGCGGCGGGTTCACGGCCATCTTTTCGATCATCCCGCGCGTGGCCCGCAACGACAACGAGGCCGCCTCCGCCTCCGCCCGGATCCAGACGGGCGGATACCTTGCCGCGACCTGCGCTCCGCCGGTGGCCGGATGGCTGAACACGGTAACCGGCGGCTGGACCGCTCCGCTGCTTCTTGTCCTCGCGTGCACGGTGGCGTTCGCCGCCGGCGGGCTGCTGGCCGTGCGGGCGTCCGAGCGGCAGTAGGCCGCGGAATCATTTCTGGCCTGCCCCGCCAACAGGTGTCAAGACGCTGGTGAACCCCTCTGATGAATCGTACAATTCTGCTGCTGTCGTCGTTCGGCGAGGCCGAATTGGGGTAGTTGGGGGAAGCAGATGCAGCACCGGGCAGAGGGACTGACGAGGGACCCATCCCCCGGCGCGAAAACCCCGTTGAAGCAGCCGGATGTTAAGCGGTCACCCAGCGGGCGAATCCCTCAGTGGGCGATGGACGAGGCACTGGGAATTCCTTCCCCACCCCGGCCCGCCGAGGGGCGCGCTGCCGGCAGGCGGTCGATTGCGGCAAAGTCCCGCCCGCGTTCCGTGCAGCGGGGTACCTCCCCGCGCGGCGCCAGCCGCCTGTCGACCGGGCTGGCCCTCGCCTTCGTCATCGCCCTGTGCTTCGCCCCGGGCGTGTTCAGCCGGCACGTCATGCCGGCGGTTGCCCCCTACCTTCCCGGTGCAGACATCCCGCCCCGCGGCGTCGAGGCCGCCGACAGTCCCCTGGGCCAGCCGCCCGCCGTCGCTGAGTCGGACGCCTACGAGTTGTACACGGCACCGCCGGACTCCTCGCAGCCCTTCCTTGCCTATGACCCCTGCCGCCCCATCCACTACGTGGTCCGCCCGGACAATGCGCCGCCGGGGTCCGAAACGCTCATCCAAGAAGCCATCGCCGAGGTCTCCGCGGCCAGCGGACTGCAGTTTATTTACGACGGCGCCACTGACGAGGCGTTCGCCGAGGAAGGCCGCGAACGCTTCCAACCGGAGCGGTACGGCAAGCGGTGGGCGCCGGTGCTGATCACGTGGTCGGATCCCGAGGAAGTGTCCCGACTGGACGGAGATATAGCCGGCCTTGGCGGCAGCTCCTCGGTGGCCGCTCGGGGAACCCCCCACGTCCTCGTGGCCGGCCAGGTCACCTTGGATGCGCCGGCGCTCCGGAACGTCCTCACGTATCCCGACGGGCGGGAGCTTGTGCGCGCCGTCATCATCCACGAGCTCGGCCATGTGCTGGGGCTGGCGCACGTGGATGATCCGGAGCAACTGATGTATGCCGGGGCGAACGACGTGACGTCATTGGCCGACGGCGACCGGGCGGGCCTGGCGCTGCTGGGCACCGGGCCGTGCGTGCCGGAAGTATAGGCCGGCGGCATAATCAGGACTGCTGGTCTATCCGGAACGCTGGGACAACGAGGACCGGCCCAGGCAGGCTAGGAGGCCGTCCGCATGCAGGAGAAGCTGTGGAGCAGGAACTTCGTGCTGGCCATCGGCGCGAATCTGTTCATCTACATCGTGTTCTACCTGCTGATGACGTCCATGGCGCTCTACGCGGCCCAGCGGTTCCTGGCATCCGACGCCGGGGCCGGCTTTGCGTCCAGCGCCTTCATTCTGGGGGCGCTCGTCTCGCGGTTCTTTGCCGGGCCGCTGATCGACAACGGAGGCCGCCGGCGGATGCTGCTGATCAGCCTGGCCGCCTTCGTCGCGGCTTCCCTCTTGTACATTCCGGCGGACTCCCTGGCCTCGTTGGTGGTCCTGCGGCTGGCCCACGGTGTGGCTTTCGGCCTCGCCAACACCGCTGTCACGGCCGGTGCGCAGGCGCTGATTCCGCCCGCCCGCCGCAGTGAAGGCACCGGCTACTTCGCCGTTTCCACCACGCTGGCAACCGCCCTCGGGCCGCTGCTGGCGGTGGTGCTGGTTGTTGACGGCAGTTACGAGGGCGCGTTCCTCTTCTGTGCGGCCTGTTCCGTCGCGGCTTTGGCGGTGACCCTGATCCTGAGACTGCCGGAAGCGGCAGCGGCGCCTGCCGCCGTCGTCAATCAGCGCGGTCCGGGCGGCGGGCCGGAAAGGGAGCGCCGGACGCCCGCCGTCCTGCTCGGAAAGGTGTTCGCGCCCGAGGTCCTGCCGATCACCACGGTGCTGCTGGTCAGCGGGCTGGCCTTTTCCGGCATCCTCTCGTTCCTGACCTCGTATGCGGAGGCGGCGGGCGCGGCCGATGCGGCGGCGCTGTTCTTTATGGTGTTTGCCGCCGCGGTGCTGGTGTCGCGGCTGACCGCCGGCAGGGTCCAGGACCGCCGCGGCGACAACGTGGTGCTGTATCCCGCGCTGGCGCTGTTCGCCGCCGGCCTGGCGCTGCTGGCACTCGGGCCGGGCACCTGGATAGTCGTCGCATCCGCGGTGTTGAGCGGCCTCGGGTTCGGGACCCTGCTGCCCGGAACGCAGGCCATTACCGTCCGGCTGGTTGCGGAACGGAGGTTCGGCACTGCCCTGGCCACCTACTACCTGATGCTGGACATCGGCACAGGCTTCGGCCCGGTGCTGCTGGGCCTGCTGGTGCCGCTGACCGGCTTTGACGGGATGTACGGCTGGCTTGGGCTGCTCATGCTCGCCTGCATCCTGCTGTACTACCTGGTGCACGGCAGGACGGCCAGCCGGGCGGCCGCCTGAGCCGAGGCCGGCGCCGGCGGGCGTGCCGGAATTACCTCACAGTCTTATGCCTTTTTGATCGGCCGCAACGCGCCTACCGTAGTGAGTGAGGCCGTTCAACCCGGGGCGGTCCCAGGATGGAAGGAAGTGCCATGACCGTGACTTCACACGTCAGCGAATGCGCAGTGACCAACTGTTCCTTCAACGATCACAGCGAATGCAACGCCGCCGCGATTACCGTGGCGGGCGGCGAGAACCACGCCGAATGCGCCACGTTCATCGATACCGGCGTGCACGGCGGTCTCCCCAAGGTGCTGGCCAGCGTCGGCGCCTGCCAGCGGAGCGAGTGCACCCACAACGACCACCTGATGTGCCAGGCACCCGAAGTGCACGTGGGTCCCGGCGCGGACAACGCGGACTGCCTCACCTACGAACACCGGTAACGAGGGCCTCGCGCGGGTTTCGTAATAACCCAGGCCGCGCTCCCATCGGCGCTCGCCTGCGGAACCACCTGCCGCGCCGGCATACCACGGCCATGGCCCGTGCCCGCGCACTCGTCGTCCGCCGCCCGGAGCCCGCCGCCCTGATCCGACCATTCCCCGGGCCTACCCGTTGGCGCGCCGCGGTCGCCGACATCACACCCATTTCCGGAATGCCACCGATTTTTATGCGTTTGCATAGATGTGGGCACCTGTACGAGCGCCCACTCCATTCAGGAAGAGGGAAAGTATCATGCAGAGATTCTCTGGCAAGTCGGTCATCATCACTGGCGCAGGTTCGGGCCTGGGCCGGTCGGCAGCACTGCAGATCGCCAAGGAACAGGGCAACCTGACCCTGGTCGACCTCAACGAAGCCGGCCTCAAGGGCGCCGTCGAGGAAATCCGCCAGGTCGCTCCGGACGCCGACATCCTGACCGTCACCGCGAACGTGGCAGACGAGTCCGCCGTCGAGAATTACGTGGCCCAGGCCGTCGAGCGCTTCGGCAGGATCGACGGCTTCTTCAACAATGCCGGCATCGAAGGCAAACAGAATCCCACCGAGGACTTCGGCTCCGACGAATTCTCCAAGGTCGTGTCCATCAACCTCAACGGCGTCTTCTACGGCCTCAAACACGTCCTGAAGGTCATGAAGGAACAGGGCTCCGGCGCCGTCGTGAACACCGCATCCGTCGGCGGCATCCGCGGCGTCGGCAACCAGTCCGGCTACGCAGCCTCCAAGCACGGCGTGGTCGGCCTGACCCGCAACTCCGGCATCGAATACGGCCAGTACGGCATCCAGGTCAACGCCATCGCGCCCGGCGCCATCATGACCCCGATGGTCGAAGGCTCGCTCAAGCAGATGGACCCGGAGAACTGGGAAGAGGTCGGCAGGGGCTTCGTCGAGCCCAACCCGATGAAGCGCTTTGGCAAGCCCGAAGAGGTCGGCCAACTGGTCGCCTTCCTGCTGTCCGGCGACGCCGGCTTCATCAACGCCGCCGTCATCCCGATCGACGGCGGCCAGTCGTACAAGTACTGATATCTCCCGCCGGGGAGCCGCGCGGCACCTCGCTGCACCTCGCCGGTGGGCGATCACTCAGGAGGACGACGGCGGCGCGCGAGCACCGCCGTCGTCCTTCCGTTTAAGGATGCAAGCGCCGACCGGGCCACGGCCGAACCCGTGAGCCCATGCCCGCCCGGACTACCGCGGGTTACCCGGTTTACTTGTTAGCTGCGTCATGTTTGCCGTACAGTATCTGCAACCGAACGGTTATTCAGTTATAGAACCCGGTGTTCAAATATAGAACACCGGCGACGGCCGCAGATGCAATAGAAGTGAGGACACCCGTGCAGTTTCACCACCACGGTTACGTATCCGGAGACCCGCGCGTCAAGCCGGCAGCCGGCGTAGGCATCGACCGCCCCGAGGAGCTTCCCGACGAGGTCGACGTGCTCATCGTGGGCTCGGGTCCCGCGGGCATGCTCGCGGCCGCGCAGCTGGCTCAGTTCCCGAACATCACCACGCGGCTGGTGGAGCGCCGGGACGGACGGCTGGTCCTCGGCCAGGCCGACGGCATCCAGGCCCGCAGCGTGGAAACCTTCCAGGCCTTCGGCTTCGCCGAGCGCATCACCGCCGAGGCCTTCTGGCTCACCGAGATGAACTTCTGGCGCCCGGGCACCGAGAACCCCAAGCACATCGTCCGCGGCGGCCGCGCGGTCGACGACGAGATGGGCATCAGCGAGTTCCCGCACCTGATCGTCAACCAGGCGCGCGTGCTGGACTACTTCGCCGAGGTCGCGGCCAACTCGCCCACCCGCCTGACACCGGACTACGGCTGGGAATTCAAGACCCTCGAGGTTGCCGACGAGGGCGACTACCCGGTGAAGGTGACGCTGATCCGCAGCGCCGGCCCGGACGCCGGCTCCGAGCGCATCGTGAATGCCAAGTACGTGGTGGGCTGCGACGGCGCCCGCAGCAAGGTCCGCGCCGCGATCGGCAGCACGCTGGCCGGCGACAGCGCCAACCACGCCTGGGGCGTCATGGACGTGCTGGCCCAGACCGACTTCCCGGACATCCGCACCAAGTGCGCCATCCAGTCGCACGACGGCGGGTCCATCCTGCTGATCCCGCGTGAGGGCGGCTACCTGTTCCGCATGTACGTGGACCTCGGCGTGGTGCCCGACGACGACAACGGCAAGATCCGCCAGACCTCGATCGAGCAGATCATCGCCAAGGCCAACGAGATCATGACCCCGTACACGGTGGACGTGCGCAGCGTCGCCTGGCACAGCGTGTACGAGGTGGGCCACCGCCTCACCGACCGGTTCGACGACCTGCTGCCCGAGGACGTCGGCACCCGCACGCCGCGCGTCTTCATCACCGGCGACGCCTGCCACACGCACAGCGCCAAGGCCGGCCAGGGCATGAACGTCTCCATGCAGGACGGTTTCAACATCGCCTGGAAGCTGGGCCACGTGCTGGAGGGCCGCAGCCCGGAGAGCCTGCTCTCCACCTACTCCGCCGAGCGACAGGTGGTGGCGAAGGACCTCATCGACTTCGACAAGGAATGGTCGACGATGATGGCCAAGAAGCCCGAGGAGTTCGCCGATCCCACGGAGCTCGAGGACTTCTACGTCCGCACCGCCGAATTCCCGGCCGGCTTCATGACCGAGTACGCCCAGTCGATCCTGACCGGCGCGCGCAGCCACCAGGACCTGGCCACCGGCTTCCCCGTCGGCAAGCGCTTCAAGTCCGCCAAGGTCTCCCGCGTCTGCGACACCAACCCGCTGCACCTGGGCCACCTCGCCGAGGCGGACGGGCGTTGGCGCATCTACGTCTTCGCCGACCAGGCGCAGGCCGGCGAGTCCACGGCTGTAGCCAACCTGTCCGAGTGGCTGGTGACCGCACCGGATTCCCCGCTCGCCGCCCGGCCGGAGGGCGCCGACCTCGACGCCTGGTTCGACGTGAAGGTGATCTACCAGCAGCATCACGAGGAGGTGGACATCAACGCCGTGCCCGCCGTGTTCAAGCCCGAGGTGGGCCCGTTCCAGCTGACCAACCTCGAGAAGGTCTTCGGCACCGCCAAGGACGAGGACATCTTCGACGCCCGCGGCATCTCCCGCGACGGCGCCATCGTGGTGGTCCGGCCGGACCAGTACGTGGCGAACGTGCTGCCGCTGTCCGCGACCGCTGAGCTGGCCGAGTTCTTCGCGCCCCTGCTGAAGGCCCGCGAGCCGCAGCACTGATCCACCCTAAAACGGAAGAACGACGACGGCGCTTGAGTGCCGTCGTCGTTCTTTCCTTGAGAACAATCACCACCGTTGGCCCCGCGCTGCCCGCCTCCCTGGCGCGGGAATGAGGAGATGGATATGAAACGGGCCGTTATCGCCGCCGCTGCGCTTGGCCTGATGCTGACTGCCTGTGCCCCGGCCCCCGGAGCCACTCCCGCAGGGGAGACCACGGACGCCGAATTCCTCGCCGGCTTCGGGCTTGAGGAGATGGATGCGGTTGGCATCATCGACCACCTCGACCGGCTGGACACTGCCGAACGGCCCACCGACCTGATGGCATCTGTCCGGCAGGGCGATTTACTGCTCACCGACGGCCACAACGAGGTCACACTGGACCTGCCCGAGGACCGCTCCTACATCTCGGTCGCCCCGTATCTCACCCAGACCCACGACTGCTTCTACCACAGCCTGACGACCTGCCTCGGCGAGCTGGGCAACGAGGACATGAGCGTCAAGATCGTCGACGCCGCCACCGGCAAGACGCTGGTGGATGAGCGGCGGGAAACCTTCAGCAACGGATTCGCAGGGTTCTGGGTTCCCGGCGACGTCCACGGCACCATCGAGGTAACGTACGACGGGCGCTCCGGCTCGACGGACTTTTCCACGACCGACGACAGCGCCACCTGCATCACGGATCTCCGGCTGGCCTAAGGACGCTGGGACCGGCCGCCCTGCCGGCGGGCAGGCTTCCAGCGGGCGGCGTCGGCGGTCCGGACGCACTTACTGCCCGGAAGCACCGGGACGCGCCCGATCCACTTCCGCTAGCCCTTCGCCTGCCGGCTCACCATCTCGTTGATCCAGGCGGGCGCATACGGGGACGTGCAGTTCGGCGGTGTCGGGTAGTCCTTGAGCACCCCGAGGCGTTCGCCGATGTCGATCGCGCGGGCGCGGTGCTCGGCGTGCTCGATGCCGATCTGGGCGAGGGTGTGGTTCATCGCCCACTGCAGGCGGTCGGGCGCGTCCTTCATCTCCGCCTCGACGATGTCGAGGAGTCCCTTGAGGTCCAGGCCCTCGGGCTTTTTCGCCACCCGTTCGGTGGTCAGCGCCCACCCGGCGCTGGCGACCACCGGCTCCGCGTCGCCGGTCCAAGCCACGCGGAGCTCCTCGGCGTGCGGACTCTTCTTGACCACGTAGTTCACCAGCCAGTCGTGCACCTTGGGGGCGCGAGCCTCGCGCAGCATGGCGTCCAGTTCGTCGCGTCCGAAATCCTTCGGTCGGCAGATCAGCAGGGTCAGCAGCCGCGCCGCAGTGTTGTCCGTGGCCCACAGCCCGCGCGCCAAATCCTGCTGGGTTTTCAACCGCTTGGCGACAGCGCGCAGCTTGCCGAGGTTCACGCCGTGGTCGTCGCCGCGCTTCTCATTCGCCTCGCGCACCTTCGGGTCCTCAAGCGCGGCCAGCTCGGCCATCACCTCGGTTATCGTCGTCTCGGACATCCACCCTCCCGGTTACTCACGTCTGAGATCCAGCGTAGTGGTGTTTCAATCGCGGGCGCTCAGGTGCTCCAAGGCCCCAAGATCCGGCGTTCCACGCCTCGCGGCGCCCGCCATGCCCTAATTCAAAGGCACCGGCGTCGAAAACGGCCTATATCCGACAGGACGACGACTTTATCGGCCCGTTTCGACGTTTTCGGCCGCTGTCGATGGGACCAGGATGCAGCGCTGCCCTACGACGGCGCATATTCCCCGCTGACGTGCGACAACGTGCGCCACCGAGGGCCATCAAAGCGCCCGCCTGACGCGGAATGGCGTATGGTCAAGGGTACGGAACAAAATCTTTGTTCCCGTTAGAGCGCAGCATTCTTTGCTGGCGCCAAGGAGGCACTCATGGCCGACAAATCTCCCCGACAGACCGCTTCGAAGAAATCGGGCAAGTCCATCAAGGAAAAGCGCAGCGACAAGAAGGCCAAGGCCGCCGGCGCCGCGGCCTCGGAGACCCTGACCTCCATCAAGAAGCGCTGAGGCTTTTGACTCTGCTCTCGCTCGGAGTCCTGGCAACGACGCGCAAGCCCGATGAGCGCAGGCTGGCCCTCCATCCTGCGCACATCGAGCGCCTCGACGCCGACCTCCGCGAGCGGATCATCCTCGAACGGGGCTACGGCGAGCGCTTCGGCGTGTCCGACGCGCACCTGGAACACCTGGTGGGACGGATCGCGCCGCGCGAGGAACTCATCGCAGCAGCGGACGTGGTGGTGCTGCCCAAGCCGCAGCCGGAAGACCTTGCCGAACTCCGTGACGGCCAGATCCTCTGGGGCTGGCCGCACTGCGTCCAGGACCGCGCCATCACCCAGCTGGCCATCGACAAGCGGCTGACGCTCATCGCCTTCGAAGCCATGAACCACTGGGCCGCGGACGGCAGGTTCGCCCTCCACGTCTTCCATAAGAACAACGAGATGGCCGGCTACTGCTCGGTGCTGCATGCGCTGGAACTGGCAGGGTCCACCGGCGACTACGGCCGCCCGCTCACCGCCGTCGTCATTGGTTTCGGCGCCACCGCCCGCGGCGCGGTCACCGCGCTGAACGCGCACGGCGTCCACGACGTCCAGGTCCTGACCAACCGCGCGGCGGCCGCCGTCGGCTCCCCGATCCACTCCGCACGGATTACCCAGTTCGACCAGGACGCCACCGCCCCGCATCTCAGCCACGTCATCACCGACGACGACGGACGGGTGCCGCTGGCTCCGTTCCTCGCGGAGCGGGACATCGTGGTCAATTGCACGCTGCAGGACCCCAACAACCCGCTGATCTACCTCGACGAGGCGGACCTGGACGGCTTCCGGCCGGGCAGCCTGATCGTCGATGTCTCCTGCGACGAAGGCATGGGCTTTAGCTGGGCGAAGATGACGACCTTTGCCGAACCCACCTTCGAGGTCGGCAACCACGTGAGCTACTACGCCGTGGACCACACACCGTCGTACCTGTGGAATTCCGCGACCTGGGAGATCAGCACGGCCCTGATCCCGTTCCTGCGCACCGTGATGAGCGGACCCGACAGCTGGCTCGAGGACGACACCATCAGCCGGGCCATCGAAATCCGCGAGGGCATCATCGCCAACCCGGCGGTTCTCGCGTTCCAGAACCGCTCGGACGAGTACCCGCACCTGCCTGCATAACGACGACGACGGGACGCGGCCCGGGCGATCGGCCACCTCGGCGGCACTCAAGCCGGGGCCGCGGTCCTGACGTTCCGTCGCAGGGCGGCACGCGCCGCGGAATAAGTTGATGCTTCAATCGATTGCACCAAGCAGAGGCAAAGCCTTTTGAAAGACATCACGCCAACGTAAGGACAGCATGAAGATCGGAATCATCGGAGCCACGGGCAACGCCGGACGCGCCCTCTTCCACGAGTCGGCCAAACGCGGCCACCAGACAACGGCCATCGTCCGGAGCGCCGCCAAGGCCGCGGAGGTCCTGGGCGCGGACGCCGAGGTGCTGGAACGCGACGCCTTCTTCCTCGGCGCCGAAGACCTGGCCGCCTTTGACGTCGTCGTCAATGCCTTCGGCACGGCTCCCCACGAGGCCTACCGGCACGTCGACCTGGCCCGCTCGCTGGTCGAGCTCGCCGGGGAAAGCACTCCCCGTCTGGTCTTCATCCTGGGCGCCGGCAGCCTGACTACCGGCGACGACGACCACCTGTTCGTCGAGGACATCCGCAACATCCCCGGCGCCGAGGCGTGGATCTCCATCCCGGAGAACCAGCTGAAGGAACTGGAATACCTGCGCGGTGTCACGGACGTCGACTGGGTCGGGGTGTCCCCCTCGGCGCTGTTCACGCCCGGCGACGCCACCGCCCCGGTGCTGGGTAGCGACCGGCTCCTCTGTGCCGGCGACGGCGAATCACACACCACGACCGGCACGATGGCCGTGGCCATTCTGGACGAGATCGAAAAGCCCGCGCACCGGCAGACCCGCTTCACGGTCAGCGACAGCTAAACCTCTCCAGCCACAACACGACGGCCGCCGCAGCTGGTCCTGCCCGGGCATCCTGTCCGGTCGCAGGCAGCGCGGCGGCCGTCGTTCGCCGTCTCGACCGGCCCCTGTCCACGCGCCCCCCGCCGGTGGAAGATCAGCGCCGGTGTCCGCTGCCGGTCCGGCGGGTACCGGCACCGGCCGGTGCTTTCTTCTGCATGGCCAGCAGCTTCGCCAGCGCGTAGCGGTTGACGGTTCCCGCCTTCTGCCCCTGCAGCAGCCAGTGGCCGATGCCGTCGACGCCGGCCTGCACCCCCGTGATGGGGATGCCGGTGGGAGAAATCTGGTGCCCGGGCGTGAACGTGATCGGCCCCGGCGCGTTCGGATGGGCGATGACGTGGCAGGCCACCTCGGCCGCAACCCTGGCCGTGCGCGGATGTGTCTGGACAACGTCCATGTGAATGGTCCGCCGCCTGAACCCGCGCGGGTGGACGGAGGCCAGCGTCTCCCGGTCGATCCACTGGTATTGCCCGGGTTTCCAGAACTTGGAGTCGATATAAACCACCCGGTCCCCGTTGAGGACGGCGTGGTCGATGTCCGCCACGTGGCTGCCCGGGAACCGCAGCCCGTGGAAGATCCGGGTCCCGGGGATGGCCAGCAGAGTTTCCAGTGCCTGCGCCGTCCACCGCTCGCCTTCCGCGCCCTTGGCGATGTCCTCGCGCCGGAACCGGGACCAACCGCCCGACAGGGCCGCGCCGCCCTGGCCGAAGACCAGTTGCCGGGCGACCTTTTTCGGCGCCGCAACGCCCCAGTGCCTGCCAATCGCGCCAAGGCCCAGGAAACAGGCTGCCGCCAGGGCGACGGCGACCGGCAACTGAGGGGGAGCGTCGCCTAAGGCGGCGCTGGCCAGCATCGAGATGAGCACCAATGACTGTCCGAAACCGATCAGTAATAGGACGACGACGACCAGGACGCGAAGGCCGTTGTAGCCGCGGCCGATGCGCTCCGCGGGCGCGGGCTGGTTCCGCCACGACAGCCGGCCCGGATCGAATTCCATGAACGGCGAATACAGGGTTTCGGGCCCAGCCGGCCGGCCGGCGGCCCGCCACTGTTCCGGACGTTCCATGCAGCCTCCCCCGTTCACGTTTCAGCAAGGAGCCCCAGTATGTCCCCGCCCCGCATCGGGGGCCAGAGGTTCCAGGCCGTGGAGCCGCCCCAAGCGCCAAATCGATAAACCATGGGGAGTCGTCCCCATTCAGTTCCGCGTTCCCGCATGGGACAGTGTGAGCAAACGGTTAAGCGGGAGGGACAGGCGGATGGGCAGCTGGCGGATCAATCCGAGGCAGCTCCACATGATTCTGGTTGACGTGGCCGCGGACGGCCAGTCGCTGGACAAGGCGGCAGGCGACACGGCGGCGGCAGGCGATGAGGCGGCGTCGTTGTTCGGCAGCGCCACGGACGTGGCCGACGCGTTCGCGGGGTTCTGGTCGCCGCGGCGGGATGTGGGCCACCGGATCGCCGGCCTCGTGTACAACAAGTCCCGCGTGGTCGCCGAAACCGCCGAGCTCTTCATCGACGCGGACGGGCGGATGTCCGACGACGCCGCCGCTTTCGCCGAGTCCCTGAACGCCGGCCGCTCGGCCGTCCTCACCCCGCGCGGCTTCGGGCCGGTGCCGGATCCGTGACGGTGCGGCTGGGCAGCGTCCCGGAGATCAACGTCCCCTGGGACCAGCTCGGCGATGCGGTCCGGGAGATGTCCCTGCGCGCCGCCTCCGCCGCAAACTACCTGGTCGATGCCGGTGCCGCCTGGGCCGGGCTGAGCGTCGCATATCAGCAACCGGAGACCGAACTGGAGGTCCATTCCGCCCTAAACGAGTTGGACGCTCCCACGCGGGAATGGACCGCGGCGCTGGCCGCTGCCCGGGAAGCCGTCACGGCCTTCGTCTCCTCGGGCCGGGTGCTGCAGGCGCAGGCCGAAGAACTCGCGGCGGCACGCCCCGGCCTGGCCAGGGCGCTGAACGGCGCGGAATCGCAGGAGGGGGACGAGACGGAGCAAGCGGAGCAGCGGGCGGAGGCCTTCAATGGACGCGTCCGCTCCCTGCGGGCCGACTGGCAGGCGCTGGCCGCGCAAACCGCCGCCGCCCTGCGGGCCATCAGCGGCGGAACCGTCGACTCGCTGCCGCCCACCCCGCTGCTGCCCGCCGCCGCCCCGTCCGCGCCGCCGTGGGCCCACTTCACCAGCGGGCTCGACGAACGGTTCGGCCCGCTGACGCCGGAGTCATACCTGCCATCCCTGGCCGGCCTCACCGACGAGGAACTGCGGGCGTGGGCCGCGGCCAACCCCGAGGGCGCCGCCCTGCTGGCCGCCCACAAGCTGCCCGTGTGGCGGATGCCCGGCTCGGCCGAGGCCGTCATGGCGGAGGCGATGGCCGGCGATGCCGCACTGACCGAGGGCGGAATCGCGGGAATCCGCGAGGCTTGGCTCACCCTGGCGCCGACCGATCAGGAACGGCTGCTGCTGCTCTACCCCGCGGTGTTCGGGAGCCTGAACGGCATCCCCTTCGCCGGCCGGATCCGGGCCAACACCATCACCGCCGCGGGCTACCGCGAAACCGTGGCGACTCGACAGGCACAGCTGGGCCCGCAGCCCGACCTCAACGACTACCTCGTGGCCGCGGGGAACCAGCAGGGCCACCAACGGATGGTCTACCAGCGGGCCTACCGGCAGTACACCGCCGACCTCGAAACGTGGCAGTCCGAACACGACCGGCTGGCAACGCTCAGGACGGGGCTGGACTACGCCGTCGGCCATCGCTCCCAGGTTGTCCTGGTCAGCCTGGACGGCGACGGCCGGATCGTCACCATGAACGGCACCCTGACGCCGGGCACCAGGACGGTCGCCGCCCTGGTCCCGGGCACCGGCGCGGACCTGGGCCAGCTGGAGGCCTACTCGCGCCGGCTCGACGCCGTGAACGGAGAACCGCCCGCCGGCACCGTCTCCTTCTACTGGCAGGGAACCGACCTGCCGGATGAGGTCCCCGACAACATCACCACCTCGTTCAACGAGCGGGGCGGACCCCTGCTGGCCGCCTTCGACCACGCCCTCGACCTGGAGACCCGGCCCGACGCCCGCACCACGTACATCGGCTACAGCGCCGGCGGGTCGCTGCTGGGCACCGCCGAACGCGAGGGCCTGGATTCCACCAACATCGTCTACGTCGCGCCGGCCGGCACCGGGCACAACGTGGGCAGCCCCGCGGACACCGCCAACCCGGATGCCCACCGCTACTGGCTGCAGACCCGCGACGACCCGATCAGCGCGGCCCAGATCCTCGGCGGCGGCTACCACGGAGCGTCGTTCTGGCGCGGCGGCAGCCCCACCGCCATGGACCCGGTCCGGCTCGAGACCGGCTTTTTGAAGCCGGAGGACCCGGGCTCGCTGATGGACGGGCACACGGACTACTTCTGGCCCGGCTCCACCTCGGCCACCAACATCCAGGGCGTCGTCGAAGGCACGAGCGTCAGCCCGTTCGTCCCGGACCGGATCCAGCAGACCTACTCCCCCTACGGCCCGCTGATCACCAGCCCGCTCGAGCAGAATCCCGAGGACTACGCATATGGCAACCTTGAAACCGTGACGGTCGAAAGTCTGGAGAAATGAACATGCGGGCTCGCTCCCCCTGGCACCGCCCGGCCCGCCCGCGCGGCGAAGAACGACGGCGGCGTCCCGGCTGCGCCGCCACCCTCACCGCGTCTGCCGCCCTTTCCGCCGTCATTCTAGGAGGCTGCGCCATGCCGCAGGAGAACCAGCCGCAGGAAATACAACCGACGTCGCAGGACTACGGCCGCCAGCTCGAGCAGCTGCTCCCGCAGGCGATCGCGGAAACGTCCACCGCCGCCGACCTGAAGATCAACCTGCTGCGCGAACAAACCTGCCTGCGCCCGGAGGACGAACGGCCGCAGACCCAGACCGCGTGGATCGCCCGGGCCACCGGCAAGGTCGCGGACGCGGCCCAGGCCAACGCCGCCCTCGACGCCGCCGCCGGCTACCTCACCGCGCACGGCTGGGAGCAAAAGAACGAGGCAACCGCGGAAACCGGCGACGTCCGGACCCTCTACTTCCGCAACGGCGACCTCGGCGCAACCGCCGCCCACCACGTTGCCGGCGGCGTGGGCGCCGTCGTCCTCTCCTTCACCAGCCCCTGCCTGGACCACCCCGAAGACCACCGCATGATCCGCTCCGAACAAGACCCGGAGTTCGGGATGAACAGCCAGTACTACGACGACGGCGCCTGACGCATCCCCTTCTGGTGGCGCCCCACTACCCGCCCGTAAACAGAACACGCGGGGCAATCGACGTGAACCTAGTCACTTCATGAGGTGATCCTCCTCACTTAGTTCATGTGCTATACGCGCGCATGCGGGTAAATTCCTGCTCTTGCTAGCGTCGAGAGTTGCCCTCACCCGGCCAAGACAACAGCGAGACCGCGACCAGCATTCCTACGATGTGAGGTACGAGACCGATATGAGTACGCCGCCCGAGACCGACGAGCCTAAGCTCGACGGCGAAGACAGTAAGCGCCCCATCCCCGGAACGGCTCCGCCGGAGTCCCCCGCCGTCGAGCCACGGACGCGGGTGAACTGGACCGTCTTCATCGGCTCCGCGGCGGGCGTCCTTGGCATCGCGCTGTGGGCCATTTTGGACCGTGAGTCGGCCGATGCGGTGATCGGCACCGCCGTCGCCTGGGTGGGCGAGACCTTCGGCTGGTGGTACTCCCTGATCGTCGTCGCGGTCCTGGCGTTCGTCCTCTTCGTGGCCGTCTCCCGGGTGGGAAAGACCCGGCTGGGGCCCGACCACTCGCGCCCGACCTTCAATCTCTTCACCTGGACCGCGATGCTCTTCGCCGCGGGCATCGGCATCGACCTCATGTTCTTCTCGGTCGCGGAGCCGGTGACTCAGTACCTGGCACCGCCTACGGGCGACGGCTCCACCGTGGAGGCCGCCCGGCAGGCCGTGGTCTGGACCTTGTTCCACTACGGCATCCTCGGCTGGGGCCTCTACGCCCTGATGGGGCTGGCGCTGGGCTACTTCGCGTTCCGGCACAACCTGCCGCTGAGCATCCGCTCGGCGCTCTACCCCATCCTCGGCAAGCGGATCCACGGCCCGGTGGGCCACGCCGTCGATATTGCGGCCATGCTCGGTACCATCTTCGGCATTGCCACCAGCCTGGGCATCGGCGTCGCCCAGCTCAACTACGGCCTGAGCTTCCAGTTCGGCATTCCCGAGAACACGGTGGTGCAGATCGCCCTCATCGCCGTCGCGGTGCTGATGGCAACCATCTCGGTGCTGACCGGGATCGAGAAGGGCATCCGCCGGCTGTCCGAGCTCAACGTCGTCCTGGCCATCTCCCTGATGGTCTTTATCCTGATCACCGGCTCCACCCGGTTCCTGCTGGACGGGATCGTGACCAACATCGGCGACACGCTCTCCCGCTTCCCGTCGATGGCCCTGGACACCTTCGCCTACGACCGGCCCGACGAGTGGCTGAACGGCTGGACGCTGTTCTTCTGGGCCTGGTGGATCGCCTGGGCGCCGTTCGTGGGCCTCTTCCTGGCCCGCATCTCGCGCGGACGCACGCTGCGCGAGTTCGTCGTCGGGGTGCTGGTGGTGCCGTTTGCCTTCATCCTGCTGTGGATCTCGATCTTCGGCAACAGCGCCCTCGAGATCGTGATGGGCGGCAACGCCGCGTTCGGCGAGGTGGCCATGAGCCAGCCGGAGCGGGCCTTCTACGGGCTGCTGGAGCAGTACCCGATGGCCCCGCTCAGCGCCGCGATCGCCACCTTCACCGGGCTGCTGTTCTACGTCACCAGCGCCGACTCGGGTGCCCTGGTGATGAGCAACTTCACCTCCTACCTCAAGGACGCCGATTCCGACGGCCCCAAGTGGCTGCGCGTCTTCTGGTCGGTCGCCACCGGCCTGCTGACCCTGGCCATGCTGCTGGTGGGCGGGGTGCCCACGCTGCAGAGCGCCACCGTCATCATGGGCCTGCCCTTCTCGGTGGTGCTGGTCTTCATCATGCTCGGCCTCTACAAGGCGCTGCGGCTGGAGAAAGCCTTGGCCGACAGCTACCAGGCCGGCCTGCACTCCGTGCTGAACTCACGCACCAACGTGCCGCACGGGGCGGACGGCCGCCGCGGCTGGCGCCAGCGCCTGGCCCGGGCCATGAACTACCCGGGCCGCCGGCAGGCCCAGCGCTTCGTCGCCGAGGTCGCCATGCCCGCGCTCAACGACGTCCGCACCGACCTCGCCGCCCGCGGCCTGGAGGCCACGCTGAAGACCAGCACCGTCGACGCCTTCGGGATCGACACCGCCGACCTCTGCGTGGAGCTCGACGGCGAACGCACCTTCAAGTACCAGATCTATCCGGTGCAGAACGACGTCCCGTCCTATGCGCGCTCGTCCGCCGCCGGCGGCAAGTACTACCGGATCGAGGTGTTCTCGCTCGAGGGCAGCCACGGCTACGACCTCATGGGGTACAGCAAGGACGAGGTCATCGCCGACGTGCTGGACCATTACGAGGTGCACCTCGAGTTCCTGCACCAGCACCGCGCGACGCTGCCCTACAGCACCGCCGCCGAAAACGTCCCGCCCAAGGCGGACTGGGAAACCGATTACGACACCGTCGACGAACCCGTCGCCGCCGTCCCAGAACCCGTCGCCGCACTTTCGAAGGAGACACCATGACCACCACCGCCTCCACCCTGTTCATCAACGGCGCCTGGGAACCGGCCGCCGACGGCGCGGTGCGCGAGATCCGCAATCCGGCCGACGGCCGGGTCGTCGCCACCGTGTCCGAGGCCGGCCGGGCCGACACCGAGCGGGCCATTGCCGCCGCCCGCGCCGCCTTCGACTCCGGTGTCTGGGCCGCCGTCCCGGCGCCCGAGCGGGGTGACTTCCTGCTCAAGGTGGCCGCCGGGCTGCGCGAGCGCCGCGAGGAGTTCGCCCGCGCCGAGTCGCTGGACACCGGCAAGCGGATCGTCGAAAGCCGCATGGACATGGACGACATCGCCGCCTCCTTCGAGTACTTCGGCAAGATCGCCTCGCAGGAGGCGGGCCGCGTGGTCGACGCCGGGGACCCCGCCGTCGTCAGCCGGATTGTCTACGAGCCGGTGGGCGTCTGCGGCATGATCACGCCCTGGAACTACCCGCTGCTGCAGGCCGCGTGGAAGATCGCGCCTGCGCTGGCCGCCGGCTGCACCTTCGTGCTCAAGCCCGCCGAGCTCACCCCGTCCACGGCCATCCTGACCATGAAACTGCTCAAGGACCTGGGCCTGCCCGACGGCGTCGCGAACCTGGTCACCGGCCCCGGCGCGGAGGCTGGCGCACCGCTCTCCGAACACCCCGACGTCGACCTTGTCTCCTTCACCGGCGGCCTGGTGACCGGCAAGGTAGTGGCGGCGGCCGCAGCCGGCACCGTGAAGAAGGTGGCGCTGGAACTCGGCGGCAAGAACCCGAACCTGGTGTTCGCCGACGCCGACTTCGACGCCGCCGTCGACAACGCCCTGAACGCGGCCTTCGTCCACTCCGGGCAGGTCTGCTCCGCCGGCGCGCGCCTGCTGGTCGAGGAGTCCATCGCGGAGCGCTTCGTGGACGAGCTGATCCGCCGCGCCGAGGGCATCCGCCTGGGCGGCCCCTTCGACGAGGCCGCGGAAACCGGCCCGCTGATCTCGGCGGCACACCGGGAGAAGGTGGACGCCTACGTGAAGCGCGGCGTGCAGGAGGGCGCGCGGCTGCGCTGCGGCGGCGCCGCCCCCGAGGGCCCCGAGTACGACGACGGCTTCTACTACCTGCCCACCGTCCTGGACCGCGTGGAGCGGGGGATGTCCGTCGTGGTGGACGAAGCCTTCGGCCCGGTGGTGACCGTGGAGACCTTCCGCGACGAGGACGAGGCAGTGGCCACCGCCAACGACACGATCTACGGCCTGGCCGGAGCCGTCTGGACCCAGGACGCCGGCAAGGCCCAGCGCGTGGCCGGCCGGCTGCGCCACGGCACCATCTGGATCAACGACTTCCACCCCTACCTCCCGCAGGCCGAATGGGGCGGCTTCGGCCAGTCCGGCGTGGGCCGCGAGCTCGGCCCCACCGGCTTGGCCGAGTACCAGGAGTCCAAGCACATCTACCAGAACACCAGCCCGCAGGTGACCGGCTGGTTCGCTGACCACCGCAAGGAGAACTGATGCACATCGACAACGTCGAGAACCTCGTCGACCGGGACTTCGACTACATCGTCGTCGGCGGGGGATCCGCCGGCGCCGCCGTCGCCGCCCGTCTAAGCGAAGACCCCGCGGTGTCCGTGGCGCTGGTGGAGGCCGGCCCGGACGACCGCGGCGTCCCCGAGGTCCTGCAGCTGGACCGCTGGATGGAGCTGCTCGAGTCCGGCTACGACTGGGACTACCCGATCGAGCCGCAGGAGAACGGCAACTCCTTCATGCGTCACTCGCGGGCGAAGGTCATGGGCGGCTGCTCCAGCCACAACTCCTGCATCGCCTTCTGGGCCCCGCGGGAGGACCTGGACGAGTGGGAGTCCAAGCACGGCGTCACCGGCTGGAACGCCGAGGCCGCCTACCCGCTGTACCAGCGGCTGGAGACCAACGAGGACGCCGGCCCGGACGCCCCGCACCACGGCGACTCCGGCCCCGTGCACGTCATGAACGTCCCGCCGGTGGACCCGACCGGCGTCGCACTGCTGGATGCCTGCGAACAGGCCGGCATCCCGCGGGCCAGGTTCAACGACGGAACCACCGTGGTCAACGGCGCCAACTTCTTCCAGATCAACAGCCGGGCCGACGGCACCCGCTCCTCCAGCTCGGTGTCCTACATCCACCCGATCATCGAGCGCGAGAACTTCACCCTGCTCACCGGCCTGCGCGCCCGCCGCCTGGTGATTGACGCGGACAAGCGCTGCACCGGCGTGGACATCGTGGACAACGCCTTCGGCCGCACGCACCGGCTGTCAGCGCGGCGCGAGGTGGTGCTGTCCACCGGAGCGATCGATTCGCCGAAGCTGCTGATGCTCTCCGGCATCGGGCCGGCCGCACACCTGGCCGAGCACGGCATCGACGTGCTGGTCGACTCCCCCGGCGTCGGCGAACACCTGCAGGACCACCCCGAGGGCGTGGTCCAGTTCGAGGCGAAGCAGCCGATGGTTGAGACCTCCACCCAGTGGTGGGAGATCGGCATCTTCACGCCCACCGAGGAGGGCCTGGACCGCCCGGACCTGATGATGCACTACGGCTCGGTGCCGTTCGACATGAACACTTTGCGGCACGGCTACCCCACCACGGAGAACGGCTTCAGCCTGACCCCGAACGTCACGCATGCCCGCTCCCGCGGCACCGTCCGGCTGCGCAGCCGCGACTTCCGTGACAAGCCCATGGTCGATCCCCGGTACTTCACCGACCCCGAGGGCCACGACATGCGCGTGATGGTCGCCGGCATCCGCAAGGCCCGCGAGATCGCCGCGCAGCCGGCGATGGCGGAGTGGGCCGGCCGGGAGCTGTCGCCGGGCGTCGAGGCGCAGACGGATGAAGAGTTGCAGGACTACATCCGCAAGACGCACAACACCGTCTACCACCCGGTCGGCACCGTGCGCATGGGACCGGCCGAGGACCCCATGTCGCCGCTGGACCCCGAGCTGCGGGTCAAGGGCGTCACCGGCCTGCGCGTCGCGGACGCGTCGGTCATGCCCGAGCACGTAACCGTCAACCCGAACCTGACCGTCATGATGATCGGCGAACGCTGCGCGGACCTCATCCGCGGCAGCCGGACAACGGAAACAACGACGGCGGCGGCCGGCGCGGCGCACGCCTGATCGGTGGTGCAGTGAGGGTGGCGGACGCAAACCTGCTTCCGCCACCCTCTGCTCTTCTACCCGCTATGAGGCGAGAGAAACTCAAGCCGATTTCCGTGGTTGTCCCGTAGGTAGAACCGGCGCATTCCAGGGAAATTGTCATCCCATTCGGGTGCATGCCCATGAGCTTCTATCCGCCGGGCCAGTGCATCGATGTCCCGAACGAGGATTCCGGGATGTGCCTTCCGCTGAGGACGGAAATTTTCCTCGACTCCTAGATGAATCTCTAGGTTATCGGCGCGCACCCACAGCCCACCACGCGCAGCCAAAATCGGTGGCTTTTGAACCTCCGTGAGCCCAAGGACTTCGAGGTAAAACTTCCGGCAATCATCCTCACCACCCGGCGGCAGTGCGAGCTGAATGTGGTGTAATCCGAAACCAAATTCAGGCACGAGGTGTTGCCTCGTATGGCTCAGCGATCATGCCCCCCCTCTTTCCCGCAGTACGCGTCGTCCCTTTTGAAGATACCGCGGTCGGAGGAACCACCCGTCAAGGAGCACCGCGAATATCTACGGTGAAAAACCGGACCGCAGACCGCAGCAGGTTCACTTGAGGAACTTGGACATCCGCCGGTCCGCCAGCAGCTTCCCGCCGGTCTGGCAGCTGGGGCAGTACTGCAGCGAGGAATCCGCGAAGGACACTTCCCGGACCGTGTCGCCGCACACCGGGCACGGCTCGCCGGTTCGGGCGTGCACGCGCATGGCTTTGCGCTTGGAATCCTTCAGCTCGCTGGCCGGTCGGCCGGAGGCGTGGGCAATCGCCGACTCGAGCACCTGGTGCATCGCCCAAAACAACCGCTCCACGTCCTCTGCATCCAGCTTCGAGGCGTTGGCGAACGGCGAGAGCTTCGCCGCGTGCAGGATTTCGTCGCTGTAGGCGTTCCCGATGCCCGCGATCGCCGACTGGTCCCGCAACAGCCCCTTGATCTGTCCCGAATGGGAGGCGAGCATCTGTGCGAAAGCCGCGTGGTCGACGTCGAGCGCGTCAGGTCCCAGCCGGGCGATGCCCGGTACATCCATCGGGTCCCTGACCACGTAGGCGGCCAGTGATTTCTTGGTGCCGGCTTCGGTCAGGTCGAACCCGGGCTGACCGGCGCCGTCGGCCGCGACGAACCGCACGCGCAGCGCAATGGGGCCCTTGCCGGGCCGCAGCGGTTCGGGCTTCAGCGCATCCGACCAGCGGAGCCACCCGGCCTTGGCCAGATGCATCACCAGGTGCGTCTGCCCGGCGGTGATGACGATGAACTTCCCGCGGCGCGAGACCGCGGACACCGGCTCGGCTCCCATCGTTTCCGGCGGCACGTCCGCCGTTTTCAACACGGAGAAGGACAGCACCTCCACTTTGGCCACCTGGGCCGGCGGGGCGTCGGTCGGGATGAGCTTCAGCCGCAGGAAGTCGACGAGTCCCTGCACTTCCGGCATCTCGGGCATGCCCTAACGATAACGGAAGCTTGCCCCTATGACCGGGCGGCTTGATCCTGGCCTACCCCCGACTCGATGATCATGCGCGCGACGTTGCGCGCATGCCTCACCGGAGCGGCCGGAGCTCCCCGCAGCAGGCTGCCCAGGACGCCGTTGTAAAGCAGCAGCAGCGCTGAAGCCAGCGCGTCAGGGTCGGGGCAACCGGCTTCCTGCGCCAGCCGTGCCAGCCGCTCCGTAACCATCTGCGTGTCCTGGCGGATCAGTGCGAAGACCGGGTCGGCCTCACCGTCCTTGGGCGTGGGCCGTTCCGACGCGGTGGCCAGGAAACTGCACCACTGGGTCGGGTTCGCTGCCGCACGGAAGGACTCGACGGCGTCAAAAACCGCGAGTAGCCGTTCCTCCGCGGACGCAGCGGCCGCTACGGCGTCATCCCAGTGTTCGCTCCAGGCCTCGAGCCGGCGGGAGAGCACTTCGCGCAGGAGGTTGTCCTTGGAACCGAAGTGCTTGTACAGGGTCACGATCGCCACCCCGGCCGATGCGGCAACGCGATCCACCCCCGTGACGGAGATGCCTTCTTGGAAGAAGTGCATCTCGGCGGCATTCAGGATGCGGTCGCGGGTAGTCAGGAGGTCAGGCATGGGGCTAGTGTAACGCTCGTTATGGCGTAACGGGCGTTATGGGTGGAGGTGCCCGGCATGGGCAGGACCGCGGCGGGTCGCCGAGCAGGCTCCGGCCTCAGCGTGGCGCTGGCCGGAATGCTGTTGATCGCGGCCACCTACGGCATGGCACGGTTCGGGGTCGGCCTCTTCGCCCCGCTCTTGGCCGCGCAGCGGCCGGAACTTACCGGGGTGCTGGGATGGGCTGCGGGCGCGCAGTTCACCTCCTATTCGGTGGCTGCCGTGGCGGCCTCCCGCTTCGTCGACCGCGCGCCTCGGGCCGGTCTCATCCTCGCCGGAGGCACTGCTGCCCTCGGCTGCCTGGGAGTGGCCGTTGCCTCATCCCCGGGCACGTTCGTGGCGGCTGTGTTCGTCGGCGGTATGGGCGGGGGCTTCGCCTCACCGGCATTGGTGCAGGTTATTGACGCGCTCGTGGCACGCCGCACCAGTGCGACGGCACAGTCCCTGGTGAACTCCGGAACCGCTGTCGGCGTCGTGGGAGCCGGCATAGTCGCCTCAGTGGTCACTTCGATTCACTGGGCATGGGCGCTCATGGCGCTGGTGTGCGCGGCGACGGCGGTCGCGGCGTGGTATCCCGTCCGGGCACGGGCGGATCTTGGCACCTCTGCCCGCCCGGCCTCCGCGCCGGCCTCGAACCCCGAACGCCATGGCCCGTGGCATCTTCTCATCGTCCCCGCCGGGGCCGCGGTCATTGCGGGCGCCGGCTCGGCCTTGATCTGGACGTTTGGACCATCGCTGGTTACGGATGCCGGTTCCGTGGCTGCCGCTCGGGTCGGATGGCTGTGGATCGCCTTGGGCCTGGGCGGGGTCCTCGGCATACTCACCGGGGCCCTGGTCCGGCGCATGGGAATGCAGGCAGCGTGGTCCTTTTTCGCCATTGTCCTGGCCATCGCCACTGCAGGGGTGTCGGTATCAGCAGCCACCGGCAGCGCTTGGGTGGCCTATGCCGGCATGGCCGTATTCGGTGCCGGCTACATGAGCCTGTCCGGCGTGCTCATCCTCTGGGCGCGCAGCGTGTGGCCCGGCGGTGCCGGAGCGGGGACTTCGTGGCTCTTCATCGCGCTGGCCATTGGACAGGCGCTGGGCTCCGCCGGTTTTGGGCTGGCTTACGGGGCCTTGCCGCCCGGTGTGCTGGCGTCCCTGGCCGCGGGCCTCCTCGTCCTCGGCGGTCTCACCGGTTTGTTCCGGTTGCGCCACCGCTAGGAGATCCTCTCCCGGAAGGAGCTCCCAGCGGACACCGGGTGGGTTCCGAAGCTCCAATCGGGCAGCCTGGGTTTCACCCCACCGCAAGTCCGGCCCCAAGCCGTGACTCTGTTGCCAGTCGGGGTTGTCAGTCGGCGAGTTCGACGACCTCGAACTCGAGCAGTTCCGACCCACTGGCCACCGGGGTCTTCGAGCCGTGATCGCGTGGCGCACGGTTGTCGCGCCAGTTCTCGAAGTCCTCACGCGTGGCCCACTGGGTGTACACGAAGTAGCGGTCTTCACCGGCGACCGGACGCAGCAACTGGAAGCCCTCGAACCCCGGTGCAGAGTCGACGGCGTGCTTGCGTGCGGAGAAGCGCGCCTCCAATTCGGTGCCCGAGCCTTCGGGGACCTTGAGCGCGTTGATGACGACGATGGACACGATGCTGCTCCTTTCGGGTCCGAACCGCCCGGACCATCATGGGTCCACGCTATCGCGTCCGGGCCCTCGCATTGCCGCGCGTCCCTACGTTACCGGCGCTGCCCAATGGGCAGGCCTTCGGGAAGGCGGCGACTGTTGGATTTAGTGATTCGCTGCACATAGGCTGCGTCCAAGGGCACGACGCCGGGCCGGCGGGGCCTGCCGCGGTACCGACCGCCGGGTTCGCGACATATGAGGAGCAGACGAGTGACGGGCAAGCAGAAGACGGTTCTCGAGGCGACGCTGGAGATGTTCCGCGCACACGGGATGACCACGATTTTCGGCAATCCCGGGTCGAACGAGCTTCCGTTCCTCGCCGGCCTGGGCGGGGACTTCGACTTCGTCCTCGGATTGCACGAGCAGGTGGTCGTGGGCATGGCCGAGGGCTATGCCCGAGCCACCGGCCGGCCCGCGCTGGTGAACCTGCACGCCGCCTCCGGGTCGGGCAACGCCATGGGCGCGCTGACCAACGCCCACTACGGGCACATCCCGATGGTCATCCTCGCCGGCCAGCAGGTCCGCCGCACCGTCGGCCAGGAAGTGATGCTCGCCAGCGCCGACGCCTCGGCCCTGCCGGCTCCGTTGGTCAAGTACTCGCACGAGCCGCTGGCCGCCGCCGACGTGCCGCGCACCCTGTCCCAGGCCGTGTTCGAAACCTGCACCCAGCCCCGCGGACCGGTCTACGTCTCGGTCCCCCTCGATGACTGGGCCGAGCCCGCCCTCGACGACGACGCCCTGCTCACCGACCGCTCGGTCACCACCGCCGGCGGCCTCACCGAGGACCTGGCCCGGGAACTAATCTCCGCGATCGACGGCGCCAAGAACCCGGCCCTGGTCGTCGGCCCGCAGGTAGACGCCGCCGCCGTCGAGGATCCCAGCGTGTTCGACGCCGTCGTGTCGCTGGCAGAGAAAACCGGTGCCTCCGTCTTCGTCGCCCCCTCCCCCTCGCGCGGCCCCTTCCCCACCACCCACCCGAACTTCGAGGCGGTCCTGGTCCCGGGCATCCAGTCCGTGCGCGACCGGCTCGCCGGCCACGACGTCGTGCTGGTCCTCGGCGCCGCCGTCTTCCGCTACCACCGCTGGGAACCCAGCAACTACCTGAAGGACGGAACCCAAGTCATCCAGCTGACACAGGACCCGGGCGAGGCGTCCCGGGCACCATTCGGCCGGTCCGTCGTCGCCGACGTGGCAGGGGCGGCCAAGACCCTGGCACAGGGCGTGAAGGACCGCGGCCGGCGGCGCGGCGAACCGGGCACCCGGGAGCTGCCGGCGGCCAAGACCTCCCCGGACGGCATGACCGGCACCGAAATCCTCGAAGTGCTGAACACCCACGTCAACGACACCGTCGCCTACGTTAACGAGACCACCACGCTGGACCTTGACTACCTCGAACGCATCGCCATCGACCGGCCGGGCATGTACCACTTCCCGGCCTCCGGCGGCCTGGGCTTCGGCCTGCCCGCAGCCGTGGGCATGTCCCTGGGCGCCCCGGAGAAAACCATCGTCGCGACCGTGGGCGACGGCTCCGCCAACTACGGCATCACCGCCCTCTACACCGCGGCCCGGCGGCAGACGCGGACCGTGTTCGTCATCGTCAACAACTCCGGCTACGGCGCCCTCGCCGGCTTCGCCCAACGCATGGGCGTGCCCGACGTCCCGGGACTTAAGCTCGGCGGCATCGACTTCGTCGCCATCGCCGAGGGCTACGGCGTCCCCGCCGAACGCACCACCACCCGGGAGGAATTCGAAGCCGCCTACCAAAAGGCACTGGCCGCCAACGGCCCGATCCTCATCGACGCACAGGTGGCCACCGGCTGAATCGCCGTAGGCCGGGCTACTGTCGATGGGCTACTTGAGCTCGATCTCGACGAACACAAAGTCGTCGTCGGACTCGTTGACGACGTTGTGTTCGCTGCCCGCCTTGCGGGTGTAGGAAACGCCCGCGGTCAACTGGCTGGCCGACGCGCCCTCGCGGGTCTCCAGGGTCAGGGAACCGGTGCTCATGGGCACCACGACATAGTCCACTGGATGTACATGCCAACCCGTTTCGGCACCGGGAGCAAACCGCCACTCCGTCACCGTCACCCGGTCGTTGTCGATCTGCACGGTGGCCACCGCGGGCGGGCGCCCACCGGTTTGTTGGTCCACGAAACCAGTCCGCACGTCGCGTTGCATGTTTCTCCTTCGGTCAGGAAATGGCTGTTCGTGGCCATCCTATCCGGCGCCTCGGCCATCCCGCAGCAGCCCTCCACGCCGGTGCCCCTCCCCTGGCCAAAACAGGGTAGGCCAGCCTCTACCGAACAGGGTTTTGAGCTTCTACCATTTTCTCTACTGCTCCACTGCGGGGAAGGAGGGGTGTGGGAACCATCGTCAGGAATTGCTCCCCAACGCCCCGCCCGAAGGCTGCGCGCGGATGCATCCGTCACTTGAATTTCCCGCATAACGCATCATGTGGCCCTTTCGACGAAACAGGTTTCAACAGGTCGATTTCGATGAACTGATGGCGTCTGCCCGTCGTCCGAAGAAGAAGCTCCGGCGTCGGCGCCTCGACTTGTGGCTGGTGAGCGTTGCCGTGGCGGCCCTGGGGGCCGGGGCGATCGTCGCACCCGCGGCGGTGGGCGTGTCCGCCGTCGGCAATTCCGTCCTGGACATGTGGCAAGGGCTGCCGACCGACCTGCCGGTGGAGCGACCGCTGCCGCAGCACACCGTTCTGCTGGACAAGGACGGCAAGGAATTCGCCCGGCTCTACAGCGAGAACCGGATCGACGTTGAGCTGGACCAGGTGTCGGAGGCCTTTAAGGAGACCCTGATCAACACGGAGGATGCCCGCTTCTACGAGCACCGCGGAGTCGATCCCCTCGGCATCACCCGCGCGTTGATCAACAACGTCACCAGCGAAAACGTCCAGGGTGCTTCCACCATTACCCAGCAGCTGGTCCAGAACATCCTGGTCAACCATGCCCGCAATGAAGACGAAGACAAGGTCGCGGTCGGCGATACCTATAACGCCAAGCTCCGCGAGATGAAGTACGCCGTCGCTCTGGAAAAGCAGCTGTCCAAGGACGAGATCCTCACGCGCTACCTGAACGCGGTCTATTTCGGCAACCGGGCCTACGGCGTGGAGGCCGCCGCCCGTGTGTACTTCAGCACGACGGCGGCGAAGCTCGACCACGCACAGTCCGCGCTGTTGGTCGGCCTGCTCAAGGCGCCGGTAACCTACGACCCGTTCACCCAGCCGGACGCGGCGAGCGCGCGGCGGAACACCGTGCTCCAGGTGCTGGAAAAGGAGGGAGTCCTGTCGGCCGGCGAGGCACAGAAGGTCCGCGAGGCCCCTCTGGGGGTGAAGCGCGGCTCCGTGCCGTCCAGCTGCGGCGGGTCCAAGTATCCGTTCTACTGCGAGGTGGTCCGCGAGGAAATCCTGGGCAACCCGGCCTTCGGCAAGACGGCAGACGCGCGGCAGGAGCGCTTCTACCTGGGCGGCCTGACACTGACGACGGCGCTGGACCGGAAGGCCGCCGACGCGGCCCAGAAGGCAGTGAAGCGGGCGCTTGGCAACGATAACCGCGCGGCCCTGGGAACCGCGATTGTCCGGCCGGGCAAGGGGCACGTGGTCGCCATCGCGCAGAACCGTGCCTGGGGCGAGGGTGACGGCAAGACCCAGGTTGTCTACGCCAAGCACGCCTTCCAGGTCGGTTCGGCCATGAAGCCGATCGTGCTCGCCGCCGCACTTGAGCAGGGCATCCCGACCTCCCAAAAGTTCAAGGCGGACGGCCCCTACCGCTCAAAGAAATTGGACAATCCGAAGGGCGGCTACATCAACTACGACAACGAGGACTACGGGGTCATCAATGCGTACCAGGCGATCCGTGCCTCGGTGAACGTCTACTTCATCAAGCTCGTCGAGCGCGTCGGGGTCGTCAAGGCCGCCGAAATGGCCAACACGCTGGGCATCACCTCCATCGACCCCAAGAAGCTTGGCGGCAGGGAGGGTTCCATTGCCCTGGGCGCCTACGAAGTCAACCCGCTGGAAATGGCCAACGCCTATGCCGCCTTCATGGGCGACGGCACGGTGTGCCGCCCCGTCACGGTCATCAAGGCAGTCCGCACCGGCACCGAAGAGGAGCTGCCGGTCCCCGACCCCGGCTGCCACCGCGCCATCGATCCGAAAGTCGCGGACACCGTCGCGGACGTACTCAAGGAACCGTTCAACCCGAGGGGCACCCTGGGACCGCGCCTCGAACTCGACGGCAACCGGGAAGCCGGCGCCAAGACCGGAACCACCAACGACTTCGCGGCCAACTGGATCGTCGGCGGCACTCCCCAGCTCACCGCCGCCGTCTGGCTCGGTGATCCCCGCGGCGGAGCAGAGTACCCGCTGACCCGCCTCACGGCCTACGGCAACACCTACACCGACCTGACCGGCTCCGAAGTCGCCGCCCCGGTGTGGAAGGAAACCATGGACGGCGCGCTCAAGGGCGAGAAGAAGGTCCCGCTGCCGGAAGCCCACCGTTCGATGACGAAGTAGGCATTGCCTCACCAGCCTTGCTCATCGTGGAACTACTGTGAGGCGACGATGGTTACGGCATTAAGGGCACACGTTCCAACCGTGATCCTTGTTCATCCATCCACGTCAGTACCGTGTCCCAGTGCCCGGCCCCTGGATCGATGAGCTGGACATGGTCCATGCCGGGCTGAACGCATAGTTCGATCCGGGCACCGTGTGTCCGGGCCCGCCGGACGAAGTCGCGGGTGTGATCCAGAGGCACGCGGACGTCGGCATCGCCATGCACCACCAAGGTGGGGATGGAGCGCGGTCGCTGCCGCACCGGCGATGCATCACGGTACAAGCCATGGCGGTCTGCGCCGTAATATTCGACGACGGCACCTTCCGCCAGGTTTTCTTCGTAAGTTCGTGCCACGTCCGTCACAGGCGCCAGCGCAACCAGCGCGTCAACCGACGCGTGGCTCAGCAGGACCAATTGCCCGCCCACCGAATGACCGATGGCAATCCGCGGCCCGGGCAGCTCCTGCGCCCAAGGACTTTCGGTAACCGCACGGATTGCCGCGTCAACGTCCTCCTGCGGTTCGGGCCACTCACTCTCCGCCGCTCCGCGCCGGTATTCGATGTTCGCCACCGCCCATCCACGGGAGGCCAGGTCGGCCGCCATCGGTTTCATCAGCGAGGCATCGAACTGGGCACGCCAGTAGCCGCCGTGCACTAGCAAGGTTAAGCCGACGGGTGCAGCGTGGCCGGCTGCATTCCGGCAAACAACGTGCTGGGAGGCATCCGACCCGTAGTGGATCGTCTGCATTTCTTCGGCGAGTCTGCTCACTTAACCTTCCCTTTCGGCCTGCCCGCACCGGTGAAAACGGATGCGGCTGACGGTTGGCCCGGGCCGCTGCCCGGGCCAACCGTCATCAGTCACCAGATGCCCTGCACCTTAGCCTGCCAGTGCTGGCTCGGCCGGACGCACTGGCTTCCAGCGTAGGTGCGGGTTGTCCGCTGACTCGTTGACCTCCCGGATCAGGGAGAGTCGCGGGCGGACCGCATCCGTGCGCGCGCTCGGCGGTTTGCGCCGTCCGGCCCGGAATTGTGGAATCCACGCGACGCCGTCGCCCCGGTAGTCCTGCTCCGCAGCTGCGTGCAGCGTCCAGTGCGGGTCATACAGGTGGGTACGTCCCAGAGCGATCAGGTCGGCGCGTCCGGCCAGCAGGATCGAGTTCGCGTCGTCGTAAGTGGAAATCGCCCCCACTGCGATAACAGCGATGCCGGCGGGGACGGCGACTTCCTGGCGGATCCGGTCCGCATACGGCGTCTGGTAGCTCCGGCCGAACTGAGGCTTCTCCCCCTTGGCGATCTGGCCGGTGGATACATCGATTCCATCAGCGCCGTGGGCCGCAAACGCCTTGGCGATCTGAACAGCTTCATCCAGCGTATTGCCGCCCTCGATCCAGTCTGTCGCGGAGATGCGTACCGTCAGCGGTTTCTCCGCCGGCCACGCAGCCCGAACCGCGTCGAAGACCTCCAGCGGGAAGCGCAGCCGGTTGTCCACACTGCCCCCGTACTCGTCCGCTCGGTGGTTGGCCACCGGAGACAGGAAGGAGGAGAGGAGGTAGCCATGCGCCGCGTGTACTTCCAGGAGGTCGAATCCGGCCTCGTCTGCCCGCTGTGTGGCGGCGACAAAGTCTGCCACGACCTTATCCATCTGGGCACGATCCATTTCCCGAGGAACCTGGTTGTCCGGTCCGTAGGGCAGCGGCGATGGGCCGACGACCTCCCAGTTGCCCGATTCCAGCGGCTGATCGATGCCTTCCCACATCAGCTTCGTTGACGCTTTGCGGCCGGCGTGGCCGATCTGGGCGCCGATCTTGGCGTCGGAATGCCCGTGGACGAACTCGGTGATGTCTTTCCATGCGTCGCGCTGTTCGTCCGTGTAGAGCCCGGTGTCGCCCGGGGTGATACGGCCTTCTGCCGAGACGCACACCATCTCCGTCATGACGAGGCCGGCGCCGCCCATGGCCTTACTGCCCAGATGCACCTTGTGGAAGTCGGCCGGCATCCCATCGGTGGCGGAGTACATGTCCATGGGCGAGACCACGATGCGGTTCTTCAGCTCCAGACCGCCGATGCGGTACGGCTGGAACATCGCCGGCGCGACCGATTCCAGACCCTGCGAGCTGGCAAAGTGTTCCTCCACCTTCAGCGCGAATTCGGGATCGCGCAACCGCAGGTTGTCCTGCGTGATGCGCCGGCTGCGGGTGAGCAGGTTGAAGGTGAACTGGACCGGGTCCTGCCCGGTGTATTGGCCCACGCGTTCGAACCACTCGAGGGACGCCTGCGCGGCGCGTTGGGTAGATTCCACCACTGGCCGCCGCTCGGTTTCATAGGCTTCCAGTGCCGTCTCCAGATTCTGGTGTTCGTGGAGGCATGCCGCCAGGGCCAGGGCATCTTCCATGGCCAGTTTGGTGCCGGAGCCGATGGAGAAGTGTGCGGTGTGCGCGGCGTCGCCGAGCAGCACCACGTTGCCGTGCCGCCAACTGCTGTTGCGGACGGTGGTGAAGTTCAGCCACTTGGAATTGTTGGCCAGTACCTGATGGCCCTCGAGCTCGTCGGCGAATATCTCCCGGATCTTCGCGATGGCTTTCTCATCGGAGACGCCGGGGGCAAACACCTCGTTCTCGGTTTCATCGAAGCCGGCAGCGCGCCAGACGTCCTCGGGCATTTCCACGATGAACGTGGAGCCCTGATCGGAGAACGGGTAGCCGTGGATCTGCATGACCCCGTGCTCGGTCTCTTTGATAAAAAACTTGAAGGCTTCGAAGACCAGGTCGGTACCCAACCACATGAATTTGTTCGGCCGCGGGTCCAGATTGGGGCCGAACGAGTCGGCGTACTTCGAGCGGATCTGGGAGTTTACGCCGTCTGCTGCCAGCACCAGGTCATAGCCGGCTTCGAGTTCCTCCACCGGGGGTGCCAGGGTTGAGAAGCGCAGGTCCACACCGAGTTCCGCACAGCGGTGCTGCAGCAGTTCGAGCAGTTCCTTACGACTCATGGCAGCGAAACCTTGGCCGCCCACGGCGATGGTTTCGCCCTGGTAGTGAATGTCGATGTCGGACCAGCGGGCGAATCGGCGGCTCATATACTCGGCCACCACCGGGTCCGCGTTGCCGATCCCGCCCAGGGTTTCGTCCGAAAAAACCACGCCGAAACCGAAGGTGTCATTAGCCGCGTTGCGCTCCCAGACGGTCACCTCGTGCGCCGGGTCCAACTGCTTCATCAGGGCTGCGAAGTACAGGCCGCCGGGGCCGCCTCCCACAATTGCGATTTTCATGTCTGTTGTCCTTCCGGTCTGGTCTAAGCCGGGCTGCCGGCCAGGTCTGCCCCTTGGCCGGCCTGCTCGCGGAGTTTGAAGTGCTGAAGTTTTCCGCTGGGGTTGCGCGGCAGTTCGGTCACGAACCTGATGTCCCGCGGGTATTTGTAAGGCGCGATGGTTGCCTTGACGAAGTCCTGGATGTCCTTGCGTGTGGCGTCGTCGCCGACCGCACCGTCGCGCAGCACCACGAAGGCGCAGACCACGCTGCCGCGTTCCGGATCCGGCCGACCGATCACCGCGTTCTCCACCACGTCCGGATGCTGGTCGATCGCCGCTTCCACCTCGGGGGCCCCGATGTTGTAGCCGGACGAGACAATCATGTTGTCCGACCGGGCCTGGTAGACGAAGTAGCCTTCCTCGTCGCGCAGAAACGTGTCGCCGGTAATGTTCCAGCCGTTCTGCACGTAGTTTGCCTGCCGCGGGTCGTCCAGATAGCGGCAACCGGTCGGGCCGATGACGGCCAGCTTCCCGGGCTGGTTGACCGGGGCTTCGTTGCCGTCGTCGTCCAACACCTTGGCGCGAAAACCCGGGATGGCAATTCCCGTCGCGCCCGGGCGGATGTCGTCTCCGGCGGCGGAAATGAACACATGCAGCATCTCGGTGGAACCGATCCCGTTAACCAGAGAGAGCCCGGTGGCCTCATGCACCGCCTCCCACGTCTCTCTGGGCAGATGCTCTCCTGCCGACACCGCAATGCGCAGCCCACGAAGGAGGTCCGCGCGGCCTTCCTTCAGGATGGCGCGGTACGCCGTGGGGGCCGTGAAAAGCACCGTAGCGCCGGCATTGGCCGCCTGTTCCGCCAACTGCACCGGGGTGGCACGTTCGGTCAGGAGCGCGGAAGCACCAAACCGCAGCGGGAAGACCACCAATCCACCGAGCCCGAAGGTAAACGCCAGGGGCGGGGATCCCGCGAACACGTCGTCGGCGGTGGGTTGCAAGATGTACCGGGCGAACGTATCCGCGTTAGCCAGGATGTCCCGGTGGAAGTGCATGGTGATCTTGGGCGTGCCGGTGGTACCCGAGGTCGGCCCAAGCAGGGCAACGTCGTCCGCCGCTGTGGCCACGTCGTCGAATTTGCCGCTCTTGGCAGCACACCTGACGGTGAGGTCATCGGGGTCGTCCGCCCCGTAGGTCATGACGGCGATGCCTTCCCCGACCGCCTCGGCAAGTCCATCAGCAAAGCGAGCATCAGTGATCGCTGCGGAGGGACGGGTCAACTGGCAGATGGTGGCGACTTCACTGGCGCGCAGCACCGGCATCGTGGTGACGACGACGGCACCGGCCTTGAGCACGCCCAACCAGGCGGCCGCCAGCCAGGGGTTATTGGGGCCGCGCAGCAGGACACGGTTACCCGGCACCACGCCGAAATCCTCGGTGAGCACCTGCGCCACTTGGTTGGCGCGCTGCTGCAGTTGGCCGTAGCTCCACGTCTGGCCGTCCGGAGTATGCAGGGCGGGCTGCTCGCTCCCGAAGGCGGTTACGGCCTCATCGATGAGCACCGTGGCAGCGTTAAGTCGGTCCGGATACTGCAGTTCGGGAAGGGTGAATTCCAGGATTGGCCACTGCTCAACGGGCGGCAGGTGGTCGCGCGTGAACGAGTCCACATGAGCTGACGGGGAAAGCTCCATGGCGTTCCTTTCGGAGAGAAAAATGGGCGGGGAGATGAAAGAGCGGGTTAGTCGGGCAGTGCGGAAGCATGTGGATGGCGCACATGCCTCCGCCAAGTTCAGCGCCCTGCGCGGATCATGCCTTCTTGCGCAACCGTGGCCAGCAGGCGGCCGTCGCGGTCGAAGAACCGGCCGGTGGCCAGCCCGCGGTTGCGCTGGCCGGAAACCGCTTCCTGGGAGTACAGCACCCAGTCGTCCACGCGGCCGTCGCGGTGGAACCACATGGAGTGGTCGAGGCTGGCGGTCACGAGTCCGGGTTGGGCCCAGTACTGGCCTTGCGCACGCAGGATCGGCTCCAGGATGGTGTAGTCGCAGACGTAGGCCAGCGCGGTGCGGTGCAGGTCCCGGGTGGCGCGCTCGTCGACTTGATCAGGCAGTTGCCCGAATGCCTTCACCCATACAGCTTGCTGCGGCACCTGTTCGCCCTCGATCTCCACATACACCGGGCCGGGCACGTGCCGCATGTCGAAACTGCGTCCCCGGGACCAGTAGGCAGCGGCGTCGCCTTCGACGCCTGCCAGCACGTCGGCGGCACTCCGCAGGGAATCCGGGTCTACGGAGGCCGGCATGTCCGGCTGGAATTCCGGTCCGTCCTCGGGCACCTGGAAGGAACCCATTGCGGCAAACACGGTCTTGCCGTCCTGCCAGCCTCGTACGCTGCGGGTGGAGTAGCCGCGACCGTCCCGCAGCTTCTCCACTTCGTAGCGGACCACGGCCCCAATATCCACCGGGCGCATGAAGTAGCTGTGCATCGAATGCAGCTGCCGGTCCTCGCCCACGGAGCGCATCATGGCCGCTGCGGCTTGGGCCACCATGTCGCCGCCGTAGGCCTTCGGCCACGGCACGTACTGGGTGGTCGCCTCGTAGGCTTCGTCGTGGACTTGAGGTTCAACGGCGGTCAGTTCGACAGCGCGCAGGAAGGTCTCGGCCGTCGGCGCCAGGCTTCCCTCAACGGTTACGGTGTCGGTATTCATGCCCGGCGGTATCCTTCCAACGTCTCGTCCGGAACTTCGTCCAGGTTGACCACAATGTTTTCGGGCGTGCGGGCCGTAAGCCAGACCAGCTCTTCTGTGACGGACATGTTCGCTTCCACGTGCGGCATGAACGGCGGCACGAAGACCCAGTCGCCGGCCGTCATGTCCACAAACTCGGAGTAGTCCTCGCCGAAGTAGATCCGGCCGTGGCCGCGCAGCACGTAGCCGCCGGTTTCGGCTTCGCCGTGGTGGTGGGGCAGCGAGCGGTAGCCGGGAACGTTCGAAACCTGGCCGAACCAGATCTTGGTGGCCGGCGTGTGCTGGATCGAGACGCCGGAGACGCGGACGCAATCGCCGGACTGGGCGGTGTTGGTGTCCTCGCTGCCGGACTTGGTGACGACCGGGACCACTTTCCCGTCCGCTCCGGCATACACCGAGTTGTCGCCCTCAGTGCGGTATTCGGTAGCTGCTTCAGTCATGTCGCTCCTCTGTTGTAGGGGTGGGTTGGAAGGCTATAGGGGTGAGTTGGAAGGCGGCTCCGCCGTCGTTGTTCCGGAAAGGGCCGGTGCCGGTTCCCGCTGGCCTTCCGCGGGCTGGATGCGAATCAGGTTCGTCAGGCGGCCGATGCCATCGATCTCGGTGCTGAGCACGTCGCCGTCGGCCAGGAAGCGCGGCGGAACCATGCCCATGCCTACTCCCCCGGGTGTGCCGGTCAGGACCACGTCTCCCGGGCGCAACGTAGTGAATTGCGAAATGTAGGACAGCAGTCTGGCCGGCCCGAACACCAGCGTGCGGGTGTGGCCGCGCTGTACCAGCTCGCCGTTTACGTAGCCGCGGACCTCGACTCCGGTTCCGTCGAATTCGTCGGCAGTCACCAGCACCGGTCCCAGCGGCGTGCTCGCGTCGAAAGCCTTGCCTTGGAACCACTGCAGGGTCCGGCGCTGCCAGTCGCGCATGGAGACGTCGTTGGCCACCGTGTAGCCGGCGATGGCGGCCGCGGCCTGGACTTCGTCGGCTCGGGTCAGGGTGGCCCCCACGACCACGGCCAGCTCGGCCTCCCAGTCCACGTTCTCACTGCCGGCCACCGTGAGTTGGTCCTCGGGACCGGCCAGGGTGTCCGCGAATTTGGCGAACAGCGTCGGATACTCGGGCAGCTCGCGGCCCATCTCTTGGATGTGGTCGCCGTAGTTCAGGCCGCAGCAGATCACCTTGCCCGGGCGCGGTACTACCGGCGCCAGTTGCCCGTCCTGGTGCCGGACGACGGCGGCGCTCGCCGCGGCGCGCACCGCCTCCTCGGCCTGAGCACGCCAGCCCGGCATCGCCAGCAAGGCTCCCACATCGGAGGCTGGCAACGGCACATAGGCGCCGGCCGTCGTTTGGACGGCGGCCGTGGTGCTGCCTGCTCCGGTGCGCAAGGTGGCCAATTTCATGCGATCTCTCCTTCGTATTTCGATGTGTCGACTTTTTTACGGCCGTCACATATGCTCAACGTACACGATCAGAACGATCCGCACCAGAGTTTTTTCCAAACTGACCAAACCGACCTACCAACGCCAGGAGAGAACACATGAGCCATCAGTCAGCCGTCGGAAACCGCACCATCAATCCGGCTTCACTGCCCAAGCCGTCCGGCTATGCGCATGGAATTTTGGCCGGAAACACCGTCTTCTTAGGCGGCCAGACCGCGCTGGACAAGGACATGCAGATTGTCCCGGGCGGCATTGTGGAACAGTTCCGCCAAGCGTTTTCCAACGTGCTCGCCACGCTGGAGGAAGCCGGCGGACGCCCGGAAGACCTTGTCAGCGTGACCATCTACCTCACCGATGTAGACGACTACTTGGCCAACGGCCGGGAAATTGGGCGGCTCTGGCGGGAAATGGCCGGCACTGAATATCCGGCGATGGCCGGCATCGGCGTCTCCCGGTTGTGGCAGAAGGAAGCGCTGATCGAAATCCAAGGCACCGCGGTGATCCCGGAGCGCTGAGTAAAAACGCAGAGCCACGGTGTGTGGGAGGGCGGAAATTTCCGCCCTCCCACATGTTTTCAGCCGGGGCCGACCACATCCCCGGCAGCGCCGGCGGTCAATGTCCCTTGAACGCCTCGGCAAGCCACCAGGCACCGCCGTCGGAGGCGATCCGTGCATCTGTCACCAGCGGCTTCGCACGAGGGCCCGCAAGCCACGCCGAAACCGCCGCTAGATCGTCCAGGCCGGTAACGGTTATCGCCTCGGCCCCGTAGCCCTTGGCTATCGCGGCGATGTCCACGAGCGGAAAGCGGACCACCTCAAGATCCTCGTCGTCTACGTCGAAGTGATGGACTTCGGCCCCGTAGGCGGAGTCGTTGTAGACGATGACCACCAGCGGAATCCGCTCCCGCACTGCTGTCTCCAGGTCAGCGATCGCCATCAGGAAGCCACCGTCGCCGGTGCCCAGGACCGGCAGGCGGTCCGGGCGGGCTGTGGCGGCGCCGATGGCAGTCGCGAGCCCGAGGCCAATGGATTGGAACGCCTGGGTGAAGCAGAATCCGAATTCGTCCGGCACCGACAGGTAACTGCTGGGGTAACCCATGAAGTTTCCGGAGTCGATGGACACCAGCCGGTCAGCCGGGAGGATCTTGTCCAGCTCCCGGCTGATGACGCGGGGGTCGATGACCTCATCAGTGGACAGGTCTTCTATCGCCACGGAGTTCCAGCGGGCACGGGCGGAGATCTGAGCGGCCATCTCCTGGGTACGCAGTCCGGCGGCCCGGTAGCCCTCGGCCTGCAGCACTTCCAGTACGGCCTGGGCCGTCTCGGCGCTGTCACCGAGTACGCCCAGTTCGATTGGCCGGTTAGCGCCGAGGGCCGAATCCTCGACATCGATCTGGGCCACTAGCGTGTTCGCCCCGATCAAGGACCCGTGCCTCATGGTCCACATGTTCAGTGCGCAGCCCCAGCCGACTATCAGGTCCGCGCTGCCAATTGTTTCCGCGGTGAAGGGGGAGGAAAACCCTCCGGATATTCCGAGATTGAAGGGATCTCCGGCGAAGAGCCCATGTGCCACTGCGGAGGTTGCCACCAGCGCCCCGGAGGCTGCGGCAAGCGCCGAAATCTGCGGACCCGCTCCGCGGGCGCCGCGTCCGGCGACAAAGACGGGACGCTGCGCGCCGCGAATCAGATCGGTTAACCGGGAGACCGATGCGGCGTCCGGACGGACGGCCTGCGGCACGGGGAGAGGTTTAACATCGGGCACGTCGGCAGACACAGCCGCCGCCTGGATATCCGTGGGCAGCGACAGCACCACCGTCCGGCGTTCGTTGACAGCGGTACGGTAGGCACGGACGGTGTCCGCTACGGCGCTCTCCGGCGAATGAACGCGTTCGGCGACGGCACCGACGCTTCGTGCCAGGACATCTTGGTCGATTTTGAAGTTGGAACGGATGGCCGAGGCCGCCGTATCCGCTGTCAGCACGATCATCGGAGTGCGGCTCTTAGCGGCTTCCCCGATCCCGGTGACGGCATTGGTCAGTCCGCAGCCTTGGTGGGTAGAAGCGATGCCCACCCTTCCGGACACCCGCCCGTACGCGTCGGCCATGGTCGCTGCGCCGGCTTCATGCCGGGCGGCGGTGAACGGGACGCCGTAGCGGCGCAACGCCGTGGTCGCAGTGAAGTTGCCGCTGCCTACTACCCCGAAAACGTGGCCCGCCCCCAGACGTGCCAGGGTGTAGCCGACGAGCTCTGCGACGTTGACGGGTGGACGGGCGTCTGCTTGCGGGCGTGCCTGTCGGCAGTTGTTGGTCGTAACGGTCAAGACGTATCCCTCCATGGGCGGGACCAGTCCAGCTCGGCAATGGTCCCGCAGTATCGATGAAATGACGGAAATGCCTCGGCTCCGGCTCGGCTCCGAGGCATTTCCGCGGTCAGCAGTTCGGCTAGCGGACGCCCACGTCGGCAGTTTCACCGCCTGGCTTCGTCGACGGCAGCGTTGGCGAAATGCGTTTCGGAATCAGCGCAACTGCTACCGCTGCGATAACGGCGACTCCGGCGAAAATGATGAAGTTCCACTCGAAGGGCAGTGCGGCGCTTCCGATCCATCCACCAATCAAGGGGCCGGAGATGGCTCCGATGCGAGCGAAGCTCAACGCCCAACCGGTGGCGGTGGCCCGCATATTTGCGGGATAGTAGTCGGCAATGTAGCCGGTCAGCACCAGCGAGGTAGAGATGGAGCCGATACCGGCGAACGCGACAAACAGGAGATTGACCACCATGTTGCCGGGGAATATCAGCAGAAGAATGCCTAGACCCCCGAGGAGGTAGAAGACCACCAGAATGAGCTTCTGACCGTACCTGTCTGCAGCCCTGCCCAAGGCCAGCCCTCCTGCAGCGGAGGCGAGGCTGAACACCAACAGGAAGGTCAGAGAGGAACCAAGGTCGTAGCCGGCGGATTTCATGATGGAAGGCAGCCAGGTGTTCAGCCCGTAGACCAGAACCATGCCGCAGAAGAGGGAAATCCAGAAGAATACTGTGGAGCGCAAGTACCGGGAAGAGAACATCGTCGTAATGGTCCGCCACCAGGGGTCGGTCTTGCCTTCTTCGACTGGCTTCGTTGGCACGGTCGGAACATAAGGAGCTATTCCCAATCGGCCGGCCAAAAGCTCAGCCTGCTGCCGCTTTCCGCTGGCCTCCAGATAGTCCAGCGACTCGGGCAGCAGCTTGGCGATAACCGGCAAGAGTAGAACCGGGACGGCGCCGATGGCGACCACCCAGCGCCAACCGGCCACCGGGAGCAAGAAGAGCGCCATGAGCGCCGCGGCAACGATGCCCAGCGAGTAGCCGGAGTACATGAGTCCGTAATTGTACGAACGATTTTTCGGAGCCGAATACTCGATAGTCAGCGCGGCGGCCACGGGAATGACGCCACCCATGCCAAGGCCGCCAATGAGTCGGAAAAGACCGAAGATTTCCGGCGTCGGAGCGACCGCGGCACCTGCTTGTGTCAGGGTGAAGATGACCATCGAGACCAACAGCATCTTTTTGCGCCCATACATATCGCTAAGGGTGCCGATAAACAGGGCACCGATGAGCATTCCAACCAGGGCGTAGGCTCCGAGTCCGCCGAGCTCCAAGGGCGTGAGGTCCCAGGCACGGTACTCCGCCAGCGCCGGCAGGACCGCACCAAGGACGCCGACATCGTAGCCTTCCGCCAGGATGGCCAGCCAGCAGCAAAAAAGCACCGTCTTCGTTGCCTTGGGCGGCACCCTGAAGGCGGGTGGGGATGTAGTTGTCATTCGGGTCTCAATTCATCATTCGGGACGAAGTGGGCGAGTGCTCTACGGGACGGGCAGGACTGCCGTTGTGCGGTTCTACTGCACCGCCCAAGGCATATGCTGACATCTTTACGAGCGTCATACTGGCACAACATAGGACAGGCTTGTGACGGGCGTCACCAGATTTCCACAAATGAATTTTGAAGACGAGGAGGCGTCACGCCGGCGTCGGCTTGCAACCCGTCGGCGGGGCCGGCAGACGCCTAAGCCGCACACCGTCCCGGCGTTCTGCGGCTATTGCGGTCCGGCTTCAGGCCGCGGCGTCGTCGGCGACCAGCGACTGTGCGTGGGCCTCGGCCAGCGGGCCGATCAAGCGATGAACCCCGAAAAATGTCTGCCGCGCGTCCGGGCCGCGCCAACCTTCAGGCAGGTACTTCAGCGGGAGTCCGGGATCCCGATACGGCAGTCGCCGCCACAACGTCAGCATGGGCACGTAGTACCGGAAAGCGTCCCGCCTGGTTTCCGCATCGGACGCGGCCAGCGCCCGCGCGGCGTCGTCCCCCACGCGCTCGGTCCACGCTGCCAGCGATCCACCGTAGTAGTCCAGGAATTCATCGATTTGGGCCGCCAACGCGTCGAGGTCCCACCACTGCGCCACCTTGGCTCGCATATCCGGCCCTTCCGAGTACTCACCCGTGAAGAATTCCACGTACTCGGCCAGGCCGCGGTCTTCGAGCCGCCGCCGGGCGCTCTCCCGGACTGCGGCCGGAGCAATCCAAACCCCCGCCGACATGGACCCGAAACCGAGCCGGGCCAGTTCGGCGCGAAGTTGGTGCCGGCGATCGCGCATCGACTCCGGCACCGAGAAAATCGCCAGCACCCATCGGCCTTCCGGCTCCCCGCGGTGCGGCGCGAAAATGCGCTCATCGCCTTCCTGCACTATCTCCAGCGATCGCGGCGACAACTCGTATCGCGCCGCGCCGCCGCTGCGAACGCTGTTGAGCACGCCCTTCGCCTTCATGCGCGAGACCGCCGAACGCACCCCCGGGGCGTCGTGCCCCAGGTCGCCGAGCATATGGATCAGCACCGACACGGGCAGCGCGGATCCGCCTCGCCGCCCGTACAAGCCGTAGATGGTGAGGATCAACTGCTGGTGCTGCAGTTGCGGCGCTGGAATCTCCATCATGCTTTCAGGATTCCCGCACCCACCGGACGAAAGCCGGCACCGCAGATGGCGGCGCGCATATGGTCGGGCCACGGCTGCGCGCCGCCGCTGTCGGCCGGTACGTAAACAGTGGTAAAGGTTCCGTCGGCCGCCAGACCCCCCGGCGACTGCTCATGCGGCTGGCCGTGGACCTCGAACGCGAACGTCAGGGACGTCCGACCCAACTCCTGCACGGACAACCGCGCGGTCACCCGCTGGCCGAACCACAGCTTGGCCCGGTAGTTGATCACCTGCTGCACGCGCGGGGCGCTGGGGAAGTAATCGGGCAACTGCAGCCGGCGAAACAGTTCGGCCTCAGCAGCCTCCACCCACCGCATGATCACGGAATTGTGCTGGTGGCCCGCCGCGTCGGTATCGACCCACTCAACGGTCCGTTCGATGCTGACCTCCGGCAGGCCGCCGTCATTCCGCTCCATGGTTCTCCTTTCGCTGCAGACCACATCCATCCTATGGCGCAACGGTGACGGAGCGCCCTGCCGGGTCGATAGACGACGGCGGCCTTCCGCCGTCAGCCGTTGAACACGAACCGCTCCTGCAGCCGATTTGCCGTGCGGTCCGGGTTGAGCATAATGACGCTCAGGATCCCGACCGCGACGAGGTAGATGCCGATCATCCAGAATGCCGAGTTCATCCCCGCGGCCAGCCGGGCGGCCATCTCGCCGGTATCGGCAGCACCCTTGGGGCCTATGACATAGCCGGCACGGTCCATCAGTCGGCCGACCATCGCCGGAGCGATCACGCCGCCGAGCGAGGCCAAACCGGTCAAGGTGGCCATCACGGCACCACGCTGCTTGGCACAGACGCTGAAGGCCAAGGCCGTCGGAGCCAGCGGAAAGACCAGCGCCAGACCGGCGCCAAGCGTCACAAAGACCACCGCTGCCGCGCCACCAACCTGCGGCAGCACCAGGAAACACACACCCGAACACAGCAGCGATGCGCCGAACAGCGCCCCCAGTGCCCAGCGAACGGTCACACCGCGCTGCATGAGGAACCGGGACGTGTAGCCGAGCACCAGCAGCGCCAGCGCGCCGAGGACCCAGGGGAAGGTGGAGACGAGCCCAATCATCTCGGGAGAAAGCTCGACGACCGAAGCGAGGTATTTGGGCGACCAGGTGGTCAGGAATCCCTGCGCCCAGAAGCAACCGGCTCCCGCCAGGACAGCGCACAGGAACATGCGAGTGCCGAGCACACGTCGGATCGGGACTATCTTGAGCAGGTCCGAACGGTCAGCGATACTTGCGGTCGCGGGAGCGGGCGCAGGTCGCTCCTCTGCCGCCGCAGCAACAAAAGTTGGCTCCTCACCGCCCGCCTTGCCGGACTCTGATCTGGCAGTGTGGCTATAAGGACCTTCGCGCCCTATAAACAGCCAGGCAAGCGACCACAGCAATCCCACGATCCCCAGAAATCCGAACGCCCAGCGCCAGCCCAGGTCGGGATGCGCGATGATCCAGGCCAGCATCGGAGCTGCGATGATGGGCCCCAGCGTGGAGCCAATAGCGACCATGCTGCTGGGCAATCCCCGCTCCTTGGCCGGGAACCAGCCGTGGACGTGCTGCAGGCTGATGGGAGTGGCCGGACCCTCTGCGGCGCCCAGGATGATCCGGGTAACCAGCAGGACGGCCGCGCCGCCGCCGAAGAGCATCGGGAACTGCAGCACCGCCCAGGAAATACCCATGGCCAGCAGGATCCAACGCGTCGGCACCTTGCCGGCCAGGAAGCCCACGGCCACGGCAGCTGCCGCGAAGAGAAAGAAGAACGCGCTGCCAATGAAGCCGAACTCACCGGCGCTCAGGTTGAGCTCCTGCATCACGGGCGCTGCGACCAGGCCGAGCACCGCCTTGTCCGCGAAGTTGATGATCTGAAAAACCACCAGCGCTCCCGTGACCAGCCAGGCTCGACGATTCATCCGTCCATACCTGACCGCTGCCCGGAGGGTATGCGGCGGGATCAGCTCCTCTTGCCCGGTCGCCTCCCGGGCCTGCTGCGCGCTCATACTCCGACCTCCACGGTCTCGGCTGCGACCACAGCCTCCGCGGCCCCGGCCGCCGACGGCGCACCCACCGGGAACCCCGGTGGCAGGACGAAAACGTCATTGTCTTCGGCCACGTCGACCGGACCCCCGAAGTCGGCGGCAGCGGCCTCCTGCATTTTCTGTGTGTCAGCCGCACCCGGCGTATTCGGCACCACATGGTGCAGCACCAGCCGCCCCACACCTGCACGTGCGGCCACCTTGCCCACTTCGGTGTAGGGGGTGTGCGATTCACGCAGGTGGATTTCTATGCCGTTGCGGGTGGGCCCGTCCGGGAAGGTCGCGAGGATGGCTTCCAGATCCATCACCTCGTGCAGCAGCAGCTCGGCGCCCTGCGCAAGCCGGATGCAGTTCTCCGAATAGGCTGTATCGCCGGATATCACCACCGAACCGTACGCCGAGTCGAAACGGTAGGCGAAGGCCGGGAAACACAGCCGGTGGTCCACCAGAATGGCGCTGACGGCAACTTTGTCGTCCCGGTAGATCTCGAAGGGCTCCATCTCGGGATGTCGGTTGTAGACAGGGTCTGCTGCCGCCGATGCTGGTATCTCAATATCTGCGGCAACCACCCAGTCGTTGGGGTCGGCGCGCCCTTCATCGGCCATCCGGATGCAGATATCAGAGGCGAAAACCTTGTCCAGCAGCGCGCCCACCATCTCGCGGGTACCTGTCATGCCGCGGTTGCCGAACCGTGCGCTGATCTGCCCGGCATGCTCGTCATCCAGAGCCGGCACGCGCTCAGGACGGCCCGGCCCCAGAATCTGGATCTGCCGACTAAAGGACTCCCCGGGGACCTGCCAACCCGTGACCAGGAACGAGCCTAGGTCGTACACGTGATCGGAGTGGTGGTGGGTCAGGAAAATCCCCCGCAGTTCGCCCCACGTAGAGCTGGAGCGGTAGTTGCGGATGCTGCCCATTCCGCAGTCCACAACGTAGACAGCGTCATCTACGCGGATGGCGGTGCTGGTTCCTGCGCGACTGCTGGAGACAATCGGACCGCCTCCAGTTCCGAGCGTGTGAACGCTCATACCCTGCGGTGCTGTAGCCATGTGCCCTCTTTCCTTCGGTAGGTGGGCGGGAAAATGAGCCGCCCGAGAAGGTGATGTGGCGGCGTCGTGACGCGCCCCGGCCTTGCGGCATCGAAGCGTGACACACATCATATGGAGCTACTTTTGCGATCGCAATACCTATTGCATATTCATCCTCAGCCTGCCATGCTGACTGCACAGTTCGTTCAACGAAAGGAGCCGCCATGCAGGCGCAACAGGATCAGGAAATCATTCTGGGAGACCTGCCCAAGGGCATCACTCTGGCCAGCGAAGCCATGGGCAACAAAACCTGGAACGTCCTCGGCCACACCTACTTGGCCAAGTCGGAAAGTGCCACCAGCTTTGCGTGGCTGTCGCTGGATCCCACCGGAACCGGCGTGCCTCCGCATGTCCACCCCACTCAGGACGAGCACATCTACGTGATGGAAGGCGTCTATACGCTGTACCTCGACGGCGAGTGGACCACTGCGGGCCCGGGCGACACCGTCCGCATGCCCCGGGATTTGCCGCACGCTTACTACAACAAGGGAGAGACCCCGGGCAAGGCTCTCTTCTGGGTCAGCCCGTCAGGCCGGCTGGCCCAGCTATTCGACCAGCTGCACGACCTCAGCGATCCGGAAGAAGTTGTCCGCCGCTCGGCGTTGCACGACGTAAACTTCCTGCCCGAGGGCAGCGTTTCCGGCGCGTAAACGCCCGCTCCGGAGCGGCCGGGGAAAGTTTTGAACAACGGCGCCGGTGCCCTGCTCGCGCAGCGAGGGCACCGGCGCCGTTGCTTATCGGGCCCGCGGATACCGCGCCAGCTCAGCGGACCGCTGCCGCCAGCTTCCGTGCATGGTCGGCGGCCGGGGCACGAAGGATGCGGTCCAGGGTCAGGAAGACTTGTTTGGCTTGCGGTGCTTTCCAGCCTTCAGGCAAGTATTCGAAGGGCAAGTTCGGGTCCCGGTAAGGGAACCTTCGCCACTGAGTGAGCATTGGCACGTACAGGCTGAAGGCGTCGCGCGGAAGCGGCTTTTCACCTTTGAAAGTCCGCCGCTGCCACTCGTCAGCCACCGGAGAGTAACGAGCCAGGAAATCCTGATACTGGCGTTCGAGCAGGGCGAGGTCCCACCACTGTTGCACCTGCTCGCGGACATTGCCGTCTTTGAGGTAGCTTCCAGCAAAGTACTCCGTGTAGCGGTCCAGACCGCGGTCAGCAAGCCGGCGCATAGCCTGCTCCATCACCGTAGCGGGCGCGACCGCCACGCCTGCCGCCACAAACCCAAAGCCCAGGCTGGTCAATTCCGCGCGCAGTTCATACCGGCGGTTTCGTTCGGCCTCCGGCACGGAAAAAACTATCAAGGCCCAGGGGTCTTCCGGCCGTGAACGCTCAGGTGCGAAAATGCGCTGGTCATCGGAATGAAAAATATCCAGCACGCCTTCGGAGAGTGCGTATTCGGACACTCCGTCGGTCCGGCGACCGGACAGCACACCCTTTGACTTCAACCGGGAAATGGTCGACCGCGCTGCTTGACCGTCCACGCCCAAGTCCGCCAACATTGCCACCAGCACAGAGACCGGCAACCACGCTCCGGCGCCTCCCGCATAAAGACCGTAGAGCGTAACCAGCAATTGCTGCAGCTGCGGGCGCTGCGTCCGTGGCGCCATGGCGGGAATTGAGTCCTCCTCTTGAATGCGCACCCTTCATACTCCGTGCGTCTCCCATCCTAAGTCGGTGACACTTATCAGCTGCGCCGGGCTGCAGCGGCGGTCCGATAGGCTCGGTGGGTGCGCGCTGAAGACGAGATTATTGCCGGCCGGCTGCCGGGCTCAAAGGGACAACCACCGCATCACCGTTTCATCGTTACGGTCTTCGGCATCTATGGTCGGCAAAGCGGCGGTGCAATCCCCGTGGCCGTCGTCGTCCGACTGCTGCAGGACTTGGGTGCGGAACCGGGCAGCGTGCGTTCCTCGATCTCACGCCTTAAAAAGAAGGGCGTACTGACCAGCGAGCGCGTCGACGGCGAGGCCGGCTACGCCCTCTCTTCGGAACTTGAAGAGCATTTCCGGATTGGCGACGAGCGCATTTTTGCCCCCCATACTGCGCGTGCGGAGGACCCGTGGCTGTTGGCGGCGTATTCCGTCCCGGTCACTCACGCGGTGGGGCTGGGAAGAGATCGTCTTCCCAGCCCCACCTCTTTGAGGTCGGCGCAGTTTTCAGTTCCGCGATCCAGAAGACTCGCGGCCGTGGCTGCGTGCGCCGGGGCAGCCCCGCCTGACATCAGTGCGAGGGCGACCAGGACCGGAACCATCAGAATGTTTAACGCCAGGCGCATGGAAGGACTCTCTAGTGAAGGAAAGGCGAGACAGGAAAAGCAGTGGCGGAACTATCGACGGCACCTGCGGCGCAACATTATCCGAACCGATCGAGGCGAATCAAATGCACCGCGCGGTGCATAAATTGACACTATTCCGGTCCCCGGAATTAGGGCCCCGCGATCGTCTTATTCCTGCCGAAGAGCGACAATTGTTCGTTATGCACGGCACCTCCGGTCACAGCTCAGCCCAGCAAAAGCGCAGCTTTTGGAAAGCAGCAACAGGCTTTCAGCAGATTAACCGCAGGGTCGGCTTTTGCGCCGAGTGCACTCGTTACTTTCGGAAGGTGGCTGGCGCTGGGCCAGCTATCTCATCCGAATACGGAGTAAGAATGACTGCAATTCGCAAGATCGCCGCTGGCTTCCTCACCGCCGCCCTCCTTGTTGGTGGAAGCGCCACCGCCGCATCCGCCGCTGACCTTGAGCCCGTCACGACCGCGCCGGTTGTTACTGAGTCAGCCGCCCTCACCATGGCCGACGTCGCAGCAGCAAAGGCTGCCTTCAAGGACGCGCAAATCGGAGCCCGCGCCGCTGAGAAAAAGGCCAGTGCCACCGCTGCCGTTGAGCTGAAGTCGCTGTCCAAGAAGGTGAAGCTCGCCAAGGGCAAGGCTGTGAAGGCTGCGCAACTGGAGGTCAAGAACCTGCGTGCAGCCCAGGCCGCGGCGCTGAAGAAACTCCGCGCCGAGAACCGAGTGATCGTCGGCGAGGCCCGCGCCGCCTACCAAACCATCGCTGCCGCCTACGAGGCGCAGCTGGTTGCCGCGCAGCCGGTTGTCGAAGCACCCATTGCCGAGCAGCCAGCCGCCTAACGTCGCATCGCGCAAGGATGGGTGCCGCCCGGTAACCTCCAGGAACGCGAACGGCGCCCGGCCTGCTGAATGCAGACCGGGCGCCGTTGCGTGTTCAGCGAACCTGACTTACCCGGCCGCCGGGGCGAGAGACGGGGATGCCGCGGCGACCGGGGTCTCCGGCTGCCCGCCCTGCAGGCAGGCGATGATGTTCCGGGCCGGCAGCGCCACGTATTCGCGCAGCGAGACGTTGCTGCGGTATGCGGCATGGGGCGTGACGATCGCCGACGGGTGGACCACCAGCGGGTGGTCGGCCGGGGCCGGTTCCTCCGAAAGCACGTCCAGCATGGCCCCGGCGACGTGGCCGGAGTCCAGGGCGGCGCAGAGCGCCTGTTCGTCGACGAGGGCGCCGCGCGACACGTTCACCACGTAGCTGCCCGCCGGCAGGACGGCGAGGTTCTCGGCGTCGAGCAGGTTCCGGGTCTCCTCGGTCAGCGGGGTGTGCAGGCTGACCACGTTCGAGGCCGCCAGGACCTCGGCGAGCTCGCCGCGGCGCACGTCGCCTGGCCACGCCTCGTCCGGGACGAACGGATCGTAGGCGATGACAGACCCGAAGACCGGGGCCGCCAGGCCCGCCAGGTACTGGGCGATGCGCCCGAACCCGACCAGCCCCAGGGTCAGCTCGCTGATCCGCGGCGGCACCGGGATCCCCTCCCCCGTCCAGTCCCCGCGACGGGTGGCAGCCCGGGAGCGCGGGAGCTCGCGGATGAGCGAGAGCATGCCCGCGAAGGCGTGCGTGGCCACGTCGCGGGTGGCCACCGAGGGTACGTTGCACACCGTGATGTTCAGGGCGGCCGCCGCCTCCAGGTCGACCATGTCGAAGCCCGCGGACATGGTGGCCACGGCCTTCAGGTTCGGCATGGCGGCGATCATCTCGGCGTCCAGGGTGGCGTAGCCGAGGATGATCCCCTCGCACCCCGCCGCGGCGTCGAGAATGGCGCCGCGGTCACGGGTGTTGAGGTAGTGCCCCTCGATGCCGGCCTCGGCCAGCAGCTCCAGGGCAACGGAGTAGTCGAGGTCCTCGGCGTCGGTAATAATGACCCGCGGGCTTCCCGTCATGCCTGGCCGTCCTGCGCGAACAGCTGCGCGGGCACGTGGATCAGCTGGACCCCGCCGTCGGCCAGGGCCTGCCGGATGGCCGGGGCCAGCTCGGCGGCGTCGTGGATCCGCCGGCCGGTGCCGCCGAAGGCGGTGGCCAGGGCGGCCCAGTCGGGCTGCACGAGCTCCACGCCCACGGGCTCGATGCCGCGGTCCAGCTCGTTCTGGCGGATCTCGCCGTAGCCGCCGTTGTCGGCGCACACCACCACCAGGTCCAGGCGCTGTTCGACGGCGGTGATGAGTTCCTGCACCGCGAACATCAGCGCGCCGTCGCCCACCACGCAGACCACCGGCCGGTCCGGCGCGCCGATGCGGGCGCCGATCGACGCCGGCAGCCCGTAGCCGAGGGTGGCGTAGGCCGGGGTGTAGAGCAGCGAGTGCGGCCGGTCCTGCGGCACGAAGCTCGCCGTCCCCAGATACGTGGCCTGGGAGGAGTCGCCGCCGATGATGGTCGACGCCGGCACGGCGGCCGCCACCTGTTCGGCCAGCGCGGCGAACTCCGGGGACAGCGCCCGGGCGGCGTCGCGCAGCCCCGGACGCAGCCGGGCCGCGCGGTCGGCGCCGCTTTCTGCCCGCGGCGGGACACCGCCGTCGTTGTTTTCCCGCAGTGCGGCGAGCAGTTGGGGCACGACGGCGGCGCTGTCACCGACCAGCGGAACGTCGGCCGCGATGTTCTTGGCCATCTGGCCGGGCAGGATGTCCACGCGGATCACCGTGCCGCTCGGCTGCAGCTGGTTGAACCACAGTTCGGCCTCACCGACCTTGGAACCGATGACCAGCAGGACGTCGGCCTCCTCGCAGAGCTGCTGCGCGGCGGGCAGCCGGATGTCCGAGCCCAGCGAGAGCGGATGCGATTCGGGGATGGCGCCCTTGCCGTTGAGCGTGGTCACCACGGGGGCGTCCAGCGCTTCGGCCAGCTGCAGCAGGTGCTCGCCGGCCCGCAGCGAACCGCCGCCGGCCAGCAGCACCGGCCGGCGCGACTCGGCCAGCAGCTGGGCGGCGTGCCGGATGGCCTGGTCGGACGCGCCGGCCGGCTCCCGCCGCGGCGCAGCCTGCAGCAGCTCCGCCGGAGCGTCGCTCGGTCCCTCGAGCACGTTGAGCGGTACCTCGATGTGCACCGGCCGCGGGCGCCCGTAGCGGAAGAGTTCGAAGGCGTCGTGGATGCCCTGGACCGCCTCGGTGGCGGAGGTGACGCGCCGCGACCACTCGACGATCGCGCCGACGGCGGCCGTGGCGTCCTTCGTCTCGTGCAGCGAGCCGATGTCGGCGAACTCCTCGCCCTCGGGCACGCCCGGCGACAGGATGATCAGCGGCCGGGACTCGCAATAGGCGGTGCCCGCGGCGGAGAGCGCATTGAGCAGGCCGGGCCCCGACGTCGTAATGACGACGCCGGGCAGGCCGGTCTGCTGTGCCCAGCCGTCGGCGGCGTAGCCCGCACCCTGTTCGTGCCGGGTGGTCACCGGGCGGATGTCCAGCGGCGCCAAGTGGCGGTAGAACTCCAGGTTGTGCGTGCCGGGGATGCCGAAGATGGTGTCGATGCCGTAGTTCCGCAGGACCGTCATGACGGCCAGGCCGGTGTTATCGGCGACGACCCCCTCGGGCAGCGTGACCGCGGGGGTCGCCGCCGGGGTGTGCTCAGACATGCTGGACCTCCGCCTTGGCTCGCACAGGGCGGTCGGCCGTGAAGCGCTGGATGCCGTCCACCCAGGTTTCCAGGACCTGGATGTCGGCGATGTCGGCGGCGTCGACGGCCAGCGGGTCGCCGGCCAGGACCACGAAGTCGGCCCGCTTGCCCGCGGTCAGCGAGCCGAGGTCGTCCTCGCGGCCCAGCGTGTGGGCGGCGTTGATGGTGTGTGCGGCCAGCGCCTGGTGCGCGGTGATGAGCAGCGAGTCCGACCCGAGCTTGACGCCGGAGCGAGTGATGCGGTTGGTGGCCGCCTGGATGGCTTCTAGCGGCTTGGGCTCGGCCACGGGGGCGTCGGAGCTGATGGTCACCGGCACGCCGGCTGCCACGAATTCGCCCAGGGGGTTGAAACGCTCGCCCGGGGTCCCGACGGCTTCCTTCACGCCCTCGCCCCAGTTGTAGTAGTGCTGCGGCTGGTTCACCGGGTGGATGCCGGCGGCGGCCATCCGGTCGATCTGCTCCAGCGTGGGCAGCCCGCAGTGTTCGATCCGGTGCCGGGCATCGGTGTCGGGGCGTTCCGCCTGCGCGGCCTCGATGGCGGAGATGACCATCTCCAGGGCCGTCGGGGACTGCGCGTGGGTGGCGGTCTGCAGGCCCAGCCGGTGCGCTTTGGAGATCAGCGCGGCGTAGTCGGCCGGGTCGTGGTAGAGCTGGCCGGTGCGGCAGGGGTCCCCCACGTAGCCGTCCGGGAAGTATGCGGTCCAGCCGCCCAGGGTGCCGTCGGCATAGAACTTGAACCCGGCGAAGCTCAGCCGCGCGTTGCCGAACTGGCCGTGCAGGCCCATCTCGGCGGCCTCGTCCAGCAGGTGCGAGAGCAGGTACATACTGACCCGGACCTTGAGCTGGTTTTCCTCCGCCATGCGCAGGTACATGTCGAACTCGCGCCGGGACACCTGGGCGTCGCCGATGGTGGTGACGCCGCCGGCCAGGAAGTTTTCCTGGGCGATCTGCAGCTGGCGCAGGTGCTCCTCGGGCGCGTCGGCCAGGTGGAAGTTCGGGCCGTGGTGGCCGATCTTCACGCCCTCGAGCCCGGTGAGGATGTTGCAGGCCGCGTCGGAGAGCTCGCCGGTCAGCTCACCCGAGGCGTCGCGGAAGAACTCGCCGCCGGCCGGGTTGGGGGTGTCCTTGGTGACGCCGTGCAGTTCGAAGGTGTAGGAGTTCACCACGCCGCCGTGGCCGGAGGCGTTCATCAGGTAGACCTCGCGGTCGGTGGCGACCTCGTCGAGCTCCTGCCGGGTGGGGTGGCGGCCCTCCACCAGGTTGGTGTGCTCGTAGCCGAAGCCGCGCACGGGCAGGCCGTTGGGGGTCTCGGCCGCCCGCTCCTTCAGCAGCGCCACGATCTCGGGGATGCTGCCGGCGCGTACCGGCCCGCAGTCCACCCAGGTCTTCAGCTGCCCGTACATCAGCGGGTGCGCGTGCGCGTCGATGAAGCCCGGCACGATGGTGGCGCCGCCGGCGTTGTGTTCCTTCGGGTCCGGCAGGCCGAGGTTGACGGCGGCGGCGCGGCACTGTGCCTCGGTGCCCACGGCGAGCAGGTAGCCGTCGTGCACGAGCATGGCCTCCGCCGTCGGGCGCTCTTCATCCATGGTGTGGATGGTGGCGGCCGTGATCAGCTGTGGGATGAAGCTGGTCGCGGGAGCGTCGAATGTCTTGAGTTTCCTCACCGGAAGGCCTCCAGGTTGGTGTTGCTGTTGTTCGTGCGTTCTGTGTCGGCGCCGGCGGCTAAGTCGGCGTCGTCGTATTCGTCCTCGTCGCGGTGCTGGGGAGCGATCACCAGGCAGATGATGCTCAGCACGCCCATGGCGCCGAACATGATCAGGACCGGCCAGATGCTGCCGGTGCTGCTGTACAGGTAGGTCGCGGTCAGCGGGGAGAGGGCCGCCCAGATGGCGTTGGCCATGCCGTAGGCCAGCGAGATGCTGGTGTAGCGGGCCTGTGCCCGGAACAGCTGGGACAGGATGGTCGCGGTCGGCGCGTAGGTGGCGGTCATGACCAGGCGCATCGCGGCGAACGCCAGGAAGATCAGCCATTCCGGACCGGTGGACATCAGCAGGAACTGCGGGACGATCAGCACGATCGAGCCCACCAGGCCGACGAACATGACCCGCTTGCGGCCCCACCGGTCGCCCAGCCAGGCGACGCCCAGCGTGCAGATGAGCTCGACCAGGGCGGCCACGGACAGCGCGTTGAGGATCATGGTTTCGCTCAGGCCCACCGACGGGTCGGTGCCGTACGCGGTGGCGAAGGTGGTGGCCAGGTAGTAGCCGCCGGTGGAGATGGGCAGCAGGCCGATGCCGATCAGGATCGGCTTCCAGTTGGTGACCAGCGCGTGCTTCAGCGGCAGGGACTGGACCTTGCCCTCGACCTTCTCCTCGAAGACCGGGGATTCCTCCACCCGGTAGCGGACCCAGAAGCCCACGCCGATCAGCACCACGGAGAGCAGGAACGGGATGCGCCAGCCGCCGTCCACCAGGAACGTGTCGCTGATCCCGGACAGGTAGGCGAAAATCAGGGTGGCGCCGAGCGCGCCGGCCGGGTTGCCCAGCTGCGCGAAGCCGCCGTAGAAGGTCTTGTGCTTCTCCGGCGCGTGCTCCACCGCCATCAGCACGGCGCCGCCCCATTCGCCGCCCACGGCCAGGCCCTGCAGGGCGCGCAGCACCACCAGCAGGACGGCGGCCCAGGAGCCGATGTTTTCGTGCGTGGGCAGCAGGCCCACAAACACGGTGGACAGGCCCATGATCAGCAGCGTGATCACCAGCGAGGGGCGCCGGCCGAACTTGTCGCCGATGTGGCCGAAGATGATGCCGCCCAGCGGGCGCATGAAGAACCCGACCGCGTAGGTGGCGAAGGCGGCGGCGATGCCGGTCATCCGGTCCGCTTCCGGGAAGAAGAGCGGGCCGAACACCAGGGCCGCGGCCGTGGCGTAGATGTAGAAGTCGTACCACTCAATGGCGGTGCCGACGAACGCCGCGAATCCGGCGCGGCGGGCCCGGGCGTGGCTGAACTGCGGCCGGGCTGCTGATGTATGAGACATGGTCTTCCACCTTAAGGTGTGGGCATGAGTGCCGTTGTGATCTCTGCGACTGTAGGGCCTAAATCACAATCCAACAAGAGCACAAATGTCGCATTACGGTCCCCTGAATTCACTTCTGCTCCGGTTCCCGCGCATGTTTCTGCGGAAGGGCTTGCCTGTGCGCCGCATCACTGGATAATTGACGACGGCGGTGCTCACTTGGGAGGTTAAGGAAACTTTGGCGGACCACATCGAAATGATCGACACAAAACTCGTCCGGGCTCTTCAGAAGGAGGGCCGGGCGAGCTACCAGGAACTGGCCCGCGAGCTCGGCCTGCCACGGGCCACGGTCTCGGCCCGGCTGCGGGAGCTGCTGGACAGCCACACGGTCCGGGTAGTGGCGGCGGTGGATCCGGCGTTCCTGGGCCAGCACGTGATCGCTCACGTCTCGGTGGTGGCGTCCGGGCCGGTGCGGCATATTGCCCAGCGGCTGGCGGAATGGTCGGAGGCCGTACTGGTTTCCGCAATCGGCGGGACGCACGACCTGATCGCCGAGATCCGCGTTGCCACGCACGACGAACTGCACGCCGTGCTCACCCAGCTCCGCGAGCACCCCAACGTGGCTTACATCGACACGCTGGTCTACACGAGGGTGGTCAAGGGCCTCTTCATCTCCCAGTACGCCGGCGAGGTCACCATCGACCAGGTGGACACCCAGCTCATCGAGATCCTGCAGCAGGACGGGCGGACCAGTTACCGGGACCTTGCCGCCGCCGTGGGGCTCACGCCCACCGCCGTGCGCTCCCGGGTGCAGCGGCTGCTGGACGCCCGGATCATTAGGATCAGCGCGGTGGAATCCCGCGGCGCCGGCGGCCGGCAGCTCTCCATGGGCGTCGGCCTGAACCTCTCCGGCGACAACGACGCCGTCCTTGAACTCCTGCGCGACTCATCCCACGTGGAGTTCGTCGCCCAGACCGTCGGCCGCTTCGACGCTATCGCCACGCTCGCCGCCGAGTCCCCCCGCGACCTCCTCGCCCAGCTTGAAGAAATCCGCAGCCTCCCCGCCGTCAGCCGCACCGACTCCTGGCTCCACCTCGAAGTTGTCAAAGAAGACTACGCACGACGGATTTTTTGAACTATGAAGAACGACTGTCGGCGCCAGCTATCTGGCTCCATCACGAAGAGCGGAGTCGCAGCCAGCGCCAGTCGCACTTTGAGTCATACTGTTTCCCCGCTGTGTGGGCCGTGGGAACAGGCTCTGCGTCTTTCGCTGGACCGCGCAGGCGCGTGCACTGCCCAGCCCACCGCCTAGCAATCTTGTAGCCACTACTAGCGATTCGCAACAAAGATTCCCCTACTGGCGGGGTAATTTTGAACAATGCCTTCCTTTCTTGCTGCCGACGTCGAAGATGAGAACCATGTCGGCTTCAAATACTCCCTGCGCTACACCCGGGACATGGAGGAGCTGATCGGACAGTATGCCGGACACCCCTTAGAGGTCAGCTTTCGCGAACTAGTCGGCGCGCTTCCAGCCGACGAGTCCACCCACAGCATCTTCCCCTACCCCGCCAGGCTCCTGCGGCACATCCCAAGGATGATGCTTGCCAGCCGTCAAGCCTTATCCGGCATTGATTATGTTATAGATCCATTTTGCGGATCGGGCACTGTCTTGCTTGAAGCACAAAACCGTCGCATACCTTCGCTAGGAATAGACCAGAACCCAATAGCAACATTGATCAGCAGAGTCAAAACCGCTCCGCTGCAGATGCCGAAAATGATCAGTCTTTTAGAACAATCGACAGCATTGGCGAAACGCAGCAGAAAGACTCAAATTCCCGCAGATTATTTACGCAGGTGGTACGAACCTTCTGTCCTTTCTGCGCTAAGCCGACTGGCCGCAGCAATTAATCGTATTGGGGACCCTCATCACATTGATTTCCTTTCGTTAGCATTGGCGTTAACGGCTAAACAGCTTTCAAACGCTGACCCACGGATTCCCGTTCCTGTCAGGCGTAAAGATGCAGACGGGCCCACATTGACCTCAACCGACGTCTGGCGTCTATGGCAAGTCACCGGCGAGCGTATGGCTGCGAAGATTTGCCGTATCCACGGTTCCGAGCCCCGGGCACATGTAGTCCTCGGAGATGCACGCGACCATTCGACTTGGTCCACCCCGCTACTGGGTCAACCGAGCTTGATTGTTACAAGTCCTCCGTACGGCGCAGCCCAGAAATATATCCGAAGTACCAGCTTGGAATCCGGTTGGCTCGGCTTCGCCGAAGACAGAGGCACAATTGGCCTAGAAAGAACAAGCATAGGACGAGAGCATCTCAATAGGGCCGACCGTAGTAATCACTGCGTGGACCTGAAAAACGCGGAACTGAATCACGTTTTGAGCCAAATCGCTGAGGACAACCCCACCAGAGCAAGCATATACAGAAACTACTTCCTAGACATGAGACGCGTGTTCATCAACGCCGCTTCTCCGGAAGTCAATTGTCAACGGCTTATACTTATCTGTGGCACAAACACTGTCCGGGGAAAACTAATTCAAACTCACGAGCATCTGTCACAGATTGCAGAGTCACTAGGGTTTAAGAGAATAGTCAGCCTGCGAGACGCAATCAGGGGGCGAACCCTCTTGACGACCAGGAACTCAGTTGGCACACCAGCTCCCGCTGAATACATCGAAATGTTTGAGAGAGACTGAGGACCTGCCGATGAATGACCTTCGCAATCTCGACGGCGAACACGCGGAGATATTGAACAGGATTCGCATTCTCTCGAACTACGTATGGGAGCAAAGTGTACAGACACCGGACATCGAACGATGGCTCGACAACTTTGATGGTAGATCGTTTCCCGTTGAAGAAGAGAGACTTCACGCCCTCCATCTGCTCTCGCATTTTAACTATTTTGGCTTGCGCGAAATTCGGGAGTTACTCAGAGCCGTCTTCCGCGACCTGTTCAAATATCCAATTATTCAATCACTTCGGAAAAAAGCCGGGGGAACGAGTGACTCCAAATATCTAAATGAACAATTCATGGAAGAACTTATGGCCACGCGATTCCTTGGCATGGGAAACCCTTCGGAAAGCGGCTCGCATCTTCTCTACTACTTCCGTCAAGAAAACAATCTCCCCAAAGGGTTATTCATCCACCAACACGAGATACTTGACTCGATGCCTGGCGCGGCAGACGCAAAAGTCGCTATAGAAGGGCTAAAGCGAATAGTTTTCATCGATGACTTGTTGGGATCCGGATCTCAGGCGACGCTGTACAGTCAACGGCTCTTAGAAGCTGTTCGACAAGCGGCTGAACGAGACGGTATAGAACTTGAGATTTGCTACTTTACACTTTTCGCAAAGCCGGAAGGCATGGCAGTGGTTGAAGCACTCGCTGGTTTCGATCGTGTCGATACGATACACAAACTCGACACGACAGAATCGGCCTTCCACCCAGAATCGCGTGTATATTCAAGCACAGAAATCAATCTTTCATTGGATGAGGGCAGGCAGATCGCGGCTTGTTATGGTGAAAAGATTTTCCCTGGTGGCGGACTGGGTTTCGGAAATGGGCAGCTCCTATTGGGGCTGCACCACAATATCCCTGACAACTCTCTTCCCATATTCTGGCAGGAAGAAACTGGCACCAACTGGACACCGATATTTCCTCGATACTCTAAGGTGTACGCATGATCCCTAATCCCTTCGAAGTGACAAAAGCTGTCGACTTCACCGATATCGAAATAAGTCGCAAATTTGTCAGCTTCACCTCTAGCGACCCGTATTCATTAGTAGACCCCCGAAGCCCCATGCCGCAATTTCTTGTGGGCGGAAAAGGGGGCGGGCGTACACATCTACTCCGATACTTTGCCTATCCACTGCAGAAAATGCGCGGAGAACAGGGGACGCTCCAACAAGTCCAAAAAGAAGGATATCTCGGTGTCTACTTTCGCTGCAGTGGGCTTAACAGCTCTCGATTCGACGGGAAGCATCAGTCAGAAGAGGTTTGGGCAGCCGCATTTGCGTTTTATATGGATTTATGGCTTTGTGAACAGCTTCTGGTAGTTCTTGACGACCTGCAGCAATCAGAAGGTAAATGGACAGAATCAGAGGAACTCGACTTTGTTCAAGCCGTCGTCGCTCTGTTCAATAGCGATCGGGAGAAGACACATAATCTTGTTGACAAACCTCGCTCTCTTGACGACCTTCTTGGCCTCGTAATTGATTTACGCCACGTATTAGACCGCGCAATCAACAACGCGGCACTCACCAAATCTCTTGACATTGAAATCCTTGCCTCCCCTGGAACGCTTATTTTTAGAACATGTCAACAAGCCGCAAAACTTACTGGGCTCGACCGAGTCAAAATGACCTTCTTAGTTGATGAATTCGAAAACCTAAGTAAGAACCAACAACGGTACTTCAACACGCTGATCCGTGAGAAGGAGTTGCCTGCATGTTTTTTGATCGGCGGGCGCGAATGGGGAGTTCGAACTCATGAGACGCTGAGCGCAGAGGAGGTGAATCGTCGCGGAAGTGAATTTGAGTGGAGAGTATTGGAGAATTCGTATCGTACAGGCCACTCGTACGACGAATTCTGCGAGAGCATGGTGCTCAACCGTATGAAGGATGCAGGATTGACAGGACTCGATGTCAAGGCCCTGAATACGATATTCAGCAGGGGTGAGCCGGGTCGGTTCTCCAATGACGCGCTCCTGGCAGTTCTTGGCTCAGTTTCCCCGCTTGAACGGCCACATCTACGGAAACTCAAAAAGTCTGTAATGGTGGCAACGCAGGATCGCGAACTAGCAGATGAAATCTGTGCGCATTTAAGCCTGCCTGAGCACCCCCTCATCGAGAAGCTCGCCATTCTTCGCTTTTACCAGCAGTGGAACACTTTTCGGAGTATCACACAAGAAATGGCAGCGTCGGCGCGCTCATATGTCATGCCTCTGCTTGACGGAACCGAGAGCGAAGAGCTTCGTAATTATCTAAACTTGTGGAAGTCTGATTTGATTGCTCAAGTCTACGCAGAAAACGACCGGCGAAATACGTACATTGGCTTCGAGCAGTTTGTTGACATGTCTGGCTTCTTACCGAGAAGTTTACTTATGATTCTTAAATACGTCACACACTGGTCAATATTTTTTGGCGAGAAGCCTTTCGAGAATGTCAAGCCTATCTCAGCAGAGGCCCAGACCGCAGGAGTTCTTGACGCCGCTCGTTGGTTCCTCTCAGATGCTAAACCCCTTGGTCTGGTAGGTGAAGATTGCGACTTGGCCATTCGAAGATTAGGGTCTTTACTACAGAAAGTGAGATATTCCGATAAACCGGCAGAAACAAGCGTAACGACCTTTTCGAGCAACCTCCAGCGGATAAGCGCTGACTCTCTCGCTATTATAGAGGCTTGTGTAAACCACCGCTTGCTGATTGAGGTACCTAATGGTCGTAAAGCGCGAAACCGCGGGTCGGTTCATCGGAAGTTTCAGCTGCACCCAATGCTGGCTCCTCTTTTCGGCTTACCTACCGGACGACGTGGTGACCTGTCGCTCAAGCCAGCGGAGGTTTCCGCGGTTTTTGGCCCTGAGACGACGGAAGGGGAGTATTCCCGTATAGTCAAGGAGCGAATTGCGGGGATGCGCGCCCCCTTCTCAGTTGCAGATAGTCAGGAGTCCCTCTTTGAACTCAGTTGACTACTCTTTATTTTCACGTGAGCGGCTCCGCGTAGATCAGGTGCGAAATCACAATTTCGACTTGTTTATTTCGTCCTTCAATGACTCGGAGCGCGTCAACACTCTTTTCGCCTCCGTGAGCTCTCACAGCAAGATCTGGCTCATACATCCGGAGTACAACTACACCAAGGACGGTTTCCCGAAGACCGGCACGCATTTTCGAAGTCCCCATGGGCTCTCTCCTGTCGAGTTTTGGCAGTCCTTTTTCGAATGGTTAAAGACCAGTCGGGGAGAGTTGAGCGCCTTAAAAATTGGCATTGACATCACCGGTATGATGCGGCCGCATCTTCTGCTCCTACCCATGATGCTTCCCCTGGAAGGCGTAGCCCATGCGACCTTTTTCTACTCGGATCCCACGACTTACTCGTCTGGAGATCGAACCAAGTTCTCCAAGGGCCCGGTTGAAGGCGTAGCGATTGTCCCGGGAATGGAAGGCACCCATCGATCTACGACGAATACAAACGACGTCCTCATAATTGGAACTGGTTACGACCACGAACTCGTAGCGGCGGTCGCTGAAGAAAAGCGCTCGGCAGACCCCTACCTCCTCATGGGCCTTCCCAGCCTACAACCGCACATGTACCAGGAGAGCGTCCTCAGGATGAGCAAGGCAAGCGAGTCTATACGGGATTACAGAAATAGGACGATTCTTTTCGCTCCAGCTAGCGACCCGTTCATGACAGCCCAAGTCCTCAGCGACCACATCTCGAAATTGAAGGCGGAAGGCCGCGCAGATAACGTTTACCTGAGTCCAGTCGGCGCCAAGACTCAGGTACTCGGCTTCAGCTGGTATTTTTTGTGTGAGGCACGGAATACGCCCACGAGCGTGCTGTTTCCGCGCAATCAGTACTATGAGCGCGAGACGTCTCGAGGTATTTCTTCAGTACATAAATTTGAGATGGAACTCGACGTGATCGCAGTCTGATTCCCGAGAGTCTGACGCTGCATGCGGTGCTCCCACCGCAAGACTCCGGAGATCGTCGAGGACCAGTGAAACGGAAACAGGACCCCTTCCGTTCGGTGCGAGCGGTGCAGCAGAGGGTGCCGGCTTTGACCAAAGCTTGGCGGGCAGGATGAACGCGACTCTCGAAGCACAGTGACGGGAACCTGCCGGCCTTCGATGACGCCGGGGTGCGCGGCCGGGAGTTCGCGCCACCGTTCTCATATATCTTCGTCGGGATGCTGGACCCAGGCACCTTCTGGAAGTTGCATACTCTGCCCATACAGTGTGTTTCGACAGGGCGCAGTCAGCGAGTTTAGGGCTTGCCTCCCTGGTTCGAAACGTGCGAATCGCCACGCTTTGCTTCTCTCAAGTGCAAGGGCAGGAGGACTTGCTGGAGTGCGGATTGGAAGGGCTCTGTAGGTGAAATACCATGAGTCAAGCGCTGCCATCTCGAAGGGTGACGTGGAGGAACTCCGACGCTCCAAGTGGGCAGTTTCAATCTGTCCAGTTCATCCCACAGCCATTTAATTTGCTCACGAAAGTGCAGCCGCGCCGGCCCGTTGGGTTCCGTGACCCCATAGCCGAGTAGAACTCCATCACAGTCTTCCATCATATTCTGTATGGCTATTCTGGAGCGCAGCCATGAGTACTGCTCCTGTCCCACGGAAGTCAAATCCGTTGTCCTGTACGTGGGAATATCTAGGATATTCGCGACGGCTATTCGCTCGAAACCGAGCAGGTCCTTTGCCAATTCCAGACGGTTTATTGTTCGAGTTCCTGACGTTGTAGCGGGACTAGCAAGAATGGCGAGAAGCAAGGTCATGAAATTGGGGAAATTACTCTTGTCGGGTCATCGTTGTCAGAGGGTTCAAAGAGAGTCTAGTCTTCGATTATACGGGCACGGCAGGTTTGGCCGCCTTTCTACGACAGGTTCGTCGACTATGCCTGAGACTGTAAGAACTGGTACACCTCGGTATCATCCACTCCGGGAAAGGCCCCGGGTGGAAGCGCAGCGAGGAGGTGGGAGTTGGCGCGGGCGCTAGGCCAGGCGTTCCCGGCCCATTCGTCGGCTAGGTCGGCGGGTGGGCGGCGGCAGCAGGATTCGTCGGGGCAGTTGGAGACGGAGCGTTGGGCGGTGTCGCGACCGCGGAACCACTTCACTTCCTTGTAGGGGATGCCGATACTCAGCGAGTACTCCCCCAACGAGTGCCGCACCGTGATGGCGGTGCACCAGAAGGTCCCCGCTTCAGCGTCCGTGTACTGGTTGAAAGCACGACGTGTCCGGCACGTCGAACACGGCCCGTGAGGTCCAGTAGCGGCAGACCAGCTGGCCATCGATAGCACCGGTATGGTCGGCGGGTAAGTTCACGCCGTCGTTCTCATAGGCCTTGTGGATGGTCCCCGAGACGTGGACCTTTTGGAAGTGGCAGGGGATCCCCCGATGATGAGTGGCCAGGTTGGTGAAGCGGTGGGCCGCGGTCTCGTAGGAAACACTGAACGCGTCACGCAGGTCTTGGCCAACTCCTTGGACGCCGTGGCTTTCTGCAGGAAGTCCACCGTGGCGTGCTCGGGCATGAGCAGTGCCGCAGCGAAGTAGTTGGTGTAGACGCGCTGGCGGAGGAAGTCCGCGTAGTCGGTAGGCGTCCGGTGCCTCAGGACGTAGTGTCCAACGGCCTGCAAAAGCACCGACCGCGGACCGTGCTCGGACCGGTGGCCTTGGGTCAGGTAAATTCTGCTGTTTTTTCAAATCTGTGTCGGAGCGGGTGGAATGCGGCAGATCGCTGACGTACTGCAGACTGAAGGCGTCGACGGCGGTGCTCACTTGGGAACTTTAGGAAACTTTGGCGGTCTCCCCCGAAACGATCGACACAAAACTCGTCCGCACCCTGCAGCAGGAAGGCCGCGCCAGCTATCAGGACCTGACACGCGATCTCGGCCTGCCCCGAGCCACGGTCTCTCTGCCCGGCTGCGCGAGCTCTTGGACACCACACCGTGCGGGTGGTGTCAGCCGTGGATCCGGCGTTCCCGGGCCAGCACGTGATTGCCCACGTCTCGGCGATGGCGTCCGGCCCGGTCCGCCACATTGCCGAGCGGCCGGCCGAGTGGTCGGAGGCAGTGCTGGTTTCGGCGGTCGGCGGCACCCACGACCTGGTGTCCGAGATCCGCGTTTCCACGCACGACGAACTGCACGGCGTGCTTACGCAGCTGCGTGAACATCCCAAATTCTGCTGAAGCACGGCTCCATCACCAACACAGACGGCGTCTACGCCCACATGTACAAGTAGGACTACTCCGAGCTGCGCCGAAAAGTCTCAGTTTCCCACATCGGGTGAGGCGTGGTCCTTGGCCGTCAGTGCGGTCCTCTAACCTATTAGGAAGCCCTCAACCAAGGAGTCATCTTGTCATCTCAGAGCAGCATCGAACTGGACCACCTACATCTAGGCGATTGCCTTGAGTGGCTCCGGGGACTGCCCTCAGACTCTGTAGACTGTGTCATCTCTTCGCCTCCCTACAATATTGGGAAGGAATACGAGAGTCGCCGTGCGCTGGATATTTATCTTCAGGAGCAAGCTCAGGTCCTGGCTGAGTGTGTCCGTGTCCTGAAATCGACGGGTTCTTTATTCTGGCAGGTTGGTTCGTACTCCAACCGTGGGGCTCTCATTCCGCTGGACATCAGGTTCTTCCCGATCCTGGAGGACCTTGACATGGTCCCGCGAAATCGTATCGCCTGGATCCGGCAGCATGGTCTGCACGCCAGGAACAAGTTCTCGGCGCGCTTCGAGACGATCCTTTGGTTTACCAAGTCAGACGAATACAAGTTTGATCTCGACCCGATACGGGTGCCCCAGAAGTACCAAAACAAGAAATCGTGGCGTGGCGCTAACAAGGGGGAACTTACCTGCAATCCTCTTGGAAAAAACCCGGGAGATGTCTGGTTATTCCAAAATGTGAAGCACAATCACGAGGAGCAGACCATTCATCCCGCTGCCTTCCCAGAGGATATGGTCGCACGTATGATTCTGGCAACAACTCATGAGGAAGATGTTGTTCTAGACCCCTATATGGGAACGGGAACGGTTGCCGTCGCCGCGAGGGATCTGAACCGTCATTATGTCGGCGCCGAAATTGACGCAAACTACCACGAAGTTGCTGTAAACCGGATCGCAGGACGCCCTGATAAGGATGGGGTGTTTCCCAATTTGAAGACGTTGCGTGACTTCTGTGAAGCCAACGGTGAAGATCCCGCCAAGTACCGTTTCGCTGCCCAGACAGCTAAATTCGCTACAGGTCGATCCACGTCGCGACGCTTTCCAGAGGAACACCATTTGGAAGAGTTGGAGAAACGACTCCAGCTTGAGGAAGATGCGTTCGCCGGACGGCTACGCGGCACGGCTGATGGATTGCCTGATCTTGAGCAGTACCGAGTCAAGCCGACGGAGGAACTGCCGACATTGTTCGATGAGGCTGTCAGTTAAACAAACCGGGCGAGTGTGTAGCCATACTGCCCTTTTCCCCTCCAAGAGGCATTGAAGGTGCGCCGGGTCGTGGTTGCGACCCGGCCATAGCGTTCTTCATACGCGTTCCAGTCGCACTCGAATGTTGTTGTCTCAGCGGGAAGAGCAAGACCGACGAGCCGAATAGGCATTTTAAAAACACCTAGTGTCGTCACAGTGTTGATCTGCGCTCGTGCCTGCTCATAGTACAGCGTGCTATTCGAGGCCGGGAAGGACCCGGACTTAGTGACAATGACGAGGGCTTCCGCCGGAGCCGTGAGCGGTGGCACGATCTGCCGTGAATGGAAGATAGCTTCGCTGCGAATAATGTTGTTCCACAAGAAGGGATAATTGCTGAACTGCCATTCAACCAACACAGCCTCTTTGCCCGCATCCCAGTCCTTACCGAACGGTTGGAGTTCTTTAGGCACAGCCACATTTGTCCAGCCGAGTTCAGCGGCGTGGGCAGTCAGCTTCGCATTGCTACCTTTAGGGTCAAATATTGGTTCGCCGATCTTCCCCTTCTGATCACTCCCCTGAAGTTGGGGCACCAAAGTGTCCAAGACCTTGGACAGTTCGGACCATCTCCCCGAGCCTCGATCCGCGAAGTACTCAGCAGCTCCATTGAAGTCTTCCAGATGATAGAACACTCATTCCCCCGTTTGCGATTGATCTGCTCGACCATATCAGCGCTGAGTTGAGCGAGTGAAAAGTGCGGTGTAACACAATTGCCGGTAAACCAAAAGAAGCAGAACCGCACGCCACTTGGGCGGGTTTTGGACGGGATTAGGGATTATCGGACAATACAGAAGCGCGCCGCTACGGGCAAACATCCCAGCAACTACACGCTTTCTCGCGGAGCCTACCGGATTCGAACCGGCGATCCCCTGTTAACAAGTCGGGTGGTCATGGTCCACTCGTTACTTCAAGCCCAGCCCTTTACTCCCCCGCATGTGCGCGAAGGAACTGATATACCTCAGTCTCATCCACTCCGGGAAAGGCCCCGGGTGGAAGCGCAGCGAGGAGGTGGGAGTTGGCGCGGGCGCTGGGCCACGCGTGGCCGGCCCATTGGGCGGCGAGGTCGGCGGGCGGGCGGCGGCAGCAGGATTCGTCGGGGCAGTTTGAGACGGAGCGTTCGGTGGTGTCGCGGCCGCGGAACCACTTCACCTCTTTGTAGGGGATGCCGATGCTGAGCGAATACTCCCCCGACGAGTGCCGCTCAGTGATGGCGGTGCACCAGAAAGTGCCGGCCTTGGTGTCCGTGTACTGATTGAAGGCGCGGAACTTGTCCGGCACGTCGAACACGGCACGCGAGGTCCAGTTCCTGCAGACCGGTTGGCCTTCGATGGCCCCGGTGTGGTCGGCGGGGAAATTCACGCCGTCGTTCTCATAGGCCTTGTGGATAATGCCCGAGACGTGGACCTTTTGGAAGTGGCACGGGATGCCCAGATGATGCGTGGCCAGGTTCGTGAAGCGGTGCGCAGCCGTCTCGTAGGAGACGCTGAAGGCGTCGCGCAGGTCTTCGATGGCCAGCTCCTTGGATGCCTTCGCCTTCTGCAGGAAGTCCACGGTGGCGTGCTCCGGCATGAGCAGGGCGGCGGCGAAGTAGTTGGTGTAGACGCGCTGACGCAGGAAGTCCGCGTAGTCCGTGGGCGTCTGGTGCCCCAGCACGTAGTGGCCGACGGCCTGCAGCAGCACGGACCGAGGGTCGTGTTCGGACCGGTGACCCTGGGTCAGGTAAATTCTGTTGTTCTTCAAATCCGTCACGGACCGGGTGGAATGCGGCAAATCGCTGACGTACTGCAGGCTGAAACCGAGGTGCTCGGCAATGTCCGCGGCCACGTGGTGGGACAGCGGGCCACCCTTGAACCCGACCGCCTTAAGCAGCTCCTGGGCCTGGGCCTCGATGTCCTCGTAGTGGTTGTTGCGCGAGCGCATTTCCGCCCGCAGTTCGGTGTTGGCGCGGCGGGCTTCCTCCGGGGTGGCGGCCTGCTCGTCCAACCGACGCTCCAGCTCATGCTGCAGCCCGACCAGCGACTCCAGGACGTCCATGGAAAGCCGCGAGCTGACGCGGACTTTCGGCAGCCCGAGCGATTCATACAGCGGCCCGCGCTGGTAGCGTTCCAGCTCGATTTCCAGCGCGGCGCGGCGGCTGGGCGGCTCGGCCCCGAGCAGCTGGTCGATGCCCACGCCCAGCGCCTTGCCGAGGGCCTGGAGCATGCCGAGCTTGGGCTCGCGCTTGCCGTTCTCGATCAGCGAGAGCTGCGAGGGCGCTGCGCCGACGGCGGCACCGAGATCGTCCAGGGTCATGCCCTGGGCCTTGCGCAGGTGCCGCACCCGCCGGCCCAGGCTGATGACGTCGATTTCGGGCTCGGCGGAGGCACCGCCGTCGTGCTTGGCGGGACGATTCCAGCTGGTGGTTGTCATTTCTTGAGAATACGAGAAGAAGTGCAAATCTTTCCAGTAATTTCCATGGATTACCTGTTGCAGAGTGCGGAATAGTCGGTTTCACGAAGGATTTGGCCCGGACCGATCACCGAGAATCGGAACCTGCCGGACCCGACACCGAACAGGAGACAGCAATGACTGCATCATTTGAGCCGGCCCCGATGAACGCTGAGGAAGCGGCCAAGGCACTGGAGCTCGAGTGGGCCGCCGATTCCCGCTGGGAGGGCATCACTCGCGACTACACCGCAGCGGATGTCGTCCGCCTCCGCGGCCGGGTCCAGGAAGAGCACACGCTGGCCAAGCGCGGCGCGCAGAAGCTGTGGAAGCAGCTGACCGAGGAAGCCGCCGAGGGCCGCTACACCAACGCGCTCGGCGCGCTGACCGGCAACCAGGCGGTGCAGCAGGTCAAGGCCGGGCTGCGCGCCATCTACCTCTCCGGCTGGCAGGTGGCCGCGGACGCCAACCTCTCCGGCCACACCTACCCGGACCAGTCGCTGTACCCGGCCAACTCGGTGCCGCAGGTGGTCCGCCGGATCAACAACGCGCTGATGCGGGCCGACCAAATCGAGTTCTCCGAGGGCATCCAGACCGTCGAGGACTGGCTGGTGCCGATCGTTGCTGACGCCGAGGCCGGCTTCGGCGGGCCGCTGAACGCCTACGAGCTGATGAAGTCCATGATCGCCGCCGGCGCCTCCGGCGTGCACTGGGAGGACCAGCTGGCCAGCGAGAAGAAGTGCGGCCACCTGGGCGGCAAGGTGCTGATCCCCACCGGCCAGCACATCCGCACCCTGAACGCGGCCCGCCTGGCCGCCGACGTCGCCGGCACCCCTTCGGTGATCATCGCCCGGACCGACGCCGAGGCCGCCACGCTGCTCACCTCCGACGTGGACGAGCGCGACGCCGAGTTCATCACCGGCGAGCGCACCCCCGAAGGCTTCTACAAGGTCCGCAACGGGATCGAGCCGTGCATCGCCCGGGCCAAGGCCTACGCCCCGTACTCGGACCTGATCTGGATGGAGACCGGCACCCCGGACCTGGAGCTGGCCCGGAAGTTCGCCGAGGCGGTCAAGGCCGAGTTCCCGGACCAGATGCTCTCCTACAACTGCTCGCCGTCCTTCAACTGGAAGAAGCACCTGGACGACGCGACGATTGCCAAGTTCCAGCGCGAGCTCGGGGCGATGGGCTTCACCTTCCAGTTCATCACCCTGGCCGGCTTCCACGCCCTGAACTACTCGATGTTCGACCTGGCCCACGGCTACGCCCGCAACGGCATGAGCGCCTACGTGGACCTGCAGGAGCGCGAATTCGGCGCCGAAGACCGCGGCTACACCGCCACCAAGCACCAGCGAGAAGTGGGCACCGGCTACTTCGACACCATCTCCACTGCCCTCAACCCCAACGGCAGCACCCTGGCACTGGTCGGCTCCACCGAAGAAGGCCAGTTCCACTAACGACGACGGGGCTCACCACCGGCGCTGCGCCGGGACCCGCCGCGGCACGACCTTCCGACGGCCGCGGGCGGCCTTACGGAAGCTATTAGCCGCTTTCCGGGTCCCGGCTCCGCACCTCAGACCCGAACGTCACCTTGGCACCCAGGCCGGGCGCCGCCGTCGTACTTACAAAAGTTTTCTTGAGGAGTGAATGAGCGATGAATGATCCGATTACCTTGAACGGGATTACGTTGACGGCCCCGCCAGTGCGCCGGCAGGAGGAAGTGCTGACGCCGCAGGCGCTGGAGTTCGTGGCCAAGCTGCACCAGGCCACCGCGGCACGGCGGCGGGAGCTGCTGGTGCAGCGGGAGAACCGGCGCCGGTCGATCGGCCGCGGGCACGACCCGAAGTTCCTGCCCGGCACACGGCACATCCGCGAGGACTCCTCGTGGCGCGTCGCTCCCCCGGCGCCCGGGCTGGAGGACCGCCGTGTGGAGATCACCGGTCCGGTGGAGAAGAAGATGACCATCAACGCGCTGAACTCCGGCGCGAAGGTGTGGCTGGCTGACATGGAGGACTCCTCCACGCCCAGCTGGTCCAACGTGGTCAGCGGGCAGCTGAACCTGACCGACGTGTTGGAGCGGCGGATCGACTTCGTCTCCGACACCGGCAAGGAATACAAGCTGACCGGCCAGACGCTGACCGACCTGCCCACCATCGTGGTGCGGCCGCGCGGCTGGCACCTGCCGGAGAAGCACATGCTGATCGGCGGCGAACCGGTGGCCGGCGGCATCGTGGACTTCGGGCTGTACTTCTTCCACAACGCCCAGCGGCTGATCGCCCAGGGCCGCGGACCGTACTTCTACCTGCCGAAGATCGAGTCGCACCTTGAAGCCCGGCTGTGGAACGACGTGTTCATCCTGGCGCAGGACCTGCTGGGCATCCCGCAGGGCACCATCCGCGCCACCGTGCTGATCGAGACCATCACGGCCGCATTCGAAATGGAGGAGATCCTGTACGAGCTGCGCGACCACGCCTCCGGGCTGAACGCCGGCCGCTGGGACTACATCTTCTCGGTGATCAAGAACTTCCGGGCCCGCGGCCCGCGGTTCGTGCTGCCGGACCGGACGCAGGTGACCATGACCGCGCCGTTCATGCGCTCCTACACCGAGCAGCTGGTCCGCGCCTGCCACCGCCGCGGCGCCATGGCCATCGGCGGGATGGCCGCGTTCATCCCCAGCCGCCGCGACCCGGAGGCCAACGCCATCGCCATGGAGAAGGTGCACGCGGACAAGACGCGCGAGGCCTCCGACGGGTTCGACGGCTCCTGGGTGGCGCACCCGGACCTGGTGCCGGTCTGCCGCGAGGTGTTTGACGGCGTGCTGGGTAACCGCCCGAACCAGCTGGACCGCCAGCGCGAGGACGTCACCCCCGACGACGCCGCCCTGCTGAACGTCGCCGGCACCGAAGGCTCCATCACCGAGAAGGGCATCCGCACCAACCTGGAAGTCGGCATCCAGTACATCGAGTCCTGGCTGCGCGGCAACGGCGCGGTGGCCATCCACAACCTGATGGAGGACGCGGCGACGGCGGAGATCTCCCGCTCGCAGATCTGGCAGTGGATCCACGCCCACGCCGTGACCGACGACGGCGAGATCATCACGCGCGAATGGGTGCGGGAACTGCTGGAGGAAGAGTTCGCCGGCCTGCCGCGGTTCGACGGCGACCGGTTCGACGACGCCCGCGAGATCTTCGAAGAGGTGGCCCTGGGAGAGGAGTTCCCGGCCTTCCTGACGATCCCCGCGTACCAGAACTACCTGCTGGAGAAGTCGCCGGCCAAGGTGGTTGCCGCGGCCTGATCTGTCCGGCGGCGGACCAGGCCCAATAGCCAGCCCCCGGTTCGCCGCCGGCACCAAGACTTTCCGCAGGGCCGCCAGGTCCACGCATCTTTCGCCACAAGCAGCCCGATGGTCGGGCGGACCGGCGGACCCTGCGGAAGCACAGCCAAACGAAACGTCGGGTGCGGCTCTACCTTGAGGGCCGCACCCGACGTTTCTAAGTTCGAGCCTAACCAGCGGTGTGATCGCGAGCCGAGCGAGGAGGGCCACCCATCCGAGTTCTAGCTGGCCGGGTCGTAGTGGAAAGCCCGCACCTCCTGCGCGCAACGGCAAGCTACCGCGATCTTCGCGGCCCACTCCAAGGCCGCATCATACGAAGGCAGCTCCAGCACTGAGTAGCCGCCCTCGAGCTGCGTCGTCTGCGGGTAGGTGCCCTCGCTCACGGCCCCTTCGCCGTCGACCATAACGGGAGGGATGCTCTCATCGATGCCGCCACCGAAGACCCAGACCCCGGCGTCCTTCGCCTCCTGCACCACCGCGTGCGCCGCGTCCGAAACGGCTGGCAGGTCTTCTTCGGGGACGACCATCGCGGCACTCGGAAACGAGATCAGATACTTTGTCATCGCGTCGACTCCTTCTTCGCAGTACGGGATGACCTGCATCCTCGCCGAACCCACCGCACCGCACAAGGATCTCGGCCATCCTGCGGATGCCGGTGCCTGGAATGTTCGCTCGGCCGGTCCGGACCACTGGCTTCAGTGGCCCGCGCTGGCGGACGAGCGAGGGGTGTTGCATCTGTTGTGGGGAATCCGCAAGCATGCACACAACATCTCTGAGAATTCCCGAATTGCGCACAAACCCTGGACGTGGCGCAGCCGCGGAGGGCGGTCAGCGGGACTTGGACTTGATCAGTTCCGTCCTGAAGCTCGGTACTTTCCCGGGCACGGAGCAAAGGCCAACCTCATCAGAAATGATTTGAAGGCTGAGGATGCCACGTCGCGCGAATGGCGGATGGCCGTCGTCACGCCACCGTGACATGGGTCCAGGCGCATTCTCCATGGCGCCCAGAGCAGGCGTCCGGGGAGGTGAGTCTGGCGCTCAACCCGCAGGCAACAGCCGCCATCCCTATTACCCGGCGCTCAAGGCCCTCGGAGCAAAGCATGGGACAACAGCGCGCACCTCCCATTGTGTAAACCCCCCATCCGGAGCGCCGTGACGAGACATCCGGCCCGACTCGGAAAGTGGAGATTTTTTGCCGCTGGTTCTGATAGTGGGCCACAGCCGACGGCGCACGCGACTGCGGATGCCATCGATGCTCCCCGACGCCGGTATTATCCGCTTCATGACAATTCAAGACTGTGGAAACACAGTGGGCCTAGTAGCCCGCAAGATGGTGTCAGAAGACGCCCGGTGGATCGCGGACGCATTTCTTTCAGCACACGAATGCTCCGAAGACTTTGCCGCGACGGTTTCACTGCTATTTTTTGGCCACAGCTCTCGGATTGTCTACGAGGGGGCCCTTGCCATACGGTCAACCGATCCACAGCTTGGAGTAGCATCCCTCGCCGCCAGGCTGACTAGTTCATACGCAGATGTTATTGCGCGTGCCCGCCACGCGACCAAGCTCCTAGACGACAACATGAAGTCCTTCGAAGACTTGCAATGCGAAATGAGTGACTACTATGCCCAGCACCATCAGGAGTTCACAGGCAATGCACCGGAGTGGGCGCAATTCTTGGAAGCGGATCTCGCGGTCTTTACCGAAGCAGGTCGCCTGCTAGGTGCAAGCATGCCCCTTCAGTTCCGGCTAGGGCAACTGGCGAGCGAACGTGTCGACGAACTTGGACCCCAACTAGGCGAAGTCTCATGGGAACAAGGCAACATCCTGTCCCTCCTTGCAGAAGCAGCGGGCGACACCAGCCCTATTAGTCCGTCGATCGACTACAGCGCCCTAGGACAAGTCGAGTCGACGGACCATCTCGCGGACCGATACCTGTCTAAGCGGTATGATCCAGCCCTGCCTATCGAAGCTAAACTGCTGATTCTCATGATTGAGGGTGAACTTAACGTCGCAAATGTGCTTTTGCCGATTACCGAAAGCTCGCACCCCGATGCCGTATTTCGCGCTCGGACGATAAGCATGTTTCACGCTCTTAGCGGCATCCAGCAGATCCTTCAGCGTTACAACGCGGCCCAATCGTCTGCAACTGGGAAAATTCGGGATTACCTGTCACAAACCCAGATTCAGCGGTTCCTAACTGCCCGAGGTCCTCGCAATGTTCGCAACCGTTGTATGCACTACGAAATTAAGGATCTGAATCTTCCCGTCGACGCCAGCCAGCCCATGAATGGCATCGTCGAAGCCGTCTATCCTGGCATGTCATTCAGCGCGTTCTATCAGGAGATGACTTCTACCGCCGAAGAACTCAGTACGGCTCTACGTGAATGGATTAGCCACTAATAGGACCGTCGTCGCTTTGGGACGCTGCGTGCTCCGTGCCGCAGCCCGCAGTCATAATTTCGGCCGCCGAGCGATTCCCTTCTACGTCACGTTGACCTATTGTCATGCTCACCGCCTCAAGGCTCGAAACGGCCACGGTCCGACATACCAACACAATCTTTGAGGATATCCCTGACCGTCCTCGGGCATTTCTAAGGAGGCGGACCTCCTGCCATTTCAGACGCTTCAAGTGCGTATGTCACCGCCAAACCCATATCGCGCATATTGAGCGCAGGGGCGGGCAACTTGCGGAGAGGCACCCCCATCATCACGAGGTGGCCCGGGGGGACTGTGACCTGATCAAGCAGCTGGCAGGTTGAGACAGACCCTACTCCCGGAATTGTGCCACTAGCGCGTTACCCGGTGCGTCCCGAAGGGGTGTTCTCCCCTTCGCTGACGACTGCCTTTTGGGGGCAGCAACGTCCTCCGCATCAACGTGGATAGGATCACCGGCGCAGTAAGGCAAGTAGTAGGTCACCATGGTGCCGACTGCACTGCTTACACGCAACTCAAACGAGAGCGACACACAAGCAATCTGATGCCGAAGCCTAGTCAAATGCCGAGGCCGCATAGGCTGTACCCGTGGACTTCTACCCGTGGTTAACGAGCGTGAGCTGGGGCTCCGTTCCAGATTGGCTAGCGGCGGTTGGCACGATTAGCGCCGTCCTTTTCGCATTGCTTGCCTCTCGTCGGGACTCCCGACGCCTCGACAAGGAACAACAGCAGGCTGCCCAAGATCGAGCAAACTTCCGGCGAGAGCAGGAGGAACAGGCGACCCAGCGAAAGAGGCGCCTTGCGGCGCAAGTCACTTTGGTCACCGACCCTGGCAACTATGGCCCCTACCGCCGATACACGGTGCACAACGGCAGTGAAGAGCCGATTTTCATGGTGGCCATCGTGGAAATGCTAGCTAACGACGCCAGACCAACTGATGGGGACAATCTGCAAATCGTTGATGGCTGGCGCGTCATCGAGCCCGGGGGCAACCGCGAGGCACGGCAGATGATCAATGCTCCACTCGAGCCAGGTCGCCGCGAAGTCAGGTTTACCGATGGCACAAACCAGAGGTGGATTAGGAATGAGGCCGGCGAACTCCGTGGAACTACTCGCTCTGGGGAGTGGGCAGAAGCCGAGCTTTATATTCTAAGCCGTGAAACGTTTCTTTAATTGCTGGAAAAGTCTCACTTCAGTGTTCCGCTTTGAACAGCGGAAAGCCGACAGCCCCGAGGCCAGATCCTAGTCCTTTACATCGAGCCGAACCTGTCAGATGAATAGGATGAGGCAGTTTAGAACACTTAAAAAGGCAAGCGGGCACTTGAGAATGGGAGTGCTTAAACGTGGCGCGTGGCTGCACCGTGATCTCAACGTCGCCGCGGATATCCTGTTCGATGCCGCGCTAGCGGAGAGTTCAAGCCCCGGTGCACCGAGGTTATGCGCGTCCGGTGCGCTGGCGGCGATGAAGCAGTAACCCGCCGTACGATCTTCAGTTCCGATTATGGCCAGGTTGCCTGATTTGATCGCCACATAGATTCTCCGTCGGGGTAGGCAGATATCACGCGGACATTCTGCGGACCGCTCCTCACCGCGAGGCGCTCCCGGACCCGGACCGCGGGACGTGAGGCCCAAACTGACAGTCGTATGTCATACAGTTCCCATGTGGAGACAAAGAAGGATGCCGAAGGTTGGAACCTGTGTAGCGCCTTGCCCAACTTCACGTGCGGCCGGCGAACTCGGAGCAAGGGCGGCAAGTATTGCAACTCGCATGCCCTCCAGATCAACAGGGGAAAAGAGCTCAAGCCCATTCAACCTTGGGGTCGGGGTCGGGGCCGGACCTGCGAGGGCCCCGGCCGCGACGGGAACCCATGCGACCGACTGGTGACGCAGCTCGACCTTGATCCGGGACCCCTTTGCCAGGGCCACGCAAGGCAGTACGTCAGCGACGAGTGGATGTGGCAGCTCCCACCGCGGGATGGCGAATGGAACGACTGCGCTGCGCTCGACTACGGCTGTGGCCGCAAGGCGAAAACCGCGGGATCTCGGTTTTGTGGCACTCACTACAACCAGTACTACCGCGGCGAGCTGAGTCCGATCAAGCGAAAGTCCGCCGACGGCACAAGATGCGAAGGCCCCGGGCCCGACGACGCGCAGTGCGGTCGCAAGGACATCTACCAGGATGAGCCTGTGCCCCTCTGCAAAGCTCATGCTCTCCAGTACAACAACCCCGGCGGGATGAAGGTGATTGTCCCCCGCTACAGGTTCGGGTCCTTGGATCGGGACGACCGTGGCAACAAACGGTGCACCAGTTGTGGCCAGTGGTTGCCCGAGAAGGAGTACGGTAAGAACGACAATTCGGCGGATGGCCTTGCGAGCCGTTGCCTGCGATGCGAAGGCGATGCTGCCCGCGAACGAAAGTTCGGTGTCAGTCGGGAGCAGTATGATGCCATATTCGCTGCCCAGGGTGGAGTCTGCTGGATATGTAAGCGCCCGCCAGGCTGGGGCCGTGAAGCACTGAGCGTGGACCATGACCACGACTGCTGTGAAGACAAGTACAAGACGTGCGGCAGCTGCATCCGCGGGCTCATCTGTGGCGCCTGCAACCTTGCTCTTGGTCTGTTCGACCACAAACCGGAACGGTTGGAAGCGGCCCGGGTGTACTTGACTGCAGGCGTCCCGCATATCTTGACATACCTTGAGTCAAGACGGGAGCTTCCCGGGTGATTCCTAGGCCTACCATAGGCACAAGACTTGGGGCCTCACCCAGGCATAGGGCCGAGTCATGTCAGATATTGCACCGTCCGATTGTGCGGACTGCTCCGGGATTCTGGTGGACACGCAGTCATAATGGGTGTGCGGAGCGAATGCGTAATTTCGGAAAGGTCGCGCATGAAGGGTAGCGCCAAGCGCTGCACGCCGACGGAACGGGGCGCATGAGAGCCGACTCCCCACAGGACTAGCCCCACGTGGTAGCGCCCCTCGGCACCCTTATCCAAGCGTCCTTGTTCCACCAATGCTGCGAGTATCCGGTGGCAAGTGGACATAGGCAGCCCTGCCATGCGGCTGATCTCGCTGGCGCTGAGATCCTCATTGCCCTCCAAACGAGCGCAGGGTTCCCACCACCCGGGCCAGAATACTGCGCCAATCATCGCTCCGCAATTAAACTCCAGTTCAGCACTACTGTCACGACGATCCAACTCTAGGCGAGCCGGAGGATCTGACTCTGCGGCGGCCGGTAGACAAAAGTTTGAACGCGGGCAGGGCAGAGCAGGAGTGCCCTAGATGTCGTCCTCGTAGGCAGGGCCGCCTTCGTCTTCCCAGGTCTCGAGGCGCTTGACCTTGGAGGCGTTGAACTTGCGGCGTACGCCATAGCCACCGTGGTCGTCGTCCGCGATGAAGACGACGCCGAACTGTTCCAGAGCGCGGCGAAGTTGCCAGTTTTGTTCCGGAGTCAGCGCTTGGTTGCCCTTTTCGAATTCCCGCACCTGTTTCTTGTCCAGACCGGCTGCCTTGCCGATCACCTTGGCCGAAACCTGCGTCAAGGCACGCGCCGCGCGGGCCAAATCTGAAGGGATGATCGTGGGTGACTTACTCATGGCCTGATCATCCCAGCTATTTGGCTTGTGTCCACTGTCCTTATGCTGCCGGACTCTGTCACAGCCGACCGGCGAGTCATGCGTGGGCTCTAGCCGTGGCGCGCAGCATGCTGGCTGAAGAATGCCCTAAGTTGGAGCCATGGTCGCCCAGACGGTTCCCGATCCGCTCGAGGTTGTGGTCCGAAACGATGCCCCGAATGCGTGGGACGTTCTCGCCTCGCTCGGCCCATTAGCCATCCTCGTTGCCGCGCTCATCGCCGCCTTCATCGGTTGGCGCAGCTTGCAAGTCCAGGCCGAAGCCAACCGCCGAGCGCAGTGGTGGGAGCGGGCCGAATGGGCGCTGGATGCGTCGATGTCCTCCAGCATGGACCGACGAGTGCTCGGATTGGGGGTGTTGGCTCTCCTCGCCGAAAGCACTCTGGCCGGCGAAGAAGAAGCGCGGATTCTGCGGGTCGCCTCCAACGATAGTCTGACTCAAAAGGTCACCGCACTTGAGGACGTCGAGTCCACGCCGCCGCCCCTTAGCCACATTGAACTTTCGTCGCAGGACAGCATCAGGATCCAAGCCGCCAAGCTCCGCACTGTGACCGACAGGAAGCTGGGTGAGCAGACGCCTGAGTGGATCGTGGAACTGGCCCAAACATGACCTTCACGTACCCCATCGAGATCCTGCATCTGTTGGTGTCGCCGGGCCACGCCTACTTTGGCCGGGCCAAGGATGGCGCGGCGTAGGTGCCTACCGCCGATCTCGACCGGGTGGAAGTAGTGGCTGGCAAGGGCATTGTGGGCGACAGGTTCTACGGCAAGGCGGCGCACATGGACGCTGCGGTGACGTTCATGGCCATCGAGTCGTTGAAATCCATCGCCGAAGAGTTGGACGTTCCTCCGTTTGACCCGCTCTTAGCGCGGCGCAACGTGGTGCTTCGGGGAGCCCAGCTGGCGCCCTTGATCGGCGAGGAGTTCTCGGTTGAATCGCGCGGTGCACAAGTACGCTTCCGGGGCGGCGGGCACGCCCACCCCTGCCTCTGGATGGACCGGATGTTCGCGCCCGGTGCGCACGCCGCCATGCGCGGACGCGGAGGACTGCGCTGCCAGCCGATCTCGGATGGCGTTCTCCATCGCGGCCTGGCGCTGCTCCTCAGCCCGGTACCGCTCCAACCTGAAGAAGCGGGTGCAGCGGTGCGACCTCGGCCCGGCCGGCTGCCCTGACTATTGCGTGCGCAGCCGTACTCCGCCCTCATGGCAGAATGGCGGCAGACAAGCCCGGAGGAAATGCATGACAACCCACGATCAAACCGCGCCAGAAACGCGGCAAAAGCCGAAAAGCTACTTGGAGTGGAAGTTCGCCAGCGGCGGCAAAGTCTTCCGCGATCTGCTCGGGATTGGCTTTATTTTTCTGTTCATCACCCTTTTCAATATGGCGGGGAACGGGTTTTGGATGAACCTCGGCGGTGCCATCCTCATCGGCTTGGCCCTCGATGCCGTCGAGTACCAGCACGAGGTACACCGGAGGCCCGCCGTTCGGAAAGCCGTTGTGTTGTGGCAGGTGCTCGCTGCGCTTGCCGTGACCATTCTGTACACCAGCGTGATCCAGCTGGCGCGCTAACGATCCGCCGCCAGCCCGGGACCCACTGAACGGCGGCGCTCAGCCAAGCGCCGCCGTCGTTGTTTCCTAGCTCCGGAACAGGCCGCTGTAGGCGTTGAGGGCCGGCTGGCCGCCGAGGTGGGCGTAGAGCACGGTGCTCTCGGCCGGGATCTGCTTGCTGCTGACCAGGTCGATCAGGGCGGCCATGGATTTTCCTTCGTAGACCGGGTCGGTGATCATGGCCTCGAGCGAGGCGCTCAGCCGCATGGCCTCCAAGGTGGATTCGACCGGGATGCCGTAGAGGTCGCCGGCCCAGCCCTCGAGCACCGTGATCTCGTCGTCGTGCAGTTCCCGCTCGAGCCCGATCAGCTGCGCCGTGTTGCGAGCGATGCGGCCGACCTGGTCGCGGGTCTTGGACAGGGTGGCGGAGGCGTCGATGCCGAGCACGCGGCGCGCCCGGCCGCCGGCGTCCTGCAGGGCGGCGAACCCGGCGACCATGCCGGCGTGCGTGGAGCCCGTGACGGTGCAGACCACGATGGTGTCGAAGAAGACGCCGAGCTCCTTCTCCTGCTGCTGCACCTCGTAGGCCCAGTTGGCGAAGCCCAGCCCGCCCAACTTGTGCTCGGAGGCGCCGGCCGGGATGGCGTAGGGCTTGCCGCCGGCCGCCTCGACCTCGGCGATGGCGTTCTGCCAAGAGTCGCGGATGCCGATGTCGAAGCCGGCCGGGTCGAGCCGCACGTCCGCCCCCATCAGCCGGGAGAGCAGGATGTTGCCGACGCGGTCGGTGAGCGGGTCCGGCCAGTCGACCCAGTTCTCCTGCACCAGCAGCGCCTTGAGGCCGAGGGTCGCGGCCACCGCTGCCACCTGCCGGGTGTGGTTGGACTGGAAGCCGCCGATGGACACGATGGTGTCCGCGCCCTCCGCGAGGATGTCCGGGACGATGTACTCGAGCTTGCGGGTCTTGTTGCCGCCGTAGGCCAGGCCGGAATTCACGTCCTCCCGCTTGGCCCAGAGCTGCGCGCCGCCCAAATGCTTGCTGAGGCGGGGCAGATGGTGGACCGGGCTGGGGCCGAAGGTGAGCGGGTAGCGGTCGAACTCCGTGATGGCCATGGGTCCTCGTTCGGCCGGGTTACGGCTGCTGCGCCGAGCCGGCGTTTTCCGGGGCGGTAATGTTGACCATCCAGTTCACACCGAACTTGTCCGTGAGCTGCCCGAAGTAGTCGCCCCACGGGGCCTTTTCAAGCGGCTGGTTGACGGTGGCTCCGTCGCTCAGGCCCTCCCAGTAGCTGCGCAGCTTGTCGTCCTCGCCCGGGTCTTCGCCGCTGGAGCTGACACAGATGTAGCCGTTCGGGGAGGCCTGCATCTCGGGCGGCACGTCCGACGCCATCAGCAGGAAGCCGCGGTCCACGGTCACGGACGAGTGCATGATTTTCCCGCCGGTCTCGGGGCTCTCGTCGCCCATTCCCTCGGCGTAGGTCATTTTGCTCAGCTCGCCGCCGAACACGGAGTGATAGAACTCGATCGCCTCCGCGGCGTTGCCGGTGAACTGCAGGTAGGGGTTCAGGTCCAGTGCCATGGGTCTGCCTTCCGTAGTGGATGCGGCGCGGTTCCGTGCCGCGTTCATTCTTGCGCCTTCAACGGCGTGCGGGAAGAGTCGGCGGGCCGCGGCTGCCCCTGCCCGTGAGGTGGAACGTCCAACCTGGGCGTGCTCCGGGTGTTTCCCGCACCCTGTGCCGGGAAGTGGGTCCGTACTACGGGTCAGTAGGTCCGCTCGACGCCGAACTCCAGCGGCGGCAGTGCCGCGCGCCGCCGGACCAGGTCCTGCGCGTGGGCGGCCAACCGCCGGTCTTCGTCGGAACGCAGCACCAGTTGCGGAACCTTGGCGGCGTGTCCGGCGTCGTCCCTGGTGACGAAGATGGTCATACACTGCGTGGTGTCCCGCCAGTCGCCGCCGCGCGGGTCGCGGGCCCGAACGCGGACGGCGATGTGCATGGAGTGCGGCCCGGTGTGGATCATCCGTGCCGAGAGTTCCACCAGGTCCCCGATGTGGACCGGGTTCAGGAAGTGGATGCCGCCGGAGTAGACCGCCACGGCGTCGGCGCCGCACCAGCCCATGGCGCAGGCCCTGGCCACCTCGTCGATCCAGCGCATCACGATCCCGCCGTGGGCGTGGCCGCCCCAGTTCACGTCGGTGGGGGCCGCCAGGAAACGGAAGCGTTCGGTGGGCGTGGTGCCCGCCTCCGTGTATTCCTCGGCGCTCATCACCTCACGGATCTCGCGCCGGGCCTCCAGCCGGCCGGCGACACCGCGCGCGAGCCGCTCCGACGCCTCGTCGGTCGGCGCCCACGCCGGAACGGGCCGGGGCCGCCGCTGCTCGTCCATGGCGACGAACACCAGGATGCAGTCCATGGCGGGGCGGAACTGCCGCTCGCGGACATCGGCGGCGTCGACGGTGACGACCACCTGCATGCTGGAACGGCCGGTGTGCGCAATGCGGGCGCTGACCTCGATCAGGTCGCCGTTGTGAATCGGCCGGGTGAAGTGCACATTGCCGACGTACGCGGTGACGCAGTAGCCGCCCGAATACCCGACGGCGCACGCGTACCCGGCCTTGTCGATCCACTCGAGGACCCTCCCGGCCTGCACGGTGGTCCCATCGGCCGCAACATCCGTGGGCGCGGCGAGGAAGCGCAGCGTGATCGAATCTTCCATGGCGCCCATCGTAGTCGCGCGGTGGCGGGCCGGACGGGCGGGGCTGGCTGCGGAGAGGAAACACAACGGAAAACGTCCGCTCCCCGGAGATCCCGGGGAGCGGACGTTTCGGTGTAACCGGCGGCGGGCTCCGCTAGCGGCGGCCGGCCAGGGCGTCCTCGCGCCCGCCGAGGGCCGCCTTTTCCTCGGCGACCTTGGCGTCGTGGGCGGCACGGATGGCGGTGTGCTCCGGGTTGCGGCGCAGCAGCAGGTAGCCGACGCCGAGCGCGACGAACCAGACCGGGGTGAACAGCAGGGCAGCCAGCGTGTCCGGCTGGGTGGTCAGCGCCCAGAGGATGAAGGCGAAGAAGGCCATGACCACGTAGGGCATGAACGAACCGCCCGGCATCTTGAACTTGCTGGCCTCGTGCAGCTGCGGCCGGCGGCGGCGGTACACGATGTAGCTGACCAGGATGATGGTCCAGACGAACATGAAGCAGAGCGCCGAGACCGTGGTGACCATGGTGAACGCCTCGGAAACGCTGCCCTCCGCATAGAGCAGGACCACGCCGGCGAGCAGGAACATGCAGGAGAACAGCAGCGCGCTGCGCGGCACACCCCGGCTCGAGAGCTTGCCGAAGCGCTTCGGGGCATCGCCCTCCAGCGAGAGACCGTAGATCATGCGCGACGTCGAGTAGATCCCCGAGTTCGCCGACGACGTCGCCGAGGTCAGGACCACGAAGTTCACGACGCCGGCCGCGCCGACGAGGCCGGCGAGCGCGAACATACCCACGAAGGGGGATTCGTCGGCGTTAAACCCGGTCCACGGCTGGACGGCCATCAGGATGATCAGGGCGCCTACGTAGAAAATCAGGATGCGGATCGGGATGGAGTTCACCGCCCGCGGCAGGTTCTTTTCCGGGTCCTTGGTCTCGGCGGCGGTGGTGCCGACCAGCTCGATTCCGACGAACGCGAACACGGCGATCTGGAACCCGGCCACGAAGCCCATGAAGCCGGTGGGGAACATTCCGCCGTGCTCCCACAGGTTCCCGAAGGAGGCGCGGACGCCGTCGTGCTCGAAGTTAGTGATGATCATGACCAGCCCGACGACGATCAGGGCCACGATGGCGATGATCTTGATCAGCGCGAACCAGAATTCGGTCTCCCCGAAGGCCCGCACGGTAGGCAGGTTCAGCGCGAGCAGAAGCAGGATGCAGGCGAGCGCCGGGATCCACAGCGGCAGGTCCGGCCACCAGAACGCCACATAATGGGCGATCGCGACGACGTCGGCGATGCCGGTGACCACCCAGCAGAACCAATACGTCCAGCCGGTGAAGAACGCCGCCCACGGTCCCAGGATGTCGCCGGCAAAGTCGCCGAAGTTCTTGTACTCGGTGTTGCTCAGCAGCAGCTCACCCATCGCCCGCATGACGAAGAAGAGCATGAAGCCGATGATCATGTAGACGAAGATGACCGACGGGCCGGCGACGGAAATCGTCTTGCCCGAGCCCATGAAAAGCCCGGTGCCGATCGCACCGCCGATGGCGATCAACTGGATGTGGCGGTTGGATAACGACCGCTGGAGGTGCGGTTCGGTGCTGGTGGCGCTCACTATGTTCCTTACGGGTGGGACTGTGTAGCTGCGGGAGGTTCCGCTCAAACCGGTCCGACGCAGGCTCCATCGCCCATCCGGCCAGACCGATAGCAGGCCCCCCGCCGCTCAGCCCGGAGGGGCCGACTGGGTGACCTACGCCACGAAAACTTATCCGCCGCGGCTCGCGTGGGTCAAATCGAGAACAATCGGGAACATCGTCCCGGCTGGCCCGCGTGGAAACGCGCGGTGAACAATGGCCGGCTTTCCGCCTGCCGGCCGGTGGGCCGCGCTCTGCCGGATATAGTCGGGACGAAATAACGTTTCATCGAAAGAGTCGGTGTCGATTATGAGTGCGAGCGTCGGGGTCTTGAAGGGCGCGCTGGGAGTGGTTGCCGCGCTGGCCATGTTCCTGCCGCAGCAGGTGCCGGCTTCGCAGGTGCCCGTCCCGCAGACGCCAGCTTCGCAGGTGCCGCAGCAGGTGCCGGCTTGGCAGGTGTCCGTCCCGCAGGCTCCCTCCGCAGGATCTGAGGAGGCCGTGCCGGTGATGCTGATCCTGGACGCTTCCGGCTCCATGCTCAATCCCGACGCCGACGCCAGGGGCACGCTGCGGATGGACGCCGCCAAGGCCGCCGCCTCGGAACTGGTGGAGACCCTGCCGGCGGGATCGCAGCTGGGCCTCATGGTCTACGGCACCAACACGGACAGCTCCCCGGAAGCCCGCGCCGAGGGCTGCAAGGACGTGAGCGTGCTGTCCAAACTGGGCACCGCAGATCCCGGAGAACTTCTGGATCAGATCGACTCGATTAAGGCCGCCGGCTACACCCCGGTGGGCGAGGCGCTGCGCCGGGCCGCCGCGGAACTTCCCGACGAGGGGCCCCGCAGCATCGTGCTGGTATCCGACGGCATCGACACCTGCTCGCCGCCGCCGCCCTGTGAGGTGGCGAAGGATCTGGCCAAGGACGGCGTGGACCTGGCCATGCACACCATCGGGTTCAAGGTGGACGCGCAGGCGCGCAAGGAACTCGAATGCATCGCTAAGGCCTCCGGCGGCACCTACGCCGATGCGGACAACGCGGACACGTTGCGCGAGCAGATGGTGATCAAGACCGTGCGCGCCCTGAATCCCTACGACTTCGCCGGCATCCCGGTGACCGGCGGGAAGAGTGCGGCCGGCGCGGCGGACGTGTCCGCCGGCCAGTATCTGGACACCTTCGCCACCGGCAGCAAGAGAACTTACGACGGCGGCACGCGCAAGTTCTATAAGGTGCACTTGGATGACGGCGAGCGCCTGCACGTCAGCGCCTCCCTGGTGATGCCGATCAAGGCCGGCAGCATGTCGACTTACAGCAGCCTTGAGCTGGAGGTGCTCGGCCCGGACGGGCAGGAATGCCTGACCCCGGTCCGAGAAGCCCGCGACGAGGCCCGGCTCTCCGACGGCCCGGTCACCGCGGTGCTGTCCACGCCGGCCATGGGCAGCGGCGACAAGGAGTGCCTGGAGTCCGCCGACGGCGGCGACCTGGTGGTCAGCGTGACCCGCAGCGGTCCGGGCTGGCGGGACGACGCGTTGCCCATGGAGCTGCTCTTCCTGACCGAGCCAGAGGCCGACACCGCCGGCCTGCCCGAAGCCTACGACTCGGTGACCACGCTCGACCTGCTGAAACCGGGCACCAAGCCGCAGGAGACCACTCCGGGCAACAGCTTCAATTCCGCTCCCGAGCTGGCAGCGGGCAGCTACACGGCCACCCTCATCCCCGGCGAGGTGCACTTCTACAAGGTGCCGGTGGACTACGGGCAGCAGCTGCGCGCCGTCGCACAACTCGGCGACTACGAGAGGGACATTTACAATCCGTCCTACCTGCAGGTGGGCGTTGCCAATCCGCTGCGCCAGCCGGTGACCATCACCGACGGCACCTCCACCGGCGCCTATGGCATGACCTCCATGGCCGATCTTGGGACCACCGTCGCCGCGAACTTCGCCTCGCCGGTGCGCTACCGCAACGCCGCCGAGGGCACGCACGACGTCCGCACCCTCTACCTTGCCGGTGACTACTACCTCCAGGTGGCCGTGGACCCGCTGTACTTCGAGGACGCCAAGGAAACGGAGATCCCGTACACGCTCACCCTGGATCTGGTGGGCGACGTCGAGCCCGGCCCCGGCACGGCCGGGCCCGGCGCTTGGGCCGCGGCCACCGAATCAGCGGTGGCAGAACCGGCGGACCACCAGGCGGGGACGGCAACCGTCGTTGCGGTGGCGGACGACGGCGAAGGCCCGGCTTCGGTCCCGGCCCTCGCCTGGGGCATCGGCGCGGCCCTGGTCCTCGCCGCCGGCGCCGCCACCGCCGTCGTGCTCCGCAGGAATCGCGGCGTGAAGTAACGCCGGGCTACCGGCTGTGGCTGTGGTCGGCGGGGTCCGTCTCGTCGGAAGAAAGCGCCTCGAGGCGCCGGAGGTCCTCGGGATGCAGCCCGGGCTGGTCCCGCAGGGCCTCGAGGAGTAACTTCATCTGCCGGTCCAGGGCCGGCGCGTGTTCGGCGTGGCCCTCGGCACGGACGTGCGCGGTGAGCATGCGCAGGACCCGAAGCAGCGCGGCGACCACCTCCGGCTGGTTCAGGCAGGTCTGGCGGAGCTGGTCGAAGGCATGGTTGATGTATTCGCGGTGGTCCAGGTTCCACGGCTGCACAAGGACCCGGCCTGCTCCGTCCCTCAGCGCCTCAGGAGCAAGCGGGGCGGTCAGGACCGCCCGCAGGAGGCTGCCCAGCCGCAGGATGACCTCCACGGCGGTCGTGGGGTCGTTGACGGCCGGGCTCAACGCCCGCAGGCCGATGTCAACGAGCTGCCGGATGGCGAAGTCGACGTCCTGCAGCATGGCCCGCGCGGCGGCCACTTCAATCGCACCGGCCAGCCTTTCCCGGCTGTGCTCCGGCGGAGCCGGCCACACCGTGACCAGCGGCTCGCCGGCGTGGATGTAGGCCCCCACGCGGGTCTCCATCCGCACCGTCGTACCGGCGGGGACTGCTGCCAGAAGCTGGCCGCTGTCCACCTGGCTGACCCATCCGCTGGCCTGGCTGGGGACGACGGCGGCATCCTCGGGGACAGGGAAGTCTGCGGGGTCCACGCGCTGCAGGCCGGCGGGCACCCGATCGAGGGCGGCAACGACGGCTCGGCCCTCGACCGCGATGACCCGTGCGACGTTGCCCACCTGCAGGCCCCGGGCGAGATGGTCCAGGTGGACGATGATCCCCACCACCGTCACCAGCGTGAGGACGACGGCGATCGTCAGGGATACGCGCGGCGCAGGCTCGGTGGGTTCCCCGCTCAGGCTCGGCAGGATGAGGACGCAGTAAAAGAACGTGGCAACCAGCAGGCCGATCACCGCCTGGCTCAGCCGGTCCCGGATGAACGAGCGCATGACGCGGGGTGAGAACTGATCGCTGGCCAACTGCAGGCTGACCACGGTGAGCGAGAAGACGACGCCGACCGTGGTGATCATCGCGCCGGCGACGGTGGACAGCAACCAGGTGGCGGCGTTGCTGCTCATCGCCAGCGTGAGCGGCACGGCAGCATCGTGGCCGAGGGCGTTGTCGACGGCGGTGGCACCGATCGCCAGGGCGATGCCGGCCAGCATCACCACGGCCGGGAAGAGGAAGAGGCTCTCCTTGAAGCGGTAGCGGAAGGCTGCAAGCCGCAGGCCCCAGGCCTGCCCCGGGGCCCGCTTCACCAGGCGGAAGCGAGGATCAGCGGCGGCTGGCCCGGCAGCGAGCAGGTCAGCGTCAGGGCGGTGGCCGGCCGCTCCTGGGAACCGGGGGCGCGGTATACGGTGAGCGTCAGGGGGGTGGCGTCGATCGTGGTGACGCTGCCCTCGGTGGTGGGCACCGCCGTCGTGGTGGTGGGGACGATGCCGCCGGGACCGCCGCTGCCGCGAACCGGGAGGGCGCCGGACAACGGCTCGAGCTTGCCGTCCACGTCGCGGAACTGCTCCGCGCCCGATCCGCCCTGGATGATGACGGTGGCCAGCGCGGTGGCGTACACCGGGTCGGCGCAGGCGTCGTAGATCCAGCGGTCGCCGAGCACGGAGTGGTCCATGGTCTCGGCCAGGAATTGTTCGGCTCCCGGCAGCGGTGCGCCCCGGTAAGTCAGCGGGACGTGCAGCACCGGCCCCGTCCCGGCCCGGACCAGGTGGGTTTCCATGCCGACTTCTCCGGCCGGATCGTCGAAGCGGAAGGCGCCAAGGTGCTCCAGCTCGCCGGCGCTGGCTCCAAGCTGTTGGAACCACGGCTGTTCGGGCAGCCATGCCGCCAGCAGCTCCTGCTTGGTGGGATTCAACACTGCGTCGTAAATGATGGCCATGTTTGTAGCCTACGACGGCAACGCGCAGGATCAACGCCGGGTGCGGCTCCCCTAACGGGAGCCACATCCGGCGTTGATCCGGTGGAACTAGGAGGCGGTGACCTGCCAGAGGTGGTTGTCGGGGTCCGCGAAGACGGCCGAGTAACCCCACGGCTGCCGGCCCGGCTCCATGACGACTTTCGCCCCAGCCTGCCGTGCCGCGTCGGTGGTCGCGTCCACCTCCTCCGGCGAGGCGACCGGCAGGCCGAGCAGGCATTCCGTCTGGTCGCCGGTAGCCATCGGCCGGTTGGCGGTGACCCAGCCGAAGCCCCCGTGCGGTACAAACATCAGCCGCAGGCCCGCGTTGACCTCGAACTGCAGGGGCTCGGGGATGCCGTCGTCGGCGGGTTCACCGACGGCAGCCAGGCCCAGTGCCCGGTAGAACTCGAACGCTGTGCGGCGGTCCGCCGTCGGCAAAGCCAGGACGGCGGGCTGGCCGGATGGCACGAGTGACACGGGTGCTCCTTTCGCTCGCGGGCTGCCCGGACTCAGACGGACGCGGGCTCGGCGAGGATGGCGTCGATCTGGCCCATGGCTCCCTGCATGCCCTCGACCATCCCCATCTCGAGCATCTTCTCCAGCTGCTCGGCGGACTCGAACCTGGATTCGGTGGTCATCCGGGTGCGGCCGTTGATGGATTCCAGCGTCACGGTGGCGTAGGTGGTGCCCATGTCCGGCGCGGGCTGGCCGTCGTCGTCGGCAAACCCGTCCTCGAAGGCCAGCCGGTGCGGGGCCTCGATGGCGGTGAATTTCCACCAGCCGCCGGCCGTCTCGCCGTCGGGCCCGGTCATGTAGTAACTGGCCCTGCCGCCGGGAGTGAACTCGTGCTTGTCGAAGGTGGCGGGCCACTCGGGCGGTCCCCACCAGCGTTCCAGCTGGCGCGGGTCTTCCCAGAGCTGCCAGACGCGCTCGACGGGTGCGTCGAACTCGGCCACGATGGTGAACTTCAGGCCCTCGAGGTCCTGCTTGGTGTCGGTGATCGGCATGACGGTGTCCTTCCTATCCCTTGGCTATCCCTTGGCGAGAATGTCCTGGATCCGGTCAACGCGTTGGCGCCAGAGCATCTCGTATTCGTCGAGCAGGCGACGCGCTCTTCGCACCCCTTCAGGATGAGGCCGCACCATCTGCTCCCTTCCGCGCTTCTCCTTAACCACCAGGGAAGCCCGTTCCAAGACCGCGACGTGTTTCTGTACCGCGGCGAAACTCATCTTGTACCCCGCCGCCAGACCCGACACCGAGAACTCGCCGGTGAGCACCCGGGCGACGATGTCGCGGCGGGTAGCGTCGGCGAGCGCCTGGAAGAGGCGGTCCAACTCGAGGTCACTGACTTGATCTACAACCATTTGGTTGCAGGTTAGTCCCTGGGGCGGCGGGCGGTCAAGGGTTTGGGTGTGAAAACGGTTGAATAGCGCACAGCATCACCGGTGGCGGCCTGGTGATCACCGCTGCCGCGGTTGCGGTGCATGGGCATAAGGCGGGGCGTCAGGCGTGCGGACGGCTTGGACCGCGAAGGTTGCGGGCGGGGCGTAGAATTGATTGGCCACATTTTCAGGCCGGCCGTCTCCCTCCAGCAAGGTTGTTTTTCCCATGCCGCAATTCGCGTCCGCGCTCGCGCGTGGCTTGACTGTCCGCCACATCCGTTTCATGGCCCTCGGCTCCGCGATCGGCACCGGCCTGTTCTACGGCTCGGCCGCCGCGATCCAGGCTGCGGGCCCGGCCGTGCTGCTGGCCTACGCGATCGGCGGGGCCGCGGTTTTCCTGGTCATGCGGGCGCTGGGCGAGATGGCGGTGCGGCACCCGGTTTCCGGGTCGTTCGGCCAGTACGCCAGCCGCTACCTGGGGCCGTTCGCAGGGTTCATCACCGGCTGGACGTTCGCGTTCGAGATGGCCATCGTGGCGATCGCGGACGTGACGGCGTTCGGCATCTACATGGGCTTCTGGTTCCCCGAGGTGCCGCGCTGGATCTGGATCCTCGCCGTCGTGTTCTTCATCGCCGCCCTGAACCTGGTCAAGGTCAAGGTGTTCGGCGAGACCGAGTTCTGGCTGTCGCTGGTCAAGGTTGCCGCGATCATCGCCATGATTGCCGGCGGCGCCGCGATCATCGTCTTCGGGTTCGGGCTGCCAGACGGGGCCAACCCGGGACTGGAAACCATGCTGGGGTCCGGCGGCTTCTTCGCCAACGGGTTCTGGGGGCTGCTGGCCTCCTTCTCCATCGTGATGTTTGCGTTCGGCGGAATCGAGACCATCGGCATCACAGCGGGCGAGGCAAAGAACCCGAAGAAGGCGATCCCGGGCGCGATCAACACGGTGCCGGTGCGGATCCTGCTCTTCTACGTCTGCACCCTGGCCGTGCTGATGATGATTTCGCCATGGGACCGAATTGACGGTTCCACCAGCCCGTTTGTGCAGATCTTCGACATGTTGGGCATCCCCGCCGCCGCGCACATCCTCAACGCCGTGGTGATCACCGCCGCCATTTCCGCCATCAACTCCGACACGTTCGGCGCGGGGCGGATGATGTACGGGCTGGCCGAGCAGGGCCATGCGCCGAAGGCCTTCGCGAAGATTTCCCGGCATGGGGTGCCGTGGATGACGGTGGCGACGATGGCCGCGGTGCTGCTGGCCGGCGTCGTGCTCAATGCGCTCCTGCCGGAGTCGCTGTTCCTGATTGTTGCGTCGATCGCGACGTTCGCCACCGTCTGGGTCTGGCTGATGATCCTGCTCTCCCACATCGCGATGAAGCGGGAGATTGCGCGGAAGGGGCTGCCGGCGTCGGAATTCCCGGTGCCGTTCTGGCCGGTGGCGTCCTACCTGGCGCTGGCGTTCATGGTGTTCATCGTGGTGCTGCTGGGCATCATGCCGGACACGCGGGTGGCGCTGCTGGTGGGCTGCGCGTGGATCGCCCTGCTGTTCGTGGCCTACCGCTTCGGAGTCAAGGGCGCCGGGCGGCGCCGCGCGGAGCTGGTGGACGAGACCGGCGTGGACGTGGCCGCGGAACAGTCGCGGACGCCGGCGGAGCAGTAACTCAGGCGCCGATGACCAGGGAGCGGGGCGCGGCCTGCTCGGGGAACAGGTAGGCGCTGATGGCGTGTGCGATCTTGCGGCCGCCCTGGACGGAAGGCTCGATCGGGTTGGCGTAGTCGGCGTCTTCGGGACAGATGAGCCTCAGGTCCACCAGCGCCAGCCCCCGGGCGAAGACGGCCCGGGTGATGTGGTCGTTGAACAGGGCGGCAGCCGACCGGATGATCCGCTGGTCGGGCCCGGAGGGCGGGGTGTCGTAGATGGTGCAGGCCGCCGTCGGCAGTCCGGTGGCCGCGACCGCATCCAGCATCGCGCCATAGCCGGCGCCGAACTTATCCTGGGCATCGGCGAACATGGCCAGGGCTTCGGCCGCCCACACGGCCGGTTCATTGAGCAGGTAGGCGAAGCCCAGGGCGTCGTTCCCGCCGACGCTGATCACCAGGTGCGTGGCGTCCCGCGGGAGGGAGCGGAGCTGGCCGGCGACCCCGCTGATGACGGCGCCGTCGAGGGCCAGGAGCGTGGCCTGCCACCCGCGCGGCAGCCGCCCCCGAAGGTGCGTCACGACGTCGGGGCCGCCGGCAACATAGGCAGCGTTGTCGAACACCGAGTCGCCGAGCAGCACAACGTGGCCGGTGTTGCCGGATGCGTCAGGTGCCATGTCGCCCTCCTGAACCGGGGTCGGTGAGGCTTTTCGGGCCGGCGGGCGGGTACTCGGGCCGGTGAGCACACCTTATCCCCCGTCCGGGACAACCCGGTAGGTTCGCGCCCCGTCCTGGTTGGCCGCCGGGGGCGGGCAACGCGCCACAGGCCAGGGGGCGAAAGAACCCGGGTGCGATACTACGCACCCGGGTCCTGTTGCGGATTACTCCTCGCTAGCCGAGGTAGAGCACTTCCTCCAGCGGCTCCCCCGCGGCGATCCGCTTCAGGATCGCCGGCTCGGCATCGTCCGACGCAAGGGCGGAATCGACGACGGCGGCTGCCACCTCGGGCGACAGCACCACCACTCCGTTCTCATCGCCCAAGACGATGTCTCCGGGATTCACCGTGGTGCCGCCGATGGTGACCGCGACACCGAACTGCGACCGGCCGGAACCGTGCCGCTTCGTGGTCAGGCACGTGGTGCCGCGCGCGAACACCGGCAACGCCCCGCCGTCGTGCACCGCCTGCAAATCCGTGAGGTCGGTGACCGGACCGTCCACCAGGATGCCCGCAGCACCGCGTGCCCGGGCGGCGGCAGACGTGACCGCACCTACCGGGGCATGGCTCCGGTCCCCGTTCAGGTCCAGAACCAAGACCTCGCCGGGACGAAGCCGGACCAGCGCCTGGTTCACGGCCACGGCATCTGCATCGGGAATCAACGCGGTGGCGGCGACCCCCATCATGCGGACGCCCGGCACCATGCTTCGGATGTCTCCGCTGCAGAAGCCGTCCTCAAGGAAGTGGCCCAGGGTGGGAAGACTGACCCGGCCCAGTTTCAGCAACAACTCATCCATGGTCTGCCCCCGGAACCACTGCCACGCACTCGATCTCCAAGGACACGCCCCACAGGCTGACGCACACCGATGTGCGGGCCGGCCGGTGCGGGCCGAAGTACTCGTCGTACACGGCGTTGTATTCCTCGAGCTGGTCCGCACTGGTCAGGTAGGTGTTCACCTTGACCACGTGCTGCAGGCCGCTGCCGGCGTCGACCAGGATCGCTTCCAGGTTCCGGATGGTCTGGCGCACCTGCTCGGAGAAGCTCTCCGGCTGGTCGGCCAGGCCGCCCGGTCCCGCCGGGATTTGCCCGGAGGTGAAGACAAACCGTTCGCCACCACCGCCTGGGAGTAGGGTCCGACCGGCCCCACTGCACCCGGCGCGGCAGTGATTCGGCGAATACTCACGATTCCGCCTTGGCAAATGCCTTCACGGTGTCCGTGTTGTCCACGGCGTCGATGTCGCCGTGGCGGGTCTCCGTCAGCAGGTACAGCGCGATGAGGGAGAGTACCGCGGCGCCCATGATGTACCAGGCGATGGACGTGCTCTGTCCGGTGGCCGCCAGCAACGCCACGGTGATCGCGGGAGTCGCCGCGGAACCCAGCAGGCCGGAGAGCATGTAGGACACGGACAGTCCCGAGTAACGGACCTTGGACCCGAAGAGCTCGGCGAGGAAGGTCGCGATCGGTCCGTAGTTGGCGGAGAACGCGAGCATCATCAGGCCGTAGGCAACGAAGAGCATCGGCTCGGATCCGGAGTTCAGCAGCCAGAAGAACGGGAAGGCCAGGAGGGCCTCGGCGATGATGCCGGCGAAGATGATGGGCTTACGGCCCACGCGGTCCGAGAGCCGCCCGAAGAAGGGGATGGCAACGAACGCCAGCGCGCAGGCGAACATGACCACCCAGAGCATCTTGTCCTTGGAGTAGCCGAGTTCCGCGGTGCCGTAGTTGACGCCGGAAGCCACCAGAAGGGTGAAGGTGCTGCCCGTGGAGAGGGTGGCGACGCCGCCCAGGATGACCTGCTTCCAGTAGCGCTTCATCAGGTAGGCGAACGGAAGCTTGGCCTTGGCCCCGGTCTCGCGGACCATCTGGAAGGACGGGGTCTCCTCGATGTTGAGGCGAATGTAGATTCCGACCGCAACCAGGACGGCGGAGAGGAGGAACGGGACGCGCCAGCCCCAGCTGAGCAGCGCCTCGTCGCTCATGGTGGAGGCCACGATGAGGAAGGCGACGTTGGCCAGCAGGGTTCCGATCGGAACACCGATCTGCACCATGGAGCCGAAGAAGCCGCGGCGGTTCTCCGGCGCGTGCTCGACGGTCATGAGCACCGCGCCGCCCCACTCGCCGCCGAGCGCCAGCCCCTGGATGAGCCTGAGCAGCAGGAGCAGGAGCGGCGCCGCCACACCGATGGTGTAGTAGTCCGGCACCAGGCCGATGGCGAAGGTCGCCGCGCCCATGGTCATGAGCGAGATCAGCAGCATGGACTTGCGGCCCAGCCGGTCGCCGAAGTGACCGAACAGGATGGCCCCCACCATGCGGGCAAGGTAGGCCGACGCGAAGGTCAGGAACGAGAGGATGGTGCCGACGGCGCCGTCGAGCTCGGGGAAGAAGATCCGGTTGAACACCAGCGCGGACGCGGTGCCGAAAAGAAACAGGTCGTACCACTCGACGGTGGTGCCGATGACGCTTGCCGTGGATATCTTCCGCATCTTCCGGCGGTCCAAGCGGGCCGCGGCCGCGCTGGTGGGTGTCACATGCTGGGACATTGCATCTCCAATAGGGGTGCGAGGTGGGTCGGCGGCAGTGCCGCGTTCTCGTGCGTGAGCGCATTCGAATCGTTTACCCACTATCCCGGCGTGTAGTGCGCCTCACAATCGCTAAGCACACACGTTTCGGGCGCCGGGGCTGGGCATCTGCACACCCGCGCCGGGGCCGCCCCTTCAGGCCCCCGGGACTTGCCTCATGCCCAGGCGACAACCGCGCGGGCCGCCTCCACGGGTTTCATCAGGTCAACGCCGGTCAGGTCCTTGAACCGCTTGAGCCGGTTCAAGATGGTGTTGCGGTGGCAATAGAGGTGTTCGGCGGTTTCGGTCACGCTCCCGTTCCGCATAAAGCAGAGCACGGTTTCTTCCAGCCGGTCGCGTTCGTCCGGCCGGCAAGCTGCCAGCTGTGCCTCGAGTCCGGCCCTGACATCGATGCCGATTCCTGCCATCCGCAGGCGGGTCAGGCGGGTCCAGTTCTCATCGACGGTCAACGGTTGCCGGTCACTGCTGTTGACCAGATCGCTGAGCACGGCGGCGATCCTCGCCGCCGGCGTCAATTCCCCGAGTCCGAGCACGGGACCGTGCACGCCGCAGGGCACGGACGCCAGCGGGGCCGGAACCCGCACCCCGCCGAGGTCCCCCATCCCCTACGTCTCAGGCCAGAACACGTACGTGTACTTGTCCGCCTGATGCAGGAAGGCCGGTGCGCCGCGGTGTGAGTAGGACGCGAGCTGCCGCAGCGCCGCGGCGGCTTTCCCCTGCGCGGCGGCTATTCCGAAACGGCCATCCGGGTTCACATCAAATGCCGTGGCAAACCGGTTCCGGGTCTCCGGCAGCTGTCCCTCCGGCCCGAACAACGCGGCCACGAACTCGTGCCGCACGTCCGCTTCCTCCCGGGCCATGATTATGCGTTCGGCGAGATAGCTGGAATGGGCGGCGGCGGCGTAGTCGTCAACAACCTTCCAGACCGATTCCACCCGGCTTGTCAGCATGGCGGCGTCCTCGGGGCCCGACAGCGCAAGCAGGCTGCCCCAGATCACCGGAAAGTCGAGGCGCACGGCGGAGATCAACGCCTCGGGCGGCACACCCTGACGTGCCCGGCGGGCGCCCAGTTCCTCCGCAAACTTCAGCAGGTCAGGATAGGAAGCAGGTTCCTTCAGGCAGTCCAGGATCAGCTCGAGCGACCCCGCCGCCGTCGACTCCAGGTCGTCGGGGCCGACCAGGTCCTGCGCGTAGCCGGGGATGCTCCGCACGCGGTTGACGAAATCTGTCTTAAGCGGCCCGGCCTGCTGCCGCAGCCGCGCCACCAGCCCGGCCCAGGCCCGGTCGGACGTCTCGTCAAGGACTGTGTGCATGAGCACAGTCTAAACGCGGCAAAGGGGTTGGCTTCAGCTAGTTACTTCGCATCTGGCGCCTGCCAGCATGGAACGAGACAAAGACCGAAGGAAGGGAACAGCGTGAGCACTACAGCCATGCCAGAGGCCGGCAGGTCCGGCAGCGCAGGCAACGCCGGCGCGGGCATCAGCGCGGGACATCTGATCGTGGCGCAGCTCGAGGCGGCCGGGGTGAAACGTGTCTACGGCGTCCCGGGCGAGAGCTTCCTCGACGTCTTGGACGGCCTGCACGATTCCCCGATCACCACCGTGGTCACCCGCCACGAGGGAGGCGCCGGGTTCATGGCGTTGGCCGAGGGCCGGCTGACCGACCTTCCCGGCATCGCCATGGTGACGCGCGGGCCCGGCGCGGCGAACGCGTTCATCGCCGTCCACACCGCCTACCAGGACGCCACCCCCCCCTGGTGCTCTTCGTCGGCCTCATCCCCGTGGCTGACCGCGGACGTGAATCGTTCCAGGAGTTCGACATCCACGCCTGGTTCGGCAGCACCGCCAAGAAGGTATTGGTCCTCGACCATGCAGCCTCGGCGGCCGCCGTGGTGGACGACGCCATCCACACGGCCCTCAGCGGCCGGCCCGGCCCGGTGGTCATCGGCCTGCCCGAGGACGTCCTCACCCACCTGGTCCCGGGCGGGACCCCCGTAACCCCGCGCGCCCTGGCGCGCACGGCGCCGTCGTCGTCGGCCCTCCAGGAGTTCGAGACGAGGCTGGCGCAGGCCAGCCGGCCCATAATCGTGGTGGGCGGCGAAAGCGGGACGCAGGAGTCCGGCGAGGCGCTGGCCCGCTGGGCGGCCGGACGGGGAATTCCGGTGGCCGCAGATTTCCGCGCCTACGATGCCGTGCCGCACCGGCTCGACGGCGGCAACAGCTACGTGGGGTCGCTCGGTTACGCGCGCAGTGACGCGCTGGCTGCACGGTTCGACAAGTCGGACCTGCTGGTGTTCATCGGCTGCCCGCGCGCCGACGTCCTCAGCGACGGGTACACCGCCGGCCTGGACGCCGAGACCGTCGTGGTGATGCCCGGCGATACCCTGGGGCACTTCGGGCGGCTCGACCAGCACATCGTGGCCGATCCTATTGCGTTCACCGAGGCCCTGGCCGGGCTCGCGGCGTCCGGCGCCGCCGAGCCGTCCTGGCTGCCGGACGCACGCGCCGAGTACGAGCGCTTCAGCTCCCCGGTGCCGCTCGACGGCGGCCTGGGCGTGGACCTGAACGAGTGCATGGCGGTGCTGCGCGAGGAACTGAACGACGACGCCGTCATCACCTACGGCGCCGGAAACCACGCGCTGTGGCCGGCACGCTACCTGCCGCACACGGCGGCGGACTCCCTCGTTGCACCGCGCAACGGCGCCATGGGGGTCGGCATCCCTGCCGCCGTGGCGGCTGGATTGATTTTCCCCGGCCGGCAGGTGGTCTCCGTGGCCGGCGACGGCTGCTTCCTCATGAACGGGCAGGAGTTCGGCACGGCCGCGGCGTACGGCAGCGCACCGGTGGTCATCGTGGTGGACAACGGCTGCTTCGCGACCATCCGCGAGCACCAGGAGCGCAGCTATCCGGGCCGCCCGTCGGGCACGGAGCTGACCAACCCTGACTTCGCGCAGTGGGCCCAGTCCTTCGGCGGCCACGGCGAGCGCGTGGAACGGACCGCGGATTTCCGCGCTGCCTTCCGCCGTGCCGTCGACAGCGGCAAACCCGCCCTGCTGCACGTGCTGCAGGATCCATCCGTGCGGTCACCCCAGACCAGAGAACAGGAAGACGCGCGATGAGCGAACAAAATTCTCACGAAGACGCATGCTTCTTGCGGGACTTCGAGGTGCTGAGCGGGTTCGGGGCGACGGAGAACGGCGGGGTCCACCGAATGGCCGCGTCGGCGGCTGACGGCGAGCAGCGGCGGTGGTTCACCGAACTGCTGGAGGCGGAGGGCTTCCGCGTGGAATTCGACCAGGTAGGCAACCAATTCGGCCTGCTGGAGTTGGTGCCGGACGCGCCGTACGTTGTGGTGGGCTCGCACTTGGACTCCCAGCCGACCGCGGGAAAGTACGACGGCGCCTACGGGGTCCTCGCCGCCGCGCACGCCGCCTTCCGGCTGGCCGCCGAATGGCGCTCCTCCGGCGTCGTGCCGCAGCACAATCTGGCCGTCGTGAACTGGTTCAACGAGGAGGGTGCGCGGTTCAAGCCCTCGATGATGGGCAGCTCGGTCTACACCGGAAAAATGACCGCCGCTGCCGCGTTGGCGGTGGAGGACCCGGCCGGCATTACGGTCGCGGAAGCGTTGCAATCCATCGGGTGCCTCGGGTCCGGCACGGGGCCGGCGGCGGCCTACTGCGCCGAGATCCACATCGAGCAGGGCCGGAGCATGGAGCGCGACGGCGTCACGATCGGCCTGGTGGATTCGAACTGGGCGGCGAACAAATACGAGTTTGTGGTGCACGGCGAGCAGTCGCACACCGGTTCCACGGTGATCGCGGACCGGAAGGACGCCCTGCTGGGGGCCTCGATGCTGGTGGTGGCGGCCCGGGAGATCGCGGACCGGTTCCCCGGCGTCCTGCACACCTCCGTGGGCCAGCTCGACGTGTATCCGAATTCCCCCGTCGTCGTGCCGTCCCGGGTGAACCTGTTGCTCGACCTGCGCTCTGCCGACGAGGCGGTACTGGCCGAGGCAGACGACATGCTGCACGAGCGGATGCTTCAGATCGAGCGGGCCGCGAACGTGCGGATCGAGAAGGGCGGCTCCCACTGCTGGCCCGTGATGCCCTACCAGCCCGAGGGCGTGGAGCTGGCCGAAAAGGCCGCGGTCGACCTCGGCCTGTCCTATCGGAAGGTGAAGACCTTGGCCGGGCATGACTCGACGAACATGAAGGACATCGTTCCAACGATCATGCTGTTCGTGCCCTCGGTCGAGGGCATCTCGCACAACGAGCACGAGTACACCCGGGACGAGGACATCGTGGCCGGCCTGCACATGCTCACGGACGTGGTCCGGCGCCTGTGCCACGGCGAGCTGGACCGCGCGGAATAGCCGGCCCGCACTCTTTGTTGACGTGTCCATGAAGATTGAGATCTGGTCCGACATTGCCTGCCCCTGGTGCTTCATCGGCAAGCGCCGCTTCGAGACGGCCCTGGAGGGCTTCGAACACAAGGACCAGATCGACGTCGAATGGCGCAGCTACCAGCTCGACCCCACCCTGCCGGAGCACTATGACGGCACCGAGACCGAGTACTTGTCCCGGATCAAGGGCATGCCCCAGGACCAGGTCAAGCAGATGTTCGGCCACGTCACGGCGCAGGCCGCGGGCGAGGGCCTGAACTACGACTTCGACTCCGTGGTGGTGGCCAACAGCTTCACCGCCCACCGCTTCCTGCATCTGGCCAAGGAGCACGGCGTGATGGACGGGGCCAAGGAGGCCCTGCTGTCCGGCCATTTCGAGCATGGCAAAGACATTGGCGACGCCGAGTATCTGGTGAGCATCGGCGTCGAACTGGGTCTTCCTGAAGCGGAAATCCGCGAAACGCTGGCGGGCGACCGCTTTGCCGCGGAGGTCCGCGCCGACATCGACGAGGCCCGCGCGCTTGGCGTGAACGGGGTGCCGTTCTTCGTGCTGGACCGCAAGTATGGGATCTCCGGGGCGCAGCCGGCCGAGGCGTTCGCGCAGGCGATCCGGCAGGCGTGGAACGAGCGCAGCCCGCTGACCGTGCTGCCGCAGTCGAAGACCGACGACGGCGCGGTGTGCGGCCCGGACGGCTGCAACTGACCTGACCTTCCGGAACCGGCGGGCTGCTTCTCGGAGCGGCCCGCCGGTTTCTTGTGTCCTGCGACTTTTTTGTGTCCTACGACCCGGGGTTGCCGGGCGGGTTGTCGAGCACGGTGGGGACGTACTCGAGCAGCTGGAGCCGCCCGTCGAAGGTCCGGCTGTCCACCATCTCGAGCGAGACGTCCGGGTAGCCGTCGTAAATCCGCTCCCGGCCGGTGCGGCCCGTGATGACCGGGAAGACGACCAGCCGGAACCGGTTCACGAGGCCCGCGGTCAGCAGCGACCGGCTCAGGCTGAGGCTGCCGAGGGTGCTGAGCTGCCCGGTCCCGGTGCGTTTCATCTCCGCCACGGCCGCCACGGCGTCCCCGGTGACCAGTTCCGAGTTCGGCCAGGTCAGCGGCGCCTGCAGCGTGGAGGAGAAAACGACCTTGGGCACGGCGGCGAGGCCGGTCAGGCTGGCGCCCTCATCCTCAGAGAATTCCGCGGACCCGGCCGCGGCCTGCTCGGACATGCCGGACATCAGCCGGTAAGTGTTCGCGCCGAGGAGGAAGGTGTAGTCCTTCTCCCCCTCCTGCTCGAGCCAGGCCAGATACTCCGGGCCCTCCAGCCCCCACCATCCGGGCCAGCCCACGGCCGAGGCATAGCCGTCCAGCGAGATGATCAGGTCCACCATCAGGGTCGCCGATCGCGCCTGTGCAGCTGCCTCGCCCATCGCCCGCTCCTCGCTCTGCTCGGCGCTTGGCCGACATGCTACTCCCGAAGCGACAGGTTGTTGAAGGTGCGGGCGCCCCCCGCCTGGAGTTTCCCGTGTCGAACCTCACATCGCTGCCACCGGCGTAAACAGGGACCCCCAGTAGAGTGAAAACGCTTGGCACCTCGTCGCCGAAGATTCTGCCACGGACCCTCTTGAGTTGCCTGACGGCACACTGCCGCCCGCGAAGGTCTGGTTCCCCTAACAGTGGCGACCGCCGCCCCCTTGGGCGACCGCGGCGAAGCACCCTGGCTGCACACTGCGGTTCCATCGGCGTGTGCAAGTGCATGTACTGCTTGGATGGCCGACGCTACGGCTCGACTGGGAGAGGAGATAGCGGGTTGAATCAGCAACCGACGAGGCTCTGGACCAAGAACTTTATTCTGGCCATCGTCGTCAATCTGTTCATCTCCCTGGTCTTCTACCTGCTGATGACCACCATGGCGCTCTACGCCGTGGATCGGTTCCAGGCCTCCGACACCGCCGCCGGTTTCACCTCCAGCGCGTTCGTGCTCGGTTCGGCCTTCGCACGGATCTTCGCCGGGCGGCTGCTGGACGTCGTGGGCCGCCGAAAGATGATCCTGGCGAGCATGGCCGTGTTCGTGGGCGCCTCGCTGCTGTACGTTCCCACCGGTTCACTGGCCTGGCTGATGGTGCTTCGCATCGTGCACGGCATGGCCATCGGCGCGGGCACCACCGCGGTGGCTGCCTCGGCCCAGGCCCTCATCCCCCACACCCGGCGCGGCGAGGGAACCGGGTACTTTGGCCTGTCCACCACGCTCTCGACGGCGGTGGGCCCGTTCGTGGGCGTGCTGCTGGCGGGGCTGGGCAACTACGACGCGATGTTCTACTTCTGCGCCGCCGCCTCGGTGGTTGCCCTCGTGGTGGCCCTGTTCCTGCGGGTGCCGGAACTGCCGGCCGCGAAGCGATCCGGCCGGTTCCGGATGAGCCTGAGCGATATCTTCGAGACGGCGGCCCTGCCCATCTCCTGCATCATCCTGCTGGCCGGGGCCTCCTACTCCGGCATCCTGATCTTCCTGACCTCCTACGCGGAGTCGCGGGGCTCCACCTCCGCGGCCAGCGTCTTCTTCCTGGTCTACGCCGGCGCGGTGCTGGTTTCCCGCCTGTTCGCGGGCCGGATCCAGGACCGCCGCGGCGACAACAGCGTCATGTACCCCACCCTGATCTCCTTCGTGCTGGGGCTGGCGCTGCTGATCCCGGACCCCACCCTCCTGACCATCATCGGCTCGGCGATCTTCAGCGGCATCGGCTTCGGTACCGTCATGTCCGGCGCGCAGGCGATTGCGGTGAAGGTGTCGCCGGCCATGCGCATCGGCACGGCCACGTCCACCTTCTTCCTGGCGCTCGATGTCGGCTCCGGGCTGGGCCCCATCCTCCTGGGCACGCTGGTCCCGGTTCTCGATTACCCGGGCATGTACGCTCTGCTGGCCGTGGTGATGGTGCTGACCACCGTGCTCTACTTCTTCGTGCACGGCCGCCGGAAGGGTGCCGCCGGCGCCGTCGGCGCCTAGGGCGCAGCGCCGCGGCGGTACGACGGGCAGTGCGTGCGGCGGGCAGTGCGTGCGGCGGGCGGTGCGTGAGGCGGCCGGTGCAGCGCCGCGGGCGGTGCGCCGGGCACCCAGGCCAGGCACCGCCGTCGTGCTGGAAGCGCTACTCCTGCTCCGCCGCTTCGCTGGGCGTGGGCGACAGCCGCGGGCAGCTCAGCGTCCCCGGCGTCTGGTCCACCCGGTTGGCCGGCACGAGTTCCTTGTAGCCGGCGCCGACCACCACGTCCACGCTGTCGTCGCCGCGGTCGTCCGACACATATTCTGAGTCAGGAATATTCCGCTGCAGGTTGAATGCGTTGGCTTCGCCGGCCTTGCCCGACACGACGACGGCGCTCATCCCGTAGACGCTCAAGGTCTTGTTGCCGACGGAGCCGATGTCGTAACCGCGGTCGGACAACGCCGCGGCCACCTTGCTGCCCAGGCCCTCCAGCTGCGTGCCGTTGTAGACGTTGAGCCGGAACGAACCGTTGTCCGGGTAGTCGTAGGTGCCGGCCGGGCAGGTGGCCGCTTCCGGCGGCGGCGGCGGACCCCAGCCGGGAACCTTCAGGTCGCCCCGGGCGACGGCCAGGGCCGCGAGCACCGCGGCGATGACCAGGCCGACCAGCAGCACCAACACCACCCCGTGCAGGATCCGCCGGTGGTAAATGTGCGGCTTCTCCACATTGCCGTCGTCGACGAAGACGCGGTCCAGATCCTCTTCGGTGATGACGCGCTGGCCCTGCCAGCTCAGAATCTGCTTGGGCTTGCGTCGGGGTGGCGGCGGTACGCTGGGTTCAGTCATCGACCACCAGGACCCGGGCATGCAGCACGGCCCTCTGGTGGAGCGCCGTGCGGACCGCGCGGTGCAGTCCGTCTTCCAGATAAAGGTTTCCCTGCCACTGCACCACGTGCGGGAACAGGTCCCCGAAGAACGTGGAGTCCTCGGCCAGCAGGGCATCGAGGTTGAGCGTCGACTTGGTGGTGATCAGCTCGTCCAGGCGCACTTGGCGCGGCGGCACCTCGGCCCAATCCTTGGGGCTGACGTGGCCATGTTCGGGGTAGGGGCGGCTGTCGCCCACGGCTTTGAAGATCACGAACCCAGCCTAAGGAAGTCCGCCCGCGAAGGAAACGTGCGCCCCAGCGTGCCGCAGACCCGTAGCCAAAAGGTTACGGTCCGTTTGCTGCACGTCTTGGGGTACGCATGCCTCGCACTGTCAGGCCGCTGCCTCCCGCCTGTCAGGCCGCGGTGATCGGCACGTCGCGGACGCCGACGGTCTCGCCGGTGATCCAGTCTTCCCACTCGACCCGCAGCCGGTACTCCCCCCGCTCCGGCGGATGCAGCATCACGTCGTACCGCTCGGCCGCACCGAAGGCCAGCACATCGGTCATGAGCGGGTATCCGGCCTCCCGGCAGGTCGGCGAAGGCGCTCCCGGCACGGAGGTGTCACGGAACGGCCGGCCGTCGTGGGCGATCAGCTCGGCCATCCGCACCGGCTCCCCGTCCACGGTCGTGAAGTACATGCGGTTGGGCAGGTAGTTGGCGTTCAGGATGCGCAGCAGCGTTGGCTTCTTGTCATCCCCGGCAACATTGGCCCGCAGCGCCGACAGGCTCCACACCCGGTTATCGCCGGACCGCCGCCGAACCAGCTCGCCGCCCATCAGGTAGAAGTGCCGGGGCTCGTACCGGTTCAGCCCCACATCCTCCCCGGACAGCCCGGCCGCGTGGTGCATTTCGTGCCAGCGCGGATCCAGCGAGTACGCGATCACCATGGACTCGGTGTCGACGTCATACTCCGGCCCATCCACGAACGCCCGCCGCGCTCCCGGCGTCACCGGGTAGTCGGGGTGCACCACCGGATCCACGATCACCGGGCCGAACATCCCCATCTGCGCGTGCAGCACGGTGTTGACGTGGCAGTGGTAGAAATAGGTTCCGGCCGCGCCGTAGTTGGGATCTCCCGGCCGGCCCGGTTCCGGCGCCCACTGGTACGTGTACGTGCCGCCGATCTCGAACGAGGTGTGGCCTACGCCGTCGTTGCGCGGGTCGGGTTCCAGTCCGTGCCAATGAATGGTGTGCGGCCCCATCGAGGGATGCACGGTGGCGTGGAAGATCTGCCCCTCCAACGGCCGGATCAACGGGCCGGGAAAGCCGCGGCCGGATTCCCGCGACTCAAAGCTCCACATCTCGAACTGCGCGCCGTCGTCGAAGCGCAGGTCCCGGTTGAAGACCTCCAGGTAGACGGACGAATGCGGCGTCTGGCGGAACTCCGTGACCGGGCGGTCCAGATCCAACTGGTCCGAGCTGAAGTCCACCTGGCTCCGGAACCGGTGCCGCGGGCGGTCGTCGTCGCTGGTGGGGCTCGGGCTCGGCGTCGGCTGCGCGGTGGGCTCGGTTGGTTCCCCTGTGGGGGACGACGTCGGTGCCTCCGAGGGCTCGTTCGTGGGCGTCGGCGTCGGCGCGGCGGTGGGATTGTTGGTGGGCGAGGCTGTCGGTTCAACCGTGGGCGCCGCCGTCGCCGTGGGCTTCGGGGTTGCGGTGGGCTTCGGCGTCGCGGTGGGCTTGGTCCCGCCCCCGCCCTTGCGGTCGTCGTCGTCCTTCTTCTTGCCCTTTTTCCGGTCCTCCTCGCGCCGGCGGGCAGCTTCGTCCCGCTTCCGCTCGGCCTCGGCCTGCTTGCGCTGCTCTTCGGCCCGTTGTGCGGCCTTGCGGTTGTCGGAGCGCAGGGGCGCTCTCGGGTTGCTCATCGTCCCTCCCCGGGAAGCGGTGCCTTCAGGTTCCAGTGGGCCACCAGCCCGCCCGGATACAGCCCGCCGGCGGCGGTTTGCGAGGGCTCGGCGTGGCAGTGCATCGGGTACTCCCAGTCGGTGGTCCGGGCGTACCAGACCGGGTCCAAGGCATCCGGCGGCCGCTTGACCGGGATGATGCAGTCCTTCCGGTCCATCGGCTGCAGCTCCACCACGTCTTCCCACTGCTGCAGCACCACGTGGCCCTGCTTGTCCACGTACCCGTCGCGCCGCGGCCAGTGGTAGTTGTTCCGCCGCACGGTCCACAGGTGGTTCCCGTGGAAGTGGATCTGGTGGTAAACGATGCCGGGGTTGATCAGCCGCACCAGCTGGCCGCCGCGGAGGGTGCCGGCGGTGCTGCCTTCGCCGAACTGGCGCACATCGAGCTGCCGCGGATACCCGGAGACCAGGGTTTCCTCGTCGCTGGCCAGGTTCAGCGCCTCGTTCCGGGTCATCGCCAGCGACTCATAGCCGCTGTGCCCGTTGAGCGTGAAGTACCGCGGCACGGCCTTGGTCAGCGACGGGTCAACGGTGCCGCCGGCGGCCTCGATGGCGGCCCAGTTCGACTCCACCGCGTGGCAGATCCACACCCACTGCCGTTCGAAGCTGGCCCTGCCGGGCGTGATGTCCCACTGGTGCACCGAATCCATCACCACCAGCGCGCCGAACAGCCCGAGGGTCCGCTCGACCGGCGCGTTGGTCGGATCGCTGTAGATGTAGGTTCCGGCCGGCGGGCACGGCAGCTCCAGCAGCGCGCTCCCGCCCGGCGCAATCGGACCGGTGCGGGCGTCCTCGTGGCCTGGCCCGACGTCGTGCAGGACAAACTCGTGGTTTTTGGCCAACCGGTTGTGCACCCGGAAGCGCAGCGTCGAACCCACCTCGGCGATGATCGTGCGCGCGGGGAAGTAGCTGGCCCAGTAGTTGCGGCGGATGAAGTACTGCCCGGGGTTCGCCGGGTCGGGGCCGTATGGCTGCGGGGTGCCGCGCGGCGGCAGCGCCGCCCCCAGCGGGTAGCTCCGCGACTCCACCAGCCGCCCGTCGGCGGTGAACACCTTGGGCGCCACGGCCAGGCTCGGCGAGGCATCGCGCAGGCCGGTGGGCCGGTCGCCGAAACCGCGGTGGTAGACCAGCGAGTCGTCCACCATCTTCAGGTAGCCCTCGTTGATGTAGAGGTCCAGCACGCCCGGGACGGGCACGACGGCGGAGGGCCGGGTTTGCGCGCGCGGCACACCGGCCACCGTCCCAGCCGCCGCTCCCGGCACAGCGGCGGCCGGTGCTGCCGGGGCCGCTGCCGCCGGGGCCGCGGCAGCACTGCCCGTCCCGCCCAGTGCCAGCGCGCCGAGCCCGGCAGCGGCACCGTATTTCAGGAAATCCCACCGACCCACGCTTGCTGTCTCCTGGGACTCCTTTGGCAGCCGGGGCTCCGCGCCTTCAGCCCCGGTCCTATCGGAGGCAGCGCGACCCAACGCAGAACTACCCGAGGAGGCGCCATTCGAGGCGGTACTAAACGTGCGGCCATGGTCCCGCTCCGGTACGTGCTCAGCCATGATGGCCTCCTTCGTCCAGCCAGCCGGGCCTGAGCGCCACCCGCGGCAGTTCGAGCCGCAACGGCGCCGCGTGCAGCCAGGGATCCGTGAACTCTGCGGAGAAGCGCTGCGCGTCCGCCGGCACCAGGAAGCTGATCCAGAAGCGCTCGGTACTCCAAGCTGCCAGCGCCACGGCCTCTCCGGAGTCTCGGTTGGTCACCGTCGGCCCGCCGTCGCCGACCCTCAGCCGCAACTGCCCGGGGGCGAACAGCACCTCGTCCTCCGAAGCGTTCTGCACCTCCAGCTCCACCAGCACGTGGTCGCCCCACGTCATGTTCGCCGGCTGCGGTGCCGCCGCCATGATGGGGCCATGGCCGGCGTGCCCGGATCCACCCCCGGCAGTCCCCCTGCCCGCAGCGCCGCCAGCCGGCCCCGCCGCAGCGGAGGTCGCCGTGCCCAAGGCGGGAACACCGCCGTCGTACGCCAACCGATGCTGGCGCTCCGCGGACACCAGCCGCACGCTCCCGAAGGAGGTTTCCACGCCTCCCGGGCTTAGGTTGCCGGCCCGCAGGTGGCTGGCCGTGAGCAGGCCAGCACCCCCCGCCACGCCGGCGATGCCGGCCCCAACAAGTACGCCAAATACACGCCGCGAGAGACCGGACGGCAGGCTCGCGCTGCTGTCCGGCCCCGGCACGACCGCGCTATCCCCATAGAGCGTCGTCATTGCTTTACCGCTTTCCCATCCCCCAAACCTGTGGCACCCATCCTTGCCGCGCGGGCTTGGGAAAAACTGGTGGGATGCAAACGGCCGTGCCGCCCCGTCATACTGGGACCATGAGCCTCGAAGCCGGTCTCCCTGCCCGCCCGGACCAGCCGCCCATCGGCCTGCTGCTGGACGTCGACGGCCCGGTTTCCTCGCCGGTGACCCGCACGGTGCCGTCGGAGATCATCCACTCGCTGCTGGTGATGGCCAAACGCGGCTGGCCGATTGTGTTCAACACCGGACGGTCGGACCAGTTCATCCGCGAGCAGGTGATGGAGCCGATGCTCGCCGCCGGGATGCCGCCGGGGGTGCGCTGCTACGCGGTGTGCGAAAAGGGCGCCGTCTGGTTCAGCTTCACCGCCGCCGGCCCGGGCACCGTCCATGTGGACCATGCGCTGGCCCCGCCGCAGGAGTTCGCCGCGGAGGTGCGCAAGTTGGTGAGCTCCGGCTACTCCAGCCACATGTTCTTCGACGAAACCAAGCGGGCCATGGTCTCCGTGGAGCAGGTGGTGGGGACCGAAAACCGGGAGTACCGCCAGGTGCAGGAAAAGTTCGACGCCGAGGTCCTGGCTTTGATGTCCAGGTTCGGCATGGGTGCCACGCGCCTGGATCAGCACCTGCCGGACAGCGACGACCGGATTGACTACCGGGTGGACCCGAACATCATCGCCACCGACATCGAGTCGGTGCAGCTGGGCAAGGACCTGGGCGCCGAGCGGGCGCTGGAAATGCTGGCCGCGGACGGCGTGGTGCCGCACGCGTGGCGAACGATGGGCGATTCCCGCACCGACTACGCGATGTCCGACCTGCTGCACCACAACGGGCACGCGGTGCTGCACGTGGATGTCCGCCCCGACGACGGCGTCCCGCAGAAGCCGTACCCGGTGCTGACCGCGGCCCACCTGGGCTTCCCGAAGGCCGTGCATGAAGAGGCCGGCGCGGCGTTCCTGCGGACGTGGGCTGCGATCGCGCAGACGTTGTAGGGGCTTCCCGAGCCAGCCGCCCCGCCGTCGGGCCGTAACACGGGGAAATACGGGGCGCATTCCACGCCGATTCCCGCCGCGAGTCAAGCGAAACTGTGCCGCCGCAGCAAAACGTAACGTCCGTAACAATTGACTCAGGGCCCGATGCTAGTCTGCCTTCCATGAACGCACTTCAGGGGAGCATTCCAGTACTCGACATGAGCACCGCCCGGTTGGCGGACAACAGCTTCAACCCGGACTTCATCGACCAGCTGCGCGACGCCGCGCACCGGGTCGGGTTCTTCCAGATCACCGGCTACGGCGCTGCCGAGGGCCAGGTGGCGGAGCTATTCGACGCGATCAAGCGCTTCTTCGAGCTGCCGCTGGAAGAGCGGCTGAAGCTGGACAACCGCAACTCCCCGCATTTCCGCGGCTACACCCGGATGGGCACCGAGCGGACCCAGGGCCGCGCCGACGCCCGCGAGCAGCTGGACTACTCGCCGGAGAGCGAGCCCGTCACCGACTACCCGGAGGACCAGAAGTACTGGCTGCTCCGCGGACCGAACCAGTGGCCGGATGCCGTGCAGCCGGACCTGCGCGAGAAGGCCATGGCCTGGGCCGAGCTGATGTCCACGGTGGGCCACGACCTGCTCTCGGCCATCGGCGTCGGGCTGGGCCTGCCGGAAGACTACTTCGACGAGCCGTTCGCCGACACCCCGCACTGGATGGGCAAGCTGGTGCACTACGTCGGCGGCGTGGTGGAGGAAGCCGGCGACCAGGGCGTGGGCGTGCACGCCGACTACGGCTTCGTCACCCTGCTGCTGCAGGACATGGTCGGCGGGCTCGAGGTGCGTCCGCCGGAGTCTGACGAGTGGCTGCCGGTCGAGCCGATCGAGGGCGCCCTGGTGGTGAACCTGGGCGAAATGCTCGAGGTGGCCACCGACGGCTACATCACCGCCACCGTCCACCGCGTGCAGGCTCCGCCGCCCGGCGTGGACCGCTACTCGGTGCCGTTCTTCTGGTCGCCGCGCCTGGATGCCGTGATCGACCCGGTGCCGCTGCCGGACGAGCTCAAGGCCAGCTCCCGCGGCCGCACCGACGACCCCACCAACCCGATGCTCTCCAGCTTCGGCGCCAACATGCTCAAGGGCCGGCTGCGCGCCCACCCGGACGTGACCGAGAAGTTTTACCCGGAGCTGCTCGCCAAGAAGTAGGCGCGGTAGGTCGCCGGGGGGTCCGGGCTTCTGGGCCAGGCCCCGGGGTCCGGGCCTCCGGGCTGATGTTCCCCTCGAAAATGGTGTGTGCGACGTCCAGCGGCGCACACACCATTTTTCTCGGTGCAGGCTCCGCCCACCCCGTGCGCCGCCGATCCCGCTCGCCCATAATGGGCTGTGTGGGCAACATCCTGACCCGCTGGCGCGAGGAGCTGCGGGGCACGTTTTCCGGACAGAGCGACACGATCCCGCAGTGGGAGTTGGACCTGGAGAACGGCGACGACGCGGGCTACTTCGCGCCCGAATCGGCCGTCTGGGCGGTTCACGGCTCGATGCCCACGCTGGTTGCCGGCATCCGTTCTCTGCTCACGCAAACGCTGCATCCCGGCGCCCTGGCAGGCGTGCATGACTTCTCCGCCTACCGCGATGATCCGCTGGGGCGCCTCGCCAATACCATCCGGTGGATTTTCACTGTCACTTACGGCGACACAGCAGCGGCCCGCTCCGCCTGCGACCTGGTACTGCGCCTGCATGAACGCGTTCGCGGAACCTACACCGACTCCTCCGGCGGGCAGCAGCCGTACTATGCCAACGATCCGCGTCTGCTGCGCTGGGTGCACCTGACCTTCACCGACGCCTTCGTCACCGCGCACCTGGCCTACGGCCACCGGTTGCCGGGTGGTCCGGACCGCTATGTGGCCGAATGGGCCAAGGCCGGCGAGCTCATGCATGTCTCGGACCCGCCCGGCACTTACGCGGAACTGCGCGCCCAACTGGCCAGCTTTGAACCGGAGCTCGCCGCGTCGCCCGCCATGGAGGAGACGGTCGCGTTTGTCAGGCGGCCGCCGCTGCCCCGCTCGCAACGACTGGGGTACCGCATCCTGTTCGCCGCCGCCGTCGAAACGCTTCCCGAGGAGCACCGCCGCCTGCTGGGGCTGCGCCCGACCACTCCCCTACCGCTGCGCGTCCTCATCAAGCCCGCCACCCACATCGTCCTAGGCGTCGTCCGGCTCGGCCTGTCCAAGACCGGGCCCAGCGAAGCCGCCGCGCGCCGCCGCCTCGCCCGGCTCGAGCAGCAGGCCTGATGGCGGCGCCCCGGCGTAATGACTTCCCACGTTTGAGACGGGCTCTTGAACAAACCCGCAGGTCAGGGGCTTTTTGGTGCCCCGAAACGTGGGAAGTTAGGCCTAGACATGGGAAGATGCTGACCGATCCGCGGCCGGCTCGCCGACAAGAAAACCTCGTCCGGCCGTGGGCTGGGCATCAGCGACCGGCCATGCGCTGCCTCAACGACCGGCGCTCGGTTTAACGCCAGCGGCCCCGGTCTGCAGTGCAGATCGGGGCCACTGGGTCTGGCGGAGGATGGGGGATTTGAACCCCCGAGGGCGTGAACCCAACACGCGTTCCAGGCGTGCGCCATAGGCCGCTAGGCGAATCCTCCAGATGCTTGCTCACAAGAGCAGATACCAGAGTACCCGAAAGCGGCCGCATGTGCCGAATCGGGCAGGAGTGCAGGGAGCTGGATCCGGGAGTACAAGGACCTCGGTCGCACGCCTCCCGGGGCTGGGCTTGGGCAACCTGGGCCCTGTCCGGACACGGCCGCCACCCGGTCTGGACGTACTCAAAAATCGAATCCAAGACCGTGCGGGTACCACTGCCCTTAAGCTCTGGAAGGCTGCGACCGGCAGTGGCAAACTTACGCCATGGGTGAGGTGAGGGGCTGGGGGCAGCCCCTTTTCTAAGGGGACTAAACAACATGGCCACCGGTACAGAGTCAGCGGTAGGCAGCGTGCCACCGGCACGCATCTTGGACTGGCTGCTGGCCGGGGATCCGTCAATCCGGTTCCAGACCCTGCGTGATCTCTGCGACGCGCCCGAAGGCGAAGTGGCGGCCGCGCAAGCCGAAATTGCCGGCTCCGGCTGGGGTGCCCTGCTGCTCAAGGCGCAGGATCCGGACGGCAGCTGGGGCGGCGGCCTCTACAACCCCAAATGGACCTCCACCATGTTCACCCTGCTGCTGCTGCACTGGCTCGGGCTCGCCCCGGGGCACCCGCAGGCCGTGGCCGGCTGTCGGAGGCTGCTGGACGGGGCAGAGTACTTCGACGGCGGGCTGACCTACGGCCGGCATCAGGACCGGGCCGAGAACTGCGTCACGGCCATGGCTGTGCTGGTCGGCTCCGAGCTGGGCCAGCGGCTCGGCGGCGATCCGCGGATCGACAAGGCAGTGTCGTGGATGCTGGCCGAGGAACTGGACGACGGCGGCTGGAACTGCGAGCCCCACAGCTCGCGGACCAAGCACGCCTCGTTCCACACCACCATCAGCACGCTGGAGGCACTGGCCGCCTACCGGCACAGCGGCGGCTCGATCAAGGTTGACGTCGCCGAGGCACGCGGCCGCGAATTCCTGCTGATGCATTCGCTCTACCGGTCACACCGGACCGGGGCCGTGGCGCATCCTTCGCTGTCCCAGTTCCGGTTCCCGCCGCAGTGGCACTACGACATCCTGCGCGGCCTCGAGTACTTTCGGGCCGAGGGCTGCCCGCACGATGACCGGATGTCGCCCGCCATCAAGGTAGTGGCCCATGGACGGCGCAGCCCGGGCAACTGGGGCGGGTACCGCCCGTATCCGGGGCGGATGTGGTTCCGCTGGTCGGCAGAGGACATCGGCCGCTGGGCCACGCTGCGGTGCTCCCGCGTGCTGCGCTGGTGGGATGCTCCCGACGCCGTTCCCGACGCCGCCGCCGGTGCCCCGACGAGTCCGGGCACCTGATTTCGGGGCGCCGTCCGACGTCAGGTAGACTGTTCGTCGGCCCCTCATGCGGTGTCATCCTGTGAACTCCCCCAGGACCGGAAGGTAGCAAGGGTAAGCGGGCTCTGTCAGGTGCATGAGGGGTCTTTACTTACCCCCATGCTGCCTATCCCCAGCCCGGCCGCTTCGGCGTGCGCCGGCCCAGTTTCAACCGATAGGGTTTGATCGTGAGTACAGCCCTTTACCGTCGCTACCGCCCGGACACTTTCGCGGACGTTATCGGGCAGGAACACGTCACCCATCCGCTGATGGCGGCGCTGCAGAAGAACCGCGTCAACCACGCGTACCTGTTCTCCGGCCCGCGCGGCTGCGGCAAGACCACATCGGCCCGTATCCTGGCCCGCTGCCTGAACTGCGCGGAAGGCCCCACCCCCACGCCCTGCGGAACCTGCGACTCCTGCGTTGAACTCGGCCGCGGCGGCCCCGGCAGCCTCGACGTCATCGAGATCGACGCCGCCTCCCATGGCGGCGTGGACGACGCCCGCGACCTGCGCGAGCGGGCCACCTTCGCCCCGGTGCGTGACCGGTACAAGATCTTCATCATCGACGAGGCCCACATGGTCACGTCGGCCGGCTTCAACGCCCTGCTCAAGATCGTCGAAGAGCCGCCGGAACACATCAAGTTCATCTTCGCCACCACGGAGCCGGACAAGGTCATCGGCACCATCCGCTCCCGGACCCATCACTATCCTTTCCGACTCGTCCCGCCGGAACCGCTGATGCAGTACCTGGAACTGCTGTGCCGGCAGGAGAACGTTCCGGTGGCCCCGGGCGTCCTCTCGCTGGTGATCCGGGCCGGCGGCGGTTCGGTCCGCGACTCGCTCTCCGTGCTGGACCAGTTGATGGCCGGCGCCGGACCCGACGGGCTGGACTACGAACTGGCCGTTTCCCTGCTCGGCTACACGCACGCCTCCCTGCTGGACGACGTCGTCGACGCCTTCGCCGCGGGCGACGCTTCCACCGTGTTCAGCGCGGTGGACCGCGTGGTGCAGACCGGCCACGATCCGCGCCGCTTCGTCGAGGACCTGCTCGAGCGCTTCCGCGACCTGATCATCGTGCGTGCCATGCCGGAAAGCGCCCACGCGATCCTGCGCGGCGTCCCGGAAGACCAGATCGCCCGGATGCAGACCCAGGCCAACCAGCTGGGCGCGTCCGAGCTCTCCCGGGCCGCGGACATCACCAATCAGGCGCTGACCGAGATGACGGGCGCCACCTCCCCGCGCCTGCACCTTGAGCTGCTGTGCGCGCGGATCCTACTGCCCGCCGCCGACCAGGGCGAGCAGGGCGTCGCGGCTCGGGTGGACCGGATCGAGCGCCGGCTCAGCTACGGCGGGGCCCCGGTTTCCTCCCCGGCAGCCGGCCAGCCGCAGGCGCCCGCCGTGCACGCCGCCGCGGAGCCCCCGCTCTCCGGGCCCGAAGCTGCGCGCGCTGCGCTCCGGGGAGCCAACGCGCAGAAGGCCGAGCCCGCCCGCCCGGACGCCGAGCGCCTCACTCCCCCGCGGGTGAGCACCACCGACTGGCCCGGCGAAGAACAGCAGGGTCCTGCCGCTCCCGCCGCCCACAACCCACGGCCCGCAGGCCAGCCTGCCCAACAGCACGACGGCGGAGCTCCCGCCGCTTCCGCGGGTACGGCACCTGCGACGGCGGAAACCTCCGGATCTCCAGCTGTGGCCGGAGCCGCGGCCGCAGCCGAGGCCCAGGCGTCCGCCCAGCCGCCTTCCGCTCCGGCATCCGCCAACGATTCCAGCCGTCCGACCGTCCCGACGTCGGTGTTCGGGAACCCGCGGGACGGCGGCAGGCAGGACTCCGGCGTGCAGGTCCCGTCCGACGCGGCCGGCCAGCAGAACGCGGCTGCCGGCTCCTCTGGCGAAAGCGCGGCCGACTGGGGTGGCACCTGGGGCGCCATGCCGGAGCCGGCTCCAGCACCCGAAGCACAGCGCCCAGCCCCGCCGGCCGGAGACCAGGCCCGTGGATCGGGTCAGCCGGCTCAATCTCCCCGGAATACGGCGGCGCCGGTAGCTGCAGCCAACGAGCGGCCGCAGGCACAGGGACAGCCCCCGGCGCAGCAGCCCGCACCGCAGCGGCAGGCGCAGGCAGGACCACAGGCTCCGGGGCGCCCGGAACCGGTTGGCCCGCAGGCTCCGGCGCTCCCGGATCCAGTTGCACCGCAGGCGCAGGCTCCTGCCCCCGCCCAAGCGCCAGCACGCCCGGAACCGGTTGCACCGCCGGCGCAGGCTTCGGCACAACAGTCTCCCGCGCGCCCGGAACAAGGCGCGCCACCGGCGCAGGCTCCGCGCCAGGGTCAATCCGGCCCGCAGGCGTCCGGGCAGATCGAGATGATCCGCCGCGCCTGGCCGGAAATCCTGAATACGCTCAGCGGCATCCGCAAGGTGACGTGGATGAACGTCAGCACCAATGCCTCGCCGCTCAGCCTCGACGGCACCGCGCTGACGCTGGGTTTCAAGAACCAGGGTTCCGCCACCAACTTCAACAACGGCGACCACGCGGACAACGTGCGCCAGGCCATCCAGCAGGTGCTCGGCATCGACCTGCAGATTCAAACCGTCGAAGACGCGTCGGTGACAGCGGGTGAGTCAAACCCAAAAGTACCTACTAGCCGGCCGCAGCCGGCAGACGGAGGTTGGTCCGCCAACACCGCTACGGTAGGTGCGCCCGCGCCGGTTTCGGGACCGGTTGGGCAAGCTGATCATCGGCAGCCGGCACCAGCCGCTGCCGAGGTGGCCGGCTTCATGGCCGGCTCGGGCTCGGTGCCTTCTCCGTCTTCTGCTGAACCGGCGATGCCGGCTCCCCCGGCCGGCCCGGCGACGTCGACCGGCTTCGCAACGTCCGGCTTCTCCGGTGGTCCTGCGATGTCGGGGGGATCCGGCGTAGCCCCTGCCTCGGCTGTTTCCGGTCCGTCTGCCCCCAGCGGGGTCTCCGCGCCCACGGGCCTTTCAGCAGCAAGCGGGATGTCGGCCGGCACCGCCGCTTCAGCCCCCAGCGGCGTTTCCGCGGGCTCAAGCTTGTCGGCACCCACGGCCGCCTCGGCTCCAAGCAGTGTGTCGGCAGGCTCAAGTTTCTCGGCGCCCACCGTGGCTTCGGCCCCCAGCGCTGCCACCGCCGCGTCGGGGGCATCAGCATCCAGCGGCTTCTCCGGGGCCACCGCGGCGTCAGCGCCGTCGGCCGAATCACCGCACAGCGCCCCCGGCAACGGCCAGCGACCGCCCGCCCTGCCCGGGGAAAAGCCGGTGTTTGCGAAGCTGGCCGAGCGGATGGCGGGGCCAGGAGCTCCCGCCGCTGTCCCCGTGGCAGCCGGAGCGCCGTCGGCCGCGAACCACTCCGGCTCGGCGCTGGCCGGCTTCCCCGCCCCCGCAGCCCCCACAGCGCCAGCAGCTCCCGCAGCGGCGGACCCCGAGGGCGCCGCCCAACCGAGCAGCCAGCCATCCGGCACCCTGTCGGCACCACCAAGCACGTCCGCTCCCTCCGCCCCGGCACAGCCGTCTCCGTACGACGACATCCCGTACGCGAACGACGAACCGCCCGCCGAGGAATGGGAAACGACGCCGGACCGGCAGATGGCCGGACAAAAGCGCAGCCGCTATCAGCAGTTGCTGGACCAGGCGAAGGCCACGCGGGCGACATCGGCCGTCGCGGCGCCGTCCCCGGCAGCCCGTGACCTAAACTTGAAGTACGTCGAGGACATCCCGAGCGAAGACGACGAGGCCATCGAAGATTCCGGACTGGTGGGCCGCGCTGCCATTGAGCGGCTCCTCGGCGGACGCCTGATCGAAGAACGAAGCCTCGACGGTTCCTAACCGCCCGCGGAGATTGAAGGTTCAGTGTACGAAGGTGCTGTCCAGGAGCTGATCGACGAGCTCGGCCGCTTGCCTGGAATCGGCCCGAAGTCCGCCCAGCGCATCGCGTTCCACATTTTGGAGTCCGATCCGGCCGACATGAAGCGGCTCGTTGACGCCGTCACCCATGTCAAGGAGCGGGTGAAGTTCTGCTCCATCTGCGGGAACGTCTCCGAACAGGACACCTGCAACATTTGCCGGGACCCGCGCCGGGATCCGACGGCCATCTGCGTCGTGGAAGAGTCCAAGGACGTCATCGCGATCGAGCGGACCCGGTCGTTCAAGGGCCGCTACCACGTGCTCGGCGGAGCCATTAATCCGATCGGCGGCGTCGGTCCGGAGCAACTGCGCATCCGCGAGCTGCTCGGCCGACTCTCGGACGGACAGATCGAGGAAATCATCATCGCCACCGACCCGAACCTCGAAGGCGAGGCGACGGCGACCTACCTGGGCCGGATGCTCAAGACCATCGGCATCCCCGTCAGCCGGCTGGCGTCCGGCCTGCCGGTCGGAGGCGACCTCGAATACGCGGACGAGGTCACGCTGGGCCGCGCCTTCGAAGGCCGCCGCATGCTCACGTAGCAACCCCGGCGGCCCCAGCCAGGCGTCAGTGGGCGGACCAGCCCCGCATCAGTCGGTGGAGTCGCGCGCGTGGCCGGGCACCGGCGTCGTTATTACCCTGGCCGGTCATACTGGCCGGCCGCATTCTCCGCCCTACCCTTGGCGGCGCTAGAATTGCCCTTGCCGCGCCGTGTCCGCAGCCGGGATGCGCGGCAGCAAATCCATGAGCCCGGCGGCGCGCCCTGGCGGCCGCGGTCCGGGCCCCAACCCAGGAGTTGTTTAGAGAACACATGAGCCTGATAGTGCAGAAGTTTGGCGGTTCCTCAGTATCGGACGCGGAGGGGATCAAACGCGTGGCACAACGCGTGGTCGATACCCAGGCCGCCGGCAACCAGGTTGTCGTCGTCGTGTCCGCCATGGGAGACACCACCGACGAACTGCTGGATCTGGCCAACCAGGTCTCCTCCAGCAGCAGCAGCGCCCGCGAAATGGACATGCTGTTGTCCGCCGGCGAACGCATCTCGATGTCGCTGCTGGCCATGGCCATCCAGGAATTCGGCTCCAGGGCCCAGTCCTTCACCGGCAGCCAGGCCGGCATGGTCACCGACGCCATCCACGGCAGGGCACGGATTATCGACGTCTCCCCGCACCGGGTGATGACTACCATCGAAAAGGGCGAGATTGCCATCGTCGCCGGCTTCCAGGGCATCAGCCGGGAAAGCAACGACATCACCACGCTGGGCCGCGGCGGTTCCGACACGACCGCGGTGGCGCTGGCGGCGGCCCTGGGCGCCGACGTCTGCGAAATCTACACGGACGTGGACGGCATTTACACCGCCGATCCGCGGGTGGTGCACAGCGCCCGTAAGATCGACACCATCTCCAGCGAGGAGATGCTGGAAATGGCGGCCTCCGGCTCCAAGATCCTGCACCTGCGCTGCGTCGAGTACGCCCGCCGCTTCGGCGTGAAGCTGCACGTGCGCTCGTCCTTCAGCACGAACGAGGGAACCTGGGTACTGCCCAACCCCGACGACAAGATCAAGATTCAAGAGGGAGAACCCTTGGAACAGCCCATCATCTCCGGCGTTGCCCACGACCGCTCCGAAGCCAAGGTCACCATCCTGGGCGTGCCCGACATCCCCGGCAAGGCCGCGGAGATCTTCGGCATCGTCGCCGGCGCGCACTCGAACATCGACATGATCGTGCAGAACATCTCCACCCGCGGGACCGGCAAGACGGACATCTCCTTCACGCTGCCCATGGTGGAGGGCAAGGAAGCCCTGGAGGCACTCAACGCGGCTCAGGACGTGGTGGGCTTCGAGGGCATCCTCTACAACGAAAACGTCGGCAAGCTCTCGCTGATCGGGGCGGGCATGCGCTCCAACCCCGGCGTCTCCTACAAGTTCTTCGAAGCCCTGCATAAGGCCGGCGTGAACGTGGACATGATCTCCACCTCCGAGATCCGCATCTCGATTGTCACGCACGCCGATCTGCTGGACACCGCGGTCCGCGCCGTCCACGCGGCATTCGACCTGGATACCGACGAGGAAGCCACGGTCTACGGCGGCACCGGCCGCTGAGGCAGTACGGGCGGAATCGGGCAGTCGGCAGTCAGCCGACGGCCCCTTCGTCCGGTGGCTGAGCCAGCTCGGACGGACCTGAAATCGGGGCGGGGATCAGGACTTGCGCGGCCGGCGGTAGGCATAGGCGTGGCCGGGTCCGCGCTCCACTTCGATCTCGGCCAGTTGTTCCTCGGACGCCTTCTCCGCTGCGTCGTGCCTGTGCACCACGGGGGAGTCAGCCTCGATCCGATCGGCAGGGCCCCAGACCTTCGCCGCCTTTTCCGTGGCGCGCATAAAGCGGTCCATGAAACGCCCATTTCCAGCCATCTGAATCACCTTCTTGCTCAGAAGAATCCGTGGCATCAGTTTAACGAGGAGCGGTACGGAAGGACAGAGCGGGGCTAGGCCGGCTTCTTCGGCACGATGTAAGTGCTGCCGTCCGCCCGGGTGACCGTTTCCCACTGCGATGCTTCGGCCTCGCGCTGCTTGAGCAGCGCCTTGTTCTCCTCGGTCATGGGATGGTCGACGCCGCTTTTCTGGGCCGGGCCGAAGACGATGCGGAACTTGCCGGTCGCCCGCATGAACGCGTTGACGCGGGACTTCTTCTCGGTCATGGGCGTGATCCTTCTTCCGGTGCCCGGTGGACTCTGGTGGGCATTCAACCCCATAATAGGGCACGAACAATTAGCGTACGAACTGATGGATGGTGATGGCCGTGACAGCCTCAGTGGGGACGACGGACGACCTGCTGCTGGAGCACCAGTTGTGCTTCGCGCTGTCCGTGGCGTCGCGCAGTGTGGTGGCCTCCTACAAGCCGGTGCTGGAGAAGCTGGGCCTCACGCATCCGCAATACCTGATGATGCTCGCCCTCTGGGAGCAGAGCCCGCGGATGGTTAAGGACCTGTCCGAGGCGCTGCAGCAGGAACCCGCCACCCTGTCCCCCATGCTTAAACGGCTGGAGCAGGCCGGGCTGGTGACCCGGGAGCGGGTGGAAGGCAACGAGCGGGCGCTGGCCGTGGGGCTGACCGATGCGGGCCAGGCGCTGCGGGAGGAGGCACTGGCCGTGCCCGGAACCATGCTGGCGCGTTTGGGGCTTGAACGGGAGCAGTTGCGTGAGCTGAACGCCTCGATGCATGCGCTGATCAAGGCCGCGCGGGAAGCCAAGGACTAGCTGTATTGCCCACGGACGTTAGGGACGCGCGGCGTGGCTGGGTGACATGAAGAAGACCTCCGGGTGAGGTGGGGCTTGTCGAGAGTCCACATCTTCAC